>JAEYPB010000102.1 GCA_023411175.1 Bacillota bacterium | reverse complement strand
CATCTCCCCAAGTTTTGTCCGCAGCGCCCGCTGCTCTGGCGTGATCCTGCTCTTTCCCATTCGTAAACCTCCGTGATGTTTCTATTCTACCACCACTTACGGTTTACACAAAATTTGGGACGGTCTCACTTTCCGAGTGAGCGATGGTTGACAGAGCCGTGAACGTGCAAGACCCTCCAGCCGTTCACAAGGCGTTTAGAGGGGCCTTTGCTTTTCGTGTACAGAGATTCCCGCGTTTGACGTGCCGGCGGCTCTGTGCGGCGCTCAAATACTTTACGATGGTTTCAGGGAATGAGGAGGTTTCTATTGCTCTCCTGATCTAGTTTTCAAAACTAGATTGCGTTTTCGCGCTCCATTCGGGAGTCGCTCTCCCGCGACATATACGCGCTTCCTTGATCTCCATGCAGCAGTTCCGCGGAAGATCCCGCGTTGGAAAAGCAACGGATTTAGTTGCTCCATTATTCCGGCGCTCGTCCGTCTCCATAGGGAAGGAGACGCGCCGTTTATGACGGGGCCTGCCACCTTAATAGCGCTTCTCCTTTTTGGACTATAAACCAATCGCGCTACTGCATCAAGCACAATCAGCTATTGACGGAAATGGTCATAAAGTGTATGCTTGTATCGGAGGGCAATTGCCGCGTAGGTCCGCGTCAGACATGACGGCAGGCTACGTTTTGAACGGCATTGCTCTCCTTTTCCGTGCCGTTTGCAATTCATTCCGCGATCCTGCTCTCAAGACCGCCTCCAGCCCCATGAGGGTCTGTACGGCCTTCCCGCGAACCTCGGGAGGCTATTCAACCCTCTCGTTCCATTCTGCTTCTGTAAGCCCCATATCTGCCCGTAGGAGGCCGTTAACTAGGCCGTTGACGGATTCCCCTTTCTCCTTGGCGTGGGCTTCTACGGCGGCTTTGCGGCCCTTTGGAATCGTGATTGCGAGGCGGGCGTAGTTGGTTTCGTTGAACGCCCTCTTATAGTCCGTCGGATTCTGCTTCATTGCGTATCTCCTCTCAATAGCGGGGCCGCAAACTTTGGCCCATCTTTTCCACTGCACACACTATAGCGCAAGATACAATGATTGTCTAGTGTTAGATTGCACAAGAAATCTAGTGCTAGATTCATGAAATTCGCCAGTGTACATCTAGTGTTAGATGAATTATAATCCTATCAGAGGTTGAGGGAAGCACCTAAGAAGCCCAACGGGAACCGGATGCGAAAGGCAGCGCCAATAAGCCCAAGTAAGCAGAAGCCGCCCCGCCTTCAACCGATCAACACTAAGGAGGTTCCCCACATGTCACAGCATGAGATCGCCGCCACCGTCACCGAGCTCCAGGAGCTGCGCCGGATGCAGGAAGAGCTTGAAGCCGAAATCACCGCCCTCCAAGACAAGATCAAGGCCCACATGGGCGAGGCCGAGGAACTGACCGCCGGGGCGTTCAAAGTCACATGGAAGGCCGTCACAAGCGCCCGGCTGGACACCACGGCCCTCAAGAAGGCCTTGCCGGAGATTGCGGAGAGGTTCACCAAGACCACCACCGCGCGGCGCTTCATGGTAGCGTAAAAGCCGCCCACCTACCACAGCAGCGGCTTTCACAGGAACTTACCAACCGAACCGGCTGGAGGCTCACACAGAGTATACCGCGGGGCCTCCAGCCCGTCAAGTACGAAAGGAGAGTTATTCCATGGAACACATCCAGATTGAACAGATCCAATCGCCCGAACTCCGGACTGCAATTAGCGGGGTATCTGCCTGGTACGACCCAACTGACGAGAACAAGCTGCGGCTGCTGGATGTCGTAATCGGTGAGCTTGAGATAATAGCGCTGGAGATGTAACGAGACTATCCCATGCGGGGCGTAGATCGCCCCGTTTTTCTATGCTCAAAACCGGGGAAAAGTGGTCATTTTGAAGCTGGTTGTGGTATTTATTGTGGTCAAGCGCGATTGAGATGAATCGGCCAAACTGCCTGTTTTGTGCATTGAGAACAAAGAAAGCTCGAATACAAAGAGAAAACCCACCGTGTTTTGGTGGGTTTGATGGTGGAGCATAGGGGATTCGAACCCCTGACCTCTACGATGCGAACGTAGCGCGCTACCAACTGTGCTAATGCCCCATATGAAGCGCTTTGGAAGTGTTTCTCCCTTGACGCCCGACCATTATAACACGGGCAGGGTGAAAACACAATGGGGAAATCACAAAAAAATGTTAAGAAATGACGCCTTGGAGCGGTGGGCGGCGATGGAAAAAGGGCATGTGAATATGCCTTGCGCGTGTCATATATCTATGGTTAAATGGTGCCGGGGGTGGGCGTTTGCAGATTCACCGGATGCTGGAAATCGTATACCTGCTCATGGGCGGAAAGGCGCTGACGGCCGGGTCGCTGGCGCGGCGCTTTGAAGTATCGAACCGCACCATTTACCGGGATGTGGAGGCGCTTTCCGCCGCGGGCGTCCCGGTGTACATGATCAGGGGGAAGGGCGGCGGCATCGCGCTCTCGCCGGGTTCGTCGCTGGGCAGGGCCGTACTGACCGACGGGGAGAAGGCGGACGTGCTGGCTTCCCTCAAGGCGTTGGGCGGCGTAGCCCCCGGCGCGGCAGACGGTGCGCTGAAAAAGCTGGGCGCGCTGTTCGGCGCCGCGGGTGCGGACTGGATCGAAGTGGATTTTTCGTCGTGGAGCGATCCGAAAGGCGTTTCGGAGGCCTTTTCACGCCTCAAGTCATCCATTCTGGGGCGGTGTGTGGTTTCCTTCACCTACGCCGGAGGACGGGGAGAGACCGCTCGGCGCACGGTCGAGCCGCTGAAATTGTGCTTCAAGGGGCAGGCCTGGTACCTGTACGGCTACTGCCGGGACAGGCGGGCGGAGCGCCTTTTCAAGCTCAGCCGCATGCGGGAGATCGAGGTATATGAGGAATCGTTCTCGCGGGAGGCGCCATCCCGGGCGCTGGAGCCCGGCCCGCTCCCACAAGGAGAATTGGTGGAGGTCATCCTGAAGTTGCCGGAAGAGATGGCCTTCCGGGTGTACGACGAATTTGAGCACCATGAGCGCCTGGAAAACGGCGCCTTCCTCGTGCGGACAATGCTGCCCAAGGGCGAAGGGCTGTACCAGTACGTCCTGTCCTTCGGCGAGCGCTGTGAGGTGCTCTCGCCACCGGAGGCGCGGCGGGAGATCGCCGCAAGGCTTGAAAAAATTCTTGCCCGATACAGAATATGACGCGCTTATGTCATGTATTGTGCGCTATAATGACGGCATCAGAAGGGGGGAGGAACATGGGAAAGCTGGAGTACGTCAAGGCGTTCCCGGAGCTCTATGCGCCGGGCGGCGAACCAACCGCCGTGGACGTGCCGGAGATGGTGTTTTTGCAGGTTGACGGCGCGGGAAACCCGAACGAAGAAGATGGCGCGTACGCAAAGGCGGTGGAACTTCTGTACGCGATCGCCTACACCATCAAGATGTCGCCCAAGGGCGGCCGGACGCCGGAAGGGTATTTTGAGTACGCTGTGCCGCCGCTGGAGAGCCTTTGGTGGTTCGGAGACGGCGCGATGGATGTGCTGACCGCCGACAAGGACAAATACCACTGGACGGCCATGATCCGCCAGCCGGAGTTCGTCACGCCGGCGGTGTTCGACTGGGCGGCTTCGGAGGTGCTGCGCAAGAAGAAGCTGGATGTCAGCCGCGCGCGCCTCGCGCCCTTCCGGGAAGGGCTCTGCGTGCAGTGCATGCACTTCGGCCCCTACGCGGACGAGCCGGCCACGGTGGCCCGGATGCAGGCCTTCATGGCGGAAAACGGCCTCGTGTCGGACCTGTCGGAGGAACGCAAGCACCATGAGATCTACCTGGGAGACCCGCGCCGTACCGCGCCGGAAAAGATGCGGACGGTGCTGCGCCATCCCGCCAGGAGGGCATGACGGCACTCGGAGGATACGTCAGACCCCTGACAAATCCCTGCAAAGTTGCCTTGTCAGGGAGGGCTGTCAGGGGCCTGAGTCCGCGGGATTTTGCCCTGCTGAGGAAGGCTTTGCCCACCAGTTATTTCACTTCAACCTGCGCCGCGAGGGTCTTCCGATAGGCCTCGTATTGCCTTGAATAGCAGTCGATCTTGCAGGCAACCTTTTCGAGATGCCGGTGCATTTCCTCAATCTGCGCTTCCACGTTTTTCTTGTGCTCGTGGAGCATCTCGCAGCGCGCCTTCAGCGTGCCGTCGCCTTGGGCGCTCAGGTCCACAAACTCCTTGATCTGCTTGATGGACATCCCGGTATTCTTCAGGCACACGATCAGCCCGATCCACTCCAAATCCTCCGCGTCGTAGCGGCGGATGCCGCTTCGGCTTCTTCTGACGCTCGGGAGCAGCCCCTCTTTTTCATAAAACCTGAGCACCGTGGGCCGCAGCTGCATCTTTTCGGATACCTGATGGATGGAGTACTCCATGTTAACGCCTCTTTTACACTCGAACTATTGACTTAAAGTAAACTTGAACCTTTATAATGACATTGTAACAGGCGCGATGCGCGCCGTCAACGATTATTATTTTGGAGGTGCGTCCATGAAATCTCTCACCGACAGCTACGTTTTGAATAACGGCGTCAAGATTCCTTGCGTCGGCTTTGGTACCTGGCAGACGCCGGAGGGCGAAGTCGCGGTTTCGTCCGTCAAGGCCGCCATCGACGCGGGCTACCGCCATATCGACACCGCCGCCGCCTACGGCAACGAGGAAGGCGTCGGCAAGGGCATCCGCCTGAGCGGCGTCAAGCGCGGGGAGCTGTTCATCACAACGAAGCTGTGGAACGACGACCACGGCTATGAATCCACCCTCAAGGCCTTCGACCGCTCCATGAACAATCTGGGCCTCGATTACCTCGACCTCTACCTGATCCACTGGCCCAACCCGCCCAAGTTCCGCGACCGCTGGCAGGCGATCAACGCCGAGACCTGGAAGGCGATGGAAGAGCTCTACGAGGCCGGTAAGATCCGCGCCATCGGCATCTCCAACTTCCGCCCCCACCACATCGAGGCGCTGATGAAGACCGCCAAGGTCACGCCCGCCGCGAACCAGATCCGCCTCTGCCCCGGCGACATCCAGGAGGACGTGGTGGCGGCCAGCCGCAAGCACGGCATGATCCTGGAGGCCTATAGCCCGCTGGGCGTGGGCAAGATCTTCGAGGTGCCGGAGGTCAAGGCGCTCGCGGAGAAGTACGGAAAGAGCGTGGCGCAGGTCTGCATCCGCTGGAGTCTGGAGCGGGGCTATCTGCCGCTGCCCAAGTCCGTCACCGCGGAGCGCATCGCGGAGAACGCCAAGGTGTTCGACTTTGAGCTGGACGCCGAGGATATCGAGATGCTGGCAAACCTGACCGGCGTGTGCGGCTTCTCCACCGACCCGGACACCGCAACTTTCTAATCAGACATGCGAAGACGCCCGGAGCGAACCGCTCCGGGCGTCAAATTTTTCGGGAACTTCGGGAGAGCATCGAGAGGGCGTGATCCCTCTCGATTTTCAAACAAATTCGGCGACATGCGCGCGTTTCCTTCGGTCAGCGAACCACGCGAAATTTCTGGAGAATTTCGCGCAGTTTCCGCCTTAGCTGTGCCTGTAAATCTCCCAGCCCATGTAGTTGGTGAGCGCCTCTTCCAGCACGTCTGCGCACTCGGCCTGGGTCAGCGCCACGTGGTGCTCGTAGCCGTTCTTAGTCAGGTGGCGCATCAGGCCGTTGAGGTTCTCCACTTCGCACACCGCCACGCCGCCGAAGGTGGGGAGGGGGTCGTCGGTGAAGCGCCCTTCGCCGAGGTACCCCTTGACGACGCCGCGCCGGTCGTCGGTGGAGAGCTTGAGGTAGGTCATCTTCGACGGGCGCACGCGGCCCTTCAGCGCGCCGAAGGACACATCCGCGCCCAATGTGGTGGCGAGGATGTCCAGGTTCGCGATCTCCGGCTTCTCCTCAAACGCGCAGGCGGGGTAATTCGAGCAATGGACGTTGATGCACTTGTCCGGCTCGTCTTTATAGTTGTTGTTCCAGTCCTGATAGATCGGCGGGACGCCGGAGGCGTTCAGGAGTGCCAGCATCGAAACGGCGCCCATCACGTCGGTCTCGCAGGCGCTGGGGCGGCCCTTTTCACCCATCATGCTCATGCCCAGGCACATCGCGCAGCCGTAGTTGGCCTCAACGCTGTCCCAGCACTGGATGGCGCTGGCGGTGCAGCGGTGGGCGGCCATCCAGTCCTCGACGGCGAGGATCAGCTTCGCCTGACGCTCCAGCTTTTCCTGAGTGCCGCAGGGCGCGATGTTGCCGTAGGCGCGGATCTCCGCGACCTTCGCGTCGATGCGGGCGCGGTCCGCCATCTCGTTCGCGTCGGCGAGAATTTCGGAGAAATCCTCGGTTTCAACGGTGATGCCGCTGGCTTGTAAGAGCTTTTCAGAGTAGCGCACGGTGCGGAAGGGCGTGACGCGGGCGCCAATCTGGCCGATGCGGGCGGTTTTCAGCGCCTTGACCACCCGGCAAACCCCCGCGAAGAATTCAACGTCTTTTTTAAATTCGTCGGACAGAATTGCGCAGGTGTGGCGGCGGGTCAGCGTGTACTTGATGCCGTACTGGTAGAGGTTGTTGCACAGCGACAGCTTGCCGCAGAACGCGTCGCGGCGGTTTTCCAGCTGCAGCTTGTCAAAGTCGTCGTCACAGGCCTGGATGAGGATCGGGCAGTCGAGTCGCGACAAGCGCATCGCGTCGGCAATGCCGGCCTCCTCGCCGAAGTTGGGGAGGCATATGATCACGCCGTCGATCTCGTCCGCGTGGGTGCGGAAGAGCTTCGCGCACTTCTCGGCCTCTTCGTAGGTCATGGTCTCGCCCATGTTGGTGTCTTCCGTGGACAGCGTGACGACCTTGTGACCCCAGGCTTCCAGCGAACTTAAAAGCTGTTCCCGGGCGGTCAGCACCAGGTGATCCGGGAAGAAGGAGCGGTTGGAGATCAGAACGCCAAAGGTTGCCATAGTATTTCCTCCTATCTTGCGCGTCGCACGGCGTCGGCCCATCGGGAGCGCAGGGCCCTGCGCGCATCCTCCGCCATTTCGGGCGCGTATTCCGCGGCCGGGGCGGATTCAATGAAGTCGCCGAAAATGCCCGCGGCCTGGCCGCTCATAAGCCCCGCGCCCATCGCCGTCAGGTCAGGATGGGCGGCGACCTTCACGCGGCAGGGCGTGAGGTCGGCCTGCATCTGCATCAGAAGCTTGTTGACCGTGCCGCCGCCGTCGGCGGACAGCACCGAAACCGGCGCTTTGAGGTCCCGCGCCATCGCGTCCAGCACGTCGGCGTTTTGCTGGGCGATGGAGAGGAGCGCCGCCCTCGCCACGTGGGCGCGGGTGGTGCCGCGGCTGAGCCCGGAAAGGATCGCCCGGGCGGCGGTGTCGAAGTAGGGCGCGCCGAGGCCGGAGAACGCCGGCACCAGTTGCACGCCGCCGGTGTCCGGCACGGTTTCCGCCAGTCGGTCGAGGGTCGCGAGATCCGGGAACAGCTCCAGTTGATCCCGGAGCCACACCAGCGTATCCGCGGAGCAGGTGATGTTGCCCTCCAGAACGTAGCACACGCTGCCCTTCGCGCCGTAGCCCACCGACGAGGAAAGGCCGGAGGTCGAGCGCACCGGCGACGCGCCCACGTTCATCATGATCGACGAGCCGGTGCCGTAGCTGGTCTTGACCATGCCCGCCGCGTGGCAGCCCTGGCCGTAGAGGGAGGCGTGGCTGTCGCCCAAGACGCCTGTGATCGCGATCCCCCGAGGGATGCCCGGCGCATTCGTAAAGCCGTAGGCGGCGTCCGAGTGCCGGATCTCTGGCAGCGCGGATTCCCGGATGCCGAAGAGCTCCGACAGGCGGGGGTCCCAGGAGAGGTTCTTCAGGTTCATCAGTTGGGTCCGGCTGGCGTTGGAAACGTCGGTGGCGAACACCTTGCCGCCCGTCAGCCGGTAGACGAGGTAGCTGTCAATGGTGCCCAGGCAATAGTCCGTAAGCGCATATTCGCGGATGGCGTGGGCGGCCTTTGCCGCGGAATAGTAGGGGGAGAGCATGAGGCCCGTGGCCTCCTCCACCATCTGGGCGGCGTGGGACAATCCCGCGCACAGCGCTTCCGCGCGCACGTCCTGCCACACCAGCGCGCGGCAGAGTGGCTTTCCGGTGCCCCGTTCCCAGAGCACCGTGGTCTCGCGCTGGTTGGCGACGGCGACCGAAGCGATGTCCTTCGCTTCGATGCCCTCGGCGGCCTTCGCGATGACGCGAAGCGCATTCTGGAAGATCTCCTCCGCGTCGTGCTCCACGTATCCCGGGGCGGGGTAGTGCTGCTTATGGGGCAGGCTTTCGCGCCGGATTGCCGCGCCGCGCTCGTCGATTAAAAGCGCCTTGGTGGCGGAGGTGGATTGGTCGACCGCGATGACGTACTTCACCCCACCAGCTCCTTTGCGGCCTTCGCGATGCCCTCGGCGTTCAGGCCGTAGTGCGCAAACACATGGCGGCTCTCGCCGTTGTAGAGGGGCTCGTCGGGAAGCCCGAGAATGCGCATTTTGACTGGATCGCGCTGGCAGACGACCTCCGCCACCGCGCCGCCCAGGCCACCCTTTACGGAATGCTCCTCGATGGTGACGATGGCGCCGGTCTTCGCGGCTTCGAGGATGGCGGCCTCGTCCAGGGGTTTAATGGTCGCCATGTCGTAAACGGAGGCTTTGATGCCGCCTTCCGCCAGCAGCTTCGCCGCTTCCACGGCGTGGTACACCATTTCGCCGCAGGCGATGAGCGCCACGTCCTTTCCCTCGCGCAGCTGGTTGGCCTTGCCGATTTCAAAGGGGGCGTCCGGGCCGTAGACATCCGGAACCGCGCCGCGCCCCACCCGCACATAGGCGGGCTTGGGGGAGGCGGCCAGCGCGCGGGTCAGCGCCGCGGACTGGTTCGCGTCCGCCGGCAGGAACACCTGAAGGTTCGGTACCGCGCGCATCAGCGCCACGTCCTGCACCGCGTGGTGGGTGCCGCCCAGCGCGCCGTAGCTGACGCCACCCGATACGCCGATGATCTTGACGTTCATGTGGGAATAGGCCACGTCCACCTTGATCTGTTCGGCGGCGCGGGTGGAATAGAAGCATGCGGGGCCGCAGACAAAGGGTTTGAGCCCCGCGCAGGCGAGGCCCGCGGCGATGCCCACCGCGTCCTGCTCCGCGATGCCGCACTCGACGAACTGCCCGGGCAGCTCCCGCGCATACTCGTCCAGCGTGACCGATCCGCGGCTGTCGCTGGCCATCGCGTAGATGGAAGGATCTTTTTTTGCCAGATCAAAAAGCGTTTCGGTGATTGCTTTTCTGCAAGGTTTCATTCGAACGACACCCCCTCGACGCCCAGCGCCCCATACGCCTGGGCCAATTGCTCGTCCGACGGAACGTGGTGGTGCCAGTCGGCGCGGTTTTCGGCGAAGGGGAGCCCTTTGCCCTTTACGGTATTCGCGATCAGGAGGTGCGGCACACCCTTCGGGCGCTCGGAGCGGAAGTAGGCCTGAAGCGCCGCCATGTCGTGGCCATCCAGCGTTTCCACATCCCACCCGAAGGCGCGCCAGCGCGCGGCAAGGTCGCGAAGCGCCATCACGTCCTCGGTGGAGCCGCTGATCTGCAGGCCGTTTCTGTCCACCACCGCCCACAGGTTGTCCAGATAGTAGTTGGACGCGGCCATTGCCGCCTCCCAGATGGAGCCCTCGGCCTGCTCGCCGTCGCCCATCACGCAGTAGGCGCGAAAAGCTTGGCCGGTGCGCTTCGCGCCCAGCGCCGCGCCGACGGCAATGGAAAGGCCGTGGCCCAGCGCGCCGGTGCAGGCTTCGACGCCCGGTACCTTGTTGTTCGGGTGGCCGATCAGGAGGGAGCCGGGCCGGGAGAAGGTGGCCAGCCACGAGCGGGGGAAGAAGCCCCTGTCCGCGAGGATCGCCCAATAGCCCTCCACCGAGTGGCCCTTGCTGAGGAAGAAGCGGTCACGGCCGGGCATTTTGGGATTTTTTGGATCAATGTTCATTATGTCGTAATATAGTACTGTAAGGACATCGAGGCAGCTCATCGCGCCGCCGGTATGGCCAGTCTTGGCGTCGTGAATCATCGTCACGGCGTCGGCCCTGCGATCGTTTGCAATTCTCTTAAGCGTTATCGGTTCCATTATGCACTCCTCATTTGAAGCGCGATGCGCTTCTGCATCTCCTTTTGTGCAAGGTCAATGACCACCGCGACCACGATGACCACGCCCTTAATGACCATCTGCCAGAAGTTAGACACGCCCATCATCGTCATGCCGTCGTTGAGCACGGTGATGACCAGCGTGCCCACCACGGTGCCGCCGATGGTGCCCACGCCACCGGACATCGAGGTGCCGCCCAGAACCACCGACGCGATGGCGTTCATCTCCCAGGATTCGCCGGTGGCGGGGTGCGACGCGCGCAGCTGGCTGGTCACGATCATCGAGCACACCGCCGCGCAGAACGCCGAGAACATGTACACGAAGAGCTTGATGTTCTTCGTGCGGATGCCGGAGAGCAGCGCCGCCCGCTCGTTGCCGCCCACCGCGTAGATCTGGTTGCCCAGCGGCGTCTTCTTCATGATGAACCAGGCCGCCAGCGCCACCACGATAAAGGCGATGATGCTGTAGGGCACGTTGACGCCGGGGATCGAGGCGGAGCCGATCAGGTCAAAGCCGGGGTTGCCCAGCTCCGCGGAGCCAAAAAGGTTCGGGAAGGTGGCGCCGTTGTTTCTGAGCATCGCGAAGCCGCGGCACACGTACATGGTGCCCAGCGTCGCGATGAAGGCGGGCACCTGAATGCTGGCGATGAGCCTGCCGGAGATCCAGCCGATGAATATCGCCATCAGGCACACGATGAGGAGGATCAGCGGCACGTTGGGGTAGATCGTCGCGGCCAGGAAGGGGAGGCGGATGCCCTGGATCAGGAAGCCGCCGGCCACCATGCCGCATAGCCCGACCAGCGCGCCGACGGACAGGTCGATGCCGCCGGTGATGATGACAAGCGTCATGCCGATGGCGAGCAGGCCGTAGATCGACGCGTGCTTGAGCATCAGCACAATGGACGGCCAGGTGGTGAAGTTGGGGGCGAACACGCTGAAGTAGGCCGAAAGGATGATCAGCGCGATGAAGGTGCGGCCCTTCAAAAGGATTGTTCCGATGGAGCGCCCGCCCGCGGGGCGGACAGCCTTCTTTTCTACCATACCATATCCTCCTTGCGTGCTAGGCGGTGTGCAGCGCCGCGGCCGACGCCTTGACCAGCGCGCTTTCGGTCATTTCATCCGCGGAAAGATCGGCGGTCAGGACGCCGCTCGACATCACCAGCACCCGGTCGCATACCGACAGGATTTCTTTGAGCTCGCTGCCGACGAACAATACGCCCATGCCCTGGGCGGCGAAGCGCCGCATCAGCGTGAAGATGTCGGTCTTGGCGCCCACGTCGATGCCGCGGGAGGGCTCGTCCATCATGAAGATGTCCGCCTCGGCCATGACGCATTTGCCGATGACCACCTTCTGCTGGTTGCCGCCGGACAGGGAGGTGATCAGGTGGTTTACGTCGGACACCTTTACCTGCATGTCGCGAACGGTATTGTCGGCTTCCCGGCGGCACTTTTTTTCGTCGATGGTCATGCGTTTGGTAAAGCGCGGGATGGCGGTCAGGCGCATGTTGCCGTAGATGGACATGGTCTGTACCAGCCCGTCCTTCTGCCGGTCCTCCGGCACCAGCACCATGCCGCGCTGGATCTGCGCGGCCACGTCCGGCCTCTCCACCGCTTCGCCGCGCACCGTCATGCGGCCGGAGGATTCGGGGTGCAGCCCCATCAGCGACTCCACCAGTTCCGTACGCCCCGCGCCCATCAGGCCGTAGATGCCCAGCACCTCGCCCCGGTGGAGCGTAAACGACACGTGGTCAACCGCCCATCCGCCGCCCGGCCGCGGCAGGCAGTAATCCTCCACCGTCAGCACGGGCTCCCGGAGGCCCGAATAGGGCGGCTTTTCAATGGACAGGGTCGCGTGGCCGACCATCTTCTCGATGATCCACGGAATCGTGATGTCCTTCACCTCGGCGGTCGCGATGAAGTTGCCGTCCCGGAGCACCGTCACGTTGTCGCAGATGCGGATGATCTCCTCCAGGCGGTGGGAGATGTAGATGACGGCGATGCCGTGGCTCTTGAGATCCTCGATGAGCTTGAACAATACCTCAACCTCGGCGCTCGACAGGGAAGAGGTGGGTTCGTCCATGATGAGCACCTTCAGCTCCTGCCGGAGCATGGTCTTCGCGATCTCGACGATCTGCTGCTGACCGACGCGCAGGTTCAGCATCGTTTCGTCGGGGTCGATGTCCTGCTGAAGGCGCGTCAGCACCTCCCGCGCGCGCTTTCGCTGTTCGGCCCGGTCGATCACGCCGAAGCGCGCGATTTCGTGACCGGCGAACATGTTGTCGGCCACCGTCATATCTCGAAACAGGTTGAGCTCCTGATGGATGATGCCCACGCCCATCTCGCCCGCCTCGCGCGCATCGGAGAAGTGCACCTCTTTCCCCTCGAGGAAGAGCCGCCCCTCGGTGGGCTTTTCGATGCCCGCGAGGATCTTCATCAGCGTGGATTTGCCCGCGCCGTTTTCGCCGATCAGCGCGTTGACCCCTCCGGGCCACACGTCAAAATCGACGCCCTTCAGCGCCTGGGTGCCCAGGTATCTTTTTACGACGCCCTTTGCCTGCATGATGGGCTGCATCTTAGCCCACCTCCGAAAGCTCAATGGGGATGATTTCAATATTGGCCGCGTCGCCCGCCTTGGTCAGCGCCACGCATCCGACGAAGGAGACCTTCTTATCCGCAAGCGAGGCGGCGCTGAGCTTTGTGATCAGATCCTGCTGAATGCGCGCGTTGAAGGCGCGGGTCAGCTCGGCGAATTCCACCTGGTTTGCGAAGCCGTCCAGCTTCAGAAAGCCCACGCTGTCGCGGATGGCGTTGGTCTTGATGACGCTGGACCACTGGATGAGCGCGTCTGGCGCGCCGTCCGCGGGCAGAAGGTCGACGACGAGGCGCGTCTTGGAGGCTTTTTCGGCGTTTTCGATGCCGATCACCTGCGCTTCGCCCTTCAGGCAGAAGTTCCAGGCGCTGGTCTGGTTTTCCCGCGCGCCGTACTTTTCCCCGGCGGCGCCGAGATCGGCCTTTGCGGCGGCGAGAACGGTGGCGGCGTCCGCCGCCCTTTCGCGGATGGCGGGCACCATTTTGGTCTCCCAATTGTCAAGGCAGTACTTTTCCGCGACGGACAGGTTCGCGTCCGCGCCGGTTTCGGCCGTGTCCCACACGACCGTCACGCGGCAAAACGCGGCGATCAGGACGACCGCCGCCGCGAGTACGGCCCACCGGACCCATCCGGCTGACTTCTTCTTCATGGCATAACCTCCCCCTTCTATAAAAGAGGGCGGGGCTCGCACCCCGCCCTCTTGCTTGATGGCTTATTCGGCCAGGGTGAAGTTGTCCAGCTTGGCGGCGTTGTCGATGTTGATGAGCACGCAGTCCATCAGCTGCTTCTCGTCGGCCACCATGGGCTTGCCGTTCTTGATGTAGTAGTCGGCCTGGACGACCGCCTGCTCGGAGATGTAGGCGATGGGCTGGAGGCCCGTGGCCTTGATCTCGCCCCGGAGGATGGAGTCGCGCACGTCGTTGGAGCCGTCGAAGCCGCAGACGATGACATCCTTCATGCCGGCCTTGAGGCACGCTTCGATGACGCCCATCGCCATCGTGTCGTTGCCGCAGATGACGCCCTTGATATTCTCGGCGCCCTGGGCCTGGATGATGGACTCCATCTTGTCATAGGCTTCGGTCTGATCCCAGTTGGCGGTCTGCTGGTCGAGCAGTTTCATGTCCGGGTACTGGTCGATGATGGAGTGGAAGCCTTCCGAACGCACGTGGGCGTTGGTGTCGGAATCCTTGCCGGTCAGTTCCACATAGCCGCCCTCTTCGCCCATCAGCTCGACGAAGTACTCGGCCACCGCGGTCGCGCCCTGGAAGTTGTTGGAGACCATCTGCGCCACGGCGTCGCCGGTGGAGTTGATCTCGCGGTCAACGAGGAAGGTGGGAATGCCCGCGGCCTTCGCGGCCTGCACCGGGGCGACCGTCGCGTCCGCGCCGGCGTTGTCGCAAACGATGGCCTTCGCGCCCAGCTGAATGGCCGTGTCAAACGCTTCCTGCTGCTTCACGACGTCGTCGTCGTGCTGGATGACCTTGGTCTCGTAGCCCAGCTCGGCAGCCTTCGCGGCCGCGGCGTCGGCGACCGTCTTGAAGTAGGGGTTGGAATGGCTCGGCGTGATGATCATGATAAGGTCCGCCGCGAAAGCGGTGGAAGCCATGCCAAGAACCATCAACAGGGTAAGCATCAGAGCGACCAGTTTCTTCATGGGGATTCCTCCTTGAATCGTTCTATTTCATGCGGCGAGCCGCACTGAAACCCATGGGCAACTCTTAAAAAGTTCAGGCACATTCCTGAATTATGCTAGCATAGTTGATGAAATATGTCAATAGATCGTTGAAATATTTTAAAGCATTCTTGCGATCGCATGCGATTTCTGATATAATAAAACAAAATGCACGTAGGGGTTTGGGGGTGAGGCGCGCTTGTCGGTAAAAATCAAGGACATCGCGCAGGAGCTTGGCCTTTCCAACGCGACAATTTCAATGGTCATAAACAACAAACCGGGCATCAGCGAGGAAACGCGCAAGCGGGTTTTACGGAAATTGGTGGAATCGGGCTATCGGGACGACATGATGCGGAAGCTGCCCATCGGCGCGATCCACGAGATTGCGTTTGTGGTGTGTAAAAAGCATGGAAAAGTGGTCGGCGACACGCAGTTCTTTTCAAGCATGATTGAAGAAGTTGAGCGAGCCTGCCGGGACGAGGGCTATATTCTCTCGCTATCTTATCTGAATTTTTTAAGCGGGCTTCCGGTGGAGCAGCAATTGCTCCGGGTAGACCGGGGCGCCCAGGGGCTCCTGGTTCTGGCGACGGAGTTGGAAGCCGAGGACATGGCGCGCTTTCAGGCGCTGGGCCTCCCGGTGGTGGCGATCGATTCCGCGCTGACCGGGGCCGAAATCGACAAGGTGCTCATCAACAACTTTGAAGGCGCCTACAAGGCCACGGAGTATCTGGTTTCAATGGGGCACCGCCGGATCGGCCACCTGCACAGTGTGGACTGGATCAAAAACTTTGACGAGCGCCGGGCGGGCTATTTGTCGGCGCTGAAGCACCGGGGGCTTGAGCCGGACGAAGCCGGCTCCGTCGGCCTTCGCGCCAACACCGAGGACGCCTACCAGGACATGCTCGCCTATCTAAAGGAAAAGCCGGCCCTGCCCACGGCGTTTTTTGTGGACAACGACGTGATCGCGCTGGGCGCGATGCGGGCGCTGAAGGAATCCGGCTTCTCGATCCCCGGCGATGTGTCGGTCATCGGCTTTGACGACATCCCCGCCTGTACGGTGATCGAGCCGCCGCTGACGACGATGCGCGTGGAGTGCAAGTGCATCGGCAAAATGGCGGTGGAGCGGCTGGTTCGCCTGATCAAAAGCGGCGACGCCTACCGCGTCAAGCAGGAAATCGACACACTCCTGATTGAGCGGGGCAGCGTCGGCCGCGTGAATTCCTGAGGCGGAGGGGAAGACCGGTGCGCATACACGTCAAGCTCCTGCTCCTCAGCTTCGCGCTGGTCGTCGCGCTGGTTTCGCTGACCGGCGTGATCTTCTTCCAATATAATGAGCGCGCGGCGCTGCAGAAGGCGACGAACGAATTGTATACCGTGGCGGAAAAGCTTTCGCTGCAGGTGGAATCGCGCATTCAGCAGATCGACGTGGCGCTCCTTTTTGTCCTGTCCGATCCGGATTTTTTGTCGGCGCTCTCCACCTACACCATGCCGGAGCGCAACGCCGAGCGGAACCGGCTGATCCTGGCCGATAGCGCGTCCACGATCAACCGCCTGTTCAAAAGCTACGTCGTGGACAAGCACTTTCACCAGATCATACTCTTTGACGAGGCGGGGGATTTTTTCACCAGCGATTTTCGCCTCCAGACGCCGACGCCCGATCGCGTGATCGATGTGGCGAAGAGCATCCGGTGGACGGAGGCGGCGCAGGCGCTACAGGGAAGGCTGCTCCTCATCCCGCCCTACATGGACCCCTGGAGCGGCCGCGGGCAGATGGTTTACGGAGCGGCACGGGCGCTGAGCACGGTTTCCGGCGTCACCTGCTTCATAGAGGTGCAGCGCTCCCGCGATGAACTGCAGGAACTTTTGACGCTGGGCGGTTTCGAGGGCGTCGGCGTGTCGCTGATGGACGCCGAAGGCCTTTTCTACGCGCCGGAGGGTCAGCCGGAGCCTGCGGAGGGGGCCATCGTCGTCACCAGCGAGCCCAACCGCTACGGCCTTTACGCCCGCTTGGCGCTGGACGCCACCGCGGTGCGCGCGGATCTCGCGCCCGGCGCAATTCAGATCGCGCTGATCTGTCTCGTGGCGCTGGCCGGTTCCTTTTTCTACATTTACTTTGCCACCCGACGCCTGATGCGGCCGCTGCGCACGCTTCAGGAGGCGATGGATCAGACGGCGCTGGACAACCTGGACCTGAGAACCGCGCCCCGCAGCGTCGACGAGCTCAAAAACCTCAACGAGGCGTTCGACCGGCTGTGCCAGCGCCTGGGCGGCGCGGTGGACGACAAGATGCGCGCCCAAAGGCTGGAATTGGAGGCCCGGTTGGACGCGCTGCAGGCGCAGATCGACCCCCATTTTCTCTACAATACCCTGAACGTCATCATGAGCCGGGCGATCCAGACGGGCGACGAGGAGACCCTCTCCATCTGCGAGGGCATCGCCGACATGCTGCGCTACTCCACCGCCACCGAGCGGAGGCTCGCGACCATCGGCGAGGAAAAGGCGCACCTGACCACCTACCTTTCGCTGATGAAAAAGCGGCTTCGCCACAGACTGAACTATTCTGTCGAAATTCCGGAGGGGATGCTCGGGCTGCGCCTGCCGAAGATGACGCTGCAGCCGCTGGCCGAAAACGCGATACAGCACGGCTTTGCCCGCAAGGGAGGCGCGATGCGCATCGCGGTTCGCGCCTGGCAAGACGGGGAATATTGGCGCGTCGAGGTCACGGACAACGGGGAGGGCTTTGACGACGAGGTCATGCGCGGGCTTATGGACAAGCTCTCGGCAGTCCGGGAAGGCTCCTTCCGGCCGGGCAAGGAAGGGCTGTCCATCGGCGGCATGGGCCTTGTCAACACCTACGCGCGGCTTCACTATCACTTTGGCCCGGCCTGCAAGATGACGCTCGAAAACACCGATAACGGGGCGCGGGTCGTAATCCGCGCGCCGCTGAAGGGGGAGGAACGTGCTTGAACCACATCCTGCTGGTTGAAGACGAGCCGGCATCGGCGGACTACCTGGCGAGCCTTATACGGCGCGAGCTCCCGGGGATGGAAGTGGCGGCCGTCGTCGAGAACGGCGAGGAAGCGCTGCATTTTATCCGAAGGCAGCCGGTGGACATCGTCGTGACCGACATCAAAATGCCGGTCATGGACGGCCTTAAGCTGGCGGAGGCGGTGCGCGCGGCGTGGCCGATGATCCCCGTGGTCATCGTCAGCGGCTACGAACTGTTTGAGTACGCCAAGACCGCGCTGCGCTACGGCGTGTCGGACTACCTGCTCAAGCCCGTCAAGCCACGGGAACTGGCCGAGTGCCTGGAGCGCGTCGCGCTCAGGCTGGAGTATTCCCGAAAGGCGCGTCAGGCGCTGGGGGCTGCCGCGAACCCGGAGGGCGCGGAGGCCGAGCCGCAGACGGGCGTCGAGTTCCGTGCCGTGCCGGGGCCGGGGGAGTTGCGCGCGCGGATCGATCTGTTGCTCACCGAATACGAGCGCCGCGCCAGGGACCGGGAGCCCGACCGCGCGCGCGCGGATTTTGAGGCGTTGACCGCCTACATCGACAGGCGACTTAGCGAAAAGCTGACGCTGGAAGGCGTTTGCCGCGCGAACGGCATGTCGCAAACCACCCTGAGCCGCCTGTTCCGCACCTATGCCCACTGCACCTTCGTCGAATACCTGACCGGCCGCCGCGTCGAACTCGCCCGCGCCCTCATCCAGCGGGAGCCCACGCGCCGCATGAAGGAAATCGCGGCAGAGGCGGGCTTCTCCGATCCGCTCTACTTCAGCCGCGTGTTTCGCGCCGGGACCGGCGTCGCGCCTACCGATTTTGCGAAGGACTGCCTGAAGAGCGGAGAGGACGGGAAGTAAATGCCCTGCGCTGCCGGGCCGCGTGCACCCCGCGAACCGGACCTTATGCAGCCGGACGTTCGCCTGCTGGTACAGCGTCGCGCCGTGCACCCGCAACCGGAATGGTCGCGGGGATCGGACCGTCCGCAAAGTTCCTGTAGATTTCAATCATTCCCTGCGGCGTTATGCCGGGAATGGGATGCAGCCACCGGTGCGCAACTTGGTGGCGGCATCCATATCTTTGGTCGTTGCGCCCGGAAATTCCGAAGAATTTCAGGCGCGCGCAGGGCTTCCCTTCATATCGAAATACCGCGGGGTTTTTCAATGCCTTGCCCCCGAGAACCGGAACGGTTCGCGGGGGCGCGCCCTTTGAAGGGCAATTTTGAGTGTCGTCGGCTGAATCCTCCATGTGCCTTGTTGGATTTTCCATCGACAGCCTCTGGGCCTTGTGTTATGCTTAGGACATAAACTATGTGGAAAGGTGGTTTATTTGGTGAGAAAACTGTCCATTCTGCTGATGACCCTGGTTCTGATTGTTGCGTCCATGAGCATCCCCGCTTCTGCTGAGGGCACGACGCTGACGCTCCTGATTGACAACACTTCGCCCACCGCCGGCATCGAAGCCGTCGCGGCTCTGGCGAAGGAGAAGCTCGGCATCGACCTTGAGATCGAGGTTCGCCCCGGCGGCGCCGAGGGCGAGAACATCGTCCGCACCCGTCTGGCCGCAGGCGAGATGGCCGATCTGTGCTACTTCAACTCCGGATCGCTGCTGTCCTCCCTCAACCCGGCGCAGAACTTCGTGGACCTGACGGAAATGCCCTACATGTCCACTTTCTCCGATTCCTACAAGGTGACCGTCACGGTGGACGACCGCGTTTACGGCGTTCCCTCCGGTTCCTCGTTCGTCGGCGCCTGGCTGTACAACAAGGCCGTCTACAAGGAACTGGGCCTTGAAGTGCCCCACACCTGGGCGGACCTGATGGCCAACTGCGAGAAGATCAAGGCCGCCGGCAAGACCGCCGTCATCGCCTCCTTCGGCGACGACTGGTCCAGCCAGCTGATCCTTCTGGCCGACTACTACAACGTGCAGAAGGAAAACCCGAACTTCGCGGTGGACTTTAACAACAACAAGGCCAAGTACGCCACCGATCCGGCGGCCTTCAAGGCCTTCGCCAAGATGGCGGAAGTCTACCAGAAGGGCTTCATGAACGCCGACTACAACACCAACACCTACGACTACGCACTGCAGATGCTGTCGAGCGGCGAAGGCGTCCATTACCCGATGCTGACCAACGCCATCACCAACGTTGAGAAGAACTTTGGCCGCGAGGCCGCCGACAACATCGGCGTGTTCGGCCAGCCCGGCGACAATCCCGACGACCATGGCCTGACCGTGTGGCTGCCCAACTCCATCTATGTGTTCAAGAACGGCCAGAACGTCGATGCCGCCCTCAAGTGGATTGAGTTCTTCGTGTCGCCCGAAGGCCTGAACGCCTACGCCGCCGCGACCTCCGCGGAAGGCCCCTACGTGGTGTCCGGCGTCGAGATGCCCGAGACCGCCTACCAGGGCGTGCTCGAGATGATGCCCTATTTCGAGGCGGGCAAAACCGCCCCGGCCCTCGAGTTCATCACCTCCGTCAAGGGCCCCAACTCGCCGCAGATCTGCATCGAGGCCATGGGCGGCCTGCGCTCCCCCGAGGAGTGCGCGGCCGAGTATGACGCCGACGTCGAGAAGCAGGCCAAGCAGCTGGGACTGGCGGGATGGTAATTGCGTCGGCATAGCCGACGCCGCGAGGGAAATCCGCTCGGCGGCTTTCCCTCGCAATACAACGGGCCGGTTTTCTCAAACGCCCGCGGGCGTTTGTGGGTGAAAACCGGAGCGGGCACGCTTTTTCCTGCGCTAGCGCTCCCGGAAAAAGCCAAATCCGCCGTACACGCCGCCGGATTTGATTTGAAATCAGAGAGGGCTTCGGCCCTCTCTGATCACTCACCCGAGGATTCCGTTTGGCGGGAGCCGCTTAATTGCTTTGTTTCGTGTCGCCGGCGCAGCCGGCGCGCTCTATACGGAGGTGTAGGCCTTGCCCAAAGCACTCAAACGAATGTACTCCGGCTGGTTTCTCGTACCCGCCGGCATCATATTTTTTGTTCTCTTCCTTCTGCCGACAATCATGTCCTTTTTCTTCAGCATGACCACGTGGACGCTGACGGACTGGACGTTTACCGGGTTTGACAACCTCAGGATGTTCTTCAAGGAGACATCCCTTCGGATCGGCTTTAAAAATACGCTGATCTACGCGGCGATGACCTGCGTGCTCAAGGTGGTGCTGGGGCTCATCTTTGGCGCGGTGCTGTCGAGCACATTTCTTCGCAGCAGACACGCGCTGCGCTCCATCCTGTTCTTCCCAAACCTGATTTCGACGCTGGCGGTCGGCATCACCTTCCGCTCGCTGATGCACCCGACCCGCGGCCTGATCAACGCCGCCCTTGCCGCCATCGGCATCGCCGGCCCCGACTGGCTGGGGAATGTGAACCTCGCGCTCTACTCCGTGATCATGGTCGACGTGTGGAAGGGCGTGGGCATCGCCACCGTCATCTACATCGCCGGCATCCTCTCGATCCCGGAGCAGTATTATGAGGCAATCTCGATCGACGGCGGCACCACCTGGGACAAGTTTCTGCACATCACGCTGCCGCTGTGCCGGCCGGCGATGAACTCGGTCATCATCCTGGCGTTCATCGGCGGGCTTCGCACGTTCGATCTGATCTGGGTGACCACCAAGGGCGGCCCGGGCTTTGCCACGGACCTTCTGGCGTCGATCATCTACAAGCAGTACTCGGCGGGCTACTACGGCCTTGCGACGCTGGGCAACGTGCTCATGTTCATCCTGATTTCGCTGCTCGCGTTCCCGCTGTACTACTTCATCACCCGGCGGGAGGTGGACCTGTGAGCGTGAAAAACCGTGCAAAAAGCGCCCGCGGCGCAAAGCG
The DNA here is from genome assembly GCA_023411175.1 of Bacillota bacterium. GTDB lineage: Bacteria > Bacillota > Clostridia > Christensenellales > Aristaeellaceae > JAEZHK01. The sequence continues at coordinate 34,645 of JAEYPB010000102.1, read as the reverse complement.
CCTGGTCTTTGACGCGCTGGCGGTCTTGTTCGCCGCGGTGATCTATTGCGTGCCGTTCTACTTTGTCATCCTGAACTCCTTCAAGACGCGGTCGGAAGCGTCTTTGATGAACATCCAATGGCCCAGCGCGTTCAACATCGCCGACAACTACCGGAAGGTGCTTGAGACCAACAACGGCATCGTGATCCGCGCGTTCGGCAACTCCATCGCCATCACGCTGTTTTCAATCCTTCTGATGGTGGCGGTCTGCTCGATGGCCGGGTACGTGCTGCAGCGAAAGCGCGACCGGATGGGCACCATCGCCAACTTCATCGTGCTGACCGGCCTCATGATTCCGCCCGCCATTGTGCCGACCATCTGGGTCATGCAGGGGATCGGCATCTACAAGTCCATCGGCGGCATGGTGCTGATCGAGGTGGCGCTCAACCTGTCCTTTTCCTGCATCCTGTACCGAGGCTTCATGGCGTCGATCCCGCGGGAGCTGGACGAGGCCGCCGTCATCGACGGCTGCGGCCCCTTCAGGATGTTCTGGCAGGTGGTGATGCCGCTTCTGCAGCCGGTCACCGCGACGGTGATCGTGCTGTCGGCGGTCAACATCTTCAACGACTTCGTCAACCCGCTCTACTTCCTGCCCGGCACGAAGAACGCCACCGTGCAGCAGACGCTCTACAACTTCAACGGGCAGTACGGCAGCGACTGGAACCTCCTGTTCGCCGACGTGATGCTCATCACGCTGCCGCCTCTCGTCCTCTTCATCTTCTTTAACAAGAAGATCGTCTCCGGCATGGTTGCCGGAGCCATCAAGGGATGACCGCCCGCGAGCGGTTCCGTCGGGCGCTTTCGCTGGAGCGCGCCGACCGGCTGCCCATGATCGAGTGGGCGATGTGGTGGGACAAGACCGTCGAGCGGTGGCTCTCCGAGGGGCTCGAAATCCCGGAGGAGGCGCCGTTCACCCAGTGCGACCAGATCAAGCACGCGCTGGGGCTGGATCTCGACATGCAGTTCTGGATGGACCCGATTCCGGAGACCGCGCCGAAGCCCGCGCGGCACGGCGCGCCGCTCGTGGAATCGCTGGCGGATTACGAAGCGCTGAAGCCGATAATCTATCCAAAGGAACCCTTCGACCGGGCGCGGCTCGAAGCCGCGGCGGCGCTGCAAAAGCGCGGCGACGCGATCCTCTGGACGACGGTGGTGGGCCCCTTCTGGGGGCCGAGGGCGCTGCTCGGCATCGAAAACCACCTGTACGCGTTCTACGACGAGCCGGAGTTCATGGACAGGATCAACGATGATCTGGCGGACTACAACCTGCGCGTCATGGACGAATTCTGCCGCTACGCCGTGCCGGATTTCATGACCGTCGCAGAAGACATGAGCTACAACCACGGCCCGATGCTGTCGGGCGCGCTGTTCGAGCGCTTCCTGGCCCCCTTTTACAGGAGGATGCTGCCCGAGTGGAAGGCGCGGGGCATCCGCGTGTTCTGCGATTCCGACGGCGACGTGACGGAACTCATCCCGTGGCTCGAGGCCTCCGGTTTCGAGGGCATCCTGCCCCTCGAGAGGCAGGCAGGCGTGGACGTGGCGCGGCTTCAGGAGGCCCATCCCCGATTCCTGTTCCTGGGCCACTTCGACAAGACCGTCATGAAAAACGGCGAGGAAGCGATGCGGCGGGAGTTCGAGCGGCTGCTGCCCGCCATGCGAAAGGGCGGCTTCCTGCCCTCGGTCGACCATCAGACGCCGCCGGACGTGCCGCTTGAAACCTATCGCGCGTACCTGAAGCTCTATAGAGAATACACTGAAAAAGGAGAAACCCCATGAACATCACCAAGCTGCGCTGCGACTACATGGAAAACCCGGTTGGCTTCGACTTTGTTAGGCCGTCCCTCTCGTGGGTGACCGAAGCCGAGGGCGCGAACAAGCGCCAGAGCGCCCGGCGCCTCCAGGTGGACCTGTCGCCGGAGTTTTCATCCCCGCTTCACGACAGCGGCAAGGTGGCGTGCAGCGAGAGCGTAGGCGTTCGCCTTGAAATAAAGCTGGAGCCCTGCGCGCGCTACTTCTGGCGCGTCAAGGTGTGGGACGAAAACGGCGCGGAGAGCGGCTGGAGCGAGACCGCATACTTTGAAACCGCGAAGTACGACACGTCCTGGTCGGGCCGGTGGATCGGCCGGGCGGGGGAGGGCTTTCCGCAGCTTCGCCGCGCCTTCCGCGCGGAGAAACCGGTGCGCCGCGCCCGCGCCTACGTCTCCGGCGTCGGCGTATACTGCCTGTTTTTGAACGGCGCGCGCGTCGGCGACGACGTGCTCGCCCCGTTCATCAACGCCTACGATCAGTGGATACAGTACCAGACCTACGACGTGACGGACATGCTGCGCGAGGGCGACAACGCGCTGGGCGCGTTCCTCGGAAACGGCTATTACAAGGGCCGCGTCAACTGGCCGGGCATCTCCACCCGCACGCAGCTGTACGGCGACACGCTGGGGCTGAGGTGCGATCTGGTGGTCGAGTATGAGGACGGTTCGTCCGAGGTAATCGCCACCGATGAAAGCTGGAAGGTTTCGGAAAGCCCCTTCCTTCGCAGCGAGATATACGACGGCGAATACTTCGACGCCCGCCGCGTGCAGACCGGCTGGGACGCGCCCGGCTTCGACGATTCGGCGTGGGACAAGGCCGTCGTGATCGCGCCGCCGAAGGGCAGGCTCGAGGCGCGGCGCAGCGTGCCGCTCACCGTGATGGAGACGCGCGCCTGCGAAAAGGTGATTACCACGCCGGTTGGCGAAACCGTGCTCGACTTCGGACAGAACATGTCCGGCTGGGTGCGCTTCAAAACGAACGCGCCGGCGGGCACCGAGATCCTGCTGCAGGCGGGCGAATACCTCGACAAGCACGGCAACTTCTACCGCGAAAACATGCGCACCGCGCTGGCGGAAACGCGCTACATCTGTCGGGGCGGCGGCGAGGAATACGCGCCCTACATGACCTTTATGGGCTTCCGATACATCCGCCTCACGGGCTGGGCCGGGGAAGTGAACCCCGCGGACTTCACCGCCGAGGTGGTCTATTCGAAGATGGAGCGCACCGGCTGGTTCGAATGCTCCGACGAGAGGGTCAACCGGCTGTTCCTGAACGCGCTCTGGGGCCAGAAGGGCAACTTTGTCGACGTGCCGACCGACTGCCCGCAGCGCGACGAGCGCATGGGCTGGACGGGCGACGCGCAGGTGTTCGGCGCCACCGCCTGCATGAACATGGAGTCGGACGCCTTCTACCGCAAGTACCTCTACGATCTCAAAAAGGAGCAGTCGAAGCACGGCTATGTGCCGGTGGTAATCCCGTTCTTCATCTACGGCTCGGGCCTGTGGGATTTTCCCACCACCGCCTGGGGCGATGTGGCGACCATCATCCCCTGGGACCTGTACCTGTACTACGGCGACGTCGCGGCGCTCGAGGATCAGTTTGACAGCATGAAGGCCTGGGTGGACTACATGACCAGCCAGGACACCGAGGGCGTGGACCGCTACTACGGCTTCCACCTGGGCGACTGGCTGGCGCAGGACACTGCCGACCCCTTCAACCTCTTCGGCGCGACGCCCACGGACCTGATCGCCACCGCCTACTACGCCTATTCGGCGCAGCTGGTGGCAAAGGCCGCGCGGGTGCTGGGCAAAGCGGAGGAAGCGGAGAAGTACGAGGCGCTCCATGCCAGAGTCCGCACCGCGTTCCGCAAGGAGTACATGACGCCCGGCGGCCGCGTGCTGTCCGAGACCCAGACCGCCCAGGTGATCGCGCTGCACTTTGGCCTGTGCGAGGAGCATGAGCGCCCGGTGATCGCAAAGCACCTGGCGGAGCGCATCCGCGCCGACAAAAACCTCCTGACCACCGGTTTTGTGGGGACGCCCTACCTTTGCCCGGCGCTCAGCGAGAACGGGCTGAACGAGTACGCCTATTCGCTGCTCCTGTCCACCGGCCGCCCCAGTTGGCTCTACGCGGTGGAGCGCGGCGCCACCACCATCTGGGAGCGCTGGAACGGCATCGACGAGAACGGCGACTTTGGCCCGGTCAGCATGAACTCCTTCAACCACTACGCCTACGGTTCCATCGCCGAATGGATGTACCGGTACGCGGCGGGCCTGAACCCCGTGGAAGGTGCGCCGGGCTTTAAAAAGGCGCGCGTCGAGCCGATGCCCAACGACCAGCTGACCCACGCCCGCGCCTCCGTCCGCACGCCCTACGGCATGCTGTCCTCCGGCTGGAAGTACGAAAACGGCCGCCTCGCCATCGAGGTGGAGGTGCCCTTCAACACCGAGGCGGAGATCATCCTGCCCTATGCCGGGGCTAATGTCACCGAGAACGGCCGGGCGGTCGATGGCGCGCGGTTCACCCGCGGCAGCGGCGTCTGGCGGTATGAGTACGCGCCCCAGGGCGATGCGATCGGCCGCCGAATCCCGAAGGACGTACTGCCTCCGTTCTAAACCCATCCCAGATACAAAGCGCCCCGCGATCCAAAACCTGGACCGCGGGGTGCTGCTTTGTCTCCGGCTTGACCAGATTTAGACCCGGCATCGTAAACGCCCGGCTGATCATTCGATCAGCCGGGCGTTTACGCTTTCGAGAAAATCAAGTAATCTTGATCAGCTTGATCTTGCCGTCGGACGACTTGACCTGAAGCTTGCGGGAACCCGCCTGGTAGGAGTAGACGCCGTTCTTCCTCGTAAACTTATTGCCAAGGATGCCGGTCATCTTCTTGAAGCCAAGGCCTACCTTGACGCCGCCGGCGGCGGTCACCTTTGTTCCCCAGACGAGAATGGAGGTGATCTTTTCCTTGCGCAGCTTGCGGCTATAGAGCGTCGTCACCCTGACGCCTTGTCCCTTGAACGTGTAGGTGTAGGAGGCGAGGGTGCCGTTTGTATCGTTCAGTTTACGGACATATTTGCCCAGCTTTGATTTCCACTTTGTATTTGTCTCGCCGATGCGGTAGACGCCGCCGCCGTACTTGATGCCCGCGTGCGCTTTGGAAAAGGACACCGCCCCTGCGGGCATGAAGGAAAAAAGACAGAGTGCGATGGTGATCCAGGCCAGGAGTTTGCGGTGCATGCGAACTCCTCCTTCCGTCGGATATGGGCTTCTATAGGATAGCGTTGATCGGAGATTATGTCAAGGGATGAAAAGTGATGATTGGATGGATAAAAAGATAACAATTATCTGCTGATAATCGGAAAAATAGAACCGAAATTAGGAAATATTATAGAATAAATTGTAATAAAATATAGATGGGATGGGCTGAAGCAAGCCCATAAATGCAAGGAGGAGTAAGCCCATGAAGAAAATCCTGTCGCTGGTACTGGTTCTGCTGATGGCTGCAATCCCCGCATTGGCCGCGTCCAACGAGATCGCGTTTCTCCCTCCGGCGATGACGAGCCCATTCTACGCAAGCTGCATCGAGGGCGCGAAGCCCGTCGCAGAGGCGGCCGGCTACACGCTGACCGTCATGGCGCCCGAAGTGGAGAGCGACTATGCCGGCCAGATGCAGCTGATTGAAGACATGATCACCAAGGGCGTCGCCGGCATCGCGGTGTGCGGCATCAACATCGACGCGCTGGTGGCCGGGATCAAGAAGGCCAACGAGGCCGGGATTCCGGTGGTCATGTTCAACTCCATCACCGAGCTCTCCGGCTGCGAAGTGTACGCCTACTCCGGCTACAACCAGTACAACGGCGGCGGAAAGATCGCCGACTGGGTCAACGAGAAGACCGGCGGCACCGCCAACGTCGCCATCATCGAAGGCCTGCCCTCCGACTACACCACCCAGCGCATGGGTGGTTTTGTGGACAAGGCCGCCGCGTCCTACCCGGGCGTCAAGGTCGTTGCCACCCAGGCGGGCGATTGGGAGCGCGAGAAGGGCATGAATGCCGCCACCAACATGCTGCAGGCGCACCCGGAGATCAACGTCTTCTACGGCCTGTCCGATGAGATGGCGCTGGGCGCCGCCCAGGCCTGCAAGCAGGCCGGTCGCGCGGACATCCTCTGCGTCGGCCTCGACGGCAACCCCAACGCCAAGGAAGCCGTGAAGGCCGGCGAGCTGACCGCGACGCTCGACGTGGGCCCGGTCGCCATCGGAAAGAACGCCATCGAGGCGCTCGTCAAGGCGATTCATGGCGAGACCCTCGAAAACAAGATCATCGAGGCCGAGACCACCGTGGTCGACAGCGCCAACGTCGATCAGTTCCTGAAGTAAGCCTTTTACATTCTGACAAGGGGGTGACGTTATGGCCGCCTATCTTATGATGCGCGGAATCGTCAAGCGCTTTCCGGGCGTGCTCGCGCTGAACCGGGTCGATCTTGAGGTCCGGCAGGGCGAGATTCACGCGCTTCTGGGTGAAAATGGCGCGGGGAAGTCCACGCTGATGAAGATTCTCGCCGGTGCGTACCAGAAGGACGAGGGCGCCGTCCTGATCGGCGGCCAGAACGTCGAGATCCGCTCCCCGAGCCACGCCCGGGAGAAGGGCGTTTCCATCATCTATCAGGAGCTCAACTTGATTCCGCAGCTCTCCGTGGCGGAGAACCTCTTCCTGGGCCGCCTGAAGACCACACCGGGCGGACGGGTGGACTGGAGCGGGATGTACCGCGAGGCGCAGGAGATGCTTAACAGGCTGGAGGTCAGAATTGACGCCCGGTCGCCGGTCCGGGATCTCGGCATCGCGCAGATGCAGATGGTCGAGGTTGCGAAGGCGCTGAGCCTGCAATCGAAGATCCTCGTCATGGACGAGCCCACCGCGCCGCTGACCGGCAAGGAGACGGAGATGTTGTTCACGGTCATGCGGCGGCTCAAGGCGGAGGGGGTTGCGATCATCTACATCTCCCATCATCTGGAAGAGGTGCTGGAGATCGCCGACCGGGCGACGATCCTCCGGGACGGCGCCAACGTGACGGTGGTGGAAGTGCGCGAAACCACCATCGACGACCTGATCCGCCACATGGTGGGGCGGGAACTGAAGGAAAAGTTTCCGAAGATCCATGTGCCCTTGGGCGAGGAAGTGCTCCGCGTCGAGGGGCTGACCGCCGGAAAGCGCGTCAGGGGCGTGAGCCTTTCCGTCCGCGCAGGGGAAATCCTGGGCATCGCGGGCCTCGTGGGCGCGGGGCGCACAGAGACCGCCCGCGCCATCTTCGGCATGGACCCGGTGGACTCCGGGCAGGTGTACATCGATGGAAAACCCGTCTCCATCCGCCGCCCGCTGGACGCCATCCGCGCGGGGCTGGGCTTCGCCACCGAAGACCGCAAGAGCGAAGGGCTGGTTCTGACGATGAACGTCGGCGAAAACATCACGCTGGCGTCGCTGGGCCAGTTCGGCGGTCGGTGGCACATGAACCTGAGGGCGGAGAAGAATTCGGTGCTCGAATACATTGAAAAGCTGACGATCAAGACGCCGACGCCGCTGCAGAAGGCGATCAACCTCTCCGGCGGCAACCAGCAGAAGGTGGTGCTCGCCAAGTGGCTGATGAGCCGATCCCGCGTATTTCTCTTTGACGAACCGACCCGGGGCATCGACGTGGGCGCGAAGATCGAGGTCTACAACATCATCAACGAGCTGATCCGCGAGGGGGCGGCGGTCGTCCTGATCTCCTCTGAAATGCCGGAGATCCTGGGCATGTGCGACCGCATTTCGGTCATGCATCAGGGCACCGTCACCGCGACGCTGGACCGAAGCCAGGTGGAGGTTACCCAGGAGATGCTGCTCTACTACGCCACCGGCGGAGATGAAAGGCACTCCGCATAAGATACCGGGGCGCGCGCCCCGTTCATCAGCGAGAAGAGGGGATGTACCATGCAAATGAAGCTGAAGCGCGTCGGTTCCGGCAGCAACATCCTGGGCATATTCATCGCGTTTGTGCTCCTGTGCGTCATCATGGGCTTCGCGTCGCCGGTGTTTTTGAAAGTGGACAACTTCCTGAACGTGTTCCAGCAGGTGTCCATCAACTTCGTGGTGGCGCTGGGCATGAGCTACGTCATCATCTCCGGCGGCATCGACCTGTCCATCGGCTCCAACATGGCGGTGGTCGGCCTTCTGATGGCGATGATGATGAAGGCGGGCGTCGGCGTGTTTCCGTCGATTCTGGCCGGGCTCCTTCTCTCGGGCATCATCGGCCTATTGAACGGCGCGATGATCGCCTACCTGAAGCTGCCGCCCTTCATTACGACCCTGGGCATGATGTACATCGCCCGCGGCTTCGCCTACACCATCACCGGCGGACAGCCCGTCTACACGCTGCCCGCATCCTTCACCGCGATTTCAAACCGCGTGATGGGCGTTCCGCTGTACACCATCATCATTATGGTGGTGCTCCTCATCCTTTGCTGGTACAACCTGAAGTACATGCGCATCGGGCGCAACGTGTTCGCTATCGGCGGCAACGAGGCCTGCGCGAAGCTCTCCGGCATCAATCTGAGCGCCGTAAAGCTGTTTGTGTACACCGTCAGCGGCCTCTGCTGCGGCGTGGCTTCAGTCATCGTGGTATCGCGGCTCGACTCCGCGCTGCCCACGCTGGCGGAGGGGCAGGAGATGAACGCCATCGCCGCGGTGGTCATCGGCGGCACCAGCATGAAGGGCGGGGAGGGGAGCCTCCTGGGCACGGTGATCGGCGTGCTCATCATCGGCGTCATCTCGAACGGCCTGAACCTTCTGGGCGTGCCCCAGGGTTGGCAGCGGGTGGTCAAGGGCCTCATCATCATCGTCGCCGTCGTCATCGACGTCATCCGCCGCAGGCAGTCGGAGACGGCCTGACAAACCTAATAAAAACTGCATAGGGATGCATAAGCCGCCGATAGCTCCGGCTGACGGCGGTTTTTCGCGCCCGCGCCGCTTCGTCCGCGCGCCCACGGCGCGACCCGTGCCCGGGAGAAAAAGGCCGCTGTTTTGAAATGTTTAACCCATCCGCCGTGCAAAAAAGCCGGCGATGCGCTATACTCTTTTGTAGGCTGGCGGAAGGTTGTGGGATTTTACACAGAATATACGGTGATATGCAGAAAATCCCTTGACAAAACCGCTATTGCGCGTATAATATACAACAATAAAAGAATAATTATGCAATGGAGCGTGAGCATCGTGAAGCAGTACAAGAAGATCGTCCTCGCCTATTCCGGCGGACTGGACACCTCCGTGATCATCCCGTGGCTCAAGGAGAACTACGGCTGCGAAGTCATCGCCGTGGCCGCCAACGTGGGCCAGGCGGACGAACTGGACGGCCTCGAGGAGAAAGCGCTGAAGACCGGCGCGTCGAAGCTGTACGTTGAGGATCTTGAGCAGGAGTTCGTGAACGACTACATCTTCCCGACGCTGAAGGCTGGCGCCAAGTATGAGGAAAAGTACCTCCTGGGCACCTCCTTTGCGCGGCCGATCATCGCAAAGCGGATCACCGAAATCGCCCTCAAGGAAGGCGCGGACGCCATCGCCCACGGCTGCACCGGCAAGGGCAACGACCAGGTGCGTTTTGAGCTGACCATCAAAGCCTTCGCGCCGACGATGCCGGTCATCGCGCCGTGGCGCATCTGGGAGCTCAAGGGCCGCGAAGACGAGATCGAATACGCGGAGAAGCATAACGTGCCGCTCAAGATCAGCCGCGAAACCAACTATTCCAAGGACAAGAACCTCTGGCACCTGTCCCACGAGGGCCTGGAGCTGGAGGACCCGGCCAACGAGCCCAAGTACAAGGGCAACATGGAGATGGGCGTCACCCCCGAGGAAGCGCCCGACGAGGCCGAGTATGTGACCATCGACTTTGAAAAGGGCATTCCGGTGGCGGTCAACGGCGAGAAGCTGGACGGCCCCGCCCTCGTCAAAAAGCTCAACGCCATCGGCGGCAAGCACGGCGTGGGCATCCTCGACATGGTCGAGAACCGCCTCGTCGGCATGAAGAGCCGCGGCGTCTACGAGACTCCCGGCGGATCGATCCTCTACGAAGCCCACGAAAAGCTGGAGCAGCTGTGCCTGGACAAGCTGACGCTGCACTATAAGCAGCGGATGGCGCTGGAGTTCGCCGATCTCGTGTACAACGGCCAGTGGTTCACGCCCCTCCGGGAGGCGCTGTCCGCCTTCGTGGACGAGACCCAGAAGACCGTGACCGGCACCGTCAAGCTCAAGCTCTACAAGGGCAACATGATCTCCGCCGGCGCCACCAGCCCCTACTCGCTCTACGATGAGGAGATCGTCACCTTCGGCGAGGACGCGGTGTACGACCAGAAGGACAGCGCCGGGTTCATCACGCTGTTCGGTCTGCCGATCAAGATTCAGGCCATGCTGAACGAAAAGAACAACAAGAAGTAATAAATCTATCGGCCCGGCGAAAAGCCGGGCCGAACGAAAACACGGAGGTCAGGCATGAAGCTTTGGGCGGGCATGCTTTCCGGCGAGGTGGACGAACGGCTCAATAAACTAAACGCGTCCATCGGCTTTGATCAGCGTCTGTTCCGGGAGGACATCATGGGCTCCATCGCCCACGCGACGATGCTGGGGCATACGGGCATCCTGGACGCGGAAGAGGCCGAAAGGATCGTAAACGGCCTTCAGGGCATCGCGATCGACATTGAGGCGGGAACGCTTGAAATCGACCAGACCGCCGAGGACATCCACACCTTTGTCGAGGCCGAGCTGACAAAGCGCATCGGCGACGCGGGCAAGCGCCTGCACACCGCGCGCAGCCGCAATGACCAGGTGGCGCTGGACATCCGGCTCTACCTCTCCGGGCGGATCGCGGCGCTCAAGGCGGGCGCGAAGGCGCTGGCGGAAGTGATCGTCGAAGTGGCCGAGGCGCACCTCGAAACCGTGATGCCCGGCTACACCCACCTGCAGCGCGCGCAGCCTGTGACGCTGGCCCACCACCTGATGGCCTACGCTTCGATGCTGCTTCGCGACATCGACCGCCTGAAGGACTGCGACCGCCGCACGCGGATTTCTCCGCTGGGCGCGGGCGCGCTGGCGGGCACGACGCACCCCATCGACCGCCGGGATGTGGCCGCGCAGCTGGGGTTTAACGGCATCTCGCTCAACAGCATGGACGCGGTGTCCGACCGGGATTTCGCGCTGGAATTGATGGCGGACCTCTCGATCCTGATGATGCACCTGTCCCGCTTTTCCGAGGAGTTCGCGCTGTGGTGCTCGTGGGAATACCGCTTCGCGACGCTGGGCGACCAGTTCTCCACCGGCTCCTCCATCATGCCGCAGAAGAAGAACCCGGACATCGCGGAACTCGTGCGCGGCAAGACCGGCAGGGTCTACGGCGACCTTGTGACGCTCCTCACCACCATGAAGGCGCTGCCGCTGGCCTACAACAAGGACATGCAGGAGGACAAGGAGGCCGTCTTCGACGCGGTGGACACGGCGCTATTGTGCCTGGAGGTGTTCGCGCCGATGCTGAAGAGCGCCACTTTCCACGTTGATACCATGCGCGCCGCCGCCGCAAAGGGCTTTCTGAACGCCACCGACTGCGCGGACTATCTGGCCAAGAAGGGCGTACCGTTCCGGGACGCGTACAATGTGTCCGGGAAGCTCGTGCGCCTGTGCATTGAGAAGGGCGAAACGCTGGAGACGCTGCCGCTTTCGGATTATCAGGCGGCGCACCCCGCCTTTGACGAGGACGTGTACGAGGCGATCGACCTCGCCCGCTGCGTAAAACTGCGAAGCGTGGACGGCGGGCCCGCGCCGGAGGCCGTCCGGCGGCAGATCGGCATCGTGAAGGAGCTTTTGAACGATGTTTAAGGTTTTCATCGACGGTCAGGAGGGCACCACGGGCCTGCAGCTGGCCGAAAGGCTTCACGGGCGGCGGGACATCGAGTTGCTCTGGATTCAGGAGAGCCTCCGCAAGGACGAGGGCGAACGGGCACGGCTCATGGACCAGGCGGACCTCGTTTTCCTCTGCCTGCCGGACGAAGCCGCCATCCAGGCGGTGAAGCTCATCACGAACGGAAAGACCCGCGTCATCGATGCTTCCACCGCCCACCGGGTCGCGCCGGGCTGGTCCTACGGGTTCCCGGAACTGTCCCCGGCGCACCGCGAGGCGATTGCCTCCGGAACGCGCATCGCGAACCCCGGCTGCTACGCCACTGGCTTTCTTTCAATCGTATACCCGCTGGTCTCGCTGGGGCTGATATCGCCGGATGCGATGTTGACCTGCCACGCGGTCTCCGGCTACAGCGGCGCGGGGAAGAAGGGCATCGCCCAGTACGAACGCGCGGATCGGTCGGAAGCGTTCAAGAGCCCCCGGCTGTACGGGCTGGGCCTCGCCCACAAGCACCTGCCGGAGATGCGGGAGGTGTCGGGGCTTGAGAAGCCGCCGGTCTTTAACCCGATGGTCTGCGATTTTTACGCGGGCATGTCGGTCTCGGTGCCGCTGTGGGCGGCGCAGTTTGCAAAGCGCGTTACGCCGGCTTCGCTGAAGGATGCGCTCTCGGCTTTCTACGAGGGCTCGAAGCTGATCTCGGTCATGGACGCGCCGGAGGACGGCTTCCTCCCGGCGAACCTTCTGACCGCCACCAACCGCCTGAACCTCTACGCCTTTGGAAACGGCGAGCAGATCACGCTCACGGCGGTTCTCGACAACCTGGGAAAAGGCGCTTCCGGCGCGGCGGTTCAGAACATGAACATCGCGCTGGGGCTGGACGAATACGCGGGGCTTTTATAGGAGGGGAAGGCATGCGGGACGTTTTGGGCGGCGTGTGCGCGCCGAAGGGCTTCGTCGCGGGCGGCATCCGGTGCGGCATCAAAAAGAGCGGCACCAAGAACGATCTGGCGCTCCTCTTCTGCAAGGTGCCCTGCGCCGCGGCGGCGGTCTACACGAAGAACAAGGTGTTCGGCGCGCCGATCACCGTGACGCGCAGGAACCTTGAAAACGGCGTGGCGCAGGCCCTCGTCTGCAACAGCGGAAACGCCAACACCTGCAATTCGGACGGCGTGTACGTGGCGGAGGAGATGTGCCGGATGACCGCCGAGGCGCTTCATGTGAAGCCCACGGACGTCATCATCGGCTCCACCGGCGTCATCGGGCAGCCGCTGCCGCTGGACAGGGTGGCCGAGGGCATCAAAAACCTCGCGCCGAATCTAACGCGGGACGGCGCCCACGACGCGCAGATCGCCATCATGACCACCGACCTCGCCCCGAAGGAGACGGCGATCGCCTTTGAAATCGGCGGCGTGACGGTGACCATCGGCGCGATGGCCAAGGGCAGCGGCATGATTCGCCCCAATATGGCGACGATGCTGTCCTTCATCACGACGGATTGCGCGATCACCGCGCCGATGCTCGAAAAGGCGCTCAGGCTTACCGTGGACGACACCTACAACATGGTCTCCGTGGACGGCGATACCTCGACCAACGACATGGTCTCCGTAATGGCAAGCGGCCTCGCGGGGAACGCGCCCATTGACGCGGAGGGCGCAGACTTCGACGCCTTCGCGAAGGGGCTGAAGGTGGTCGCGGCGCGCATCGCCCGCATGATCGCCGCCGACGGCGAGGGCGCGACGAAGCTTCTGGAAATCGCGGTTTCCGGCGCGCCGGACGTTGCTGTCGCCCGGACGGTGGCGAAGTCGGTGGTGATGTCGAGCCTTTTCAAGGCCGCCATGTTCGGCGCGGACGCCAACTGGGGCAGAATACTGTGCGCCATCGGCTACGCGGAGGCGGAATTCGACGTCGCGATGATCGAGGTCAATCTCTCGTCCCCGGCGGGCAGGATTCAGGTCTGCGTAGAGGGAAGCGGCGTGCCGTTCTCCGAGGAGCAGGCGAAGGCGGTCCTCATGGAAAAGGAAATCCGGGTCGAGATCCACATGCATCAGGGCGCGGCAGAGGTCACCGCCTGGGGCTGCGACCTGACATACGATTACGTGAAAATCAACGGCGACTACAGAACCTGAGGAGGATCTGCCGATGCACACCATCGCTGAGGAACTGCGCGCGGACGTATTGACCGCGGCGCTGCCCTACATCCAGAAGTACACCGGAAAGGTCGTCGTGGTCAAGTACGGCGGCAACGCGATGATCAACCCCGTCCTGAAGCAGGCGGTGATGACCGACATCGTGCTCCTCGCCCAGGTGGGCGTCAAGGTCGTGCTGGTGCACGGCGGCGGCCCGGAAATCAGCCAGATGCTCTCGCGGCTGGGGATTCCGTCAAAATTTGTGGATGGGCTCAGATGCACCGACGCGGAGAGCATCGAGGTGGTGCAGATGGTGCTGGCGGGGAAGACCAACAAGGACCTCGTGAGCCTGATCGGCGTGTGCGGCGGCAAGGCCATCGGCCTTTGCGGCATCGACGGGCGCATGATTCAGGCCGAGAAGATTGCAGACAAGCCCGAACTGGGCTACGTCGGCGAGATCACGAAGATCGATACCGCGCCGATTCTGAACGCGCTGGCCGACGGATACATCCCGGTGATCGCCACCGTGGGCGTGGATGATGGCGGCATGGCCTTCAACATCAACGCCGACACCGCCGCCTCGGAAATCGCTTCCGCGCTGAAGGCGGAGAACATGATCGCGCTGACCGATATCCGCGGGCTCATGAACGATGTAAACGACGAGGATTCGCTGATCCCGGTGGTCAAAGTGGAAGAGGTGGACGCGCTGATCGCCGGCGGCAAGGTGTCCGGCGGGATGATCCCGAAGGTGCGATCCTGCGAAAAGGCGGTCCGGGACGGTGTGAAGAAGGCGTTCATGATCGACGGCCGAATCCCCCATTCGATTCTGATTGAGATGTTCTCCGACGAGGGCATCGGAACGATGTTTGTGAAATGAGGTGCGCGCATGGGCTTTGACGAAATCCGCTCGAAGGATCAGGCGTTTGTCGCGGGGACCTACAACCGCTTCCCGGTGGCGCTGGACAGGGGCAAAAACGCCACCTGCTGGGACGTGGAAGGCAACGAGTACATCGACTTCACCAGCGGCATCGGCGTAAACGCGCTGGGCTTCGCGGACCCGTGCTGGCTGGAGGCGGTCAAGGGACAGCTGGACAAACTCCAGCACACCTGCAACCTGTTCTACAACCAGTCCGTCGTGGACGCCGCCGAGGCGCTGTGCGCGAAATCCGGCATGCGAAAGGCCTTCTTCGCCAACAGCGGCTGCGAGGCCAACGAGTGCGCCATCAAGGCCGCCCGCAAATACTCCTTCGACAAGTACGGCGAGGGCAGAAGCACCATCGTGACGCTGGTCAACAGCTTCCACGGCCGGACGGTCACCACCGTGTCCGCCACCGGTCAGGACAGCTTCCACAAGTACTTCATGCCCTTTACGCCGGGCTTCGTCTACGCGAAGCCGGAGCTGTCGGACGCGCTGCCAAAGCTTGACAAATCCGTTTGTGCGGTTATGATGGAGATGGTGCAGGGCGAGGGCGGCATCGTGCCGCTGGACGCGGACTTCGTCCGCGAGGTAGCCGCCTACTGTCAGGAGCGGGACATCCTCGTCATCGCCGACGAAGTGCAGACCGGCATCGGCCGAACAGGCAGCTTCTTTGCCTCGGAGCAGTACGGGATCGAGCCCGACATCATCACCTGCGCGAAGGGACTGGGCGCGGGGCTGCCCATCGGCGCGGCGCTCTTTAACGGCAAGACCCAGAGCGTGCTGGGCCCCGGCGACCACGGTTCCACCTTCGGCGGAAACCCCGTCGTCTGCGCGGGCGCGGTGGAAGTGATCGCCCGGGTGGACGGCGTGCTGCTTGAAAGCGTCCGAGAGAAGGGTGTCTACATCGCGGAGAAACTGAAGCGCCTGCACGGCGTCAAGTCGGTCACCGGCCTCGGGTTGATGCTGGGCGTCGAGTTCGAGGGCATGACCGCGCAGCAGGTGGTCGCGGAGGGCATCAAAAAGGGCGTCCTCACGCTGACCGCGAAGCAGAAGCTCCGGCTGCTGCCGCCGCTCACCATCACATACCCGGAGATCGACCGCGGCCTTGCGGCGCTGACTGCGGCCATCGGAAGCCTTGAAGGAGGAAATTAAATGAAACACCTGCTGTCTCTCAGCGACCTGGCCGCCGAGGAAATACTGGAGATCCTTGACCTTGCCGACGAACTGAAGGCTGACCACAAGCGCGGCATCCATAAGCCGCTTCTGGCGGGGAAGACGCTGGGCATGATCTTCCAGAAGGCGTCCACCCGTACCCGCGTCTCCTTCGAGGTGGGCATGTATCAGCTGGGCGGCTACGCGCTGTTCCTCTCCAATCGGGATCTTCAGATCGGCCGCGGCGAACCGGTGCAGGATACCGCACGCGTGCTGTCGCGCTACCTCGACGGGATCATGATCCGCACCTTCGTGCAGAAGGAAGTGGACGACCTGGCGAAGTACGGCTCCATCCCGATCATCAACGGCCTGACGGACCTCTACCACCCCTGCCAGGTGCTGGCGGACTTGATGACAATCCGCGAATACTTTGGGAAGCTCAAGGGCCTCAAGATGGCCTTCATCGGCGACGGCAACAACATGGCGAACACGCTGATCGTCGGCGGCCTCAAGACCGGCATGTCGGTCTCCGTCGCCTGCCCGAAGAACTACCATCCCGACCGGGAGGCGCTCTCCTTCGCCCAGGGCTACGGCGACCTGTTCGAGCTCACCGACAGCCCGGAGAAGGCCGCCGCCGGCGCGGATGTGCTGGTGACCGATGTTTGGGCATCGATGGGACAGGAGGAAGAAAAGGCCGAGCGCGAAAAGGCTTTTGCCGGCTTCCAGATTGACGACACCATCATGGAGCTGGCCAACCGCGGCGCGATTGTGCTGCATTGCCTGCCCGCCCACCGCGGGGAGGAAATCACCGAGGATGTATTTGAGGCCCACGCCGGCGAGATCTTCGACGAGGCGGAAAATCGCCTCCACGCACAGAAGGCCGTGCTGGTAAAACTCATGGGCTGACCCGAAAACGGGCGGAGGCGAATGTGCCATCCGCCCTTTTCATAAAAAATTCTGACTTCGATGGGGGAAAACATGAAGAGCGAAGCGGTACTGGTACTTGAAACCGGACAGGTTTTTCCCGCCCGGCGCTTTGGCGCGGGCGGGGAGATTTCGGCCGAGCTGGTGTTCACCACGGCGATGGTCGGCTACGTGGAAACGCTGACCGACCCCAGCTACCATGGGCAGATCGTCGTGCAGACATTCCCGTTAATCGGAAATTACGGCGTAATGGCGGAGGATTTCGAGAGCGACGCGCCGCGCCTCTCCGCCTACATCGTTCGGCAGCATTGCGACCTGCCTTCAAATTATCGATCCGAGAAGGACCTTGACAGCTACCTGAAAGCGAGCGGGGTCATCGGCCTTTACGGCGTGGATACCCGCGCGCTGACCCGCATCATCCGTGAAAGGGGCGTCATGAACGCGGCCATCCTGGACGAGGCGCCCGAAGACCTTCCCGCGTTCTGCAAGGCGCTTTCCGAAAAGGCGCTTTCCTCGGACGTGAGCCAGGTCACCTGCAGTGCGCCCTATTCGCTGGGCGATGGCGAGAAGCTGGTGGCGCTGTGGGATTTCGGCTTTAAGCGCGGCATGGCGCAGGCGATGATCGACCGGGGCTACCGGGTGACGGTCGTCCCCGCCCACGCCACCTGCGAAGAGATTCTCGCACTCAAACCGGACGGGGTGCTCCTGTCCAACGGCCCCGGGGACCCTGCTGTGAACCACGGGATCATCCGGGAGATCAAAAAGCTCGCAGAAACCGGAACGCCGATCTTCGGCATCTGCCTCGGGCATCAGCTCTTGGCCCTTGCGATGGGCGCGAAGACCGAAAAGCTCAAGTACGGCCACCGGGGCGCGAACCAGCCCGCGAGGGATTTGAAGACCGGAAGGCTCTACATCACCAGCCAGAACCACGGCTATCAGGTGGTGCGGGACACGCTGCCGGAGGGCGCGCGGGCATCCTTTGAAAACGCCAACGACCTGACGAACGAGGGTGTGGAATACGACCGCGTCAACGCGTTTACGGTGCAGTTCCACCCTGAGGCGCGGGGCGGCCCGCTGGACACATCCTTCCTGTTCGACCAATTCTCTTTGAGGATGGAGGAATGCGCCCATGCCGCTGGCAACTGATCTCAAACGGGTTATGCTGATCGGTTCCGGCCCGATCGTGATCGGGCAGGCCGCCGAGTTCGACTACGCGGGCACCCAAGCCTGCCGCGCGCTGAAGGCGCTGGGGCTTACCGTAATCCTGGTCAACCCCAACCCAGCCACCATCATGACCGACACCGCCATCGCCGATCACATCTACATCGAACCGCTGACCATCGAGGTCTTGAAGCGCATCATCCGAAAGGAGAAGCCGGACGGGCTTTTGTCCACCATGGGCGGGCAGAGCGGCCTGACGCTTTCAATGCAGCTGGCGCGGGAGGGTTTTCTGGATGAAATGGGCGTGCGTCTGCTCGGCGCGCGGCTCGACACCATCGACAAAGCCGAGGACAGGCTGCTGTTTAAGCAGACGATGCAGGAGATCGGCCAGCCCTCCATCGCCTCCGCGGTCGTCACCGACGTGGAAGCGGCGCTCGCCTTCGCGGAG
This sequence comes from Bacillota bacterium, assembly GCA_023411175.1. Taxonomy (GTDB): domain Bacteria; phylum Bacillota; class Clostridia; order Christensenellales; family Aristaeellaceae; genus JAEZHK01. The sequence goes on along the minus strand of JAEYPB010000102.1, from coordinate 16,152 downwards.
ACCATCGGCTACCCGGTGATCGTACGCCCCGCCTTCACGCTGGGCGGCTCCGGCGGCGGCATCACAAACGATCCGGCCGCGCTCCGGGAGACCGCGCGAAACGGCATTGAGGCTTCGCCCATCGGACAGATTCTGGTGGAGCGCTGCGTCGCGGGCTGGAAGGAGATCGAGTTTGAGGTCGTCCGCGACGCGGACGGCAACGCCATCGCGGTCTGCTCGATGGAAAATTTTGACCCCGTGGGCGTGCACACCGGCGATTCCATCGTCATCGCGCCGGCGGTCACGCTGGCCGACCGGGAGTACCAGATGCTGCGCACGGCGGCGCTGGACATCATCCACGCCCTCAAGGTGGAGGGCGGCTGCAACGTGCAGTTTGCGCTGAACCCGGAGTCCTTCGAATACGCGGTGATCGAGGTCAACCCCCGCGTGTCCCGATCCTCCGCGCTGGCGTCAAAGGCCACCGGATACCCCATCGCCAAGGTCGCCGCACAGATCGCGGTGGGCCTCCGGCTGGGCGAGATCAAAAACGCCGTTACGAAGAAGACATCGGCGTTCTTTGAGCCTGCGCTTGACTACGTGGTGGTCAAGTTCCCCAAGTGGCCGTTTGACAAGTTCGTCTACGGCCGCCGCACGCTGGGCACCCAGATGAAGGCGACCGGCGAGGTCATGGCCATCGCCCAGACATTCGAGGAGGCGCTGATGAAGGCCATCCGGGGCGCGGAGATCTCAATGGACACGCCCAGGAGCCCGAAGTTTTCCGCGCTGTCCGAGGAGGAAATCCTCGCAACCGCCGGACAGGCCACCGACGAGCGGCTGTTCCTCGTCTACGAGGGCATCGCCCGGGGCATTTCCATCGAGAAGTTGCACGAAATCACGCTGATTGACGAGTGGTTCCTGGCGAAGCTCAAAAAGCTGTATGAGATCGAAGCCGCGCTCATGAATGGCTTTGACGAAGCGCTGTACACGGCGGCAAAGCGCGCGGGCTATCCCGACAGGGCCATTGAGCGCATCAGCGGGCAGAAGGTGAAGAATCCGGCCAGGATCGGCTACAAGATGGTCGACACCTGCGCTGCGGAGTTCGAGGCCGAGACGCCCTACTTCTACGCCTCCCGCGACGAGGAGAACGAGGCGGCGGAGTTCATCGCCCGGAAGGGGAGCGGCAAAAAGCGGGTGATCGTGTTCGGCTCCGGCCCCATCCGCATCGGCCAGGGCATTGAGTTCGATTACGCCTCGGTGCATTGCGTGTGGACGCTGAAGCAGCAGGGCTACGAAGTGGCGATGGTCAACAACAACCCCGAAACCGTGTCCACCGACTTCGACACCGCCGACCGGCTCTACTTTGAACCCCTGACGCCGGAGGATGTGGCGGGTGTGATTGCCACCGAAAAGCCTTACGGGGTGGTGGTGGCATTCGGCGGCCAGACCGCCATCAAGCTGACGAAGAGCCTGGGCGCGATGGGCGTGCACATTCTGGGAACCTCCGCCGATTCGATCGACGCCGCGGAGAACCGCGAGCGGTTCGACGACGTGATGAACCGGCTGCGCCTGATGCGCCCGGAGGGAACCGGCGTGTATACGCTGGACGAGGCGCTCGCCGCGGCGGAGCGGCTGGGCTATCCGGTTTTGGTGCGCCCCAGCTACGTCCTGGGCGGCCAGAACATGATCATCGCCTTCGAGCCGGAGGAGATCGTCCGCTACATGAACATCATCCTGGCGGGTGGCATCGACAGCCCCATCCTGATCGACAAGTACCTGATGGGCACCGAGGTCGAGGTGGACGCCGTGTGCGACGGCGAGGACATCCTGATCCCCGGCATCATGGAGCACGTGGAGCGGGCGGGCGTCCACTCCGGTGACTCCATCGCGGTCTACCCGGCCTGGAACCTGACCGGCCCGGTGACCCAGCGGCTGATCGACTGCACCCGAAAGCTGGCGCTGGCGCTTGGCACCCGGGGACTCATCAACATCCAGTACGTGATCTACGAAAACGAGGTCTACGTGATCGAGGCCAACCCCCGCGCGTCCCGAACGATTCCCTACATCAGTAAGGTGACGGGGCTAAACGTGGTGGACATCGCCACCCGCGCCATGCTGGGGGAGAAGCTGCGGGACATGGGCTGCGGCACGGGGCTCTACCGCCAGTCGGTGTTCGCGGCGGTCAAGGTGCCGGTGTTCTCCTTTGAAAAGCTGGCGGATGTGGATACCCACCTGGGGCCGGAGATGAAGTCCACCGGCGAGGTACTGGGCATCGGCCGCGTCATGGAGGAAGCCATCTACAAGGGACTTCTCGGCGCGGGGTACAAGATGGCGAGTAAAGGCGGCGTGCTCATCACCGTCCGCGACCGCGACAAGGCGGAGGTCGTCCCCATCGCGCGCCAGTTCGCGGAATTGGGCTTTACGCTCTACGCCACCTCGGGCACCTACTACGCGCTGGCCCGCGCGGGCATCGAAGCGAATGCCGTCGGCAAGCTGCACGAGGGGCACGAGGACATCTGGGAACTCCTCGACAGCGGCAAGCTCCAGTACCTGATCTCCACTTCGTCGAAGGGGCTCCTGCCCCAGCGGGACAGCGTGCGGCTTCGGCGGCGCGCCGTCGAGCGCTCCGTCGCCTGCCTGACCAGCCTCGACACCGCGGCGGCGCTGGTTCGCGCCATCGCCAGCGATTACTCCGAGAAAAATGTGGAGCTTCTCGACATCGCGAAGCTCCCGGCCCGGCGCGAGAAGCTGCGATTTGTGAAGATGCGCACCGGCGACAACGACTACATCTATTTCGACTGCTTCGATCAGGCGATCGAGAGCCCCGAGTCGCTGAGCGTTCTCTTGTCCAGCCGCAGAAAGTCCGTCGGCGGCGACGGGCTGGTGCTGATCGACCCCAGCGACGTGGCCGACGCCGCCATGCGCATGTACAACGCCGACGGTTCTCAGGGCGAGGTCAGCGGCAACGCGATGCGCTGCGTCGCGAAGTACCTCTACGAAAGCGGCCGCGTGCCGAAGGAGCAGATGCGCATCTTGAGCGGCGCGGGCGTGAAGAACCTTCGCCTGTACATCCGGGATGGCGAGGTCTACTCGGTGGAGGTCGGCATGGGGCGGCCGGACTTCGCCACCGGCGCGGTGCCGATGCTCTCCGTCACGCCGGAGGCCGCCGCGGCGGGCGAGGTGGTCGATCAGCCCTATTCCATCGGCGGCGGTTTCTTCCGCATCACCTGCCTTTCGATGGGCAACCCCCACTGCGTGATCTTTGTCGACGACGTGGACGCGGTGGACGTGGGCCGCTTCGGCCCAATCCTGGAGCGCGCGCCGATCTTCCCGAGGCGGGCGAACATCTCCTTCGCGCAGGTTGAGAGCCCGACGCGCATTCGCCTCCGGGTATGGGAGCGCGGCATCGGCGAAACCCGCTCCTGCGGCACCGCCGCCTGCGCGACGGCCGCCGCCGCCGTGCGGCTGGGGTGTGCGCCGATGGACCGGGACATTCAGATCAACCTGCCGGGCGGGCAGATCATCATCCACCTGACGGAGACCGATCTCACCATGACCGGCGACGCCCAGCGCGACTTCGAGGGCGTCATCGAAATCTAGACCATCCAAAATCTAACGGGCTGCCGAAGCGGAGTTTTCCCGCGCGGCAGCCCGTTTCACGTTAGTGTACGAGAGTGGTCAGTTCTTGGGGTCTTCAGCCGGATTGATGGTCTCGGAAGGATCGGTCGCCCCGTCCGGCGCGGTGGACGCCTTTTCCGCGGCCTTGGCATTTTCGATGGACTGCCGCTCCTCTTCGGTCTGCCTGAGGGACTCGAGTTCCCGGCCAAAGGCGTCATAGACCGAGTAATTCGCGATGTAGACGGCATCGTCCCCTTCGCGCTTCATGTACACGCCGCCGCCGGTGGGCACCTCGATGCCAAAGTCGAAGGCCTCCGTTTTTCCGTCCCGGAAGGCGATGGCGACGGCCATCGTCGGGCTCATCAGGCCATACTCGTTGAGGTCTTCCGGCGACTCCGCGGCGACATCCTCCGCGACGAGATCGGTGGCGTAGCGCTCCATGGACAGAACCTGCGCGGTGCTGACCGCGAAGGAAGCGTCGCCCTCCAGCGCGTACTCCCTGCCGAGGTCGTTGTTCTCATCGGCCAGGTCGTACTCGTTGAGGTTGACGAGGGTGTAGGGCGCTTCGCCGTTCAAGCGGACGGTGATCGAGCGGAGCGACGTCTTGTCGCGGTCGATCAGCGTCACCTTCGAGGTCGCCGCTTCGGAATCTTCAGGCGTGGGGGCGGGGCGGACCACAAAAAACAGGGTCAGACTCAGCGCGATGGCGGCGGCGAGCGCAATCAGCACGCGCCCCTGGCGCGGTGTTCTGTCGCGGAAGCGGCGGAGGGACGCGGCGCTGTCCAGCGCCTTTTTTTCTTCGCTCACAGCCGTCGCCTCCTCGCGTACATCATCGTGCCGGCGACGAGGATCGCGCCGGGCACCAGCGCCACCACCAGCATCGCAAGAAGCCACAGCGTGCGCGCGTCGGGAATGGCGAGCACGTCCGCGCGGAGCGCCTTTGAGCGCACCTGAATGCCGGTCTCCCGGTTTGAAAGCCACTTGACGGCGCCGACGGTGAAATCCAGATTGCCGCTTGAGTACATGTAGTCGCTGTCCGCGACCACGTACAGGTTGCCCACCGCGACGGCCCGCGCACCACCTTCGGTCGCGCGTTCAGCGGCTGCCGCCAGCGCGAAAGGGCCGCGCTCGTCGGACTCCGAGGGGGTGTACAGGTCGCCTTCTTCGTCCGAGGGCTTCAAAAAGGCGGTGGCGGAAGTCGTGAGAAGGGGCGTGACCGCATAGTCGTCGTTCGATTCTGCGACGACCGCGCAGGCGCCGGGCAGGATCAGCCGCGTGCCCGCCAGCGCCGCGGTGATCGCGTGCTCCGCGTCGGCGTTTGGCGCGAGGTACAGCTGGCCGGACAGGTAGTTGCCGGTGGAGGAAGCATCCTCCACCACGACGCCGCTCCTGTAGCCGAGCCCGATTTCAGCCAAGAGCGCGGAGAAGTTCGGGAGCTTCGCCTGATCGATCGAAGGGTCATTGACGAAGAACGCCCGCCCGCCCGCATCGAAAAAGGCGCGAAGCTCCGAAAGCTCGGACTCGGTCAAGTCCAGGGAAGGCGCGAGCACAAGCAGCGTGTCGTCCGGCTGCAGCTTTTCCGTGCCGCCCAATTCGAACGAGCGCACCTCGTAGTTTTCGCGGTTCAACTGGGCGGCCAGCGTGGCACAGTAGTCCTTGCCCAGTTCGTTGTGCCCGGTGAGAAACAGAACGCGGGGCGCGTCGGTCCCGGTGACGTAGACGAGCGCGGAGGTCAGCGCCGCCTCGCCGTCAAAGGAGGAGACGGCGTAGGAACCGGTAGACTCGTCGTATGTGTAGGTGTACAGGTCGCTGGAGGGGACGACCTTGACGCGGCTCAGATCCGCGTTTGAAACGACCACCCAACCCTCGGAGAGCGAGTCCTCCGAGCCCTTGAGGCGGTTGACCAGCCCGGGCTGCGCCACCGGGTCCACCACCTGTACGCGGATGCGCGGGTTGAGCGCGCGGTAGCGCTCTGAAAGCGCGGTGAGGGTCGAGCGCTGCTCCGAATTGGTGCCGGACCGGTACAGAAGATGGATGGTCGCGTCGGTGTCGATCTCGCCCACGGCCTTGGCGCTTTCGGCGGACAGGTTGGTCAGCCCGCCCTCGGTCAGGTCGAGCTTGAGCGCCCAGCGCCGGTCGGCCGCGTCGGCGAGAAGGTTAAACGCCACCGCGATCACGAGGACGGCTATCGTCAGAAGCGCCGCGTAACCGCCTTGCCGAAGCCGCGCCTTGCTTGAGGGTTTCATGCGCTGCGCCACCTCCTTCCGTCGATCACACGCGCCGTCAGAAACAGCAGCACGGAGATCACAGACAGGAAGTAGATGAGGTCTGAAACGGTGATCAGCCCGGCGGTGAAGGCGTAATACCGGTCGTAGAGGCTCAGCCATCCGATGGCCGTGGGCAGCCACGGCATCATCGGCACGTTCAGCGACGGGCCGACGGATTCGATAAATTGAATCAAAAGGTTCACGCCGAAGGTGGCGACGGCGGCGGTCAGCTGGCTTTCGGTGACCGACGACATGAGGATGCCCACCGCCACGTAGCTGGCGCCCAGCAGGAAGAACCCCAGGTATCCGGAGAGCACCAGCGGCAGGTGCGGCGTGCCGTAGGCGAAGAGGATGGCGGCGCAGGGAAAGGTGAGAAAGACCGCCAGCGCCAATACCGTCAGCGCCGCCAGGAACTTGCCGCCGACGATCGCCTCCACCCTGATGGGGGAGGTCAAAAGCAGCTGGTCGGTGCGCTGGCGCTTCTCCTCGCTTAAGAGCCGCATCGTGACGAGCGGCATTACCAGCATGAACAGGTAGCTCATCGAGTCAAACAACAGCCCCAGGTTTGCGCTCAGCGAGAAGAGGTTCCCCGTCATGAAAAAGATGCCCGAGAGCAGCAGAAATACGCCGAGAAACACATAGCCCAGCGGCGTGTAAAAGTAGCTCTGCAATTCGCGTTTATAGACACTAAACATTACTGATCCACCTCGCCGGTCAGCCGGAGGAAGACGTCCTCCAGGTCCACGTCCATCGGCCGCATCATGACGACCGGGTGACCCGCCGCCGCCAGCGCGGAGGACGCCGCGCCGCGCAGGTCTTCGGCGCGGGCGGACTCCAGAATAAAGTCGAAGGTGCCCGGCTCCTTTTCGCCCATCGGCTCCAGCGCGCGCGCGCCCGGCACCGCGCTCAGCGCCGCCTCGATTTCGGCCTCGCCGCCCGCGGCCCGAATCCGCACGCGCCGCGCGTCGCCCATGCCCCCGGCCAGGTTCGCCACCGTGTCCTGCGCCAGAATTCTGCCTCGGCCGATGATCGCCACGCGCTCGCAAACGTCGGCAACCTCGGTCAGGATGTGGCTGGACAGCACGATGGCGTGATCCCGCCCCAGCGACTTGATGAGTTCCCGGATGCCGATGATCTGCGATGGATCGAGGCCCACCGTGGGTTCGTCGAGCAGCAGCACCTCCGGGTTGCCCGCCAGCGCCTGGGCAAGCCCCACCCGCTGACAGTAGCCTTTAGACAAGTGCCGAATCAGCCGTTTTCTGTGATCGGCCAGCCCCGTCAATTCGCACAGGTCGCCCACATGAGCGGTTATGCGTTTTTTTTTAACTTCCTTGATCGCGCAGGCGAAGCGGAGGTATTCGTCCACCGTCATGTCGTGGTACAGGGGCGGCTGCTCGGGCAGGTAGCCGATGCGCCGCTTGACGTACCGCGGCTGCTCCAGAATGTCCCGGCCGTCCACCAGCACCTGGCCATCCGTCGCAGGGATGTAACCGGAGGCGATGCCGAGCGTCGTGGACTTCCCGGCGCCGTTTCGCCCGAGAAATCCAAGGATCTGGCCCACTTCCACGCGAAAGGAGACGCCTTCGACGGCGAGCACATCGCCGTACCGCTTGGTTACGCCCTTCAATTCGATCATGCGTTCGCCTCCTTCTGTACGGATACATTATACCAAATACCGCGTTGTCGCGGTCGGATAGCTTGTGAACAAACTGTGAACGATCGGAAGAATGGCCGAAAAGCTTCGCGTCATGCCGCGCTGCGCCTCGGCATAGGCTTGACCGGGAGGCGATCGGATGATTCGAAACGATTACCGCCGCGCGCTGATTCTTCTGCGCAGCGCGGTCAAGGGGATGAGCGGGCATGTGCGCCTCGAGCGGCGCACGCTGGCGGGCAGTCTGCGCTTCTCGGTGTCCGGCGCGGGGACGTCGGACGACCTGAGGGCGCTCATTCTGCGCAAGGGCAAAAGCGGTTGGACGGCCGTGCCCATGGGCTCGCTCCGGGTGGACAACAGGGGTCAGGCGGGGATGACGTGGACCTTCGATCCCCGGAACATCGACGGCCATACGCTGGAGGATTATCCCGTCGTCGCGGTCGTCCGGGCGGAAAAGAGCGGCGTGGTGGAGCCTGTCATGAGCGGCCTTCTGGCGGGTTCCGCGGAGGTGGACTGGGTACAGGCGATGAGCTCCGCCCGCGCGATGTACCGCCGTCCGGCAAAACCCGCCGAGGAACCGCAGCAGGGCGAAGCCCAAGTCGAAGTCCAGATCGAGCCCGAGATGGAAGCGCAGGAACCGGTTGGCGGGCTGCCGGAGGCGGAAGAGGAACAGGAAGCGCAGGAGTACGAGGAGGAACCTTTGACGGAGGAATCTTTGCTGGAGGAATCTGCGCCGGAAGCGCCTGTTCAGGAGGAGGGGGAGGGCGCGGAAGCGGAGGCGTTGCCCGACGGCGAAGAGGTACCCGCGGGCCTTCAGATGGCGCTGGATATCTCGCTTCAGTGGCCGGAGACCGTGGAACCACTGCGGGCGCTGTTTCAGCAGCTCCCCGCCTGCCAGGCCTTCCCGGCGGACGGATACACCTTCGTGTGCGCGCCGCTTCCGGGAAACGGGCGGGCACATTCGCTGGTGGGCGTCCGGGTGGAGGATGAGCGGCCTGTCGCCGTATGCTACGGCATTCCGGGCACCTTCGCGCTGGAACCCCCGCCGGGGCTCGACGGCTATATGTGGCGCGGCGACGGGAGCTCCGGTTGGTGGGTGATCTTCATCGACGCGCTTAAGGGCGAGGAGACGGCGGAGTAATCCGGCGCGCCGATGCGGCCCGGACTGGTTCATGACATTTGCCTTCTGGGGCTGCCGACAGGATACCATTCTCCTATACGGCCTCAAGGCTTCCGGCAGGGAAATTCCTCGAAGCAAACCTCCGACTGCGTCCGACGGGTGCGCCTGAAACGCGTTTGCCCCACCAGCAAAGGGCGCTGGTGGGGCAAAATCCCTAAAGGCGGCGAGGCCGCCCGATCTTGGAGGTTTTGGCGCGCGTCCCGCGGCAAAGAAGCGCGGTGTTTGTGGCGCAATCAGTCGTCTGCCGGGCTTGCGTCCACGATGGAGCTCGAGTCGGCGGTGCCGGCCAGGTCCTCGGGCGATTCCAGGATCGGCGCGGAGCCATCGGGTTCTTCGGTTGGCGCGGGCTCGGCATCCGGCTGGTTTTCCAGCGCTTCGGCCTCCTGCGCCGCAAAGTCCTCATCGGGGCCGAGCGTCGGCGCGATCCAGATGTCCTCGGTGGGTAGCGGTGCGCTGCCCACCGCCTGCAACTGATCCACGCTGCCCAGCACGATCTGCCCGATCCACCGGCTGGCAAGGACCGCAACGATCACGAGCACTGCGACGAGGGCCGCCGCCAGCGCCAGTTTTTTCTTGTCTTTCACAGGCCGTACTCCCTGAGCGCCTCGCGCATGGCGCGAAGCCCTTCGATGTCGCCGCCCATGGCGCCGGATTCATATTCGGCGATGTACCATTCGGTCGCACCCTGATCCTTGGCCTCCTTGAAGAAGGCCTGCCAGGGCAGGTCGTCCTGGCCGATCATGCAGTCGTAGCCGAGGGATAGGGAATAAGGCTTCAGGTGCAGCGTGCGCCCGCGCCCCGGATGGGCGCGAAGGGTTTCCACCGGATCGGCGCCGCCGGCCATGGCGTTGCCGTTGTCCAGTTGCAGCGCGATGTCCGGGTGCGTGAGGCGGGCAAAGATGGCCCAGCCGGTCTCGCCGGATTCACCCAAAGGGCGAAACTCAAAATCGTGGTTGTGGTAGCCCAGAAGCATGCCGCGGCCGCTCGTGCGCTCATGGATGCGGTTGAACAGCTCGGCGGTCTTTTTCCAGGCGTCGGCGCTGTCCCGCATCTCCGGGAGAAGCCAGGGTACGACGATGGAGCGGTTGCCGATTTCGCTCTGGAAATCCAGCGTCCGATCGATCGCTTCGTCTCTCAGCCGGTCGATGGCGACGTGCCAGCCCGCGATTTCAAGGCCGGTGTCGCGGAGCGCGGACTTCACAAATGCCGCATCCCATAGCGCGTTTCCGAAAAACTCCAAGCCTTCAAAGCCGAGAGAGGCCGCCGCGCGCACGGCGTGCGCGGCATCCCGGTCGATGGATTCGTGTACCGAATAGAGTTGACAGGCGAGTCTCGTCTTCATGGAACCCTCCTCCTCAAGGCGCGATTTCCAGCGCCTGCATGAGCGCAGGCTGCATGAGGTCCTTGTCGCAGACGGCCTTATGCAGCACGCGCTTCTGTCGAAGCAGCGCGATCGCGGGCGGGATTTCTTCGCCGGACGCTTCGGCCAGCATGGCGCAGCAGGCGAAATCATCCTTGTCCGCGGCTTTCTGCCCGAAAAGCGCGGCGGCGACCGACTTTCCAAACTTGTAGGGGCTGGCCGTCGACGCGACGACGGTGGGCGTCCTGTCGCCGGTCTCCTCCGCGTAGCGCGCGTGCACGTCCAGCGCCACCGCCGTGTGCGGGTCGATCAGGTACTCCTCGTCCCGGAAGGTGGCGGCGATCCGCGCGCTCACCTGCGCCTCGTCCGCCCAGCCGCCGCTCATGAATGACTTGAGCCGCTTCAAGGCGTCCGCGGACAGCACGTAACGGCCGGATTTGGAGAGGTTCGACATCATCGCACAGACATCGCCGACATCGCGTTCCGCCAGTTCATAGAGCAGGCGCTCCAGGTTGGAGGAGATCAGGATGTCCATCGACGGCGATGAGGTCAGGTGGAACACCCGGTTCCGATCGTAGGCGCCGGTGGCGATGAAATCCGAAAGCACGTTGTTCTGGTTGGAGGCGCAGATCAGCCGGGCGATGGGCAGTCCCATCTCTTTGGCGTACCAGGCGGCGAGGATGTTGCCGAAGTTGCCGGTGGGCACGCACACGTTGATCGGCTTTCCGAAGGCGATCTGGTCCCCGGCCACCATGCGCGCGTAGGCCCAGAAATAGTAGGCGATCTGCGGTACCAGCCGCCCCAGATTGATGGAGTTGGCCGAGGAAAACGCCATGCCGCGGCCAGAGAGGGTCCCCGCCAGCGCCCTGTCGGTGAACATGCGCTTGACGCCGGTCTGCGCATCGTCAAAATTGCCTTTGACGGCGATGACGTGGACGTTGTCGCCCTCCTGGGTGACCATCTGAAGCCGCTGTGCTTCCGAAACGCCGCCGTCGGGGTAGAAGACGACGATCTTTACGCCCGGCACGTCCGCAAAGCCCGCCAGCGCGGCCTTTCCGGTGTCGCCGGATGTGGCGACCAGGATGACGAGCTCCCGCGTTTCGCCGATCTTTTGGGCGGAGGCGGTCATCAGCCGGGGGAGAAACTGCAGCGCGACGTCCTTGAAGGCCAGCGTCGGGCCGTGAAAGAGCTCCAGAATATGCCGACCGCCGGAAAGCGGCACAAGCGGCGCGACTCCCGGCGTATCAAAGGAACGGTAAGCCGCCTGGCACATGCCCAGCAGCTCATCGAAAGAAAAACCGCGCAGCCAGCCGGCCATCACCCGGGCGGCCACCTCATGGTAGGGCATACCCACCATGGCGCGGATCGCTTCCGAAGGGAGCGAAGGGATCTGCTCCGGCACATACAGGCCGCCCTCGTCCGAGATACCCCGGACGACGGCCTCCGCCGCACTAATGGACGCGCCGTTATTGCGCGTGGAAGTGTATCGCATGCCGATCAATCCTTTAGACAGCGTATCTGGTGATGAATTCGGGCAGAAGTTCGGGATCGCCGCTGACGCCCAGAACGAAGTTGACGTTGTGCTCCTTGGAGAGCGATTCCATCTGCTGGAACAGCGGCTCGAGGAGTTTCGGATCGGTGTTGTTGACCAGCTTCATGAAAGCGTCCACGAACACCAGCGAGATGTCAAAGTTGATCGCCAGCATGCCGCCCAGAAGCCCGTAGAACCAGGAAGCCGAGCGGTATTCGCCCAGCGCGAATTCGCTGGCGTCCACCAGCCGGACTTCGTGGCGGAGATCGTACATGTTATTCTTATCGTCATCGACAAAGACGACAAGGCCGTGTTCGGTCTTGAGGGCTTCGTTCGCTAAATCAATCAGTCGTTTGCTCTTGCCGCTGCCGATCTTACCCAGAACCACCTGTATCATGGCCATCCCTCCCTGATCAAAAGTACTGTACCGGCATTATACACCATTTTTCGCACAATATCCAGACCCAATTGCCCGGTGGCGATTGAGATTCTCCGGCGGGTGTTGTATAATAGAACAAACGGAGGATTGAACGCATGACGGGCGATCGAAACCTTGAAGAAAAACTGATTTCGACGGAAAAGATATTCGACGGGCGCGTGGTACACCTGGAGCGCGCCACGGTGGAACTGCCCAGCGGCAAAACGGCCACGCGGGAGATCGTGCGCCACGTGGGCGCGGCGGCGGTGGTGGCGGTGGACGAAATGGGCCGCGTCGCGGTGGTGCGCCAGTGGCGCTGCGCGGCGGGGCGCGTGCTTCTGGAAATCCCCGCAGGCAAGCTGGACGCCTTCGGCGCCGACAGGCTGGAGGCCGCGAAGCGCGAGCTCCGAGAGGAAACAGGGCTTACGGCGTCGTGCTTCCGGCACCTCGCGGACATCCTGACCACGCCGGGCTTTTCGGACGAGGTGATCGGGCTGTACCTGGCCACCGGGCTCTCCCAAGGCGAGAGCCAGCCGGACGACGACGAGTTTTTGAACGTCGAATTCATCGATATCGCCGCGCTTCTCAGCAGCATCCACGCGGGCGAGATCGAAGACGCAAAGACGATCTGCGCGGTTCTTCTGGCGCAGCCGATATTGAAAGAGATGGGCATACTGTAATGGCGGCAATAAGGCTTGACGAGGGTTGGACGATCTCCTGCGGCGTGTGGCCGCCGCTTCTTCTACCGTCGCTTTCGGACGTGCGCGACGCGCTCCGGGAGCAGGGTCTCCTTCGGCGCGAACCCGCGGCGATGGACGCGCTCTACGACCGGTGGGTGGAGGCGCAGTCGTGGGTTTACGCGCTGGCCTTTGACTGCCCGGGCGAGGACGAGCGGGCGGCGCTTCACTTTGAGCGGCTTTCGGGCAGGGGCGCGGTGCGATTGAACGGAAAAGAGATCGCGCGCTTTGAATCCGGAGAAGTGCTGCTGGATATCACCGAGGGCGTCCAGGGAGAAGGGAACCGGGTCGAGGTGGCATTCGACCCCGGCCTTTCCCCGGAAACCCTTCGGGGCATCATGGGCCGGGTGTGGCTGCGGACGACCAATTACGTGGAGCTCAGGCGCGTGCGCGCAGAAGCCGCAGGCGGCGTGGTTCGCATCGCGAGTGACCTCGTCGCCCACACCGCCGGGCGCTTCCTGTTCCGGTACCAGGTGTCGATGGACGGCGAAATGGTCACGACCGGCGAGTTTTTTGAGCGGCTGCGCGCCGCCGAGGCGCGGGTCGAGCATGAGGTCAAACTGCCTTCGTCCGTCCCTTGGGATGGGGAGCAGTATTACACCGTGCGCCTCTTCGTGGAGCGCTCCGGCGTGGGCTGCGATTCGGCGCTTGTCAACGTGGCGATGGATGCACCGGCCCCGCGCTTTATCGCGTTGATTCCCGCCGGGCGGCTTCGAGACCGCGAACTCGCTCACGGCGCGCGTAAGCTGGGTGCGGAGGCGGTGTATTCTCCGCTCACCCCGGATCAGGGTGCGCTGGTCCCCTGCGATCTGTTGCCGGAAGGACTTCTGCTTCTGGACCGGGCGGAAGGCGCTCAGGGAGAATCGGAGGATCTGCTGGCCGTGCCGGTCGGAGAGGCGCTGGATAAGCTCGCAAACGGCGAAAGGTTCTGGCCCGCAGACGCGCCCGTTTGGCGCGCCACGGGCAGCCCCGCGCCTGACAAGAAGGACTGGGAGGCGCTCTACGGCGTCAATGTGCTGGGCGACGCGATGCGGTATGCCCGCATCAGCCGCCTTGTTCAGGCGGAGGTACTCCGCCAGCGCGCCTTGGGCGCCCGGCGGGCGGAACGGCCTTTGACGGTTCTTATCGCGGAGGAGGAACCTTCTCTCCGGAGCGCCGCGTTGATCGAGTATGGCGGCGCTCTGCGCCCCGCCTATGGCGCGCTCCGGCAGGTGTGGGGCGAGTGCGCGGCCTTTGACCTTCCGGAGGCCTTTGCGGCCCGCGCGCCGCTTCCTGTGCGCCTGTATTCCAATGGGCGTCGTCGTCCGGTAACCGTCACCGCGTCGGTGTACGCGCTGGACGGGCGGCTCGTCGCCTCCACCAGCTTTGCGGCGATGGCGGGCGCGGATGCGCTCCTCGGCGAACTCAGGTTCACGCTGTCCCCGGAGGGCGTCTTCATCGCCCGGGCGGAACTGAACGACGACAGCGGGACGCGGCAGGTGGATCAGCTGATCTTCGCCGTCCCCGACGGTTCACCGCTCCGAGGCGCGCTTCTAAACCCGCCGCGTGCGGAATTGCGCGTTCAGGACGGCTTCCTCCACTGCGGCGGCTCCGTCGCTGCGCTGGGGGTTTGGACGGGCGAATACTATGGCGCGCTGCTGCCGGGCGAAAAGATTCCGCTGCCGGAAGGAATCGGCGCGGGCCGCATCGAATCTCTGAACGGCCAAATTCTGTGACGAAAGCGGTTGAAAAGTATGGGCAAGCTTCGAATCGGCATACTCGGCGCGGGCAACATCGCGCAGAACGCGCACCTACCGGTCTATGCGGCGAGGGACGACGTGGAGCTCGTCGCCGTTGCCGACCTGAACCTTGAACGCGCGAAGGGCGCGGCGGAGAAATTCGGCATCGCCCGCGCTTACGGGAGCGCGGAGGCGCTTCTTGAAGCCGAGCGGCTCGACGCGGTGGACATCTGCGTGTGGAACCGCTCACACGCGCCCTGCGCCATCGAGGCCGCAAAAAAAGGGATCAACGTCCTTTGCGAGAAGCCGATGGCGTGGAGCCTCGATCAGGCGCTTCAGATGAAGCGGGCGGCGGAGGAGAGCGGCATCCTGTTCATGATGGCGCTGCCCAACCGCTTCAAACCGGAATACCAGCTGGCGAGACGGCTGGTGGACGAGGGGCGTCTGGGCGAGGTCTACTACGGCAAGACCGCCATGATCCGCCGGCGCGGCACGCCCCTGGGCTGGTTTACCGATACGGAAAAGTCCGGCGGCGGCCCGGTGATCGACATCGGCGTGCACGCCATCGACCGGGCCTGGTTTCTGATGGGCTGCCCGAAGCCCGTCAGGGTCAGCGCCGTGACCTCCGCCCGCATCGGCGACTACAAAACCCAGGGCGTGGGCCGATGGATCGCGCTGGACAGCGACGTGACCGCTTTTGACACCGAGGATTCCGCCGCCGGCGTCATCCACTTTGAAAACGGCGGGTGCCTCTTGTTTGAGGTCAGCTGGGCGCTCAACGCGCCGAATCAGGATTACACGCAGGTTTGCGGAGACAGGGCAGGGCTCACGATGGATCCGCTGACGCTCTACGGCGAGGAGGCCGGGCATCTGTCGGATTCGGTTTTGACCACGCTGCCTGCGGACCCCTTTCAGGTGGAGATCGACCACTTCATCCATTGTATCAGGACCGGCGAAGCGTCCGCGGCGCCCCTTGAGCACGGGGTGGCCATGCAGCGCATGCTGGAGGGCATCTATCGTTCGGCCAAGTTGGGTCGGGAGGTAGAAATCTGAATACCAGAGGCCAGAACATGACCTTTTACGAAGAATCGATCTTCGCACGGATGAAGGGCATTCGCACCGAACGGCTTTACATCCGGCGCCTTACCATGAAGGACGCCCCCGACATGTACGAATACAGCCGGGATCCCGAGGTGGCGCGCCACGTTTTGTGGGATGCGCACCGCTCGGTCAACGAGACCCGAGCGTACGTCAGGTACATGCTGCGGAAGTACCGGCTGGGCGAGCCGGTCAGCTGGGGCATCGAACATCTGGAGAGCGGCAAGGTGATCGGGACCATCGGCTTCATGTGGTACCAGCGCGAGAACAATTCCGCCGAGGTGGGGTACTCGCTGTCCCGGGCATACTGGAACCAGGGGCTGATGACCGAGGCGCTCCGGGCGATCCTCAAGTTCGCGTTCACCGAAATGCGGCTGCACCGCGTGGAGGCCCAGCACGAGGTAGACAACCCCGCCTCCGGACATGTGATGCTGAAGGCGGGCATGAGATACGAGGGTACGCTTCGCGGCCGCCTGTTCAACAAGGGCCGGTACGTGGACGTGGCGCTGTATGCCATGCTGCGAGAGGACTTGAACACCATCTGATTTTTTGGCAACCTCGCGCGCCGTCCGTGCGTCCAAAGTGAGACGTCCCGCGG
>JAEYPB010000086.1 GCA_023411175.1 Bacillota bacterium | reverse complement strand
GCGCGGGGGCGGGGCGCGGCCGCGCCCCGCGGCTGGCGGGCCTGAACGAAATCCCCGCCATCGTCCGGGATTATGACGCCAAGCGCCGCCTGGAAATCGCGCTGATCGAGAACCTGCAGCGCGAGGGGCTGAACCCGGTTGAGGAAGCGATGGGCGTTCGCGCACTGATCGCCGAGTGCGACTACACCCAGGAGCAGGCGGCGTCGCGGCTCGGCAAGAGCCGCCCGGCCATCGCCAACCTTTTGCGCCTTCTGACGCTGCCGGAGGCCGTTCTGGACATGCTAAAGAGCGGCGTGCTGTCCGCCGGGCACGCGCGGGCGCTGGCGGGGCTTGAAAGCGCCGAGCAGCAGGTGCGGCTGGCGAACCTCGTCCGCGCGCAATCCTTAAGCGTGCGCCAGCTGGAGCGCATCTGTCAGCAGCAGGAGAAACCCGCCGAGAAGGTGGCGAAACCCCGCCCGGCCGGCGAGCTGGTCAAGCTCGAGACCATGGCGCGGGAAGTCTTCGGAACCCGGGTGCGGCTGGACGGCGACGAAAAGCGCGGCCGGCTGACCCTTTCCTATTCCAGCTACGAGGACCTGGAGCGAATCTGGGATATCCTCGACGGCATCCTCACCAAGAAATAAGGAGTGAAACGCCGTGTGCGTCAACGATTTTGAACTGAACATCCTGGAGATCCTCAAGGAGGACGCCCGCACCGCGCCGGAGCGCATCGCCGTCATGACCGGAAGCGACGAAAAGACCGTCCGCGAGTCCATCGCCAGCATGGAAAGGCGCGGCATCATCGTGAAATACCCCGCCATGATCAACTGGGATCTGGCCGGGGGCGAGGAGGTCGAGGCGCTGATCGAGGTGCGCGTCACCCCCCAGCGGGATCAGGGCTTTGACGCCATCGCCGAGCGCATCTACCGGTTTGAGGAGGTCTCCAGCGTCTACCTGATGAGCGGCGCCTACGACCTGATGGTCCTGGTGCGCGGCAAGACCATCAAGCAGCTGGCGCTGTTCGTCAGCGAAAAGCTGTCCACCCTCGAACACGTCAACTCCACCGCCACCCACTTCGTGCTCAAGCGGTACAAAAACGATGGCGTCATCCTGGAAGGCGTCCGCCGCGACGAGCGACTGGCGGTGTCCCCGTGAACTACGAATCGATCGTCTGCCGCCGCGTCGCCGACGTGCCGCCCTCCGGCATCCGCAAGTTCTTCGACATCGTCAGTGAAATGAAGGATGCGATCTCGCTGGGTGTGGGCGAGCCGGACTTCACCACACCCTGGAGCTACAACGACGCCGCCATCTACTCGCTGCGCCAGGGGCATACCCACTACACCTCGAACTGGGGCCTCATTGAGCTGCGCCGCGCCATCGCGGGGTACATGGAGGGGCGGTTCGGCGTCCGCTACGACCCGAAGGATGAGATCCTGGTCACCGTCGGCGCCAGCGAAGGCATCGACCTCGCGCTCCGCGCGCTGGTGGAGCCGGGCGACGAGGTGATTGCCCCCGACCCGACCTACGTCTCCTACGCGCCGGGCATCGCCTTCGCCGGCGGCAAGTGCGTGACCCTTCCGACCAGCGCCGAGAATGCCTTCCGCATGACGCCGGAGGCGCTCAAGGCCTGCCTCACCCCGAAGACCAAGGCGCTGATCCTGCCCTACCCCAACAACCCCACCGGCGGCGTGATGGGCTGGGAGGATCTTCAGAAGATCGCGGACGTGCTCCGGGACACGAACGTCATCGTCATCGCCGACGAGATCTACGCCGAGTTGACCTACGGCGGAAATCGCCACGTGTCGTTCGCGTCAATCCCCGGCATGTGGGAGCGGACGATCACGCTCTCCGGCTTCTCAAAGGCCTTCGCGATGACCGGCTGGCGCCTGGGCTACGCCTGCGCGCCGAAGGAACTCGCGGCGATCATGTGCAAGATCCACCAGTTCACCATGCTCTGCGCGCCCACCGCCGGTCAGTACGCGGCGCTCGAAGCGCTGAAGGTCGGCGCGGAGAACGGCTACGCGGATGTGAGCACGATGGTTCGCGCCTATGACCGCAGACGGCGGCTGGTGGTGGACGGCTTCAACGCGCTGGGCCTAGATTGCTTTGAGCCGCTGGGCGCGTTCTACGCGTTCCCGTCGGTGAAGAATACCGGCATGACGAGCCAGGAGTTCTGCGAGCGGCTGCTCAAGGAACAGAAGGTCGCCGCCGTGCCCGGCACCGCCTTCGGCACGGGCGGTGAGGGACACTTCCGCGTGTCCTACGCGGCCTCCACCGAAAAACTGACCGAGGCGCTCCGCCGCATCGGGAAGTTCATGGAGGCGCACGGGGCAAGGTGACGCCGGGGGAATGACGCCGGGGGCGCTGCCCCCGGGCCCCCGCCAGAGGAAATGATTTCCTCTGGACTCCTTCCTTCGAATGCCCGCAAGCGGGCATTCGAAAATAAGAAAAAAGAAGCGTAGAGCGGCAGTGCTGCCCTATGCTTCTTCTTTTTAAGACCAGACTTCAAGCGTGGGGTCAAGGGGAGATCTGCCCTTGCGGGGGTTCGGGGGCAGCGCCCCCGGCGTCTTACCCGTCATCTTACCCGGCGTCCTACCCCACCGCCCGGACCGCGTTCAGCGGCCACATCACGAGGCGTACCTTGCCGACGATCTCGCTCTCCTCGATGGGGCCCACGTCGGCGCTCCGGCTGTCGTGGGAGCCGGCGCGGTTGTCGCCGCAGACGAAGACGTAGCCTTCCGGAACCTCCCATGCGCCGTTTATAAACGGGCTGGGGTATGCGACGAAGGGTTCTTCGATCTTTTCTCCGCCTATAAAGGTATCTCCGTTGAGCATCACGATGGTGTCGCCCGCGACGCCCACCACGCGCTTGACGAAGTTCTCTTTAAAGCCGAGCAGCCCCGTGCGCCCGGGGTAGTGGCAGATGACCACGTCGCCCCGCTGGACGCCGGATAGCTTGACGTCCGCGACGGTCACGATCAGCCGCTCGCCGTCGTGCAGCGTTTCCCGCATGGAGTCGCCGTCCACGCGGATGACGGTGAAGAGGAACGAACGGATCAGAAATACCGCCAGCAGCGCCACCGCGATGGAAATGATCCATTCGCGGATCTCCTTTTTTGCCTTGGCCCTTCGGACATCCTGTGGCGTCGGCGCGGTTTCCGCCTTCGCCTCGGGCGCGGCTTCCGGCGCGGGCGCGCCGCGTTTTTCAGAATCCTGCATAACTTCTCCTAACCGATGGTTGAAATGGTGTCAAAGGGCCACAGCCTCAAATGAACCTTGCCGAGGATCGCGCCCTTTTCCGGGATGCCGATCTGCACCCAGGGCCCTTCTTCCACCGGACCCACGGCGCGGCTGTCCAGCGAGACAATCCGGTTGTCGCCCATGACAAAGTATGCCCCTTCGGGAATCTGGTACGCATCCATCGAATCGCGGCTCTTGTGGGTGATGTAGGGCTCTTCCAGAAGTTCGCCGCCGATGTACACGTCTCCGGTCTTGATTTCAATCGTCTCGCCCGGAAGGCCGATGATGCGCTTGACGCAGTAGTGGTCCGCGCCCGGATAGGTCAGGATGACCACGTCGCCCCGGTCATAGCCGAAGAGCTTGCCGTCGATGATGGTGGCGGCCAGCCGGTCGCCGTCCTGGAGCGTCTCCAGCATGGATTCGCCGTCCACCCGGATCATCGTGAACAGGAACGTGCGCACGATCGCCACGATGACCAGCGCAACCAGGATCGACTTGACCCACTCCATAATTTCCTTCCTGGCGTCTTTCTTCGGGCTCTTGCCGGTTTCGACCATCGGTGTATTAATTTCACTCATCGACTTACGACCTTTCTCGCATTAAACGATTCCCGCATCATTCCCTGTCTCGCGATATAGAAGGCTTTTAACCCGCCGTCTTCTCTTTCAACCATCCCTCGTTCGCCGTGAGTCTTCATCCCTCCGGCGAGAACCGTGGACCCCGTCTGTAACGTCTTCTTCACTCAATCCCGGCGGCGCTCTGTGAAGCACCTTCTCCATCCGTTCCCGGCGCTCTGCGGAATACCTTCCGCCGCCAGCCTTCTCCACTCGTTCCCGGCGGCGCTCGTCAAGCCCACGTACCATCCAATCGTTCCCGGCGACATGCGCGCTGGGAACGGTTTTACGGAACCAGTGCGAACACTGGTGGAGTAAACAATACCGACCGTCAGCGGGCCGCCCGGAAACCCAAAGGGTTTCAGGCCCGCGCAGGAACCCCCGTTCCCACGCGCTGAAAGACCTGAAGGGGATTTCAGCGCAATCGTCAGCGGGCCGCCCGGAAACCCAAAGGGTTTCAGGCCCGCGCAGAAGCCCAATGCAGTAAAAAGACCGTCAGGTATCTTTGCTGCCCAGCGTTAGCGCGTTATTTTCCCCCAATCCGTCATCGGCCACAGGATGTAGCCCACCTTGCCCACGATGAGGCTGCGGGTGTTGCGGATCAGGCCGAAGGTTCGGCTGTCGTCGGTGTTGAGGCGGTTGTCGCTCATGACAAAGTACGCGCCATCGGGGATTGTGGTCAGCGGATAGTCGCCGCCGCCCTTTTTGAGCACGTATTTCTCCTCCAGCGCCTCGCCGTTGACGTAGGTGACGCCGTTCTTGATCTCGATCGACTCGCCGGGCAGCGCCACCACGCGGCGGATGATCATGCCCTCCGGCGCCTTGACGCCCACGATGTCGCCGCGGGCGGGCTTCGATCCATAGTATACAGCCTTCTCCACCAGCGTGATCTGGCCGGGGGCGAGGGTGCCGTCCATCGCGTCGCCATTGACGGTGAGAAGCTCAAACCCGAAGGTGCGCAGGCCGAAGCCGATGATCAGCGCGCCGACGATGGCGATCAGCCACCAGATGACGGCGCTGGACTCCTTCTTCTGCTTGCGTCGGGGCGCGCTTTTCCTGCGAACGGGCTCGTCAAAATCGTAATACTCGTCCCGGCGGGGCCTTTCGTAGGCAGGCCGGGGGCTCTGCGCCCGGGCGCGCCGCTTGGCGGGCAGTTCCTCATCGTAGCCACGGACGGAGCGCACGGGATAATCCTCGTCAATTTCGCGGCCTCGCCTGGCGGGCCGCGCTTCCTCATAGCGGTCTTTCCGGATCGGCCGGTTGTCGTAAGGCTCCCGAACCGGGCGCGGGGCGCGGGCTTCGCCGTAGCCGTCGTCACCGAAGGGCAGCGTCGCCTTCGACCGCTTCACGGGGCGGGACGGCTTGGCAGTACCGCGGGCTGCGGCAGCGCCGCGGGCTGCGACGGAACCACGGGTCGCGGCCGCGCTTCGGGCCGGCCGCTTCGCCTCGTAGAGCTCCGCGTCAAAGTCGTCAAAATCGTCGTAATCCGCCGGGCGCGCGCCCGCGCGCTTTTTCACGGGCACATCGTCCCGAGCCGGGGCGTATCCCTTCGGTTTTGAGCGGCCGCCCGCCTTTTGCCTGTTCATTCGGTCGCGTCCTCCTCCGCGCGGCTGACGATCTTCTTAAGCCGCTTTTCAAATACGCCGCGGTCGAGCATGACCAAGCGCCCGCAGCCCTGACAGCGGATCTTGACGTCCGCGCCGACGCGGGTTACCGTCCACAGATCGCTGCCGCAGGGATGGGGCTTGCGCATCTTCACCTGATCACCCAGCCGGATGTCCATTACCTGAGCGAGCAGGCCATGCCGGACCCGGCGGCGGTCGCCATGCCCGCCTCAATTGCGCGGCGGTTGATCTCCATCAGCTTCTCTTTTCCGCTCCCCAGCTTGTGGCGGAGCGCGTCCATCATGGTTTCGATGTCAAAGGTGCAG
The DNA here is from genome assembly GCA_023411175.1 of Bacillota bacterium. Lineage (GTDB taxonomy): Bacteria > Bacillota > Clostridia > Christensenellales > Aristaeellaceae > JAEZHK01. The sequence goes on along the minus strand of JAEYPB010000086.1, from coordinate 40,566 downwards.
GTCAGGCCCGCGTAGGCGCCCAGCATCGCCATGTTGGCGGCGCGCAGGTCGCCCGCCTGGTCGGCGATTTCGCTGCAGGGCACCGGAACCTTGCGGATGTCCGGCCGGGTGGGGGCGGTATCGATCAGGCTGGCGTTGTAAAGGAGCGCGCCGCCGGGCCTCACCATCTTTTCAAACAGCAGCATGGAAGGCTTGTTCATCGCGATGACCACATCCGGCTCCTCCACCTTGGGGCTGCCCACCGGCTCGTCCGAGATCACGACGGTGCAGTTCGCGCTGCCGCCGCGCATCTCCGGGCCGTAGGAGGGCATCCAGGAAACCTCTTTTCCGTCCAGCATGCCGGAATAGGCGATCAGTTGGCCGATCAGGAGCACGCCCTGCCCGCCGAAGCCGGCGACGATGAGACCTGTCTCCATTGCGTCAAACCTCCTTGAATACGCCCAGCGGGTACTGGGGGATCATTTTGTCTTCCAGCCACTTGAGCGCTTCCACCGGCGTGAGCCCCCAGTTGGTGGGGCAGGTGGAGAGCACCTCGATCATGGTAAAGCCCCGGCCCTCCATCTGGTACTGAAACGCCTTTTTGATGGCCTTTCCCGCGGCCATGACGTGCTTTACGTCGTGGGTGCTGACCCGCTCGATCAGCGCCGGGCCGTCGAGGGTGGCCAGCATTTCGCTGACGCGGATGGGGTGGCCGTTCGCCTTCGCGTCCCGGCCGAGGGGGGAGGTGGTGGTCTTCTGGCCCAGGAGCGTCGTCGGGGCCATCTGCCCGCCGGTCATGCCGTAGATGGCGTTGTTGACGAAGATGACGGTGATGTTCTCGCCCCTGGCGGCCGCGTGGACGATCTCCGCCGCGCCGATGGAGGCCAGGTCGCCGTCGCCCTGGTAGGTGAAGACGATGTTGTCGGGGTTCACCCGCTTTGCGCCCGTGGCCACCGCCGGGGCGCGGCCGTGGGCGGCCTCGTACATGTCGCAGTTGAAGTAGTCGTAGGCGAACACCGCGCAGCCCACCGGCGCGACGCCGACGGCGCGGTCCTGAACGCCCAGGCTCTCGATGGCCTCGGCCACCAGCCTGTGAATGATGCCGTGGGTGCAGCCGGGGCAGTAATGCATCGGCGCATCGGTCAGCATTTTTGTCTTTTCAAACACAATCGCCATGCCTTACGCCTCCTTCAGCGCGGTAATCTGGCCCAGAATCTCGTTAACGCCGGGGATCATGCCGCCGGTGCGGCCGTAAAAAATCACGGGGCATGCGCCGTTTGCCGCAATCTTCACGTCGTCCACCATCTGCCCCAGCGACATCTCCACCGTCAGGATGGCCTTGACGCGCCCGGCGATTTCAGAGATCGCCTTCTCCGGGAACGGCCACAGCGTAATGGGGCGCACGAGGCCGACCTTGATGCCCGCCGCGCGGGCCTTGCGCACCGCAGTCAGCGCGATGCGGGCGGTGGTGCCGTAGGCGCAGACGGCGTACTCGGCGGCGTCCATGAACTGCTCTTCGACGAGGACTTCCTCATCGCGCATCTTTTGGTACTTCGCCTCGAGCTTCAGGTTGTGCGATTCGAGCACGTCCGGCTTGATGTAGAGCGAGTTGATGATGGAACGGGGGCGCTTTCCATCCCAGCCGGTGGCCGCCCAGGGCTTTTCCGTTTGCTCGGTTTCAAAGGAATCCGGCATGGCCACGGGCTCCATCATCTGGCCGATGACGCCGTCGCCCAGGATCATGACGGGGTTTCGATACTTGTCCGCGATGTCGAAGGCCTTCGCGGTCAGCGTGACGGCCTCCTGCACGGTGGAAGGCGCGTAGACCGGCATGCGGTAGTCGCCGTGGCCGCCGCCCCGCGTGGCCTGGTAGTAGTCGCTCTGGGCGGGCTGGATGGAGCCCAGGCCCGGGCCGCCGCGCACGATGTTGACGATTACGCAGGGCAGCTCCGCGCCTACGATGTAGCTGATGCCCTCCTGCTTGAGTGAAATGCCCGGGCTGGACGACGAGGTCATGACCCTCGCGCCCGCGCCCGCCGCGCCGTAGACCATGTTGATGGCGCTGACTTCGCTCTCCGCCTGCAAAAACGCGCCGCCCACCTCAGGAAGGCGCTTACTCATGTATTCGGGGATCTCGTTCTGCGGGGTGATGGGGTATCCAAAGAAATAGCGGCATCCGGCGCGCACCGCCGCCTCGGCGATGGCCTCGTTGCCCTTCATCATCTGACGGTTATGCATAAAGCCCCCTCCTCACTTTTCGACGGTGATCACGCAGTCCGGACACATGCGGGCGCAGAACGCGCACCCAATGCAGTCCTCCTGCTTGAAGCACTCCGAGGGGTGATAGCCCTTCGCGTTGAGTTTTTCAGAAAGCTTCAGAATCTTTTTCGGGCATGAAATGACGCACAGACTGCAGCCCTTGCAGTCGTCCTCCCGGATGGTCACTTTTGGCACCCGGAACACCTCGTTTCAATGGATTTCCTTAAAGTATACCATAGCCATATAAGGATTTTGTGAACAAATTTTATTTTCCGACGCAAAAATTTCTGAACACCGCTGCAATGACCTCGTCGGAGGCGCTCTGTCCGGTGATTTCGTGGAGCGAGGACAGCGCCGCCATCAGGTCCACCGAGACGAGATCCGGCGGCACGCCCTCGAGCAGCGCATCCATCGCCCGGTCCAGCGCGTGAACCGCCGCCTTCGCGCAGTCGATGTGGCGGGGCTGGGTCAGCCGCTCCTCCGCGGCGTCGACCGACCCGGCGCGCTTCATGATCTCTTTTAGGATTTCATCGATGCCCTCGCCGGTTTTCGCGGAGGCGCGAAGCCCCGCGCGGCCGGCATCAACGCCCAGGTCGCACTTGCTGAGAACCACGATGTATCGCTCGTCCGCGCCTTCAAGGAGTGCGCGCTCCGCGTCCCCTTCCGGTTTTGCGCCGTCCACGACCAACAGCACCGCATCCGCCGCGTCCGCCGCGCGCCGCGCCCGGGCGACACCCTCCCGCTCGATCTCATCCCGGGTCTCGCGGATGCCCGCGGTGTCGAGCAGGGTCACGTCCAGCCCGCCCACCCGGAGGCGCTCGGAGAGCACGTCCCGCGTGGTGCCGGGCACGCTGGTGACGATGGCGCGGTCGCTTTTGAGCATCGCGTTCATCAGCGAGGACTTGCCCGCGTTGGGGGCTCCGGCGATGGCCACCGTCAGCCCGTCCCGGATGATCCGGGCGGTTCTTTCGTCCACCGCCGCAAGAAGCCGGGCGCGCACGCGGCGGATTCCCGATTCCAGTTCCCGGCTGGTGGCGGCCTCGTCCACCTCCTCGGGAAAATCGACGTTCGCCTCGATCAGCGCGAGCATGTCGGTCAGTTCTCTCGAGGCCTCGTTCACGAAGGCTCCGAGCGATCCCTCCAGCTGCCGCGCCGCGGCCCTAGCGGCGGACGCGCTGCCCGCCGAGATCATCGCCATGACCGCCTCAGCCTGGCTGAGGTCGATCCGCCCGTTCAAAAACGCGCGCAGCGTGAATTCCCCCGGCTCCGCCGCGCGGACGCGCTGCCGGAGTATCAACGAAAGCGCCTTTTCCGCCGCGTAGCGTCCGCCGTGGACGTGGAGCTCGCAGACGTCCTCCCGGGTATAGGAGCGGGGCGCGGCCATGTAGACGACCATCGCCTCGTCGACGATCCGCCCGTCCTCGACCACGTGGCCGTAATAGAGGCGGTTCGGCGTCCAGCCCGCCGTGCGGGCCTCCCCTTGAAGGGCATCTATCCCAGACAGACCTTTTTCCGCCGATTGCCGCGTAAAAACGGCCTCGAGCGCGCCCGCCGTGTGGGCCTCCCCTTGAAGGGCGTCTATCCCGGACAGACCTTTTTCCGTCGATTGCCGCGCAAAAACGGCCTCGAGCGCGCCCGCCGTGCGGGCCTCCCCTTGAAGGGCGTCAACCCCGGTCAAACCTTTTTCCGCCGATTGCCGCGTAAAAACGGCCTCGAGCGCTTTTAGAGCGTCCGGGCCGCTGACGCGCACGATCGCGATGCCGCCTTCGCCCTGCGCGGTGGCGATGGCGGCGATGGTATCCTCCCGGTTACGCATGCACGCGGACGGGCAGCACCAGGTAGGTAAAGGCGTCGCCCTCGACGGGACAGATCAGACACGGGCTGACCGAGGAATTGAACTGCAGGTAAATCTCATCATCCTTGACCGCCCGGAGTACGTCCATCATATAGCGCACGTTGAAGGCGATTTCGAGATCCTCTCCCTCGGTTTCCGCCTCCATCTCCTCGTACACGTCGCCGCTCTCGGAGTTGGAGGTGATGACCACCCTTCCCTCGGAGACCGACAGCCGGATCAGGTTGTTGCGGCCCTCCCGCGCCATCAGCGAGGCGCGCTCGACGCAGCTTCCGAACCGGTCCGTGGACACGCGGACCCGGGTCTTCCATTCCTTCGGGATGATCTGCCGGTATTTGATGAACTCCCCGGCGATCAGCGTGGAGTAGATCTGCGTGGTGTCCATGTTGATCATCAGCTGGTTTCCGCCGATCAGGATCATCGCCATCTGGTTTTCGTCGTCCGCCATCACGCGGGCGATCTCCGTCAGCGCCTTCTGGGGCAGGATCGCGTTCAGTTCCGGGGTGTCGCCGCCCAGCCGCTCGAGCCGCATGGCCAGGCGGAAGCCGTCCAGCGCCACCATGCGCAGTTCGCCCTTCTCGATTTCGAGGAGGCTGCCCGTCAGGACCGGGCGCGTCTCGTCGGAGGAGGTGGCGAAGGAAGTCTGCTCGATCAGTTCGCGCAACAGCTTCTGGGGCAGGATGAACGAGTTTTCGGCGCTGACCAGCGGAAGCGCCGGGTAGTTGACCGGGTTTTGGCCCGCGATGGTGGTGCGGTTGCCCTGGCAGCGCAGCGTCATCGCGAAATTATCATTGGAGGAAGCCTTCAGCTCGCCGCCGGGCAGCTTTCGGAGCACTTCCAGAAGGAGCTTTCCGGGCAGCACCAGGTCGCCGTCCTCCTCGATGGTGGCGCTGACCTGGGTGACGATGGAGATCGACCCGTCCGAGCAGGTGAGTTTTAAAAGGTCTTCGCCGGTTTTGATGAGCACGCCTTCCAATATCGGCTGCGTGGTGCGCGCCGAAAGTGCGCGGGACGCAACGCTCAGGCCCTCGACCAGATCCGAAACCTGGCAGCTAAAACGCATGGAACACCCTCCCAAGTACATCCTTGATGAATAGATAAACGTAGTCATAACCGTCATAGTACGGTGGAAACTGTGGATAAGTCCGCCAAACCTCTGCCGCTTCGGGCTTTTGGCCGGTGGAAGCCCATGTGGAAAGGCGCTGACTTTAGGCGCCCTTTTCCACGCATTGCCAACAACCAGGATCATTTGGCCGGGGGATCAGGGTGTAGGGTGGGATTAAAGCCCCCGTCAAATCAATCAAATCCGGCGACCTGTGCGGCGGATTTGGCTTTCCCCCAAAGGCCGAGCTTGCCCGGCCGACGGGGAAAGCGTTCCCGATCCGGTTTTCGCCCGGAAATCCCGCGGGATTTCAGAAAACCGGCCCGTATCCAAAGCGATGAAAAGGCGCGAAGCGAATTTTCATCGTCCTTTTATCATTCCCCGCAGCGTCTCCAGCGTGTTCTGCAGCTGGGCGTTCTCCGAGGACAACCGCTCGATCTTGTCGCAGGCGTGCATGACGGTGGTGTGGTCCCGCCCGCCGAACTCGTTTCCGATGCGCGTGGTGGACATGTTCATCATTTCCCGGCACAGGAACATGGCGATCTGCCTGGGCAGCGCGATCTCCCGGTTCCTCCGCTGGCTCAGTATCTCCGCCCGGTCCAGGTGGTAGTAGTCGGCGGTGATGGTCAGGATCAGGTCCGCCGTGATGGCGCGGGCCTCCCGGGTCTTGATGATGGACGAAAGCGCGCGCTGGGCCAGTTCCATCGTGATGGGCTGGCAGTCCACCATCGTCTGGGCGTAGACGCGGGTGAGAGACCCCTCGAGTTCGCGGATGTTCGACCGCACCTGGTCCGCGATGAAGGAGAGCACCTCGTCCGGCACGTCGATGTGCTCGTCCTCGGCCTTGCGGCGCAGGATCGCGAGCCTCGTCTCATAGTCCGGCTTCTGGATGTCCGCCACCAGGCCCCACTCGAACCGGGAGCGCAGCCGCTCCTCGAGGGTGGGGATGTCCTTGGGCGGCCGGTCACTGGACAGGATGATCTGCTTGCCGCTGGCGTGCAGCTGGTTGAAGGTATGGAAGAACTCCTCCTGGGTGGCGGTCTTCCCGGCGATAAACTGGATGTCGTCGACCATCAGAACGTCCACGCCGCGCAGCTTTTCCCGGAGCGCGTGGCTGGTCTTCTTCTGGATGGCGTCGATCACGTCGTTGGTGAAGCGCTCGCTGGTGATATATAGAAGCTTTGAGCCGGGGTTTTCGCTCAGGATGTAGTGGCCGATGGCGTGCATCAGGTGGGTCTTGCCCAATCCCACGCCGCCGTAGAGGAACAGCGGGTTGTACGCGTCGGAGGGCAATTCCGCCACCGCGAGGCTCGCCGCGTGGGCGAAGCGGTTGGACGTGCCCACCACGAAGGTGTCAAAGGTGTATTTGGGGTTCAGCGCGTCGCCCGCTTCGGGCTTGGCGGGTTCAAAATCCACCTCGCCGCCCACCTGGCGGAAGGCGATGGTCATGGGGCGGCCGTAGGCTTCGCTCAGCGCCGCTTCGAACAGCGTTCCGTACCGCTTTTTGAGATTGTTGACCGCGAAGCTGTCCGTATGGCCGAGCACGACGCAGCTTCCGTTCATCGACAGCACCTGAAGCGGCTTGCACCAGGTGTTGAAGCTGACCGGATTGATCTCCTCTTTCAGTATGTCCAGCGTTCTCTCCCATAGATCGGCGTTGAGCGCGTATTGATTCATCCCATATCCCCCAAATCTTTAGCGGCAGTAAGGCGCGATGGCGCGTTTGATCAAAAAAAACGGACTATCCACATGGTTGTGCAATTCGATGTGGATAATTTCCCGCGCTTGTCGGAGCCATTATACCAAAATTCCACCGGCCGAACAACGTGAAATATTTCCTAGATTTGCTTCTGGAGCCTAAATGTTTCGGCTGACTTAATTCGGCTCTTTTCGCCACAAATTGTGGAAGGGAACACGAAATGTGCGGTGTGGAAAATTTATCTTCCTATTTTAAAGGATATTTCTTAGGCACAACCGCTTTTGGCATTTTTTTCGGCAAAATCAGAGAGAATTCGTCACATTTTACAAAGGCGCTGTCCGCCCTCCGCCCCGTTTGAGAGGATTCTGGGCGCCGCCGCGCCCTGTGGATAAGGCGGCGACTTATCCCGGCGCCGTCCCGAATCGATCCACCCGGGCCGAAAAGAGGATGGCTTTCGGCGCCCCGGCGCGGCGTATTGCACGTTGAAAAGGTGAATGCGGCATCCCGATTACGCCCGGAATTTCCCGCGGAAAATTCAACGTTCCGGCCCCTCAACCACAGGAAGGATTGCCTCGCTCCGACGCCTTGTTTTGCATAGAAGATTCCCCTCTTAATGTTGGAAGCCTTCATAATTTGCATCGGTATAAGCAATACTGATGGGTGATCGCAGGTTTGTGCGCGGCGGTCGAAGGAGGCGGACATGTTCGATTTTTTAAAGAAAAAGCGTGACCCGGCGGAGCAGGCCGAGCTTTATAACAATGGGCTCTCCGGCCTAAAGGTCTCAGCTTCGCTTCAGGACAACGTGCGGCTGATGAAGGCGCTGTTTCAGGATGTGGATATCATGCGCTACCGCTTCGTGTCGGAGGGCGGAAGGCAGGAGATTGCCATCATTTTCTCCGACGGCATGGTGGACTCCGGCGCCATCAACGAGAGCATCCTGCGCCCGCTGATGGGGGCGACGCTGCCTAAAGGGCGCGACCGGATACGGGTGATGGCCGGCGAGATCATTGAAGTCAGCGAGACGGAACTGACGGACGACGTGAAGAAAATCGTAAGCTCCGTCTCCTACGGCGACACGATCCTCTTTGCGGAGGGCTGCGCCGAGGCGGCAATCCTCAACACGAAGAACTACCCCGTCCGCTCGGTGAAGGAACCGGACAGCGAAAAGAGCCTCGCCGGACCCCGCGAAGGCTTCAACGAGTCGGTCATACAGAACCTCTCGATGATCCGCCGCCGGGCGCGCACCAATGACCTCAAGATCCGCCACCTGACGTTGGGCCGCCGGACGCAGACCTGCGTCATGGTTTGTTATTTTGACAGCGTGGTCGACCGCAGGGCGCTGGAGGAGGCAATGCGGCGGCTCGAGCGGATTGACATCGACGGCGTGCTGGACTCCAACTACATCACGGAACTCATCCGGGACGCCCGGTTTTCACTGTTTCGGACGATCGGCTACACTGAGCGCCCGGATGTGGTGGTTGGGCGGCTTCTGGAAGGGCGGATCGCCATCCTGGTGGACGGCACGCCCGCCGTGTTGACGCTGCCGTACCTGTTCATCGAGAATTTTCAGGCCAACGAGGACTATTACCTGAGCTTCTATTACACGTCCTTCTCCCGCATGCTGCGCATGCTGGGGTTTTTCATGACGATCGCGGTGCCGGGGCTGTACATCGCCGTCGTCGCGTTCCAGCACGAGATGCTGCCGTCGCCGCTTCTGATCAACATCACCGCCGAGCGGCAGAGCGTGCCGCTGCCGGCGGCGGTGGAGGCGTTTATCATGCTGATCGTGTTCGATATTCTGCGGGAGACCGGCGTTCGGATGCCCACCAACGTCGGCCAAGCGCTGTCCATCGTCGGCGCGCTGGTCATCGGCCAGGCGGCGGTGGAGGCGAAGCTGGTGGCGTCGCCGATGATCATTGTGGTCGCCATCACCGGCATTACGAACCTTCTGGTGCCCAAGCTTAACGCTCCGGTGATCTACATACGCCTGTTCGTGCTGGTTCTCTCGTCAATGTTCGGGTTTTTTGGGCTGACGATGGCGCTTTCGCTGGTGCTGATCCATCTGATTTCGCTGACCTCCTTCGGCGTTCCCAGCGTCTCGCTGGACGGGCACCTGTCCCTCTCGCGGGTAAAGGACATCGCCATCCGCGCGCCCTGGTGGGATATGGTGACGCGCCCGGACGAACTCGCCCAGGACGTAAAGCGGCAGAACCCGCCGGAGGACCCGGACAATGCGTAGGGCCGCCGCGCTGATCATTGTGTGCCTGTTGCCGGCGCTCGCGCTCTCCGGCTGCTGGAGCTACAAAAGCCTGAGCGACATCTCCCTCGTCATTGGGGTGGGCATCGACAAGGATCCCGCGACCGGAGACTACAAGCTCTCGGCCGAAATCGTCGACCTGACCAAGGGCATCAAGGAGGGTCCTGGCGCCAAGCTGATCGAGGCGCGGGGAAAGACCATCTTCGGCGCCGTGCGCGACGCCAAGCGAAAGCTTCTGAACCGGCTGTACTTCGGCAACATGCAGGTCGTCGTCCTGGGCGAAGAGGTCGCCCGGGATGTGGGCATCCGGAATGTGTCGGACTGGCTGCTGCACGACGCTGAGATTCGCGAGACCATCACCATGCTGGTCATGAAGGGAGGCAGGTCCTTCGACCTTCTGACCCTCGAAGGCCTCGACCAGTCCATCCTGTCGCTGGAGATCGACGCGATCATCTCCGAGGACAACAAGATCACCGCGTCCACCGCCCATTCGGAGATGTACCAGGTGTACGGCATGCTGAATAGCCCCGGCATCGCGCTGACGCTTCCGGCCTTCCACATCGCGGAGAACGACGGCGAGAAGGTACCCGAGGCCGACGGCATCGCCATCTTCCGGGGCGATAAGCTGGCCGGCTACCTGACGAGCGACCAAACCAAGTACTACCTTCTGGCCGTCGGCAAGGCCAAGGGAGGCATCCTGACCATCGCCAAGGACGGCTCCGGCGCGCCGGACACATCGCTCGAGATCGCCCAGAGCCAAGCCAAGATGGCCTATCAGATCACGGATGGAAGGCTGTCCTTTTCCATTGAGACCCAGACGGACGTATACCTGGCGGAGGAGACAAAGGCCATCGACATGAGCGACGACAGCGCGGTCAAGGCGCTGGAAAAAGAGGCGGGGGCGCGGCTCCAGATGGAGATCGAGGCGGTCATCAAAAAGGTGCAGGCGGAGACCGGATCCGATATCTACGGCTTTGGCCAATACCTCCACCGGCATGACGCCAAGCTGTGGCACGAAGGGCTCGAAGATCGCTGGGAGGAAATCTTCCGGTCGCTCCCGGTCAGCGTTTCCTGTAAGGTGAACATCAGAAACACCTCCTTCATCCGGTCGTGGGAAGGCGGCCACCAATGATCCTTGTGATTGTCGTCGCGCTGTACGCCGCCGCCATAATTCTGGACTTTTTGCCCGCCGTCGGCGCCGATGCCCGGGGCGTCCGGGCGCTGTACCTCGCCTTGACCGCCGTGAGCTTCGTGTTTCTGGCCCTTCACGCCGTGGGCGTACAGGGGCCTTCGCCCACAGACTTCATTCGTGAGGCCGTGACGGCCATCTTCGGGCCGATATAGCCCGGACGGAGAGGAGACTTCTTTTGCTCGATAAGCCACTGACGCGCATGCAGGCGATCTCGCTGATCGTCATGTTCAACTTTGGCAGTTCGGTCGTATTGGGCGTAAGCACCGGCGCGGGGCAGGATTCGTGGATCTCGCTCCTGCTGAGTACCGTATACGCCATACCGGTCGTTCTTATCTACGGGAGGATTGCGTCGCTGAACCGCGGACAGAGCCTCTACGGCGCAGCCGGCGCGCGGCTTGGCAAGGTGTTCGGCAAGCTGTTTTCGGCGCTGATGGTCTGGTACGCGCTGCACCTGGGCGCGCTGGTGCTCAGGAACTTTTCCGAGTTCATTCAGATTACTGCGCTGCTGGAAACGCCGCAGCTGCCGGTGGCCGCCATCATGGTGCTGACGGTCGCCATGCTGGTAAAAGGAGGCGGTAAGGCGATGGGCAAGTGGGCGGTGGCCACCTTGCCCATCGTGCTGGGCATCGTGGTGCTGACGGTCGTCCTCTCCATCAACGTCATGCATCCGGAGTATTTTCTGCCCGTCCTTGACCATTCGTTTTCGGAAATCGCCCGGGACGCTTATATGATTTTATCATTCCCATTTGCCGAAACGGTGTTGTTTTTGAGCATGGCGGATATGGTGTCTCCCCGGGACAGCGTGATAAAGATCAGTTTGGAAGCCGTTCTGTTTTCCGCCTTGGTGCTCTTGGTCATCATCACGCGCAACATGATGGTGCTGGGCCCGGAGATGATTTCGGTGGAGTACTTCCCCTCCTATTCCGCCGCCCGCATCATCAACCTGGGGGACTTTCTGTCCCGCATCGAGGGATCCATTTCGGTCAACTTCATGCTGGCCGGCGTGAGCAAGCTCGCGGTTTGCCTCATCGCCGCCAGCCGCGGCATGGCGAGCCTTTTTAACATCGAAAACTGGCGAAGGCTCGTAGTGCCCATGGCGCTCATGGCGCTGATGCTCTCCACCATCCTGTACCGAAATACGATGGAGATGTTCTCGTTTGTAAAGTATTATGGTTATTACGTGATCCCCTTCCAGATCCTGCTGCCTCTGATCCTCTGGGCTTTCTCCGAGATCGGCGAGCGCAGGAAGCGGCGGCTTTCAGGCTCGGCGCCCTGAACGGCAAAGCCTTATATGCTCTGCGCCGCCGCCGGCGAAATGCCGGCGGCGGCGCGTGCGCTAAAACGTTGGGAAGGGAAGCGGGGGGCGGGTCAGTCTCCTGTGCGGTCGTCCGGATGGCCGTGGAGATGCCTTACGTCAGGACCTTCGCCGCGATGGCGGCGGTGGGATACCCCGCGCCCCTCGCAGCCCCCGTGATGGCGGAACGCTCCATGTACCTCGCAACCTTCGCCATGATGGCGGAATGCTCCATGTACCTCGCAACCTTCGCCATGATGGCGGAACTCCCCGTGCCCCTCGCAGCATTCGCCCCGGTGCCGGTGGAGTTCGCCGTGCGCTTCACAGCCCTCTTCCAAATGGCGAAGTCCCTTGTGCGGGCCGTCATGGCCGAAGGGACCCGGCCCAAAGCCGCAGGAGCCGAAGCCGTGTCCGAAGGGCGGGCGGAAGTCCGGCTCCCCGACCTCTGCCTCCAGCGCGGCGATCACCTTGTCCAGAAGCGGCGCAAGTTGCGCTCGCTCGTCCTCCGTCAGCGCGTCAAACAGCCCGACGCCCTCGTCGGCGGGGTTTTCCGGGCCGTCCGCCGCGGCGCGCCCCTTCTCCGTGAGCGTGATGATCGCGGCGCGCCGGTCGTCCTCCGACGGTGCGCGCTCGATGAAGCCGCTCTTTTCGAGTTTTGCGAGCAGCTCGCTGAGCGACTGCTGCCGCATGTCCAAGAGGTATGAAAGCTGCTTCTGGCTGATGGTGGGCTGCATCTTTAAGATGGACAGCACGCGCCCCTGCCCGCGCATCGGGTTTGCGAAGGGCCCGTGGGCCTTCAGCCGGGCGACCTGCCGCCGCTTAAGCAGCATTTCAATGCGCAGGAAGCGCTCCGTCAAGAGGTCAAATCCAAAATACTCTCCCATATGCCGATCCTTCTTTCTGTCGCCCAAGGCGATATTAATCAGGTACCTGATATTTTTGATTGTACAGGCACCTGATGGTTTTGTCAAGGGGACGGCGGAAAAGCTGAATAATTTTCCTGCGAACAGGCTTTCAGGAGGGTTGACAGCTTGCCTTTTCCCATCTATTATTAAAAATGGATAGGAATACCCGGACTTGCGCGGGCGGTTACATGCCCGCCGACCACAGGGCAGACGTCAAGTGACCGCACTTCGCAGAAACAAGAGCCGCCATCGCCATGTGAGGGGTACGAATGAATCAAGGGCTTGCGACAAAGCCGATAAACGCCGCACGAAAAGGGTGGGCGCTCCGCCACCTGAAGCTTTTGCTGCCCGTTACATTGGTCGTCGTACTGCTCAGCGCGGCATATCTTCACGTTTCCTATAAACGTTATGAGGGCTTTGCCAGGACCGAAGCGGAAATCCTCGTGGAGTCGGCGAAAATCCTCCTGGATCAGCAGATCAAGGGACTGACCCGCCAGAGCGAAATCAACCCCACTTCCCCCGGCTACCAGTCGCTCAAGAAATCGCTGATGCTGTTCCGAGGAGAGAACAGCCAGATCCGCTTCGCCTACCTGCTCGCCAGGGAGGGGGACCGGGTCTATTTCCTGATGGATTCCGAGCCGGGAAATTCCAAGGACTATTCGCCCTACGGCGAAGAATACACAGGCGCGATGGACAGCATCGACCGGGCGTATGAGACCCGCCGCACCGTGGTGAGCGGCTATGAGACCGACCGCTGGGGCAGCTGGGTCAGCGCGCTGACGCCGGTGATCGACCAGGGCAACCCGGTTCAGGTGCTATTGGGCTTCGACTACCCCGCGGAGGTGTGGCGCCTCCGGCTTTTGAACCGGATGGTGCCGGACATCGTGGTGATTGTGAGCCTCGCGGCGTTCGCAATCGCCCTCGCGTGGGTGCTCGCCGAGCGGCATCGCCTGGCCCGGCTCAGCCGCCGCCTGGCAGCCGACGAGGAGCTTTTCCGCACGGTGTTCGACCAGGCGCCCATCGGCATCGCGATCTCCACCCCCGGCAACATGGCGCTGGGCAGAAATTTTGAGGCGACTGTGGTCAACCGGAGGTTCCGCCAGATCGTGGGCCGGACGGACGCGGAGCTTCGTGGCTTGGGCTGGCTGGACATCACCCATCCGGACGATCAGCCCGTCGTCCTCGACCACCACGAGCGGCTGAACGGCGGCGAGATTGACGAATTTGCCCTGGTCCTGCGCTACCTGCGCCCCGACGGCTCGGTGGTGTGGGTCAACGCCAAGACCGTCCGAATGCGCACGGGCGAAGCGGAAGAGTATTCGCTGGTGCTGGTTGAGGACATCACCGCCCGCAGAAGCGCCGAGACCGCGCTGCTTGAGAGCGAGCGTTCCAAGACCGTGCTGCTTTCGCACCTGCCGGGCCTGGCCTACCGCTGCCGGTACGACCCCGATTGGACGATGGAGTTCGTGTCCGAGGGTTGCAAGGCGCTGACAGGTTATGACGCCGACAGCCTCCTGGGCAACCGGGACATCAGCTTCAACAGCCTGATCGCGCCGGAATACCGCCGCTTCCTGTGGGATGAGTGGGAGCGCATACTGCCCCGGCACGAGAACTTCCGGAACGAATATGAGATCATCACCCGGGACGGCCTGCGCAAGTGGGTGCTGGAGCTGGGTCAGGGCATTTATGAAGGGGACAGCGTGATTGCGCTGGAGGGCATCGTCATCGACATCACCAGCCAGAAGGACAACGAGGCCCGCATCCTGTACATGAGCGAGCACGATTCGATGACCGGCCTTGTCAACCGCAGCTACTACGAGCGCATTCGCGGCGAGATGGACGTACCCGAGACGCTGCCGCTGTCTGTGGCCGTGTGCGACATCGACGGGCTGCACCTGGTCAACGACGTGTTCGGCGTTCAGGAGGGCGACCGGTTGATCGTCGAATCCGCGCGGCTGATCGAGGGCTGTGCCCGGCCCCGGGACGTGCTGATCCGAACCGGCGGCGACGAGTTTACGCTCATCATGCCGTCCACCGATGCCGCCGAGGCCGACCGCATGAACCTGCGCATCAAGGAGGCGGTGGCCGCCTTCAACAGCCGCGAGGCCTCCGCAGCCTACGGGCTGAGCCTTTCGGTGGGCTGCGCCACCCGGACCAGCCTTTCCGTGCGCTTTACCGAAGTGGTCCGATCCGCCGGGGAGAGCATGCACTACCACAAACTTTTAGAAAGCCGAAGCGCCCACAATTCCATCCTCTCGTCGATGATGGCCACCATGCTGGCGAGGAGCCGCGAAACCGAGGCCCACGGCGAGCGCATGGCGTCCCTCTCCCGCCGGATGGGCGAATCGCTGAGCCTTGAGCAAAAGGCGCTCGACGAGCTGGAGCTCTACGCGATCCTGCACGACATCGGCAAGGTCGGCGTGGACGACAGCATCCTCAACAAGCCCGGAAAGCTCGACGCCGGGGAATGGGAACTGATGAAAAAGCACTCGGAGATCGGCTACCGAATCGCGGCGTCGGCCTCGGAGCTCTCCCATGTGGCGGACTACATCCTGTGCCACCACGAGCGCTGGGACGGCAAGGGATACCCCCGCGGCCTGTCGGGAGAGCAGATCCCGCTGTTGTCGCGGCTGCTCGCCATTGTAGACGCCTACGACGCGATGACCGAGACGAGGGTCTACCGCGCCGCGATGTCCTCCGAAGAAGCGCTCCAAGAAATCGAGCGCGGCGCGGGCACGCAGTTTGACCCGGCGCTCGCCGTCCGTTTCTGCGAAATGATGCGTAACTGAACATGCCTCCGGCCAATCGGCTGGGGGCATTTATCAACAAATGCGGCGCGGCGTACCCGCGCCTTGGCCGGGAGGTTCCTCATGACAGAAGAAAAAAGACGGGACGATGCGCCGCTTGTCCGCCGCGCCTCAGCCTGGGCCAAGGGCCCTTATGGACGGGCGGCCAAAATCGCGGGGTGGTACCTCATCGCGGGCAGCGCGTGGATCATCCTTTCCGATACCTTCGCCTGGGGCTCCGCCGCCGGCGCGGAGAGCATCTTCCAGCTCAGCGTGGTCAAAGGGCTCCTGTTTGTGTTTTCATCGGCGGCATTGATCTTCGCGCTTTCCAGCGGCACGCTGAAGCGGGTGATGGAATCCCAAAAAACCATCCTGAAGATGAACCGCGAGATGGACGAGTCCAGCCGGATGTACAAGGGCCTTTACGAGCACCACAAGAACCGCGAGGCGCTGATGGAGGGGCTGGTGGACTCCATCCCCGACCTGATCTTCCACAAGGACACCAGCTTCCGCTTCATGGGCTGCAACCGCGCGTTCAGCCGGTACGTCGGCCGGAACGAGGCCGACATCGTGGGCAGGACCGACGGCGACTTTCTGCCGGAAGAACAGGCGCGCATGTTCCTGGAGAGCGACGAGGAATGCCTGCGGCTGAACGCCACCCGGCGCTTCGAACACGTGGTCACAAGCGGGGCTGGCGAAAAGCACTTCTTTGAAACCATCAAGACGCCCTACCGCGACGACGAGGGCAATGTGATCGGGCTGATCGGCATCAGCCGCGACGTGACCGAGCGCAAGGAGGAGGAGCAGCGCATCCTCTACCTGAGCACCCACGACGCCGCCACCGGGCTCAACAACCGCCTGTTCCTGCTGGAGGAAATGCAGCGGCTCGACGCGCCGGAGAACCTGCCGCTGGCAATCCTGATGGGGGACATCAACGGCCTCAAACTCATCAACGACTCGCTGGGCCATGATCGGGGCGACCTGGTGATCCTGGCCACGGTGGACATCCTCAAATCTTGCCTGCCGGAGGACGCGGTGCTGGCGAGGACCGGCGGCGACGAGTTCACCGCCCTCATTCCGCGGACGGACGCCGCCGCCGCCCAGAAGATCATCGAGTCCATTCTCGCCGAAAGCGAGGCCCGCGCCGAGGGCATGGAAGAGCTCTACTTCGCGAGCCTCTGCCTGGGCGCCGCGATCAAGCGCGAGCCGGACGAGCCGGTGGCCGCGGTGCGCAAGGCCGCGGAGGACGCCATGTACCGCCGGAAGATCTTCGAACAGCGCAGCCTGCACAGCTCGGTGCTCACCTCGATGAAAAAGACGATGCTGGAAAAGAGCGACGAAACCGAGGCCCACGCCGAACGGCTGGCGGCGCTCAGCCACCGATTGGGGCGGGTGATGAACCTGCCGGACGAGGACCTGGTGGCGCTGGAGCTTCTGTCCACCCTTCACGACATCGGCAAGATCAGCGTGGACAAGGACATCCTGACCAAGGTCGGCACGCTGACCGACGAGGAATGGCTGGAGATGAAAAAACACCCGGAAGTGGGCTTCCGCATCGCGCTGGCGTCGCCGGAACTGGCCCACATCGCGGAATACATCCTGTCCCACCACGAGCGCTGGGACGGCAGGGGCTACCCCAGGGGCATTGCCGGGGCGGAGATCCCGCTTCTGGCGCGGATCCTCGCCGTGGTGGACTCCTTCGACGCCATGACCCAGGACCGCTCCTACCGCAGGGCCATGCCCGTCGAAGCGGCCCTTCAGGAGATCCGCCGAAACGCCGGAACCCAGTTCGACCCGGACATCGCCGAGGCGTTTTTGTCGCTGATCCAAAGCCCTGCGCGTTGACGCAATCTTAATTCCCCGTTGATGCGCCGTCCGCCCCTTTCCCGGTATAATGGGGCGGGCGGCGTCGCCGCCTTAAAGGCCGGGAGATCTTCGCGCAGGCGCGGAAAATCCCGCGAAAGGGGAGGACGGGCTTGTCTGAAGCGCGGGATCGTGCGCGGCAGATGTCGGAATCATTGGCAGTGGGCGCGCTGCTCGCCTTTTCCGGCGGCCTCATGGACGCTTATACCTACGTGTTCCGCGGCGGCGTATTCGCCAACGCGCAGACCGGCAACATCATTCTGATGGGCATTCACGCGCTGGAGGGCAGCTTCTTCGAGGCCGCCCGCTACCTCGTGCCCATTCTGTCCTTTGTTCTGGGCGTGTTCCTGGCTCAATGCCTGCGCCAGAGCGTAAAAAAACACCCCCATTTCCACTGGCGGCAGGCCTGCCTCGCAGCTGAAATGGCGGTGATGGTCGCGGTGGGCTTCATGGGGCAGCCGCTGAACCTGGTGGCCAACAGCCTCGTCTCGCTGACCTGCGGCATCCAGGTGCACAGCTTCCGCAAGGTGCGCGGCAACGACATCGCCACCACCATGTGCATCGGCAACCTGCGCACCGCGACGGAGCACCTGGCCCGGGCGGCCACCGGCCGCGACCGGGAGGCGCTTCGGCTCAGCGGCTTTTATTTTGGCATGATCCTCGTCTTCGCGCTGGGCGCGACGGCGGGCAATTTGCTGGTTCTGCCGCTTCAGCGGCGGGCCGTCTGGGCCTGTGTGCCAATTCTCCTCGCGGCCTTTCTCCTCATGCTGGCGGACGGGGACGAGCAGCCGTAGCGCGGTGCATTCGCCGCCTTCTTCGCCCGCCGCCCGGAAAGCCCGGAGATTTTCAGGCGCAGGAGCCTTAAAGTCTATCGATGCCTGTACGGCCGCCGATTTTTATCGGCGGCTTCGTGTTTAACGGGCGGTCATTCGCCTTCTTCTTCTCCTGCCGCCCACAGCCACCGGTCCTCCATCAGCCGCGGCGCGGCGCTCGGCTCCCGGAGCGGCGCGGCCAGGGCCCCCTCCCGTCGGAGGCTCAGCGCATCGTCGCCGCCAAGTATCAGGCTGTCCAGGAGCGTCACGCCGATCATGGGCAAGAGCTCCGCCAGCGTCGCGGCGAGGGCCCTGTCCACGGGGTGCGCGGCGGCTTCGGCCCGCGCCGAGGCGATGACCAGCGCGTGGGCGCGGCTCTTCAGCGCCCGCTCCACCACCGCGCGGGGGCGCAGGCCCTCGTCGGGGTCGAGGCTCTCGGCCAGCACCAATCCGCCGCCCGCGCCGAGGTGCATCAGCCAGAGCCGCCCGTCGCCCGGCTGCGGGATCAGGCGGCGGCAGTAGTCCTTCGCGGCGCTGAGATTTTTGATGACAGGCCTGTCCTCCGGGCGCTCCGCCCGGTAGAGAGAGAGAATCCGCGGCATCATCGCGATCAGCCGCGCACCCCGCGCGCCGACGCCGCCTACCTGGGTGATCGCCGCCTCGTCCGCCGCCAGAACGCCGGAAAAGGAGCCGAAGCGGTCGATCAGATCGTGGGCCGCGGGGTTCACATCCCGCCGCGCCACCGCGTGGAACAGTAGAAGCTCCAGCACCTCGTGGGGCTGGAAGGCGTCCAGCCCCTCCCGATCCAGCCGCTGCCGAAGCCTGGCCCGGTGCCCCTCGTGCACGCCCATCTGCCCACCCCCAGCCTTTTCCAGCATTATACCACAAGGCGCGATGGAAATCCTCCCCGGCGCATGCCGCGGGCGCGGCGCGAATAGCTTTTAGGGGAGGCGATGCATGTGAAGAGCGATGCTCAGCCGGTCGGCCGGCCGCATACCCTGACCATCGACGGCCGGAACCGGGCGACAATCACCGGCGTGAACGACGTGGACAGCTTCAACGAAGCGATGATTGTCATGAACACCTCCGCCGGGGCGCTGACGCTGGTCGGCAGTTCGCTGCACATCTCCCGGCTCAACCTGGAGGATGGGCAGCTCCTGGTCGAGGGGCAGATCGACGCGCTGGAATATGACGAGCGCGCCCGTGGCAAGGGCGGCCTGGGGAGGCTGTTCAAGTAATGCTGTTTTACACGGTGGGGCAGCCTCAGGCCTTTCTGGGCATGATGTACGCCGGGCTGGCGGCGGGCCTATTGTTCGATCTGGCCGCGCTGACCCGGCGCTGGCTCTCGGCGGGGCCGGTTTTGACCCTCGTCGTCGATTGTGGATTTTCGCTTTTATGCGTGGTGATGCTGACGGCGGTGTGGATCCAGGTCAACTACCTGGATTTCAGGTTCTACGCGCTGCTGGGCGCGACCTGCGGCGCGGTGCTCTACGCGCTGACGATACGGCCGCTATTGCGCCTCCTTCTGGTGCGGCCGCTGCGATTCCTGTTTTCGCGGCTCAAATTGCTGGCGGGTACAAAGTTCTTCCAGAAAGTTTTTCGCTGAAGGAGGATTTCGCGGCCTTGCGCAGAATATAATAAAGACCGATACTGGAAAGGCCGGTGTTCTTTGTGTCCAGAAAAAAGACGGTCAAGCCGCGCTTCTGGCTCCTCCTGATCGCCGTGATGCTGGTGGTATTTGGCAGCGTATACGTCAGCCAAGCCCAGTATCTTTCGACGCAGGCGCAGCACATCGAGTCGCTGGAGGCCGAAAAGGTCCGGGCGCTGGATGAGAACGCCGCGCTGGAGCGCAAGATCGCCTTTGCCAAGACCAACGAATACGTGGAGCGCGTGGCGCGCGACCAGCTGGGCCTTTTGAAGAAGAACGAGGTGCGCTTTGTATCCGGAGGAAACTGACCGCGTCGCTGTGATCGACGTGGGTTCCAACTCGGTTCGACTGCTGGTCGCCGGACGCTCCGGCGGCCAGTTTTTTCCAATTTATACCGGCCGCGTGGTCACCCGCCTTCTGGAAGGGCTGAGGGACGGGGTGCTTTCCGCCCCCGCGATGGCGCGGACGGCGGAGGCCATCCAAGCCCTCGCCGCCGAGGCGCGCGCGCTGGGCGCTCAGGAAATTGAGGCCTTCGGCACCAGCGCCATGCGGGATGGCGGAAAAAACAGCCGCGACCTGATCGAAAAAGCCGCGCGGGCGGGCGTCTCGCTCCGGGTGCT
Organism: Bacillota bacterium; assembly: GCA_023411175.1. Classification (GTDB taxonomy): domain Bacteria; phylum Bacillota; class Clostridia; order Christensenellales; family Aristaeellaceae; genus JAEZHK01. The sequence continues at coordinate 20,298 of JAEYPB010000086.1, read as the reverse complement.
GTCCGGCGAGGAGGAGGCGCGCCTGGCCTACGCGGGCGCCGCGCCGGCGGGCAATTCCGGCGTCATCGACATCGGCGGCGGCTCCACCGAATTCATGACCGGGCGGGACGGTCAGGTGCTGGCGGCGGCTTCGGCCCAGATGGGCGCGGTGCGGCTGAAGGAGATGTCCGGCGGCGGAACGGACCCTAAGAAACTCCTCGCCCGGGCGCGGGCGGCACTCGAGCCCGCCGCGCGGACGGCGCTCATCCCCCCGCCCGAGGACGGCTGGGTGGCCGTGGGCGGAACCTTCACCGCGCTGGCGGCGATGGAGCAGCGGTTGAGCCGCTACGACGCGGCGAAAATTCAGGGCTTTCGCCTGACCGCCGGGGCCGCTTACGCCTGGCTCAGCCGCCTGACCGGCATGACAAACGAGGAGCGCCTGAAGATCCCCGGCCTCATCCCGGAACGGGCGGACATCATCCCCTTCGGCGCGGCCATCGCCGCCGCGTGCTTTGGGCTGGTCGGCGTGCCTTTCGTCACCGTCAGCGACCGGGACAACCTGCTCGGGTATCTGAAAGCCAGGCCCCGCGCGTGACGGGCGCTCTGCCGCGGGACGCGGCAATTCCCGCACGCCCACCCTCCGGGCTGTCGAAAAAGACCGATCTCGCACCGAGGGCTTAACCTCTCCGCCTGTTGCGTAAAGAATTGCGCATATGGCTTGACAATGTCCTTCCATCGAGGTATAATACTCCTTGCCGCCAATGAAGCGGCATGCGTCGCGGGGTAGAGCAGTCCGGTAGCTCGTCGGGCTCATAACCCGGAGGTCGAGGGTTCAAATCCCTCCCCCGCAACCAAAAATAAATGCCAATTTCGTTTAACGGGATTGGCATTTCATGGCGGCGTAGCTCAGTTGGCTAGAGCATTCGGTTCATACCCGGAGTGTCGTTGGTTCGAATCCGACCGCCGCTACCATTAAAAAGCCCTGAAATCAAAAGATTTCGGGGCTTTTTCATATTATTTTGCGCGGCAGGCATGCGGGATCATGCCAAGCCCTCAATTTCGTACGGTCTTTTGAGCGTCCACAGACCTGATCCCGAACCCGCTACGGCGCGGCGGGATGCGTTGCCCGGCCGCTCCGCGCTGGCCCCTCCGACGGATGGAGGAAGCCACCGGACAACAGCCGTGTTAACTGATTAACATGGATATTCATGCGCGGTGCCGTTCGAAGCGTGAGGCTTATCTTCTATATTATCGCAATCTGCAAAAAAAGTAAATGACAAATATAACACTATTGACAACAGCAGAGAGCGCGGATATAATCGATGTGTGAACAAGTTAATCGGTCAACAAAAACATTAACCGATCACGTTGGATTAGGGGGGTACATGATGAAAGCGCGCGTTACCCTTGAACGGGCCTTCCGCATCGGGGATGTGGATGAGCGCATGTATGGCTCCTTTGTGGAACACCTCGGCCGCTGCGTCTACGACGGTCTGTACGAACCGGGACATCCGGAGGCCGACGAGAACGGCTTCCGCAAAGACGTGGCCGCGATGGTCCGGGAGCTGAACATTCCGATTATCCGCTACCCCGGCGGCAATTTCGTCTCCGGTTACCGCTGGGAGGACGGCGTAGGCCCGGTGGAAAACCGGCCGAAGCGCCTGGACCTGGCCTGGCGCACGCTGGAAGACAACTCGGTCGGCGTCAACGAATTTGCGAAGTGGTGCAAGATGGTGGGCAGCCAGATTATGATGGCCGTCAACCTGGGCACCCGGGGAACCGAGGCGGCGCTCGACCTTCTGGAGTACTGCAACCATCCGGGCGGAACCCGCTTGAGCGACCTGCGCATCCAGCACGGCGCAAAGGCTCCGCACGACATCAAGGTGTGGTGCCTCGGCAATGAGATGGACGGCCCCTGGCAGACCGGCCATAAGACGCCCGAGGAGTATGGGCGGCTGGCGGTCGAGACGGCCCGCGCGATGAAGGTTCTGGACCCGTCGATTCAGCTGGTCAGCTGCGGATCGTCCAACACCAAGATGCCCACCTTCCCCGTGTGGGAAGCCGAGACGCTCTCCCACACCTACGACGCGGTGGACTTCGTCTCGCTGCACCAGTACTTCCGCAACGACGACGGCGATACCGAAAACTTCCTCGCCTGCTCCATGGAGACCGACCACTTCATTAAGACCGTCATCGCCGCCTGTGACTACGTCAAGGCGAAGAAGCGGGGCAAGAAGGACATCATGCTCAGCTTTGACGAGTGGAACGTCTGGTACCACTCGAACGCCAAGGACGACGACGAAATGAAGAACCGGCCCTGGCAGAAGGCGCCGCACCTCCTGGAGGACGTTTACACGTTCGAGGACGCGCTGGCCGCCGGCTGCGTGCTCATCACATTCCTGAAGCATGCCGACCGGCTCAAGATGGCGTGCCTCGCGCAGCTGATCAACGTCATCGCCCCGATCATGACGGAACACGGCGGCGGCGCCTGCCGTCAGACCATCTTCTACCCGTTCCTCCACGCATCGCTCTATGGCCGCGGCATGGCGCTTCAGCCGGTGGTGATGAGCCCGAAGCACGACACCAAGGACTTTACCGATGTGCCCTACCTGGAAACCGTGGCGGTTTTCAACGAGGAAAAAGAGGAGATCACGCTGTTCGCCGTCAACCGGAGCCTGACGGAGGACATGCTGGTCACGCTGGACCTCAAGGGCTTCGAGGGGTACGCGCCGGCCGAGCACATCGTGCTCGAGAACGGCGACCTGAAGGCGGTCAACACCGTGAAGGCGCCCGGCGCCGTTCAGCCCGCGACCCGGACCGACTCCATCCAGGATGGAAACCTTCTGAACCTGCACCCGGCATCCTGGAACGTGGTGCGCTTCAAAAAGGCGTAAGCGCGCTAGGCGCGTTGGCGTAGACCATTATCGAGAAAGGCGAGGGAGTCTATGAAGAGATTTCTGGCGATCCTGCTCACGGCCCTGATGTTCATGTCGTTCGCGACGGTTTCCGCGTCCGCGGCGGAGCCCACCAAGATCACTTTCTGGACGTTCCAGGAACTGCACGTTGCGTTCTACCAGGAGATGGTCAAGCTTTGGAATGAGAAGAACCCGGACCGGCAGATCGAGCTTGAAGCCTCGGCGCTGCCCTATGACGACATGCACAACAAGCTGACCATCGCGCTCCAGTCCGGCGTCGGCGCGCCCGACCTCGTGGACATCGAGATCGGCAAGTTCGCCAACTACCTGAAGGGCACGCCGCAGCTGGTTCCGATCAACCGCGTCGTCGAGCCGGAGCTTGACAACATCGTCCGCTCCCGCGTGGACATCTATTCCAAGGACGGCAACTTCTACGGCATCTGCTTCCACATCGGCGCGGCCGTCATCTATTACAATGACAAGCTGTGCAAGGAAGCCGGCGTCGATTACACCCAGATCAAGACCTGGGATCAGTACCACGAAGCGGGCAAGAAGTTCCTGGAAGCCACCGGCAAGCCCTTCGGCACCGTCGAAACCGGCGACCCGTGGCACCTCTGGCCGCTGATCGCGTCCCAGGGCGGCGACCTTCTGGACGCGGACGGCAACCCCAACATCGACTCCCCCGAGATGGCGAAGGCCCTCGCCTTCAACCAGGAGCTGCTCAAGGAAGGCGTCCTGGCCATCGCGCCCGGTTCCGGCCACCACTCCGAGGAGTACTACGGCCTGATGAACGGCGAATCCTTCGGCTCGGTCATCATGCCGATGTGGTACATGGGCCGCTTCACCGATTACATGCCTGACATCAAGGGCGAAATCGCCATCGCGCCGCTGCCCGTGTGGGAAGAGGGCCAGCCCCGTTCCGTCGGCCTCGGCGGCACCGGCACCGTTGTCACCAACCAGGCCAAGGATCCCGAGCTGACGATGGACTTCCTCGGCTTTGCGAAGCTGTCCACCGAAGGCAACATCAAGATCTGGGAGCTCATGGGCTTCGACCCGATCCGCGTGGAAACCTGGTCCATGCCGGAACTGCGCAACATCTCCAACAAGTTCACCGAGTACTTCGTCAACAACCCCTTCGACGTGCTGAACGAGATCGTGGACGAAATCCCGGCCATCCACGTTGCCGAGGCGCTGCCGCCGACCATGGACGCGCTGAAGAACTCCGTTCTGTACCGCGCCTATGAAGATCTGGCCGATCTTTCGACCATGCTGCCCGAAGAGGACGCCAAGGTCGTCGTCGGCTAACCAACAGGCACCGTAGGGCCGACCGGTTCAGGCCGGTCGGCCCGTCTCGCTGCACTCGCCCCGCCGGGCGTTTGGGGTCTACCCCGGGCGCCCGCAGGGCACCGCGCCGGTCGCGCCGGCATAAGCATTCTGACCGTGGGGTGATGCCGCAATGAAAAAACACAAGGGATTCCGGTCGATCTTCTACTCCCAATCGGTTGCGCCGTACGTGTTCACGTTGCCGTTTATGCTGGTATTCGTGATCTTCTTTATCTATCCTCTGATTTCAACGGTCATCATGAGTTTTCAGAGCGTGCTCCCCGGGCAGGTGCAGTTCGTCGGGCTGGACAACTTCAACAAGCTGCTCAACGCCGAGTTCTATCAGGCCGTGAAGAACAGCCTGGTCTACACGGTCTTGACGCTCCTTGTGCTGATTCCGCTGCCGATGATCCTTGCGGTGTTCCTCAACAGCAAGAGCATGCTGGGCAAAAACCTCTTCCGTTCGGTATTTTTCATTCCGGCGCTGACCTCGGTGGTCGTGGCCGGTACCATCTTCCGTCTGATTTTTGGAGAAATTCCCGGCGCGCTGATGAACACGGTCATCGGCCTGTTCGGCCACGCGCCGATCAAATGGCTGCGCATCCAGGGCATGGCCTACATGGCGATGGTCGTGCTGGCGACTTGGCGCTGGACGGGCGTCAACATTCTGTACTTCCTTTCCGGCCTGCAGTCGATTCCTAACGAGCTGTATGAGTCGGCCTCCATCGACGGCGCTTCGCCGCCGCAAAAATTCTGGCACATTACGATGCCGATGCTCAAACCCACCATCATCTACGTGCTGACGATTTCGATCTACGGCGGCTTCGCCATGTTCACCGAATCGTACATGCTGTTTGCCGGCAACCGGTCGCCCGGCGGGATCGGCCTTACGATCGTGGGCTATTTGTACCGGCAGGGTTGGGAGCAGAACAACCTCGGGTTTGGTTCGGCCATCGGGCTGTCCCTTCTGGCGATTGTGATGATCATCAACGTGATCCAGCTCAAGTTCTTTGGGCTGTTCAAAAAGGAGGATTGAACGGGATGGCTCGCAAGATTAAAAACGACGGGGCAGCCGCGAGAGAGCCGTTTCGCTTTACCTGGGCGACGGCGCTTATGCTGGTGTTGTTTGTGGTGCTGGCCATCGTCACGCTCTTTCCGTTTTACGCGATCTCGCTGGCGTCGTTCAAGCCCGGAAAGGAACTGCTGCGCTACGGCCTGAACGTCCGGTGGGATTTTGACGTCATGTCGTTTGACAACTACAAATTCCTGTTCTCCGGCGACACCAACTACATGATCTGGTTCAAAAACAGCATGTGGATTACCGTCTTGCAATCGGCGATGACGCTGTTCGTCAGCGCTTGCGTCGGGTACGGCTTCGCGATGTACGACTTCAAGATGAAAAACCTCTTTTTCACCTGCGTGCTCGTGATCATGATGGTTCCGATGGAGATCATCATGCTGCCGCTGTATCAGGAGATCGTCGGCATGCGCATCATCGATACGGTATGGGGCGTCATCCTGCCCTTTGTCGCAATGCCGCTGCCGATCTTCTTCTTTCGGCAGTTCCTGTCGGGGATTCCCAAGGACCTCCTGGACGCCGGCCGCGTGGACGGCTCCAGCGAATACGGGATCTTCGGCCGCATCATGCTGCCGCTGATGGCGCCCTCGTTTGCGGCGATGGGCATCTTCGTTGGCATGAACAGCTGGAACGGCTTCCTGTGGCCGCTCATCGTTTGGCGGACCGACACAAAGTTCACGCTGCCGATCGGCCTCAACACGCTGCTCTCCCCCTACGGCAACAATTACGATGTTCTGATCGCCGGTTCGGTGTTTGCGATCCTGCCGATCATCATCCTCTTCTTCTGCTTCCAGCAGTACTTCATCGCCGGCATGACGGCCGGAAGCGTGAAGGGTTGACGCCAGACAATGGATAGGGTCACTTGGGGCGACGTCGCGTATGGCGTCGCCCTGTCACAAACTGCCCCGGGAGGGCGGCCGAGTCCGCGCCGCACCCGGTACAAAGGGAGATGAACCGCACATGCTTGTGAGAGTCCACCAGGAAAATCTGCCCTTTTTCGAGGCGCTGGCCAGCGACGTGCGAATCAAGATGATCGGCTTTCTCGCCGAGCGGGATATGAACATCAAAGAGCTTGCGCAGGCGGTGGGGATTTCGAGCCCCATCATGCTCAAGCACGTACGAAAGCTGGAGGACGCGGGCATCATCGTAACGCGCATCGTCAACCGGAACGGCTCGGTGCAGAAAATGTGCACGCTGCTGGGCACCGAATACCGCCTGGAAATGCCGCCGCGCCAGATGAACCTGCGCAACTGCCACGAAATCCACATTCCGGTGGGCCACTATACCGACATCGACGCGCAGCCCACCTGCGGGCTCGCCACCGAGCACGACATCATCGGCCACCTGGACGACCCCCGCTATTTCCTGGAGCCCGAGCGCGTCAACGCCCAGGCGATCTGGTTCTCGACGGGCTTTGTCGAGTACAGCATTCCCAACTATCTGACCGCGAGCCAGGCCGTGGAGGAGATCGAGATTTCTTTTGAAATTTCGTCCGAGGCGCCCGGCTTCAACGACGAGTGGCCCAGCGACATCCAGTTTTCGCTGAACGGCATCAAGCTGTGCCAGTGGACATCCCCCGGGGATTTCGGCGAGAAGCGCGGGATCCTGACGCCCCAGTGGTGGGCCAGCAACCAGTACGGCCTCCTCAAGATCATCCGAATCTCGCACAAGGGGACGCTGCTGGACGGCGAGCGGGTGTCGAGCGTGACGCCGGAAAACGTTCTGCTTGGGAGTGGCAGGCGCTGGGTTCTCCGATTCGAGGTCAATAAGGATGCCAAGAACGCCGGAGGCCTGACGCTCTTCGGCAGCAAGTTCGGCAACTACAGCCAGGACATCCTGGTGCGCACGTTCTACCGGAACCTGGATTGATCCGCCTTCGCCGCCCGCCGAGCAAGTTACGCCTTTGGCTTGCGGATGAACGAAATTCACCCGTAACTGCAGAAAAAGCACAAGGAGGGTTCCCCATGCCCCGCTTCGTCATAAACCCTGATCGCGTGCTGGCCGAGAGAGACCCGATGATCTACGGGCAGTTTCTGGAGCATTTTCACCGCCAGATCTATGGCGGGGTCTACGAGCCCGGCTCGCCGCGCGCGGACGGCGCGGGCTTCCGCACGGACGTGCTCGAGGCGCTAAGGCGCCTTCGCGTCCCCGTGATCCGCTGGCCGGGCGGCTGCTTTGTCTCCTCCTATGACTGGAAAAAGGGCGTGGGCAAAACCCGCGAGCCCGCGTTTGACAAGGCGTGGCGGGTTGAGGAGCCGAACACGTTCGGCACCGACGAGTTCCATGCGCTGTGCGAGGCGCTGGACTGCGAGATGTACATCTGCGGCAACGCCGGAACCGGCTCCATTGAGGAGATGAGCGACTGGCTGGAGTATACGAACCTTGAGTGCGAGGGCGCCTTCGCCCGGCAGCGCATCAAAAACGGGCATGCGCAGCCCTATGGGGTCAAGTACTTCAGCATCGGCAACGAAAACTACGGGCATTGGGAGCTGGGCGCGAAGGAGCGGCACGAATGGGCGCGGCTGGTGGCCGAAACCGCCAAGCTTTTGAAGCGGGTGGATCCCTCGGTGCAACTCAGCGCCGCGGCGCTGCCCGACCCGGAGTGGAACCTGGAGCTGATCCAGCGCGCCGGCCCTTACCTGGACTGGATCTCCGTTCACGAGTACTGGGATGCCATCCACACCACCAACGCGCTGGCGAGTTACGAGCAGGCGATGGCCTACACCGAAAAGCTGGATGAGTCGATCCGAAAGGTCGAGGGCATTCTGGCGGCGACCGGCTATCTGGGCAAGATCAAGATCGCCTTTGACGAATGGAACCTCAGGGGCTGGTATCATCCCAATTCGCATGAGGTCCAGTTGCCGACGGACAAATCGCAGTACCTTGCGCCGCGCGACCGAAACGACGAAAACGAGTCCTACCAGATGGCGGACACGGTGTTTACCGCCTGCTTTCTGAACGCGCTCCTGCGCCACGCGGACAGCGTGAAAATGGCCAATTACGCGCCGGCGGTCAATACGCGGGGGCTGATCTACACCCACAGGGACGGCATTGTGCTGCGCGGAACCTACCACGTGTTCGATCTCTTCGTCAACCAGATGGGCGAGAACGTCGTCGACCTTTGGGATCAGGACATCCGCCGGATGAACGTCACCGCCAAGGACGGGCGCAACGTGCAGGTGGACGCGCTGGACGCCGTCGCGACGCGCCGCAGCGACGGCCGTATTGCGGTGTCTTTGATCAACAAGCATCCGAGCGATGCGGCTGAGGTATCCGTGGCCTGCGAAGGCTGCGATGGCGCGGGTCTGGCGCTGCATTCGATTGCGGCGGACAGCGTATTCGCGTACAACGACGTCGAAGACCCGGACCGCGTCCGCATCGAAATCACGAAGCCCGAAATGGCCGGAGGGGCCGTGCGCCTCAGGCTGGCGCCGCACTCGGTCAATGTGCTGTTGATCTAAGGCGTCGAAAAATCCCCTGAGCGAGGGGACTTTGTTGATGGTCTGACCCCGGAATCCTTTGATTCCGGGGTTTTGGAATTTATACCAATCCCAAACACAAATAAATCGGCGCGGGGCGTTGTCGCTCTCCGTGGGACGTAGCGTATTTCACGCCGAAAAGGCGTATCTCGAAGAGTCGCCTCGCTTCGGCTCCCAGCCTCTCATCTCTTACCTCTTTGGAATAATCAATGTTTTTATTTGGTATTATATCCTTTTGGACGGGAGGCAGGGGCTTCCCGCCTGAGCCATGCGATTTGGCGCATTGAACCCGCCGCCGCGGGGTCTGGGGCATTTTCCCGCGATGTGGCGGCACCTGTTCTTAACATTCCTGTGATATAATTGTCCATAGCAAGATAACTTTCGTAGGAGCGTGCGGAGAAGAAAGGAAATCGTCATGAATTTGGTTTCGGAGCAGGTTCGGCATGAGCGGTTTGGGGTTGGCACCATCATGGGGCAGACGGAGACTGCGGTAGAAGTGCGCTTTGAAGATTCTTCCGGAATCAAGAAGTTCAACTACCCTTCGGCCTTTGAGTCTTTTCTGGAGCTTTGCCGCCCTGCCCTGAAAGAGACGATGGACAAGAAGCTTTCGGAAATCCGTGAACAGGCGGAAGCGGAGCGGATCCGCCGGATGGAAGCCGACAAGCTCCGGGAAGAGGCCGTGCGCGAACTGATGGCGCAGCATACTGCCGCGAAGAAGGCGGCGAAGCCCAGGGCGAGAGCGCCCAAGGCCCCTAAGGCCCCTAAGGCCCCTAAGGCGCCGAAGACGACCGGCGCAGTGCAATAGCGTACAGGTACATAGCCCAGACGATGTTTGGCGCGAAACAGATTTAGCGGAAGCCCTGAAATCATAGGATTTCAGGGCTTCAAAGTATTGCCCCCCTGCGGTTTGATTCGATTCGCCCTCGGGCTTTTCATGTTGCTGCAAATTCTTGCCGGCGTGGTTCTTCTTGCCGGTATTGACGATCCATGCCTGCCCTGACCGCCGCCCTGGTGATTTACCCGCAAATCTCCTTTGGAACACTTTGCCGTTCTTTTCGCCGCTACGCTTTTTTCCTTTTTGCCTCTTGGTATTCGTCGGACTTTCGGTATTCCCGGTTGGCTTCCGCGATGGCGTTCGTCAGCATTTCGCCCTCCTCGGGGTCCATGTGTTTGAGCCGCTCGGAGATCTGAACCATCTTCAGGTTCTGGACGCGCTCCGCATCCTCCTGGGTCTTCGCGCGCCGCAGCGCGCGCTCGTACTCATCCCGCTCCATCGACACCCGGACGGCCTTTGTGTACAGATCCGGCGCGTGCTCGCGGAGGAAGTCCATCTCCGCGGGGGAGAGCCGCTTTCCCGCCTTCAGCTTGGCGCGCAGCGATTCGATCTTCCGCGCCGCCGGGTCCTGCTCCGGCGGCCGGATCGCGGCGGCCGGGTCGTCCTCTTTCGCGTACTTTGCGGCGGCCTTCTTCACCTGCTGCGGCCATAGCGAGTGCAAAAAGCCGTTTCCGGATGCGATGCCCTTGAAGTACAAGTCAGACACCCCCCAATCGCGTATATCGTCCGGATCGCGGCGTTTTTGAACCGCGCGCCGTGAAATGAAAGATTTGGCGGCATCCGGATGGGTTTTTGGGTGTTTCGCCCCGAGGTGCGGCGGGTAGATAAAGAGTAGTTAGAAAAGACTAACACGCTGGGCGATACGCCCGGGTGAAAGGAGTTTTACAATATGTTTGAACAGATCAAGTTGCCTTACGCGTTTGACGCGCTGGAGCCCCACATCGATACCGCCACGATGGAGACCCACTACCTGAAGCACCACGCGGCCTACACCAAGAACCTGAACGACGCGGCGGAGAAGGCCGGGCTGACCGGAAAATCCATCGAGGATTTGCTGTCGCATTGGAAGGCTGAAGTACCGGACGACGTAAAGGCGGCCGTCCGCAACAACGGTGGCGGGTTCTTCAACCACAACCTGTACTTCGGCCACCTGGCGCCCAAGGCGGGGGGCGAGCCCTCCGGCGCGCTGGCGGACAAAATCCGGGACGACTTCGGCTCCTTCGCAGGCTTCAAGGAGCAGATCTCAAAGGCGGCCATCGGGCAGTTCGGCTCCGGCTGGGCGTGGCTGGCCGCGGACGGCGGCGGCGCGCTGAAGGTCATGGCCACCCCCAATCAGGACAACCCGCTCTTTGAGACGGAGGGCCTGTGGCGGCCGATTCTGGGCATCGACGTATGGGAGCATGCCTACTACCTGAAGTACCGCAACCTCCGGGCGGACTACGTAAAGGCCTTCTTTGAGGTTGTGGACTGGAACGCGGTTTCGAAGAATTATGCAAATCGCCGCAGCTGATGCGATGTGAAGAAGTCCTCCTGAACGATCGCGCATTCCGGCGGCCTGTCGCGCCCTCCGCATTTTTGCGGAGGGCGCTTCACGCGTGAAGACTCTTTCGGAGCTTTCTTGGATGGGCGGCGTTCCTTCCGCGCGCCTTATGAAAGTGCGCTTCGCGCAATAAATCGCGCGTCAAGTAGCGCGTCGGGGTAAACTACACGGCGCATTCGGTTCCCGTCGCGCCGATATTGATTTTACCAATCAAAGCGTATATGCAATGCACAATACCGAGTTTCATGTCGAAACCGTTTTAGATTTGACGGGCATGTTGATGACTTTGATTTTCTGTTTGATATCCCGGTTTTGTTGTGCTATACTGTTCGTGAAAGGAAGTGTTTCCGATGGCGGGGAAGAAGAAGGTTGAAGAGGTTAAAGTGGAAACCAAGGCGAAGCGTAATTTCCGCAGCGCGGAAGAGCGCATCGCGGAAATCGATCGGAAGATCGCTTTCCACAGCAGGGCGATTGAGCAACTCGAAACCCGAAAGGCCAAGGTCAGCGCGCCGCGCAAGCGTCGCATGTCCTACGCGAAGGTGTTCGCGGAGATCAAAGCCTCCGGCAAGACGCCAGAGGAGATCGCCGAGCTCATCAAGACCTGAGAATATTGGCTTCGCAATGTCTCCGCAAGCCCGATCGTTCCCGGGTTTTCCGGGCGGCACTCGGGCTTGTCAAAATGCGCTGATCCGCGGGCGGGTGTCGGATTGATCGCGCCCGGAAGTTGCGGGATCAGCCCAGACGGTCGCCTAACGTGGCGCGGAAGCTCTCGCAGCTTTCGCGCATTTCTAATTTTTACATCCATTTTACGGCCCAACGGCTTGCAATTTGGCCTGAATTTGGGTAAACTAATGATTGCGGTTAGCACTCGGGCGAAATGAGTGCTAACAAACAGACAGCAAGCAGGAGGCGTGCACATGAAGATCAATCCATTGGGTGACCGCATCGTGATGAAGAATCTTGAAGCGGAAGAGACCACCAAGGGCGGTATTCTCCTCACCAATTCGGCCAAGGAAAAGCCGCAGATGGCGGAAGTCCTGGCAGTTGGCCCGGGCGGCAACGTGGACGGCAAGGAAATCGTCATGCATGTGAAGGCCGGTCAGAAGGTCATCTACTCCAAGTACGCGGGCACCGAGGTCAAGCTGGACGGCGAGGAGTTCATCCTCGTGCGCCAGAGCGACGTGCTGGCCGTCGTCGAATAACAAACCAAGCAATAACCGGGAGGATATGAATTATGGCTAAGCAGATCAAGTATGGCGAAGAAGCCCGCCGCGCGCTTGAAAAAGGCATCAACGCGCTGGCCGATACCGTAAAAATCACGCTGGGCCCCAAGGGCAGGAACGTGGTGCTGGACAAGAAGTTCGGCTCCCCCCTCATCACCAACGACGGCGTGACCATCGCCAAGGATGTCGAGCTGGAAGATCCCTTTGAGAACATGGGCGCGCAGCTCGTCAAGGAAGTCGCCACCAAGACCAACGACGTGGCCGGCGACGGCACCACCACCGCGACGCTCCTGGCCCAGGCCATCATCCGCGAAGGCCTGAAGAACGTGGCCGCCGGCGCGAACCCGATGGTGCTGAAGCGCGGCATCGAGAAGGCCACCGAGGCCGCCGTGAAGCAGCTGGGCGACATCTCCAAGCCCGTTGAGAACAAGCAGGCCATCGCCCAGGTCGCCTCCATCTCCTCCGGCGACGCCGAGATCGGCGACCTGATCGCCGACGCGATGGATAAGGTCGGCAAGGACGGCGTCATCACCGTCGAGGAGTCCAAGACGCTGAAGACCGAGCTGACGCTGGTCGAGGGCATGCAGTTTGACCGCGGCTACGCCTCCGCTTACATGGTCACCGATTCCGAGCGGATGGAAGCCGTGCTGGACAACCCGCTGATCCTGATCACCGACAAGAAGATTTCGAACATTCAGGAGCTTCTGCCCCTCCTCGAGCAGGTTGTGCAGGGCGGCAAGAAGCTGCTCATCATCGCCGAAGAGGTCGAGGGCGAGGCGCTGGCCACGCTGGTGCTCAATAAGCTGCGCGGCACCTTCAACTGCGTCGCGGTCAAGGCGCCGGGCTTCGGCGACCGCCGCAAGGCCATGCTGCAGGACATCGCGATCCTGACCGGCGGCCAGGTCATCACCGAGGAACTGGGCCTCGAGCTCAAGTCCGCCACCATCGACATGCTGGGCAGCGCCCGTCAGGTCAAGGTGGACAAGGAGAACACCATCATCGTCGAAGGCGCGGGCGACCCGTCCGAGATCAAGGCGCGCATCAATTCCATCCGCGTCCAGATCGGCGACACCACCAGCGACTACGACAAGGAAAAGCTGCAGGAGCGCCTGGCGAAGCTCGCCGGCGGCGTCGCGGTGATCAAGGTCGGCGCGGCCACCGAGATCGAGATGAAGGAGCGCAAGCTCCGCATCGAAGACGCGCTCAACGCCACCCGCGCGGCCGTCGAGGAAGGCATCGTGCCCGGCGGCGGCATCGCGCTGATTGCGGCCTCCAAGCCCGTCGCGTCCCTGATTGAGACGCTGGAAGGCGATACCAAGACCGGCGCGGCCATCGTGCTGCGCGCGCTGGAGGAGCCCGTCCGCCAGATCGCCATCAACGCCGGCGTCGAAGGCAGCGTGGTCGTCTCCAACATCAAGGCCAACGACACCCTGGGCTACGGCTACGACGCCGCCAAGGACGAGTACGCCGACATGGTCAAGCGCGGCATCATCGACCCCACCAAGGTCGCGAGAAGCGCGCTGCAGAACGCAGCCTCCGTCGCGGCGATGGTGCTGACCACCGAATCGCTGGTCACCGACATCCCGTCGAAGGAGCCCCCGATGCCCGCGGCGCCCGGCGGCGGAATGGGCGGAATGTACTAAAATAGCAGGAAAGACCGCTGACGCGGCCAAGGCATCGGAAAAACCCTTCGGTTTTTCCGATGCAAAGGAAAGAGCCTGCGTGCGCCTGACATCCTGCGGGATTTCCGGGCGTCGCACTGACCAAGGGTGTGGATGGCGCCACCAGTACGCATACTGGTGGCGCCATCCCGTGCCCGGCGTACACGCCGCCGGGCACGATTGAAGCCCTGCGGGGTCTTTGTTGATGGTCAGAACCGCTGACGCGGCTTTCCCTTGCGGGCGGCGGAATTCCAGTTTCGGAATTTCGCCGCTTTTGCATGCGCTGTAAGCCCAGGCTGTCAAAATACTGCGTCTTTTGACAGGCTGAGCCTTCGGCCCGCGAGCGTAGGCACCTCCGGCTAAATTTATGTGAAGCAAGCCCGGGCGCTTGCGGGGATCGCGCGGGCCTGATATAATTCCCTTGTAGTTAGCAATAACTAACCACTGTGGCTGCGACGCTCCGCCCCGATGTGGGCGGCTTTGAACGCATGGATTTATAGAAGGAGCAAAGACATGGCAACCAATACAGGGCCCCGTTTTAAGGAATGCAGGCGGCTGGGCGTCAACGTGTGCGGACACCCCAAGGCGATGAATCGGGCGGGGACCCCCGCCTTTTCGAAGCGCAGGAAGGTTTCGGAATACGGCCTTCAGCTGATTGAAAAGCAGAAGGCCAAGGCCTATTACGGCGTGTTCGAGCGGCAGATGCTGCGCTACTACCGCGCGGCGGCGAAGTCCGGCGACAAGACCGGCACGGCGCTGCTCCGGCAGCTGGAGTGCCGGCTGGACAACATGGTGTACCGGCTCGGCTTCGCGCTCTCCATCCGCATGGCGCGCCAAGAGGTATCCCACGGCCACATTCTGGTGGATGGCAAAAAAGTGGACATCCCTTCCTTCCCGGTGAAGGTGGGCAGCGTGATCTCGCTTCGGGAGAAGTCCCGCGGCGTCGAGGCCTACCGCGCGAGCTTTTTGGAAGGGCAGGGCACCCCCGTGCCTTACGTGGCGCGAAACCCGGACGACTTCAGCGGCACCCTCGTCCGCCTGCCGGAGCGGGCGGAGATCCCGGTGGAAATCAACGATCAGATGGTGGTCGAGTACTACGCAAGATAGCAAAAAACCGGCTCCTCGCAGGAGCCGGTTTTTTAATAAACGCTATACTTCGTCGTCGCTTTCCGCAGGTTCGGGTTCGTCCCCGGTGTCGCCGGACAGATCCCGGTTGGCTTCTTCGGGGGGGATGTCCAGCGCATTGGGGCAGGCGTCCGGCGCGCAGGAAGCCGCGTCTTCGAGGATTTCGACGTCCTCGTCGTCCTCCGGCTCGGCCCGGGCGACGCATACGACGCGGGCGCCCTCTTCGACGCGCATGATGCGCACGCCCTGGGTGTTGCGCCCCTGTACCGAGATGGCGGAGACAGGGGTGCGGATGATGATGCCGTCGTCGGTGATGAGGAGCAGGTCCTCGCCCTCGTGCACCAGGAGCTGCCCGGCCAGGAGGCCGGTCTTGTCCGTCAGGTTCATGGCCTTGATGCCCTTGCCCGCGCGGGACTGGATGCGGTACTCGTCGATCTCGGTGCGCTTGCCGTAGCCCAGCTGGGTCAGGCTCAGAACCTCCGCGTCCTCCTCCACGATGGTCATCGCGACCACGCGGTCGCCCTCGTCCAGATCGATGGACTTTACGCCCATCGCGGCGCGGCCGATGGGGCGCATGTCGCTCTCCGCAAAGCGGATGGCCATGCCCTGCTCGGTGCCCAAGAGCACCTCTCGCTCGCCGTCGGTCAACGCGACGCCGATCAGGTCGTCGTCCTCGCGCAGCACGATGGCGATCAGGCCGTTTTTGCGCAGGTTCTGGAACTCGGAGAGCTCCGTTCGCTTGATGAGGCCATTCTTCGTGGCCATGATCAGGTAGTGGCCTTCGACCTTCTCCTCCGGCACCGGCAGCATGGCGGTGACCTTTTCGCCGCCCTCCAGCTGCAGGAGGTTGACAATGGCGGTGCCGCGGGCGGTGCGCCCGGCCTCCGGGATCTCGTAGCAGCGCTTTTCGTACACGCGGCCACGGCTGGTGAAGAACATGATCGGGTCGTGGGTGGAGGTCACGTAGAGCTGCTCGACGAAGTCCTCCTCCCGGGTGGTCGCGCCGGTGATGCCCTTGCCGCCCCGCTTCTGGGCGCGGTAGGTGGCCTTGGGCAGGCGCTTCACGTAGCCGTAGTGGGTCAGCGTGACCACCATGTCCTCCTCCTGGATGAGGTCGAGCATGTCGATCTCGCCATCGAGGGCGGTGATCTCCGTGCGGCGCGGGTCGGCGAACTTGCGCTTGATCTCAAGGAGTTCCTCCTTGATGATGTCCATCAGCATCCACTCGTTGGCCAGCACGTCCTTGAGGTGGGCGATCAGTTGGAGAAGCTCGTTGTACTCGGCTTCGATCTTCTCGCGTTCAAGGCCCGTCAGGCGCCTGAGGCGCATGTCGAGGATCGCCTGGGCCTGCCGGTCGGAGAGGCCGAACTGCGTCATCAGCCCGTCCTTCGCGATGGCGTCGGTGCGGGAGGCGCGGATGAGCCGGATCACTTCGTCGATGTGGTCGAGGGCGATGAGCAGCCCCTCCAGGATGTGGGCGCGGGCCTCGGCCTTGCCGAGGTCGTAGCGGGTCCTGCGGGTCACCACGTCCTTCTGGTGGTCGACGTAGTGGACGAGGGCATGCTTGAGGGACAAAATCTTCGGCGCGCCGTCCACCAGCGCCAGCATGTTGGCGCCGAAGGTCTCCTGCATCTGGGTGTGCTTGTAGAGGGTGGACAGCACCACGTTGGCGTTGACGTCGCGCTTCAGCTCGATGACGATGCGCATGCCGTTGCGGTCGGACTCGTCCCGGATGTCGCTGACGCCGTCCAGGCGCTTCTCGTGCACGAGTTCCGCGATCTTTTCGATCAGCCGGGCCTTGTTGACCATGTTGGGGATCTCGGTGGCCACGATGCGCTGGCGGTTCGAGGCCATCGCCTCGATTTCGGTGCGCGCGCGCATCACGATGCGGCCGCGCCCGGTCATGTAGGCCTCGTGGATGCCCGCGCGGCCCAGAATGATGCCGCCGGTGGGGAAGTCCGGCCCGTGGATGATGCCCATCAGCGCCTCGCAGGAGGCGTCGGGGTTATCGATCAGGTGGATGGTGCCGTCGATCACCTCGCCCAGGTTGTGGGGCGGGATGTTCGTGGCCATGCCGACGGCGATGCCGCTGGAGCCGTTGACCAGGAGGTTCGGAAACCTCGAAGGCAGCACGGCGGGCTGCATCAGCGTCTCGTCGAAGTTGGGGTAGAAGTCGACGGTCTCCTTTTCGATGTCGGCGACCATCTCCATCGCCAGCTTCGTCAGCCGCGCCTCGGTGTACCGCATGGCGGCGGCGCCGTCGCCGTCGACGGAGCCGAAGTTGCCCTGCCCGTCCACGAGCAGGCCGCGGGTGGAGAAGTCCTGCGCCAGGCGCACCATCGCGTCGTAGACCGATGAGTCGCCGTGGGGGTGATATTTACCAAGACAGTCGCCGACGATGCGGGCGGACTTTCTGTAGGGCTTGTCGGGCGTGACGCCCAGCTCCACCATCGAATACAGGATTCGGCGGTGGACGGGCTTCAGGCCGTCGCGAACATCCGGCAGCGCGCGGCTGACGATGACCGCCATCGCATAGCTAATAAATGATTTTTTGAGCTCTTCCTCGATGTCAATCGGCATCAGGCGGCCGATGTTGAATTCGTCCGGCACGTTTTGGTGTGCTCCCTTCCGGCTGGATGTTGGCTCCCTCGTTACGAATGACCCGACGGCTACTCGTACCTTCAAACCGTTCCCGGCGCCCCATGCGCCGGGAACGCAGTTTCTGTAACCAGTGCGTACACTGGTGGAAGAAACATTTCCTTCAGCGGCCCGCCCGGAAATTCCAGGAAATTTCAGGGCCGCGAAGACTTCCTTCGCGATGAAAAGCCGCCCGGCGGATTTTCATCGCCTCAGATGTCGAGATCCGCCACCAGCTTCGCGTTCTCCTCGATGAAGTCCTTGCGGGGCTCCACCTGGTCGCCCATGAGCAGCGTGAACATCTCGTCCGCGGAGATCGCGTCCTTGAGCGTCACGCGGTACATGGAGCGGGTCTCCGGGTTCATGGTGGTGTCCCAGAGCTGCTCGGCGCTCATCTCGCCCAGGCCTTTGTAGCGCTGGATGTCGGGCTTCGCGTCCCGGCCCATCTCGTCGAGAAGCGCCTGGAGCTGGGCGTCGGAGTAGACGTACTTCACGGTCTTGCCCCGGCTGACCTTGTACAGCGGCGGCATCGCGATGTAGACGTGGCCGTCCTCGATGAGCTTCGTCATGTGCCGGTAGAAGAAGGTTAACAGCAGGATGCGGATGTGGCTTCCGTCCACGTCGGCGTCCGTCATGCACACGATGCGGTGGTAGCGCAGCTTCGACGGGTCAAACTCGTGGCCGAAGCCGCCGCCGAAGGCGGTGATCATCGCCTTGATTTCGGCGTTGGCCAACACCCGGTCCATGCGGGTTTTCTCGACGTTCAAGATCTTGCCGCGCAGGGGGAGGATCGCCTGGAAGTGGCGGTCGCGCCCGGTCTTGGCGGAGCCGCCGGCGGAATCGCCCTCGACGAGGAAGATTTCGCACTTGGCCGGGTCGCGCTCGGAGCAGTCCGCCAGCTTGCCGGGCAGCGCCGCGCTTTCGAGGGCCGTCTTGCGCCGGGTCAGGTCCCGCGCCTTGCGCGCGGCCTCGCGGGCGCGCGCGGCGGAGAGGCACTTGTCGAGGATCGTCCGCGCGACGGAGGGGTTTTCCTCAAAGTAGACGGTAAGCTTGTCCGCCACCATGGAATCCACGAGCTGGCGAACCTCGCTGTTGCCCAGTTTGCTCTTGGTCTGGCCTTCAAACTGCGGCTCCAACAGCTTGACGGACACGATGGCCGTCAGGCCCTCGCGGATGTCCTCGCCGGTCAGGTTGCCGTCGTTCGCCTTCAGGATGCCGCTCTTGCGGCCGTAATCGTTGATGACGCGGGTCAGCGCCGATCGGAAGCCCGCCAGATGCGTGCCGCCCTCGGGGGTGTGGATGTTGTTGGCGAAGCAGAACACGCTCTCGTTGAAGCCGTCGTTCCACTGCAGCGCGATTTCCACGGTGGTGGAATCCCGCAGCCCCTCGATGTAGAGCGGCGGGTTGAACAGCGCTTCCTTGTTCTTGTTCAGGTATTCCACGAAGGATACGATGCCACCCTCGTAGTGGTATATCTTCTGCTGGGCGGGCTCGGTGCGCAGGTCGTTCAGCTCGATCTTGATGCCCTTGTTGAGGAACGCCATCTCGCGAAAGCGCGTGCGCAGCGTGTCGAAGTCGAAGTCTCCGGTTTCGAAGATGCCGGGCTCCGGCTCCGCGCCGGTCTTCACGTCCGGCCAGAAGCGGATGGTGGTGCCGGTGCGCTCGGCCGCGCTGACGATCTTAAGGTCGTACAGCGGCTTTCCGCGCTCGTACTCCTGCTGGTAGACGCTGCCGTCCTGAAAGACGTTGACCTGAAGACGGCCGGACAGCGCGTTGACAACCGACGCGCCCACGCCGTGCAGGCCGCCGGAAACCTTGTAGCCGCCGCCGCCGAACTTGCCGCCGGCGTGCAGAACCGTCAGGCATACCTCAACGGCGGGCCGCCCCATCTTGGGGTGAATGCCCACCGGGAAGCCGCGGCCGTTGTCCTCGACGGATACGGAGCCGTCCTTGTGCAGCGTGACGATGATGTGGTCGCAGAAGCCGGCCAGCGCCTCGTCCACCGCGTTGTCGACGATTTCGTACACCAGGTGGTGCAGCCCGCGCTCGTCCGTGGAGCCGATGTACATGCCGGGCCTGCGGCGCACCGCCTCCAGGCCTTCGAGCACTTGAATGTTGTTCTCGTCGTAGTGTCCGCTATCGGGTTTTATGGACATCCGGGCACCTCTTAAAATTTTTTCTTCTTTATTATTATAGCACTTTTCTGCACTTCATGCCAGCCCCCTGTGTTATGTTGAAATATTTTACAAGTACCGGCTGTGCCGGGCAATGAAAACCTGCTGACGCATCTTTTCATTGCTAGGGAACGAGCCGGTTTCCTGAAACGCCTCGGCGTTTCCGTGCGGAAACCGGAACGGGAACGCTTTCCCCGCCTAACGGGCAAGCCCTCCCGCTTCGCGGGGCAATGAAAACCTGCTGACGCATCTTTTCATTGCTAGGGAACGAGCCGGTTTCCTGAAACGCCTCGGCGTTTCCGGGCGGAAACCGGAACGGGAACGCTTTC
>JAEYPB010000055.1 GCA_023411175.1 Bacillota bacterium | reverse complement strand
GTGTGCGGCTCCTCTTGGTACCAATAGGCGACGGAGGCGATGTCTTCGGACAGCGGACGGTACCGGCGGTCGCGCAAGCCGAGCGTCTGCACCTCCACCCGGATGTCCTCGGAAAAACCGATGCTGTCCTCGAGGTGCCAGCGGTACAGGCTGTACTTGCGCGGGCTGTTGGTGGCGTCCAGCCGCGCCAGCGGCATCCCGAGGTAGGGGCCGGAAAAGGTCTGCTCCCGGTTCCAGCAGTCGTCCGAGTTAAAGGGAGAGAATCCGAACGAGCCGCCGAAATAGTCCTCGGTTCCGTTGTCGGCCATGGTGGGCTGGTCTGTGTCGCCGTCCAGGTAGAATTTCACTTCACCCTCGCCCCACCAGTCCGACTGCAGCGCGGTCCAGGCCAGGTAGGTACCCACGTAGCTGCCCTTGCCGCGCACCCCGTCCAGGATGGTGTACAGCGGGCGCTCGCGACTGGTGACTGCGTGCCGGTACTGGGCGTGAAAGAAGGCCGCGTCCGGCGCGACATCATGCAGCTTGTATAGGATTCGGTAGGCCACAAGCCCGAAAGCCTCGTCGCCTTCGTGGGTCAGGGTGATCTTTGCGCCCCGGCGAAAGGGCATGCGCCAGTAGCAGTTGAGGCCGGCCCGCGGTACAACATGCACCGGCAGCGACTGGACGCCGTGGTGGGCATCGTCATGCCCCATGGAGAAGAACGCGCCCAGCGGGCACTCGACGGAAGGGTTCTCCTCCCCGTCCCAGTACATGCGCACGACCAGCTCGCTCAGGCGGCGGTGGTCGGTGGTCAGGAAGATCTCGCGGATACTGCCGCTGCCCTGAACGTCCATCAGCACCACCGTCTCATGCGGCGCGACCTTTATGAAGGGGCGAACCTTCCAGCCCTTGCCGAGATGCATTGATCCGCCGCTGAAGGGAAGGTCCGGATCCGCGGGGTTCGGTTCCCAGCGGCAGGCGGCGCCTTTTTCACCGGTGGGATTCTCGGCGCTGATCTGCCGGGTGGGGACGCCGATTTCATCGTAATACAATCTGATACTCCTTTCAAGGCGCAGATGAAGGCAAGTTCAAGAAGCTGTGCGCTCTGCGAGAATCGCGCCTTCAGCGGGGCCAGCGTTCCCGGGGGCCGGGCAGCGACGGGAAGGCCGCGTGCGGCTCCGTCTGATACCAGTAGCTCACCGAGCACACATCGTCCTGGCGCTCGAACAGGCCCAGCTCACATACGCCGATCTGTTGCAGCTCCACCCGGAGATCTTTCTGGAAAAGGACGGGGTCCGCCACGTGCCAGCGGTAGAAGCCGCGCATCGGCGGGCAGTCGCGGTTGAAGTAGTCGTTGTGGAAGTCGTCGTCCCTCGAATAGAAGGGGTAGCCCATGAAGGGGGTGCAGTAGGTCTTTTCCAGCATGTGGCCGCGCTCGTCGGTATAGCCGCCGAAGGACCACGCGCCGCCGAAGTAATCCTCCGTGCCGGTGGAGCACTGGCTGGGGAACTCCTCATCGCCGTCGATGTAGAACTTTATCTCGCCTTCTCCCCACCAGTAGCGCTCCAGCGTCGCAAGGCCCAGGTATGTTCCGATGTAGTGGCCTCGCCCGCGGACGCCGTCCAGCAGCACGTAGTCCTTCTGGAGCGTCGTCAGGCGCTCGCGCCGCCACTGGGCATGGAAGTAGGCCGCATCCTCGGGCACATCGTCCGAGAGGACGTAGTCCACCTGGTAGAAAAAGGCGGGGACTTCGCCGGCGTGCTGGTTTTCCAGCGTGATCCGTGCGCCTTTGCGAAACGGCATGGGAATGAAGCTGTTCATACCCCGTTTGGGGTTGACCACGATGGGCAGCGAGTTGACTTCACAGCCCCGGGCAAAGCCGTTCAGGAAGAAATCCCCCAGCGGGCACTCGACGGACGGCGTCTCTTCGCCATCCCAGTACATGCGCAGGATCATATCGCGCAGCACAAAGCGGCCCTTCTCGGTGCGGTCGGTTACGGTGCACCAGATGTGCTGGATGGCGCCGCTTCCTGCGATGTCCGCCAGCACGACCGTTTCACCGGGCGCGATGGCGCCGATGCAGGGAGAGCCCTTGCGCTTCGGCCCCAGTGCGCTCGCCGCTTTTGCGCCCGCGCCCTTTTCGCCGGTGCGGTTTTCCCAATTGATCGAGCAGGAGCGCCCGGAGCGCAGCATGGGCATTCCGCCCAGGAAGAAGCCGTTCATGTCAAATCCCTCCGTTTTTTCATTCGATCACTGTTTTACGCCGCCCGCCATGATGCCCTCCATGATCTTCTTCTCAAAGCACAGCACGAACACGATGATGGGCAGGATGATGATGCAGCCGATGGTGGAGATCATGTCCCAGGGCACGTCGTAGGTGTTCTTCCGGGGCACGGTGGTGATGCCGACGCTGAGCACGTCGATCCGGTTGGCGAAGAACAGCGGCGTGAAGAGGTCGTTCAGGCAGGTGATGAAGTTGATGATCGCGATGGTGGCGATGGCCGGGGTCATCAGCGGAAGGATGATCAGAAACAACTTCTGCAGGAAGTTGGCGCCGTCCACCTCGGCGGCCTCCTCGATGGTGTAGGGCACCTGCTGCACGAAGTTCATCAGGATCAGCACGGAAAACGGGATCAACGCGCTGGTGTACAGGATGATGAGCCCCGGGTAGGTGTCCACCAGCTGAAGAGAGCGGAAAAAATCGTAGGCGGTGCGC
Source organism: Bacillota bacterium (assembly GCA_023411175.1). Lineage (GTDB taxonomy): Bacteria > Bacillota > Clostridia > Christensenellales > Aristaeellaceae > JAEZHK01. Next base: position 8,340 of record JAEYPB010000055.1, on the reverse strand, counting down.
GCCGTGACGATGCCCGGTATCAGCGACGAAAAGAGCAGCGCCAGGTAGGCGAACTTGATGCCCTTGCGGTCAAACCGCGCGAAGGCGTAGGCCGCCATCAACCCAAACAGGATGGAGCCGCCGAGCGCGCACGCGGTGATGAAGAGCGTGTTTTGCACCTTGGAGGCGATGTTCATGTCGTTAAAGGCGCGCAGGTAGCTTTCAAAGGTCGGGTGCGCGGGCAGGTAGCGGATGGGGGAGGTGTATAACTCGGAGGGGGGCGTAATTGAGGAGATAAAGATCCACCACAGCGGGAACAGGATCACAAAACAGATGAGCGCCGTCAGCCCCCAGCGGATGATCGAAGTGACCACCTTGCTGCGGGAAGGGCGGCGGCGGGCGATCGTTGTCATTGGCTCACCTTCCTTATGCGTCCACGCGGGAGATCGCGTAGACGTTGATCATGCTGAGAACGACCATCACGCCGAACAGGAACACCGCCAATGCGCTGGCATAGCCCAGGTTCATCATGGAGAACGCCTCCATCGGAATGCGGTATGCGAGGAGCGACGTGGCGTCGGCGGGGCCGCCTGCCGTCATGGAGTACACCACATCGAAGCTGGTCAGCCGCCACATGGTAAAGAAAATGGTGAGCGTCAGCAGATTGCGGGTGATGAGCGGCAGCGTGATTTTGAAAAAGCTTCGGATGGGTCCGGCGCCGTCCACCCGGGCGGATTCATAGATTTCGGCTGGGATGAACTGCAGCCCCGAAAGCACCAGGATGGCGAAGAAGGGCACGTCCTTCCAAAGGTCCACCGCGATCACCGCGAAGCGGGCGGTGCCGGAGGAGACCAACCAGTCGTACCGGAAGCTGGGATCAAACCAGCGAATGAAGTCATTGATGAGGCCGTACTGGCCGTTGAACGCCCAGCGGGCGGCGATGCCCACCACGACCATCGGCATGGCCCAAGGCATCAGCGTTACCGTGCGGAGCAGTTTTTTGCCCTTGAACTGCTGGTTCAGCATCAGCGCTAGCAAAACGCCCAGCACTACGTGAAGCGCCATGGAAGCCACGGTGAAAATGGATGTGAATTCCAGCGATTTCAGGAACTTCTCGTCCGAGAACATGTTCACGAAGTTTTTAAAGCCCACAAACCCGCCGCTGTTGCGCTTGAACAGGCTCAGGTTGAAGAGGCTGTTGTAAAAAGTCATGAGGAAGGGGTAAAGGGTCGTAAAGGCGCGAATCAAAAGCGCCGGCGCCGCAAGCACCCAGGCGATCCAGTACTTCTGTCGGCGGCCCGAGTAGGCGATCTTTTGATTGGGGGCGTGGCGCTGTTTCACCGTCCGCGTTCCTTGCATGGGCGCAACCTCCCGGTTTGAAAAGTAAATCCTCCTGCCGCGTCAGCCGAAGGAATGAATGAATGGGGGAGGATGGTTGCCCATCCTCCCCGCGTCGGCCGTAGGGCTACTTCATTTCTTCGTATGCAGCCAACTGCTTCTGGCCCAGTTCGTCCAGCGTGATCTCGTTTAAGATGAACTGCTGGAATAGCGTGCCGGTGACGGTGATGTACTCCATCGTCGCGGGAACCATCGGGCGGCCGCGCATGACGGAATTGTCGCGGTACAGCTGCATGTTGTCCAGCAGATCCTTAAACGCGCTGTAGTCCTCGCCCTTGACCGTTTCGCTGCCAAGCACGTCGGAACGGGCCGGGGGCTGATTGGCAAGCCGCAGGTACGCGAGCTCGAATTCCGGGCTGGCGATGAAGTCCAGAACCTTCTTGGCTTCTTCATAGTTCTGGCTGCTCGCGTTGAGCACGTAGTACCAGGCATCCATGAAGGCCGAGGAAGTTTCAAAAGTGGGCATGGCGATCATGTGCACCTGATCGGGGCTGTAGAGGCCGGCAGTCTTGGCCATGCCTTCCATCCAGCCGCACCACTGCAGGATGATGCCGTACTTCTTGTCGAAGAACTTCTGGTTCATCGGCTCGTACTGCTCGCTGAGCTGCGCCAGGGAGGTAACCTTCCAGGTGTTGGCCATGTCATACATGAACTGGAGGGCCTCGCGGCTCTTCTCGTTGGTCCAGTCGAAGGGATCGCCGCCGAACAGGTTGATAAACACGCCGATTTCGTTGTGGCTGTAGGTGGCTTCCCAGGAGCCGCCGTAACCGTAGACGCCCTCGTCGGGCTTGCTCATCGCCTTAATGGCCTCGATGAACTCTTCCTTGTTGGTGGGCACCTTCACGCCCGCGGCGGCCAGCATGTCCTGGTTGACCCACATGGTCAGCGCGCCGTTGTAGGTGGGCACGCCGTAGATGCTGCCGTCAAGCATGTAGCGGTCCTTCATGAAATTCTGGTCGAAGAACTGAGACACTTCGGGCCTCATGACGTCCGCTTCCAACGGAGCCAGGAAGCCTGCGGCCATGTACTGGGTGATCATCTCGTCGTTGATGTTGATCAGGTCGACGGAGCTGTCACCCGAAGCCAGAATGGTGGTGAACTTGGCGACGCGGTCGTCCGGGTTGGACGGGGAGGTGATGGCCTCGATCTGAACACCGGTCGATTCCTCGATCAGGGCTTCCATTTCCGGCCACCACTGGTTGGTGGTGTCGTTGGTCATGAGGGTGATGTCCGCGAGCGCCGTGGATGCGAACACCGCGAGTGCGAGTACGCACACAGTCAGGACCTTCCACATTCTCATCATGACGGTTTCTCCCTTCGGTTCTTTTTCGCCTGTAAGGGCGTCTATTGAAAGTATGACAGAGCCGATCGCTTATGAAAATACAATTCTTTGCGGTCTTCCTGCGATATATTGTGCGTTTTGGTGAGACCGCTTGCAAAAAACGCACGATGCCGATATCATGTAAAATAAGTAGGGAACAGCCGGGCGGCTCCGGAGGTCGAAAGCCTGGGCATATCCCTTTTTGTCGTTTCCCGGCGGCTTGAGCCGGTATTAAAAACGCCCAACGCCCACGTGAAAGGCGGCGCGCGCATGCGTAAAGGCGCATTCCTAAAAGGTTTGCTTCGGCACAGCTACTACCAAAAGCTGGTGATGAGCCATCTGCTCGTCCTGTTTTTGACGATCAGCATTATGGCGGGGTTCAACTATGCGTTTTCCCGCGATCAGCAGAGCCAGCGCATCCTGGAGATGCTGGGCTATTCCGGCCAGCAGACCGCCACCAGCATCGAGGCGCGCTTTGCGCAAATGCAGAACGTCAGCGAAATGGTGCGCTTCACGCTGCAGCAGACGCTGCTGGAATCGCTGGGAAAGGCGCCGCAGCCGCAAAAAGACGCCGACACCATCAGCACGATACGCACACTCAGGGACTCCTTCCACTTTGCGGACATTTCCGCGTGGCTGCCGTCCGGTTATTTTTCATCAGGCGAGGGCATTACGTTTTTTGACATCGCCCTGCCCGGCGGCCGGCCCATGCGCCAGGAAGTACTGAACGCGCCGTACAACAAGATGCAATGGATGGCGCTGAGCGATTATTCTTATCCGTTCATGCGCTTTTTCAGCTATGACCGCTACAACCTCATTACCTGCTTCATGCGCGTCAGCATGTTGAGTGCGGCGGATTCCTTTTGCTTTTTTATCGACATTGACGAACGGGAGCTGGCCGCGCTGCTGGACAAATCCGAAGCGACCCCCATCGTTCAGTACATTGTGGACGATCAGGGGAAGATCCTCTCCCATCCTGACAGCGCTCTGCTGGGCCAGGCGCTCCCGCCGGATTTTTTGGTTGCGCTTGAGGGCGCGGACAGCAGTAACCCCATCTGGTTTGAGGAAACGGCATATCTGGTATATCCGCTGGGGGCGACGGATTGGAAGCTCGTGGTATCCGTCCCGGAGAGCTATCTGGCCTCGGTCTCGCTGACCAGCGCCAATGGCCTCCTGATCGCGGTGGCCATCGCCGCGGTTGTGGCGGTACTCGTTTCGCTGATCATCTCCGGGCAACTGATGCGCAAGCTTGTCATGATGAGCGGGGTCATCCGCTCCATCGAACCCACCTTCCGCCCTGACGGCGAGTCTTTTTCCATGATCACCGCCAAGATGCCCGTTCCCCCGTCCGGCACGCCGCCGGATGTGCTGGACGAGCTTGCGCTGGTGTTCAACAAGCTCGTGGATCGATTGAACGGATCGATGCAGAGCGCGCTCGACAGCTCCCTTGCGCAGGAAAAACTGCGCTATCAGCTACTCCGGGCCAAGATCAATCCACACTTCCTCTACAACATTCTGGACTCGATCAAGATCTGCAACACGCTTGGGCGCAGGGACGATGCCAACCGAATGCTCTCGAAGCTCGCGGCGTTCTACCGCCTGATCCTGCGCAAGAACGACCTGGACATCATCACGATCGGCGAGGAACTGGACATCGTGCGGCTGTACCTCGAGATGGAGGCCATCAGCCACGAGCATGCCTTCTCCTTCACGCTTGAAGCGGATCCCGGCGTGGAACTGTTCTCGATCCCGCGCTTCGTACTGCAGCCGCTGGTGGAAAACTGCGTCATTCACGGCCTTCCTGGGGACGCTAAGCACATGACCATCGCCATCTCGCTCACCTACAACGGCGATGCCATTTCCATTGAAATCCGAGACGATGGGCTTGGCATGGACGAAGCCATGATGGCAAAGCTTATGCGCGTGATCCGCGGCGAGGAAGGGCCGCCGCTTTTGCGCGGCACCACGGCGTTCTACGGCCTGACGAACGTGGCCGCCCGGCTGAAGCCCTATGTGGCGGACCCTTCGGAACCCATCCACTACACATCGCGGGCGGGAAGCGGCACCAGCGTCGTGGTGGAGCTGAAGCAAATTTTGCCGGACGATCCGGAGGAAACCGAACCTCAAAGGAGATAGAGCATGTACAAGGTCATCATCGCGGACGACAACGCGCTGTCCATCAAGGGATTGGAGGCAAACCTGGATTTTGCCGCCATTGGCGCGGAACTTGCGGGCTCCTTTTTGAGCGGCATGGATGTGCTGAACTATCTGGAGGGGCACGGCGATGTGGATCTCCTGGTCAGCGACATCCGCATGCCGCACATGACCGGCCTCGAGCTTGCGCGGGAGGCGCTCCTGCGCAACAAAATGATGAAGATTGTGCTGATCAGCGCCTATGACGACTTTGATTACGCGCAGGAGGCGCTTCGAATCGGTGTGACGGACTACGTTCAAAAACCCATCCAGTACGACGAACTGCAGGAGACCATGAAACGGGCGCTTAATAAGCTGGAGGAGGAGCGTACCGTTCTGCGAAGGCTGGAACAGGCGCAGCCGGAGCTCCAAAAGAAGTTCTACCTGGATTTGACGCGCGTTCACCCAATGCTGGCATCCCAAGCGCTGTCCAAGGAAGCGCAGTACCTGGGCATCGCCACGGAGGGCGGCAGCTTTCTTTGCCTGGCGATTTCCGGCGAGCAAAACGAGGACAACCTCGCCGCCTCCGGCACTGAGGCGATGATCCTGAACCAGTTTTTGCAGACTGACGCGCTGGAGGCCTGGTTTGGTGCGGAAATGGAGTGCCACCTGATCAGCGATCGGGAGGATCAGCTGGCCATTTTGCACGACAGGAATCTGGATGGAATCGCTATGGTTGAGAAGGTACGTGCGTTGTGTGAAGGGTTTGGAGCGGCCCATGAAAACCTGAACCAGGCGCTGTACTTTGGCATCGGCCCCGCGCAGGATTCGCTTTGGAAGATCGTGATGTCCATGGATATGGCGCGGCGCGCGGCCAACCGCCGCTTCGTGACCCCTGACCAGCATGTATTTACGGAATCGGACGACCGCGCGGGAACCATGCCGTTTTTGACGCGCATCACCGGGGCGCAGGGCGAGATCGTTCAACTGCTGCTAAGGCGTGACTTGGCGGAACTGGACCGGATGGTGATCCAGCTCACGGAGAGTGTGGTGGGGATGCTGAAGGATCAGAGCCTCATCGTGCCCTACCTCGTGGTGCTGATTTCCGGCGTACTGGGGCAGGTATCCCAAGACGGTGTGGATCTGTCCGAAGCCGAGCGCACCGTGGCCGTTTTTGGTGCAAGGGGGCGGCATCCGGTGAGCCCGCGCGATACCCAGGAGATGCTCCGCTAGTTCTTTCGGCAGACGGTGGAGGCGCTGGATCAATCCCTTCAGAGCTACCAGCAAAAGCTGCTCGGCAAGGTGAAGCAGTACATCGAGGCCCACCTGCGGGACAGCCAGTTGCGGCTTGAAAATATCGCGGATGCGGTGCATGTGACCCACTCGCATTTAAGCCGCATTTTCAAGCGCTCCGAGGGGATTAACATCAGCGACTACATCACCCAGAAGCGCATTGAAAAGGCGACGCACCTGCTCAGAAGCACATCGGAATCCATCTCTTTTGTGAGTGAACAGGTGGGATATGCTTCTCCCTACTACTTCAGCGCCTGTTTCAAAAAGGTCACCGGCATGACGCCCAGCGAATACCGAAAGGCCTGGTAAAGCTGCACGTCTTTTCGCTCCGCGCAATCCGCCCCACCTGCCGGGTGTCACCAGTCTCGGGAAATGTATGATCGGTTGCAGAGAATCTCCGCGTCGGCGTAGCCGAGGAGTGTGGAGATGCTCTTCATCTCCACGCTCCGGGCGTGCAGGTTATTGGCGAAGGAGTGCCGAAGCAGGCCCTGACGCGCCGCTTTCTCCATCGCGGGCGGCCAGTTTGCGTGTGAGCAATCAGGGAAGGAAACCCTTGGTATGACATATTAGAGATTTACAATCTCCCGTTATTTATTATATAATTGAAGATGATGGTAATTCAATTGGTTCCTTCGGTAAAGCGCATTGGATGGATCGCATCGATAAACGAGGGAATGGGATGGGGGATTGCGTGAAGAGACTGTTCGTCGTGCTCATGACCTGCGTGATGCTTTTCGGGGTGGGGGCCCCGGCCCGGGCGGATGCGGACTATGATTATCTGGACGTGGGCGGCATCCTTCGGCAGCATTCCATCCCGGGCGGCCATGTGATCGGCGGCGACTGGGATACGGCCTCAACTACGCTGACCGGGTGGTACGCCGTCACGGGCACGTTGACGGTCAACCACAGCCTCGAAGCGAGCGGGGAAGTCAGCCTGATCCTCACCGACGGCGCATCGCTGACGGTGATCGGCGGCGACCCAGGAGAACTATATCCGGGCATTGGGGTGGCCTCAGGCAACAGTCTGACCATTTATGGGCAGACCGCCGGGTCCGGTAGCCTTAGCGTAACCGGCCACAGCGGCAGCGCCGGCATCGGCGGCAGCGCTTATCAATCCTGCGGCGCCATCACCATCAACGGCGGCAGGGTGACGGCCGATGTATCTTCGAACGGCGCGGCCGGAATCGGCGGCGGCTATAATGGTGACGGTGGCGCCATCACCATCAACGGCGGCACGGTGAACGCCACCGGATACTTTGGCGCGGGCATCGGCGGCGGTACCAACAGTCTGAACAGCGCGGGCATTGTTACCATCAACGGCGGCACGGTGACCGCCACCGGAACCAGCGGCGCGGCGATCGGTGGCGGTTTATATGGTCACGGCGGCACGATCACCATCAGCGGCGGAACGGTGACCGCCAACGCGTCTCAAGGCGCGGCGATCGGCGGCGGCATCCGCGGCAACGGCGGCACGATCACCATCAGCGGCGGCGCGGTGACCGCAAACGGAGATTATAGCGCGGGCGTCGGCGGCGGCACTGCCGGCGGTGGTTCAGCAGCAAGTGCGGGCGACGGCGGCACGATCGTTATCAGTGGCGGTACGGTGACCGCGCACGGGAATTATGGCGCGGGGATCGGCGGCGGCGGTACCGATCACCCGCTGTATAGCGCGAGCGGCGGCGGCACGACCAGCATCAGCGGCGGAACGGTGACCGCATCCAGCAGTCACAGCACCGGCATCGGCGGCGGCTACGGCCCCAGCGGCACTGGCGATGGCGGCACTGTTCACATCAGCGGTGGCACAGTGAACGCCGTGGACGGAATCCAGGCGACGCCCACCAACGGCGACGCCAACGGGAATAAAACGGTGTATCTCGCGCAGGCGCAACTGGAGGGCGTGAGCGCGGTGACGGAAGTGACCGGCCTCACGGTACCGCAAGCGCCCTACTACGGCACGAAGGACCTGTACACCGACGGTTCCGGCAAACTGTACCTATACCTTCCGGCGGACGCGGCGGCGACGCAGGTGGAGACGGCCGATCGTATATACAAAGGATCGGTCGGCGCGCAGGAAAGTGGGACGCTTGGCGTGCTTTCCAACGACAGCACGCTCACTGGCCTTGCGCTTTCGGAGGGAACGCTGGACCCGTCGTTCGCGTCGGGAACCACCGCCTACAGCGCGACGGTTCCATACAGCGTTGACGCCATCACGGTAA
>JAEYPB010000054.1 GCA_023411175.1 Bacillota bacterium | reverse complement strand
TGCGAAGAAGGACTTCGCTTCGCCATCCGCGAAGGCGGCCGCACGGTGGGTTCCGGCGTCGTCACCAAGGTCGTCGAATAATCTCTCAATTGAACACGGAGCCGCTTCATTTCGAGGCGGCTCCGTTTCAGTCTGTCGAAAAAGACAAAACGATGGAAAAGAGGCTGAGAAAGGGAGAAGTGCAAGCCGTTCCGGCTTAAGGGGTATCGGGGGCCGCAGTTCCTGGGTTCTCGCAAACGCCCCACTGGGGCGTTTGCGTGCGGCATAGCCGCACCGAACCCGCTTTTTCGCCAAGCGCAGCTAAATATTAGTTCAAGGTATGCGCTTGGCAAAAAAGCCCCCGGATAAAAACAGCCGGAGAGCGGCATGTACGGTCGCAGGCTGCATTCCTTTTCGTATGCAAGTCCGGCCGTGAATCGTAGATTCACAGGACTTGCTTTTCGCTGTCAAAAGACGCAGTATTTTGACAGCCTGCACGGAGCCGCTTCATTTCGAGGCGGCTCCGTTTTTATTGTTCTTGAAGCGAATGAACCGGCGGTGTTTGAGCGCTTCGCTCGGGGAAAGGCGAAACGATGCAATATACCCTGAGCAGGAGAAAGCTGTGGTTGCTCTTTTGGTTACCACATTTCTGTTGACCGCTCCAGCCATTCCCGAACCAGCGCGTGAAATAACTCCGCCTGCTCGATCTGCAGACTGTGCCCGGCGCGGTCCAATACGGCGAAGGTCGCTCTGGGGAAGTTCTCCAGGATCGGCCATGCGTCGCGGTAGCCGACGACGCTGTCCTGACGGCCCATGATGAAGAGCGTGGGGCAGGGGCAGGGGCTGTCCATAGCATCCACGTCAAAGGAGAACGCGTAGCCGTTTTCGCGGTACGCCTTCAGGTAGGCCTGATCGGCGACGGTGATGCCCGCAAGAACTTCGTCCCGGAACCTCCGCCAAACCGGCTCCGTCTGCACCACGAGAGACTCCGTAACGCTCTCCGCCTCCTCCGGGCTGAGCCGCGCAAGGAGCGAAGCATCGGCCTTCAGCGCCACGCGCCCCGGCAGCGTTCGGTTCTCGAACGCAGGGCGGATCACCGGGCAGATCAGAAGCAGCCCGGCCACACGCGCCCCAAGCCTGTTGTGGAGTCCGCGCGCCAGGTATCCGCCGTAGGATTCTCCGGCCACGAGCAGGCGCTCTCCGGGCATCACCGCTTCAATGAAATCAAGGATGAATTCCAGCATCGCATCGGCGTTTGCGATCCAGTCCGCGCGCTTTGTCCGTCCCATGCCCGGCAGGTCGATGTACACCCGGCGAAATCCGGGTGTTTCCTGGAATACCGGCTCCATGCAGGCGGCCATGATCCGGTGGTCGACCTGATAGCCGGGGATCATCAGGATGGGGATTCCCTCCCCGATGCACTCATGATGGACGACAAGGCCGTTGATGACGCATTCCATGCCATTCATTCCTTTCGCAATAACAATCGCACACTCCGCTGCGATCAGTGTACCCGCGTTTTTCCCGCGCGTCAAGCAAAAGGGCATCCCCCCACGGAGACGCCCTCAGACCATCAATACTGTTTACTCCGCCAACCCGTGGCCCAGAAGCGCTTGTTCGCGCTCTTCGCGGAACTGGTTGACGTAGAGGTTGTAGTAATAGCCGCGCCGGGCGATCAGTTCCCGGTGGCTGCCCTGCTCCTTGACGCGGCCGTCCTGAATGACCAGAATGCGGTCGGCGCCCCGGATGGTGGACAGGCGGTGGGCGATGATGAAGCTGGTGCGCCCCTTCAGCGCCGTGGCGATGGCCTTCTGGATGCGCTGCTCCGTCTCGGTATCGACGGAGGAGGTGGCTTCGTCCAGCACGAAGATCGCGGGGTCCGCGATCAGCGCCCGTGCGAAGGAGATCAGCTGCTTCTGCCCGGTGGACAGCCTGCCGCCGCCCTCGCCCACGTCGGTTTCATACCCCTTGTCGAACTTCAGGATGAAGCCCTCGGCGTCCACCATGCGGGCTGCCTGTTCGACCTCGGCATCGGTGGCGGAGAGCCTGCCGTAGCGGATGTTCTCGCGGATGGTGCCGGAGAACAGGTGCGGCTGCTGCAGCACGTACCCCAGATGGGACTGAAGCCACAACTGTGAGCGCTCGCGGTAGTCCACGCCGTCGATCAGGATGCGGCCGTCGGTGGGCTCATAGAAGCGGCAGATCAGGTTGACGATGGTGGACTTGCCGCTGCCGGTTTCGCCCACCAGCGCGATGGTCTGCCCGGCCTTGACGGTGAGGCTGAAATCGTCCAGCACCTTTTCGCCGCCGCCGTACTGGAACGACACGTTTTCAAAGGTGATGTCGCCCGCGAGGGCCGGCCAGTTTTCCCGGATCGGGTGGAAATTGTCGCCGAAAGCGGCCTCGACATCGCCGCGATCCACGACCTCGGGCTTTGATTCCAGCAGCGACACCACCCGCTCCGCCGCCGCCTGCGAAGACTGAAGGTCCGCAAAGACGCGGGCGATGTTGGTGATGGGCTCGAAGATCTGAATGGAATAGTTCATGAACAGCGTCAGCGTGCCGAAGCTGGTGACCCCGGCAAACACCTCATACCCGCCGCGCCACAGCGCGTAGGCGGCCGCCACGGAGCCCAGCGACATGACGAGCGGCATGAACAGCGCGGAGAGAACCGCCGCCCGGACCGAGCAGCTGCGCATGGTGCGCGTCAGCGCGACGAACTCCTCCGTGTTCGCGTCCTCGCGGACGAGGGTCTTGGTGGTCTTGGCACCGGCGATCCCTTCATTGAACGCGCCGGTGATACGGGAGTTTGTCTTGCGCACCTCGCGGTAGCTCTTGAGGATGCGCTTTTGGAAGTACACCGCCAGCAGAGCGATCACCGGCAGCACCACCAGAAGCGCTAGCGACAGCTTCACGTTGATGGTCAGCATCACGATGACGGAGAACAGCGTAAAGCCCGTGCCCCAGACGAGGTCAATCAGGCTCCAGCCGATGGTGTCGCCCAGCCGCTGGGTGTCGCTCGTCATGCGGGACAGGATGTAGCCGATGGGCGTCTTGTCATAGTAGGAAAAGGACAGCTCCTGCAACCGCTGGAACCCCAGTTTCCGAATCCGGTGGCAAACACCCGCCTCTACGCGTGCGCAGAGGAAGATGAACCCGGCGATCGACGCCGTCTGCACCACCACGGCGATGGCGTACCGCGCCACAAACCAGCCGAGGCCTTCGGTGGTGGAGCCGGCGATGAACACGTCGATGGCTTCCTTTGTGAGCAGCGGGAACACCACGTCCATCGCCGCGCACACCAGCATCAGCGTGATGACGCCGATCAGGTGCGGGTGGAACGGCTTCACGTAGCCTAGAACCCGCCGCCACAGCCCGGCGTCCAGGTGTTTGGTGTAGTCCTGCTCGGGGTTGAACTGCATAACGAAACCTCCTTCGGAGGGCGGGGGAAATCCGCTTCGCGTCTTTTCCTCCGCCTTTTATGCGCGTGCCCTGCGAGGCCTTGCCTCGCGGCCGGGCACGCGTGCGAACCGGTAGCAACCTTCGGCCGCCATGTCGCCCTACGGCTGCCTTGAACGAATCGGGGATTGCGATCTCCGAACCCCTCTTTTAGGGCGCGCGACCTCGGCGCCCTGAAAGAGGTTCAAAGGGACTGCTTCGGGAGAAGCTTACGCCGATGCGTCGGTCTGGAGCTCCTCCTCCAATTGGGACTGGATGCGCCAGACGCGGCGGTAGAGGCCGTCCTCGGCGATCAGTTCATCATGGGTTCCCTGCTGGGCGATGCGCCCGTTTTGGAGCACCAGGATCAGGTCCGCCTGGCTCAGCGTGGTCAGACGGTGGGAGATGATGAAGGTGGTGGCGTGCTTTTTTTCGAGCCGGAGCGCCTCGCGGATTGCCTGATCGGTTTCGGTATCCACAGCGGACAGCGAATCGTCAAAGATCAGGATGTCATTCTGCTTGAGGAGCGTCCGGGCGATGGCCACCCGCTGCTGCTGGCCGCCGGACAGCGTGACGCCGCGCTCGCCCACCAGTGTTTCATAGCCCTTGTCGAAGTTTTTGATGAAGCCCTCCGCGCAGGCGGTTTGCGCCGCGCGCGCCACGTCGGCGTCGTCCGCCCCCGGCGCGGCGATTTTGATGTTCTCGCCCAGCGTCCGGGAGTAGAGGAACGGCTCCTGAAGGATCAGCCCTGTGCGGCTTCGCAGGTGCGCCTTGCGGACCCTCCGGACGTCCACGCCGCCGATGGTGATCGCGCCCTGATCCGCGTCGTAGAGCCGCTGCAACAGGTGCACCAACGTGGATTTTCCGGAGCCGGTGGCGCCCAGGATTGCGACGGTTTGCCCGCCCTTCACGGTAAAGTCGATGTCGATGAGCACCGGGTTCATCTTCTCATAGGAGAAGGCCACGTGGTCGAAGTGGATGTCGCCGGACACGTCGGCGTCCTCGCCGTCCTGATTGGGCTCCCGAGGCGTATCCAGCACCTCCGCGATGCGGCCCGCCGCGACCAGCGCTTTGCCCAGGTCGGAGAGGATGCGGCCCAGTTGACGAACCGGCCACAGGAGCATCCAGATGTAGGAGATGAACACCGTCATCTCACCCACCAGGAGCTGCCCGCTCGCCGCGAGCACGATGCCGTAGACCAGCGCAACACCCGCCTGCGCCATACTCAGAAAGTCGCTGGACGGCCAGTAGATGGCGAGAAGATCGCCCAGATGCTTGTGCTTTTTGTAGAGGTCGTCGTTGAAGCCCGCGAACTTCTCTACCTCGTACTGCTGCCGTCCGAAGGCGCGCACCACGCGCACGCCGGACAGGTTTTCCTGCAGCATCGCGCTCATCTTGCCCTCGGCGTCGTCCACCTTCTGGAAATTCTTCTGCACAAGGCGGAAGAACAGGAACGCCCAGGTAAAGAGAATCGGCACCAGAACGAGGGACACCAGCGTCATGTTTAGGTTGATTCGGAGCATAACCACCACCGCGACGCCCACGATCAGGAAGGTGCGGAACACTTCCACCAGCTGCGTCTGAAGGAAGCGCCGGATGGTCTCCACGTCCGATGTGCAGCGCTGCACCAGGTCGCCGGTTTCCGCCTTGACGTGGTAGTCAAAGGTAAGGCGCTGCAGATGGTCGTAGAGGCGGTCCCGAAGGTTTTTCGCGATGTCCTCGCTGGCCTCCGCAGACCACCGGCCCCGGATGTACTGGAACAGGCCGCCAACGAGGTACAGCGCGAGAAGGCTTCCCGCCATCAGCCACAGGTTCCGAACCAGGAATTCACGCCCGCCCATGGACTCGACCCACTTTAGAATGGGCTCGGGCAGTTGAAGCGGGCGCTTCGCACCGATGACCGCGTCGATGGACTCCGCCAGCACCAGCGGGGTCACCAACGACACGCATACGTTGATCGCCATCGCGCCGATGGAGCCCAGGTACTTCGTCCAGTGGCCGTTCATGCTTGCGAGCATCAGGCGCAGGTCCTTGCGTTTCATGTTCAAGTCCTCCTCAGATTTTTGGGCACAAAAAAGCGGCCATCGGGCGGATGCTGCCCAATGGCCGACGCGTTGGCGGACGAAAACTACGCCCTTAGATCGCGAAGGTGCATAAGGCGGCAATCCGGATTGTAGAAGATCCCATTGTTCGGCCGAACGGCGTTAGCGATGATCAACATCAGAATTGCCCCTTTCTTTTTCATTTCGTGCCGGTACTCGCGGCACCTTTCCCATTGTATGGCATGAAGTTCCCGTTTGCAAGTTATGTTTGGATTAAGTCGTTTTTACCCCCTGTCCCGTGCGTGCCGCTTGAGGCGCATGAAGAGTTTGCGGTCTCCGACAAGGGGTTGACAGCAAAGTGACTATGCGTTAGGATAGACGAAAATGGCTTTAATGCATTCATGAAGGGGCGTATACAGATGGGAAAGGCGCTGACGAGAGACGAAGCATGGGAACTGCTCAGCCGATACAACCATGAGGAGTTTCACTTAAAGCACGCGCAGGTCCTGGAAGGCGTCATGCGTTGGTACGCGCAAGAGATGGGCTGTGCCGAAGAAGCCGACTTCTGGGCGCAGGTGGGGCTTCTGCACGATCTGGACTTTGAAATGTATCCGGATCAGCACTGCATAAAAACCCAGGAGATCATGCGCGCGGAAGGGCTGGATGAGCGGCTCATCCATGCCGCCGCCAGCCACGGCTATGGCATCACGGTGGACATCGAGCCTCAGCACCCGATGGAGAAGGTGCTCTATGCCGTGGACGAGCTGACCGGCCTGATCGGTGCCGTGGCATTGATGCGTCCATCGAAGAGTGTGATGGACCTTGAGGTCAAGTCGGTCATGAAGAAGTTCAAAACGCTGAGCTTTGCTGCGGGCTGCTCCCGCGAGGTCATCCAGCGGGGCGCGGACATGCTGGGCTGGACGCTGGAGGATCTGATCGCAAAGACCATCCTGGCCATGCGGACGCTGGAGGCGGCGAACTGAGCCTTCCTGGAATTTCACAAAACATTTTCATAAAAAGGGTATTTACAACGGCACGCATCTTTGATATAATATGTTGCGTTGACCGATTCGGGGCATTAGTACAGTTGGTAGTACGCTACACTGGCAGTGTAGAGGTCAGGAGTTCGAGTCTCCTATGCTCCACCATCACCAAAGGCCTGGAAACATTGAGTTTCCGGGCCTTTTGCTTTGTGTCAGGTACCCGCGAAAGTACCCACTTTCGATTTTTATGCCTTTTCTGGCGCTGGGGCGGGCTGCATCAGTCGCGTGAATGCGCGGTCCACCGCATCGGCGATTTCCTCCAAGTCACCATCCACGTCGTGGCCGTATGTGCCGAAGGTGTCCATGTCGGGCGCGTGGCCGACGGCGCGCTTGATCTGCTGCTCGGTCGCGTCGTTCTTCATGACGCTGATCCATGTGTGCCGTAATTCGTGCAGCCCGGTCTGGATGCCGTGCTGGTCGCGGTAGGTGGACCACTTGCGGAACAGGTGGTTCGAATCGAGGCGCTCACCGTTTTCGTCGGGGAAAACCCACGGCGACTTGATGTCGTGGACGGCGAGCATCGCTCGATGATCCGCCAGAACGCCGAGGGCAAGCTGTGAAAGCACAAACGTGCGCTGGGCGTTCTCGGTCTTGCCTTCGGTGACTTCGCCGAAATGGTTGACGCTCCGGTTCACCGTCAGCACGCGGCCGCGGATGTCCGTATTGCGCAGGCCGCAAAGCTCGCCGCGCCGGAGGCCAGTCAGGGCGATGAAGCGCCATGCATGGATGAAAAAACACGGATAATCACGACCGTACCGCTGGATGCTGTCCTTCGTGAAAAGAGTTTTGAGATCGTTGGGTTGGAGGATGACCTTCTTCTTGACCGGTGCGTGGCGCGGCAGGCGCACGTCGCCCTTTTCCAGCTTGTCAATCTCCCAGCGTTGCCGACGGGCGTAGTTGAGAAAAGTCCCAATCCAGCCACGGATGTTCTTGCAGGTTTTCTTTGAAAGGCCACGCTCGGCGACGTGGTCGATCACGCGCTGCCAGTCGGCCGGCGTTACTTTGTGTAGCCATTTCGTCCGAGGCAGCACGGTGAAAACATACAGCCGGCCGATGTTTTCGGTCTTGACGTAGTTGGGGTCAATCCCAGATTTTGTGTAAAGCCGAAAAGACGTGATAAAACGTATACCTTGGTAGCTTGTAGGATGAGGCGGGAAGCAGGGCTCTGCTTACCCGCCTTGACTGCACGGTAGCATAACCCG
>JAEYPB010000047.1 GCA_023411175.1 Bacillota bacterium | reverse complement strand
ATCGTGCCCGGCGGCGTGTACGCCGGGTACGGGATAGCGCCACCAGTTATGACACTGGTGGCGCTATCCACACCACTGGTCAGTGCGCCGCCTTGAGAGCCCGAAGGATTTCAGGCGCACGGGTTTTCCCTAAACGCAGAGTTTTCGATGATTTCAGCGCAGCGGACAATGTGCCGCTGCGCTTTTCTGCGAAGATTGCGCGCCGCTACAGGCTCAGTTTGCCGATGGCCGTGGCGGTGACGACGCTTTCAATGAACACGTCGCCGCCGTAGCCGGTGGAGGAGACGAGAGGCTTCTCCTCGAAGCGAACGGCCGCCTCGCCCGTCGCGCCGCGCCGGAAGGCTTCGGCCCGTGCATCGCGCTCCGCCATGTCGCGGGCCATGCGGTTGGCGGCTTCCAGGTCTTCAGCCTGCGCCGCGAAGGAGGCTGCGAGCACCTGAAAGCGCTTTCCGTCCGGGCGGATGGTCGCGCGGCCCTCGGCGACGACGCTGCCCGCCACCGCGCCCAGCGCGTTGGCCACCCCCGCTGCCTCCGGAACGAGGCAGCTTGTGCCCAGCGCCCGCGCAACATCCGGCAGAAAGATGTGCACCGGCGCGCCGACGCCCACCAGCACAGCGTCCGTGCTCATGGAAAAACGGGTGCCTTCGCGGCCGGATCGGGCCATCGCCCACGCGCGATGCAGAAACGCGGCGAGGCCGCCATCGACGCCCGATTTGTGGAGGGCGGGCAATTCTTCCCGGATCAACATTTCCGCGACAGCCAGGTACAGCTTCCGCTTGACTTCCTCATACACCCACTCGCAGAGCGAGAAGGCGTCCACTCCCGCGCACTCGGCGACGAAATGCGCGCCGAGGCGGGCGGCCCGGGCGTCGAAGGCGGAGAAGTCGCCCGTGATGTGCATGATGTCGGTTGGGGTCAGCCCGGCGCGGAGGATCACGCCCTCCCGCTCCAGGCGGCTGAAGTTCAGGCCGTATTCGTCCCGACCGATGGCCTGGGCGGCGTCCTTGTAGATCAAGGGGCCGTCCGCGAGGGCGGCGCAGAAGCGCTTCTCTGTCTGGGTATAGCCGGGGCTGTCTTGGATGTCCCGAACCCGAACAAAGAATTCATGGAGGGGCAGCGAATGCTTGGGGCGCGCCTCAATCAGCGCGGAAAGCGCGTCGCAAACGCCGGGATGGCGGCTGGACAAGACCGACAGCGGGATGTGCCTCCCGCTCTCAAGCCGAAGCGCGCCGTTCTCCGCCCGGATGGCGCTATCGCCGCCCAGGCCCAGCGTTTCCACGTAGACGCCCTTGACGAAGGTGTGCCATCCGCCGATGTGGATGCCGTTTTCCGCCCGCACCGCCGCGCCGTCCCGGATCAGCGCGATGTCCGTGGTGGTGCCTCCCATGTCCACGATCACCGCTTCCCGCGCGCGGGACAGCGCCTGAGCGCCGATGATGGAGGCCGCCGGCCCGCAGAGGATGGTCTCCACCGGGCGCACGCCGGAGAATCGCTCGCTCATCAAGCTGCCGTCGCTGCGGACGATGGCCACCGGGATGGACAGGTTTCGGGCCTCGAGCGCCCGCCGGATGGCCGAGAGGAACTCGTGAAGCACCGGGATCAGCCGTCCGTTGAGCAGCGCGCTCGCGCCGCGCTTGACGGCGTTGAGGTCGCTGAAGAGTTCGTGCCCGCAGATGACCGGGATGCCGTACCGCCCCGTCACGGCGGCGAGGGCCTCTTTTTCAAGGATCGCGCCGTTTGAGGCCGCGTTGAGGGCGACGATCGCCAGCGCGTCGGCGTCTTCGAACCATTCCTCGCTGTCCCGTAGAAAAGCCGCCCAGTCGGGCGCGGCGGTCACGCGGCCATCGATGGTGCTGCCAGCGTTCAGGAACCAGATTTTTTCCGGCTCCGTCAGCCCCGCTTCGGCGCCGACCCAGTCCACCGTCTTTTTGTCCACGCCGATGAACAGGAGCTTCGCCCGCCCGCCCTTTCCCTCGACGCAGGCGTTCGTCGCCAGCGTGGTCGAAAGGGATACGACGCCCGCGCTGCGCACCGCGGCTGGGTCCAGCGCGTCCAGCGCCTGAAGGATGCCCCGCGCAAGGTCGTCCCGCGTGGTCAGCGCCTTTGCGGAACAGAGAATTTTTTGGGTCTCAAAGTCGTACACCACCGCGTCCGTATAGGTTCCGCCGGTGTCGATGCCGATGCCGAAGGATTTTTTCATGCGCCTCGTTCCTCTCGTACATGCGCCGCGCTCCAGGTGAAATGGATTGTGAAGCGGCACGCCATTTCATAAGTGTATCAGGGCGGCGGCCTCGAATCAAGCCTCCCGAGCATATATGCCATTTTTAGGCAAATCTAAGGCTTGCGCGCTGGGCGGGACGGTCTGCCGGGCGAAATTTTACCTGCCCATATGCTGCGGCTTAATGATTCACTCGCGCCGATCTGTTATACTTATAGGCGTATAGAATAATAGGAAATGAGATTTCCTGCAAGGAGCAATAACGAATGCGCAAAACAAAGATCGTGTGTACCATCGGCCCTGCGTCCGAGGATCGGGAAACGCTCCGCCAGATGATCCTGGCGGGCATGAACGTGGCGAGGCTGAACTTCTCCCACGGCAGCCACGAGGAGCACAGGATCCGGGTGAACAGGATCAAAGAACTGCGGGAAGAAATGCAGGTACCCGTGGCCATCATGCTGGACACCCGAGGCCCGGAGATTCGCATCGGCCGGTTTAAAAACGGCTCGGTCCAACTGAAAGACGGAGATATGTTCATCCTCACCACCCGGGAGCGCGAGGGTGCGGAGGATGGCGCATACATCAATTACGCGGGCCTGCCGCGGCACGTCAAGCCCGGGGATATCATCATGCTGGACGACGGGCTGATCAGCCTCGGCGTCGTCAGCGTGGATGGGGAGGACATCGCCTGCCGCGTAGAGGGCGGCGGCCCGCTGTCCGACAACAAGAGCGTCAACCTGCCCGGCATCGACATCGACATGCCCTACCTGTCCGACCGCGACCGCGAGGACATCCTGTTCGCGGCGGAGAACGAATTGGACTACCTCGCGCTGTCCTTCGTGCGCACCGCTCAGGACGTCATGGACGTCAAGCGCTTTCTGGCGCACAACGGGGAGTCGGGCATCGAACTGATCGCGAAGATTGAAAACCGCTCCGGCATCACCCACATCGACGAGATCATCCGCCTCTCCGCGGGCATCATGGTCGCCCGCGGCGACATGGGCGTGGAAATTCCCTTCGAGGAACTGCCCCACCTGCAGAAGCAGCTGATCACCAAGTGCTACTCGGCGGGCAAGCGGGTCATCACCGCCACGCAGATGCTGGAATCGATGGTGCGCAACCCGCGTCCCACCCGCGCCGAGATCACCGACGTTGCCAACGCCATCTATGACGGCACCAGCGCGCTGATGCTCTCCGGCGAAACCGCGAACGGCAGATACCCGGTGGAGACGATCCGAACGATGGCCAAGATCGCCGAGCGTACAGAGGAGTTCATCGACTACAAGGGGCTTTTCAACAAGTTCCGCCAGCAGTTGGACAAGAGCGTCGACAACGCCATCTCCCACGCCACCTGCACCACCGCCCACGACCTGGGCGCCGCCGCCATCGTGACGGTCACCCGAACCGGCTCGACGGCGCGGATGGTCTCCCGCTTCCGCCCCGCGACCCCCATCGTGGCCATCACGCCCAACCCGCGCACCTACCGGCAGCTGGCGCTGTCCTGGGGCGTGACACCGCTGATGAACGACTACAAGGCCAGCTCGCGGGAGCTGTTCCTGGACGCGGCCCGCAAGGTGCAGGAAGCGAACCTCGCCCACGACGGCGACATCATCGTCGTCACGGGTTCCTCCGACCGGGTGGGGGAGATCACGAACACGCTGCAGATTCATGTGCTTGGCACGGCGCTGGTTCGCGGCACGGGCAACGGCTTTGCGCCGATCACCGGACGGCTCTGCGTCGTCAAAACCCCGGACGACCTCAAGCACTTCCGGGATGGCGACGTTCTGGTGATCGACCATACCACAAACGTCGTGCTGCACGAGATGCGCAGGGCCTCCGCCGTCGTGACGGAGGAAGACATCATGGACTCCGGCGCGGCCGCCGCCTGCATGGCGCTGGATCTGCCGCTGATCGCGGGGGCGGAGAACGCCACCCACCTTCTGATGACCGGCTGCCTCGCCACCATCGACGCCAAGAGCGGCGTGGTCTACAACGGCGACGGCTGCTTCGCCGGCGGAAAGTAGGCATGTGACGCCCCTGGCAGATGTTTTCTGCCGGGGGCGTCAGACCATCTGCCAAGTCCCTGTGAGCTTCAATCGTTCCGGGCGTCATGTACGCGGGATAATGACATCAGCCTAGACACGGTTGCGCGGCATCCGAAGGCTCCCCGGGCCTTACAATCGGGCGCGGCTTTGCGTTCGGCGTCCTTGCGCCGCGCCGCGCCGCATGCTATAATCAAACTGTAATATATTTGCATATTCTGACATGGAGGATGCTGCGCAACAGCGTGGCTCCGCTTTGAAGAACCATCCCCATCCGCCCTGGCGATTTACGCCATCGGCTTCTTCAAATGTGCGGACGCACGACGCCAGAATCCTTTGCACCGCACGCACGCCCACGAGTCTGTCTGAGGGGGATCAACTGGTGAAAAGAAGCGCGAAGCTGCTCGCGGCCCTGGCCGCGGTTCTGGTATTATTGACCGAGTCCGTTGCGCTCGGGGCCGTCAAGCCTGTGCGCGCGGCGCTGGACGTGAGCCTCGTTACAATCGACCTCGCCGAGCGGAGCACCCACCAGCTCACCGGCAGCGTGCTGCCGGAGGGCGCGAGCCAGAGGATGGTGTGGAAGAGCGGCAATACGAAGGTGGCTACGGTTTCCGAGGTCGGCTTGATCACGGCGCGTGCCATCGGCACCACCACCGTCGGCGTGCGCCCGGCCAGCCGGAGCAATTGGACGAAGGCCACCGTGCGGGTGACCGACAGCCTCGCGCCGGACACCATTCGCCTGAGTGCCTCGCGGCTGAACCTTCTGGTTGGCAGTACGGGCCTGCTCACGGCGGAGGCGGGGCCGGATACCGCGATCACCACGGTCAGGTGGTGGTCCAGCAAGACGAGCGTAGCGCTCGTAACGCCGGACGGCCAAGTGCTGGCGCGCAAGGCCGGAACGGCCGTCGTCCGGGCGATTTCCACCAGAAACCCAGCGCTGTACGCCTCCGCGCTGGTGACGGTCAAAAACCTGCCGCCGCCGGTCAGGCTGACCATCACGCCCGTTAGCGCGAAGATTGAAAGAGGCGAAAAACTCCAGCTGTCGGCGGCTGTTTCGCCGCCGGAGGCGAACCCGGCGCTTCGCTGGTATACGAACAATCCCGCTGTCGCCACCGTCGATAAAACCGGGCTCGTGAGCGCCAAGAAGGTTGGCAAATTCAAGATCAAAGTGGCCTCGAGGATAAAGCCCTCCGTTGACCAGGTCCGCTCCTACGAGGTTGTGGACACGAAAACAGTAACCGGCGTGGTCATCGAAAGTGATGAGAGCGTGCTGCTGGCGGGGGGTACGCTCCAGCTGCGGGCGAGCGTGCTGCCGTCGACCGCCTCCCAGGCGGTGTCGTGGACCAGCAGCAACCCCGCCGTCGCCACGGTTTCGGATGCGGGGCTCGTGACCGCCGTATCCCTTGGCAGCACGACCGTCACCGTCGCGGCGAGCGGCAAGTACGCGCAGCAGCGGGTGGTTGTGATGGACGCAACGCCCGTCACCGAACTGCCCGCACAGGTGACGAACGTCGACGGCATCAGCTTGAATCTCGCGAAGATCGACGCGGTTCAGCGCTACGCTGTTGAGCAGGTGGACGCGCTCCGCGCCGCGGGCGTGATCGACAAATCCGAGGCGGACGCCAGAAAGCTCATCATCGTCCGGGCTTTCCACATGGCGCGTTTCCCCTGGATGAGCGAGCGGAACGTGCGCTACTGGTCGGGCGACAGCCTGTACCAGCAGAACGTGGTCTATTACGGAATCCCCTACACCCAGACGAACCGCGTCTACAATACGTCGAACATCGTAAGGTCCGGGGCGTTCAAGCGGCTCGGAGACGACGCCTTCTACACGGCCTACATGCCCAACAGGCGCTATCCGGGCAATGACTGCTCCTCCTTTGTGTCGATGAGCTACTGGGGGCTGGGCTCCAGATACTCGTACCTGCGCTCCCGGAATATGCTGGATGCTTCGGTCTACAAAACCGTCGCGAAGCGATCAAAGCCGACCGCCTATCTGAACCTGAGGCCGGGGGACTTCTTCGTCCGGAACGGGCACGTGGCGATGTTTCTGTACTACGCCAACAGCCTCAGAAGCCGGGTCATGATCATTCAGCAGGGCGGGCGAAACACCCTCAACACCGTGGGACTGTTCCTCAAGCCCATCAGCTACTACAGCGCGGATTCGCGCTACATCGCGCGACGGAAGTGCTCGTTCGCCTAGAAACGGGGCGCGACCCGAAGGGAGCCGGACACATGGCGCGCATCGACCAGGTGATTCCGAAAACCACGCGGAGGGAGACGGCCGTCCAGTTTGGCGGCGGGGGCTTCCTGCGCGGCTTCTTTGACTGGATGCTGCAGGTGGCGAACGACGCCGGGGTGTACGACGGCTCCGTGGTCGTCGTCCAGTCCACGCCGCGCGGCGTCGCGGACGCGCTCAAGCGGCAGAACGGCCAGTATACGCAGATCCTTCGCGGCGCAGAGGGTGTAAAAGCCTGTCCCATCGACGTCGTCTCCCGCTGTGTCAAGGCCTACGAGGATTTCCCCGCCTTCCTCGCGCTGGCGGAAGTTCCAACCCTTCGGCTGATCGTATCCAACACCACCGAGGCGGGCATCCGGTTCGAGCCGGGGGAGCCGATGGCATCGCCCAAATCGTTCCCGGCGCGATTGGCGGCACTTCTCTATCATCGGCATCAGCTGGGGCTTCCGGGCTTTTTGATCCTGCCCTGCGAGCTGATCGAAGAGAACGGCCGGACACTGAAGGAGTACGTCCTTCGGCATGCGCGCTCGTGGGGGCTTGGGGAGGGTTTTTTTCAGTTTGTCGAGCGGGACAACCACTTTCTGAATACGCTTGTGGACCGCATCAATACGGGATACCCGGCTGGCGAAGCCATTGACCTCGGGTATGCGGACGAACTCGTCAACTGCTGCGAGTGGTACCACCTGTGGGTGATTGAAGGGGACTGGGCGCTGGCCGCGGAGATGCCCTTTGACCGCGCGGGGCTGAACGTGAGGTGGGTGGACGACCTTGCGCCCTACCGGACGCGGAAGGTGCGCATCTTAAATGGCGCGCACACCGCCACCGTCGCCTTGGCCATGCTTGCCGGAGTTGAAACCGTCGGTGAAGCGGTGGCAGACCCAGAAATCGGCGCGTTTATGCGCCGGACAGTCTTTGAGGAGATCATCCCGACGCTGGACCTGCCAGGGGAAGAACTGAACGAATACGCCGAGGGCGTGTTCCGGCGCTTTCAGAACCCCTTTATCCGGCACGAATGGCGCGCCATCTCGCTGAACTCGGTCTCGAAATTCCGGGTGCGGGTGCTGCCGTCGATTCTGGAATACGAGCGGCGCTTCGGGCGGCTTCCGCCAAACCTCATCCGCTCGCTGGCGAAGCTGATCGAGCTGTACCGGGGATTTGATGTTCGGGACGAGCCGCAGACAATCGCGGCGATGCGGCGTTCGTCCGTCCGGGAGGTCCTCTCGGACGAGGCGCTATGGGGCGAGGACATCCGCCGCCTCTCCGCCGCGGTGGAAGAAAACATCACGACCCGATCGGAGGGACGCGCATGAGGCTGTTCATGGACGAGGACTTTCTTTTGTCGAACCAGACGGCGCGCCGCCTGTACCACGAGTACGCCGCGCCCATGCCCATCATCGACTACCATTGCCACCTGTCGCCCCGGGAGATCGCGGAGAACATCCGCTTTCGGAACATCGGCCACCTGATGCTGGGCGGCGACCACTACAAATGGCGCGCCATGAGCGCCTGCGGCTTTGACAATGAGTTCATCCGAACATCGAGCGACTACGACCGGTTCATGGCCTACGCGAAGGCGATGCCGCGGCTCATCGGAAATCCATTGTACCACTGGACGCACCTGGAGCTTCGGCGCGTGTTCGGAATCCGCGAGACGCTTTCCGAAAGAACCGCGCCGGGCATCTGGGCGAAGGCCAACGAGATGCTCGATGGCGACGACTTCCGCGCGCGGCGGCTGATCGAGCGGTTCAACGTGAAAATGCTCTCAACCACCGACGACCCGGTGGATTCGCTGGAGCATCACCAATTGATTGCGGCGGATGCGTCGTTTCATGTCCGGGTGCTGCCCGCATTCCGGCCGGACAGGGCGCTGAACGCGGACAGGCCCGGCTTCAAGGCGTACATCGAAAGCCTGTCGGAGGCGTCCGGCGTTGACATCGCGTCGGCGGCGGACGTCGTCCGCGCACTGGAAAAGCGCGTCGACTACTTCCACACCGAGCGCTGCCGCCTGTCGGACCACGCGCTGGACACCGTGCCCTTTGCGCATGTCGATCCGTCGAAGTCGGAGCGCGCGTTTGCCGCCGGCATGGGCGGCGGGGCGGTAGCGGCGGAGGATCTCGAGCACTATCGCGCCATGCTCCTCGTGGCGCTGGGCGGGATGTACCACGCCCGGGGCTGGGCGCAGCAGTACCACATGGGCGCGCTCCGGGACGTGAACGGGCGCATGTTTTCGCGCTTCGGCCCGGACACCGGCTTTGACGCCATCGCGAACCATCCGGACGCTGGAAAGCTGGCGGCGCTGCTCGACGCGCAGGAGCGGGAAAACGCGCTGCCCAGAACCATCCTCTACACGCTGAACCCGTCGGCCAACTACGCGCTGGCGGCTGTGGCGGGCTGCTTTCAGGGCGGGGAGCCGGGCAAGATCCAGTTCGGCAGCGCCTGGTGGTTCTGCGACCAGAAGGACGGGATGCTGGATCAGTTGAAGGCGCTGGCGGGGATCGGTGTGCTGGGGCGCTTCGTCGGCATGCTGACGGATTCCCGCTCCTTCGTCAGTTACCCGCGCCACGAGTACTTTCGGCGCATCCTGTGCGATCTGATCGGCACGTGGGTGGAGAATGGCGAATACCCGGAGGACGAGGGCGCGCTGCGGGAGATCGTCCGCGGCATTGCCTACGAAAATGCCCGGCGCTACTTCGGGGTGGAAGAATGAGCGGGGCGGAGGCGCGCGCAAAGCGCATCCACCCGTCGGACGACGTGGCGGTTGCCCTCGCGCCCCTTTCTAAGGGTGCCCAGGCGCTGGGCGTCACGGCGCTTTGCGACATTCCCTCCGGGCACAAGATGGCGCTTCGCGCCATCCGCCGGGGCGAGGATGTGATCAAGTACGGCATGCCCATCGGCCGTGCCACGGAGGACATCCCGTTGGGCGCGTGGGTTCACACCCACAACCTGACGACGAAGCTCGACGCCGAGCGGGAGTACCTCTACGAGCCCTCCCACATTCCGGCCATCGCGCCCTTCGAGGGCAGCTTCATGGGCTACCTTCGGGCGGACGGCTCCGTCGGCATCCGGAACGAGCTTTGGATTTTGCCCACGGTCGGCTGCGTGAACGGCGCGGCCGAGGCGATCGCGTACAGGGCGCGGCGGGAGGCCGGTGTCCCGGTCTACGCGTTTTGTCACCCCTACGGCTGCAGCCAGTTGGGGGAGGATCATGAGAATACGCAGAAAACTCTGGCGCGCCTGGCCCGCCACCCCAATGCCGGCGGCGTGCTGGTCGTGGGCCTCGGGTGCGAGAACAACCACATCGCAGCCTTTCGAGCGGTGCTCGGCCCGGTGGACGAGCGCCGCGTGCGCTTTCTAAACGCCCAGGACGCCGAGGATGAAATCGAGGAGGGCCTGCGGCTGGTCCGCGAAATCGCGTCGGTGATGCGGAGCGACCAGCGGACGGCACAGGGCGTTTCCAAGCTCGTATTGGGCCTCAAGTGCGGCGGCTCCGACGGACTGTCGGGCATCACGGCCAACCCGCTGCTCGGCGCGGTATCGGACGGCGTGTGCGCGGCGGGCGGCTCCGTGCTCCTGACCGAGGTGCCGGAGATGTTCGGCGCGGAGACGCTCCTGATGAACCGCTGCGAGGGTTTGGAGACATTCCAAAGTGCGGCGGACATGGTGAACGGCTTCAAGCGATATTTTGCGTCCCACGGCCAGCCGGTGTACGAAAACCCGTCGCCTGGGAATCGGGCGGGGGGCATTACCACGCTGGAGGAAAAGAGCCTGGGCTGTACCCAGAAGGGCGGAACAAGCCCGGTTTCGGATGTCCTGGGCTATGCCGAGGCGCGCAGAAAAAGCGGCCTGACCCTCGTGAACGCGCCGGGAAACGACATCTGCGCCGCGACGGCGCTGGCGGCGGCGGGCGCGCAGCTGGTTTTGTTTACGACAGGCAGGGGAACCCCGCTGGGCGCGCCGGTACCGACGGTAAAAATATCCTCGAATGCCGCCCTCGCGGCGAAAAAGAGAAACTGGATCGACTTCGACGCCAGCCCGCTGGCGGACGGCGCGGAGCTTGCGGACGAGGCGCGACGGCTTATGCGTCTCGTCCTGGACACGGCCTCCGGCGCCGAAACGCGGAACGAGCAAAACGGTGAGCGCCAGATTGCGATCTTCAAAAACGGCGTGACGCTCTGAATGAATACGAAAAACGGAACCAGACCATCAACAAAGGTCCCGTAAGGTTTAATCGTGCCCGGCGGCGTGTACGCCGGGCACGGGATAGCGCCACCAGTTAAGACACTGGTGGCGCTATCAACACCTTTGGTCAGTGCGCTGCCCGGAAATTCCAGAGAATTTTAGGCGCACGCAGGGGTTTTCCCTTCGCATCAAAAAAACCAGCGGGTTTTTTTGATGCTTTAAACGGAACGCGGCAATTTGCCGCGTTCCGTTTGTATGGCTTTTGCTTTACCCGATGGTCAGTTCGACCGGCACCTTGTAGTCAAAGCTCTTGCGGATGGCGGCGAGGATGTCGCCGTGGCTGTCCTTGAGGCTCATGGTGGCGGAGGAGGTGACGTCGGCGAGATAGGTCTTGTCCTCGTCGGAGAGGGCGTTGTACTTCGCCACATCCTGCTCGTTGGAGGAATCGGCCTTCAGCGGCCGGCCGTTGACGTCGGAGGTGTACTTGGCGAACCAGGCGTCCACCTCGTCCACGGTCATGCCGACGAAGAGCTTCTGGAAGGCGTCCATCTCGTTCTGCCAGGTGGTGGTGTTGAGCTTATAGCCTTCGCCGCGCTCGCGCTTGGTCTTCCAGCCAGCGACGTCGGCCAGGAAGCTGTCGTCGGTGTTCTCAGAGACGGAGTCGACCTTCTCGTCGTGGTCGGCGTCCATGTTGTAGCCGCCCTGTCCGGGGTAGCCGCTGAAGTGGGGCATGGATTCGCCGTCGTAGTTGGGCGTGGCGACCTCCACCTGATCCACCTGGATGGCGGCGATGCGCCCCTCGGCGTCAAACAGCGTCACGGCGACGACATCGTTGAAGGAGTAGACCTGTACGTCCTTGTCGTCCTTGCCGGGGCCGATGCGGCCGTTGTGGGACGCGCCCAGGCCGAAGCCCGTGGCGGACATGGCCGCCAGCGGAACGCGGTTTTCGTAGGCCTTGCGGATGGCGGCGAGGATGTCGCCGTGGCTGTCCTTGAGGCTCATGGTGGCGGAGGAGGTGACGTCGGCAAGGTAGGTCTTGTCCTCGTCGGAGAGGGCGTTGTATTTCGCCACATCCTGCTCGTTGGAGGATTCGGCCTTCAGCGGTCGGCCGTTGACGTCGGAGGTGTACTTGGCGAACCAGGCGTCCACCTCGTCCACGGTCATGCCGACGAAGAGCTTCTGAAAGGCGTCCATCTCGTTCTGCCAGGTAGCGGTGTTGAGCTTGTAGCCTTCGCCGCGCTCGCGCTTGGTCTTCCAGCCGGCGATTTCGGCCAGGAAGTTGTCGTCGGTGTTCTCAGAGACGGAGTCGACCTTCTCGTCGTGGTCGGCGTCCATGTTGTAGCCCGGCTGGCCCGGCAGGCCGCTCAGGTGGGGCATGGATTCACCGTCGTAGTTGGGCGTGGCGACCTCCAACTGGTCGACGTTCAGGTGCAGGATCTTGCCCTCGCCGTCAAAGATCGCGCTGGCGTACACCTCGTTGAAGGAGTAGACCTGCACATCCTTGTCGTCCTTGCCGGGGCCGATGCGGCCGTTATTGACGATGCCGAGGCCAAGATACGCGTCCGCGGCTTCGATGACGGCGGGCGCCTCGGCCGCTTCGGCTTCGGTGGTCAGGCCCAGCGCGCTCGACACCGCGGCCAGGATGGCCTTGCTGGTGTAGGTTGCGCCGGAAACCACGTCCACTTCGACGCCGTTGGCTTCGACGATCTTCGCGGGCAGCCCTTCGAGCGCCAGCGTGCCGATGCCGTCCGTTTCCTTCGCGCCGGTGGCTTCGACGGAGACAATCTTGCCGTCCTCAACCGTCACGGTCACCTCGACCGGGCCGCCGAAACCGTCGGCGGTTCCGGTGAACACCTCGGCCTGCGCCGCTGCGCTCACCATCAGAAGCAATGCGACCAGAATGGAAACCAACCGCTTCATGACCAGTCCCTCCCCAAATTTCATCTCCCCCAAATATCTCCCGGGCACCCGCCGCCACAGGCGGCGTAAAAAGATACACACCCCTGTTGAGCCGCGATTCCTATAAAGAATTATGCGCTATTTGCACGTTCAGGTCAATATGATTCCCGTAAATTTAAACCATATGTGTAGTGTGAATTTTGCGCGGTCGCTGCCCCGGGCGCGTGGGCATGCCGGGGCTAGGGTTTTCCGGAGGATTCCTCCTCCAGCGCCAGGCGCGCGGCGGGGAACGGAGCGAGCGCGCGGGGCAGGATGCCCATGAGGTAGGCGATCAGGACGCCGTAGTTGGTGACATAAGTCCGCTGGGCGCGGGCCTCTGAAACCCTGTAGCCCATCTCCCGGCGGTTCAGCATGCAGCCGCCGCAATGGACGACCAGCCGATAGCCCGACACATCCTTGGGAAAGCAGGCGCCGCTCGCCCAAGCGAATTCAAGGCCGTCGCCCGCTTTCTCACGGATCCAGCGCGGGAGCTTCACGGTGCCGATGTCGTCTTCCTGGCGATGGTGGGTGCAGCCCTCGACGATCAGCACCCGGTCGCCCGCCTTCAGCCGCTCGATCTGCCGCGCGCCCCGAACCATCTCCGCAAGATCGCCCTTCTGCCGGGCAAAGAGGATGGAGAAGGAGGTCATCGGAATCTCCGGCGGAGTGTCGGCGGCCACGAGTGAAAACGCCTGGGAGTCGGTGATGACGATGGCGGGCGGCGCAGCAAGCGCTTGAAGCGCCTGCTTGAGCGCGTTCTCCTTCACGACGACGGAGATGGCGTCCTTTTCCAGAAGGTCGCGGATGGTCTGCTGTTGCGGCAGGATCAGCCGCCCCTTTGGCGCGGCCTTGTCGATGGGCGTCACCAACACCGCCACTTCGCCCGGGCGGATGAGGCCGCCCACCAGCGAAGGCTCATCGTCCTCGATGGCCGCGGACGATATGATCTGCTCCTTCAGCGCGCCGACGCCCTGTCCGTCCCGCGCGCTGACGGCGAGAACCGGCACGCCGAAGCGCTCGTTCATTTCGGAAAGGAAGGCCTGGTCGGGCGGGGCGGCATCGCACTTGTTGAGGACGAGGATCGCGGGGATGCGCCGCCTGTTCAGCTGCGCGAGAAGATCCGCCTCAAAGTCGGTGACGCCCTGCGCGAAATCCGAGATCACCAGCGCGAGACTGCACCGGCGAAGTTCCTCATAGGTCTTTTCCACGCGCTTCGCGCCGAGGTCCCCCTCGTCGTCGAGGCCCGCGGTGTCGATCAGCAGCACCGGCCCGATGGGCAATAGCTCCATCGCCTTTCGGACGGGGTCGGTGGTGGTGCCGGGCACCTCGCTGGTGACGGCGATGGGCTGACCGGCGAGGGCGTTGATGAGGGAGGATTTGCCCGCGTTGCGTCGGCCGAAGAGGCCGATGGCGTACCGGGAGCCAGAAGGGGTCTCGTTCATATTCATCCGCGTTCCTCCTTGTCCGCGCCGGGCGCGGCCGGGTTTTCCGGTTGTAACGGGCGGCCAGGCGCTATCGGCATAACGGGGCCTCCCTCCGCTCGGCGTCCGGGTGGTCGCCCCGGGAGAAGTCCGGCTGAAACCCGGCGGACTCAATCCGCCGACTGAGGCAAAAGAGGCACTCCGCCGCCTCCTCGCCGGTGCAGATCTTGCCGTCGTAGAGCGCGTAATCCTTTCGGTGACGCACGGGGGATAGGTTTGGCATCACCACGTTGGCCCCCGCCTGAAGCCCTTTTTCCCGCCCGCCGGGGTCGATGGTGCCCAGCGCCGTGGTGGCGGGCAGCAGCACCTTCTGCAGAAGAAGCCGGACGATGGACAGAAGAATCAGCGTCCTGTCTGCCGTGGGCGTGGGCAGGCCCTTGAAGCGGGTGTCCTTCTGGGGGATGAAGGGGCCGATCCCCACCATGTGGGGCTTGAGATCCCGGAGAAGGAGGAGATCCTCCGCAATCGTTTCGACGGTCTGGAACGGGGATTCCACCATAAAGCCCGCGCCCACCTGAAAGCCCAGTTCTCTCAGGTCGTAAAGGCAGCGGAGGCGGTTCTCAAGGCGCATCTCAGGCGGATGCAGCTTTTCGTAATGCGCTTTGTCCGCCGTCTCGTGGCGCAGAAGGTACCGGTCTGCGCCCGCTTCGCGCAGGCGCCGGTAGGATTCGCGGCTGCGCTCACCCAGGGACAGCGTCACTGCTGAATCCGGGAACCGCGCCTTGATCTCCGACACGACGCGGCACATCCTGTCGTCGTCAAAATACGGGTCTTCGCCGCCCTGCAATACGAAGGTGCGAAAGCCCAGGCCGTGCCCCGTGCGGCAACAGCCGAGGATTTCGTCCTCCGTCAGCCGGTAGCGCACCGCGTTTTTGTTGCTTCTGGAAAGGCCGCAGTAGTGGCAGTCGTTTTTGCAGCAGCTGGAGAACTCGATGAGCCCCCGAAAGAAAACCTTCTTGCCGAAGTGCGCCGTCCGCGCCTCGTCCGCCATGCGCCGCAGCGCTTCCCGCGCTTCGGGCTGTGCTTCTTCGAGAAAAAAGCGCAGCATCGCCTGAAGCGCCGGCCTGTCCGCGCCGCTCAGCCAGCCGGTGAAGGCATTTTGATCCGTCGGATAATTCATGCGCACGCTCCTAAAGCCTCAAGTCGCGTTCGCCCGCCTCGATCCGTTGGAGTGTGGCGGCGATCTTCTCATACACCGGCTCGCCCTTGAACTTCTCAATGTGTTCGGTGAGCGTCCGCTCGCCCTTTTCACGGGCCTCGGGCGACGCGTAGTCGATCAGGTACTCCTTCAGCGTGAACAGCGCGTTCGGGATACAGTAATTGTGCACGAATTTGGATTTTGCGACCTTCATGAAGTGGTCGCCGGTGCGCCCGGCGCGGTAGCAGGCGGTGCAGAAGGAAGGCACGCAGCCCATGTCGCAGACTTCCTGTACGATCTGGTCCAGCGGGCGGTCGTCGCCGATGGAGAACTGCTCCTGATCGGGCAGCGCGTTCGCCCGCTGGGACGCGTGGTACGCGCCCACGCCGATGCGGGTGCCGCCGTCGATCTGCGAAACGCCGAAGGGGATCACCGCGCGCCGCACGCTGTCCGGTTCACGGGCGGTGCAGATGAGCCCGGTGTAGGGCACCGACAGCCGGAGCACCGCCACCAGCTTTTTGAAGTCCTCGTCGTTGACGGCGTATTCCGGATGCTCGGAGTAGGGGGTGCCGGTGGCGGGGGTAATGCGGGGGAAGGAGATGGTGTGGGGCCCGACACCGCCGAAGGCTTCCTCCAGGTGGATGGTGTGGTAGAGAAGCCCCATGACCTCGAAGCGCCAGTCGTACAGCCCGAACAGCACGCCGAGCCCCACGTCGTCCACGCCCGCCTGCTGGGCCCTGTCCATCGCGTAAAGCCGCCAGCGATAGTGGCCCTTGATGGTGCCCTTGGGATGTACGCGGCGGTACGTCTCGTGGTGGTAGGTCTCCTGGAACACCTGGAAGGTGCCGATGCCCACATCCTTGAGCTTTTTGAGTTCTTCCACGGTAAGCGGCGCGCAGTTGATGTTGGCGCGTCGGATCTCGCCGTTATGGTGCTTGACCGAGTACACCTGCCGGATCGACGCGCACATGAAGTCGATGTCCGTGGCGGGGGATTCGCCGTAGACCAGAACGGTGCGCTTCTGCCCTTCTTCAATCATGATGCGGACTTCCTCGGCGATTTCATCCATTGAAAGGGTCTTTCTGTGGATCGCCCGGTTGCTGGCGCGGAAGCCGCAGTAAACGCAGTTGTTGGCGCACTCGTCCGATATGTAGAGCGGCGCGAAGAACACGATGCGGTCGCCGTAGACCTCCTCCTTCAGTCGGTGGGCCAGGCGGAACATCTCCTCGATCGTCTCTTCGTCCCGGTTCTGAAGCAGAATCGCGGTCTCCTCCGGTTCCAGGCGCACGCAGCCCTCCGCCTTTTTCAGAACCCTGCGCACGTCCTCCCTGGAAGGATTCTCCCACCGCTTCAGCTGCGCCCAGATCACCTCATCGTCGATGAAGTCCCGGTCCATCCGGTCGTAGGTCTCGAATTCCGCCCTGTACTTGTCCATAAAACCCATGCCCAGGCCCCCCTTGTTCGTTACGAATTGGTCTTCGCGATCATGGACTTGACGCTCGCGCCGGAAATCCTGCCGAGCTTCCCCGTCAGCGCGCTGATCTCGTCGTTTGAGCCATCCACGATCAGCGCGATCACCGATACGCCCCGCTCCCGGTGCGGAAGACCCATCCGCCCCGCGATCAGCCCGGCGTGGTCGTGCAGCACCGCGTTGACCCGCTCCACGCAGGTGGGCTCTTCCACCACGATGCCCACGATCCCCAGACGCTTCTCCGTCTCCAAACAGATCTCTCCCTTCAAATAGAAAACACCCCTCCGGCATGGAAGGGGTGCAAAACGGCAACAAAAAAGAACACACATGCCATCTGCGCGCCTTCCCGCTCGGAAAACACCTTGCGGTCGGGTAGTGGTCGTGGCCCTGTGTCTCCGGGCGCTTCGCGCGAAGACGCATTGCCTTTTTCTCGCCTCCAAGTGTAGCAGCGGCCCCGGCGCTTGTCAAGCAAAAACGCGCAGGGATGCGGTAAATGCAATTGCGCAATTAACCTTGTGGCGGTACAATGCCCATGGCACCGCATGACTACGCAAGAAGAAAGGGGCTGCGCCTTGAAGCGACACAGCCACGAGAAGGCCGGCCGGTCCGGCGAAGGGATGGGCAGGCTGGCGCTTGGCGCGGCCATGCTGGGCATCTCGTTTTCCTCCACGCTCAACAAGCTTGCGCTGGGGGAGGGGCTGCACCCCATCTGGATCAACGCGCTCCGGCTGGGCTTTACGATCGCGCTGATGCTTTTGTACGCCCTCGTCAGGCGGCGGGCGCCGGTCAGGGGAATGACCGGGCGGACGCTTCTTCTGTCCCTGATCTCCGGCGCGTTTCTGGCGGCGCATTTTGTTTGCTGGGTGTACGCGCTGAAGCTGACCGACGCGCTGGCCGTCGCGGCGCTGTGGAGCACCTACCTTTTCATGACGGCGCTGGGCTCGGTGGTGCTCTTCCGGGAGCGGATTCCGAAGGCCGCCGCCGCTTCCATGGGCCTTGCCTTTCTGGGAGTTTTGGTCTGCTGCGCGAACATGAGCGCCTCCCGCCTGTCCGGGAACCTCTTCGCGCTGGGCGCGGCAGCCGCTCAGGCGGGCTATTTTCTCTGCGGGCGCTTCGTGCGCAGGCAAGCGGACAACTTTTCCTACACGCTGGTGGTGTACGGAGCGGCGCTTGCGGTACTCATGGCGACCGGTTTCGCGCTGCGCCTGGGCGCGGATGGGCTGAACGCACCGTCGCTAATGTCGACGCTGGGGCTTGCGGTGTTCTGTACGCTCCTCGGGCATACGCTCAGTTGCTACGCGCTGAAGAGCCTGAGCGCCACCACCGTGTCGGTCGCGATGCTGACGGAGGTCGTCTCCGGGCCGCTCATGGTGTTTCTGGTCCTGGGCGAGGCGCCCGGGCTCTACACCCTCATCGGCGGCGCGATCATCATCCTGTCGGTGGCGTGGTACTTCTACCTGGACGTGCGCGCCCGGCCGGGTGAGGCTTTGGCGAAAGCAGCGGTGGAAGGCGCGAAGATTCCATGAGCGCTTCATCAATGCGGATCATCGGCAGCGGCTCGGCGGAGGCCATTCCCAGCCCCATGTGCGCCTGCCCCATCTGCCGGACTGCCCGTGAAAGGGGCGGGAAGGACGTGCGCTCCCGAAGCTGCTTTCGCGTAAATGAGGCCGTGCAGATCGACTTCGGCCCCGACGCCTTCTACCAGTCGGTGGTGCTGAAAAACGATCTGACGACCATCACCGATTTTCTCATCACCCACACCCACGAGGATCATATGGCGCTTGCCCAGCTGGACGTGCGTGCGCTGGCCATCCGGGGCGCGGAGAAGCCGGTCAACGTATACGCCTCCCGCGCCGGCTGCGAATGGCTGATCCGCGCCTGCGCGCCATACCGTTACGCGGCGCTTCTGTACGAGCCGCTGTACCGGCTGGTTCCGGTGGACTGCGGCGTGCCGTTTGCGGCGGGCGGCCTCCATGTCACGCCCCTCAAGGGCAACCACAGGGGCTATGGCGAGGACGAATTCTCTGTCAACTACCTTGTTTCTTTCAAGGATGGGAAGACGCTCTTCTACGCCTCGGACACCGGCTACTTTCTGGAGGAGACGTTCGAAGCGCTGCGCGGCGTGAAGCTCGATTATCTCGTGGTGGAGGGGACGTTCGGCGACCTGCCGGAATTTCTGGATGAAAAGACAGATGGGCACATGGGCTATGCCGGGGTGCTGGCGGTGACGCGCCGCCTCCTTGGGCAGGGGACGCTGGACGAAGGCTCAAAGGTGGCCGTCACCCACATAAGCCACAGGCAGTCGATGAACCACGACGGGATCGAAGCCTATTTTGACGCGCGGGAAGCGGGCGTGAAAATCCTCGTCGGATACGACGGAATGCCGCTATAAAGCAAAGGGAGCCGGGCGAAAAGCCCGGCTCCCTATTCGGTTGGATCGGTTATTCTACGATTCCGTGCAGCGCGGAGCGCTTCATCGGCGCGCCCCGGTCGTACTTCGTCTCGAGGGTCAGCGTGCGCTCCGCCGCGGAGCTCTTTTCAAAGGCGGTCATGATCTCCAGAACGTGCAGCGTCTGCTTCCATTCGGCGCGGAAGGGCCGGCCGTTCAGAAGCGCGTTCGCCATGTCCGCGAGGCCTAGGCCCCGGCTGTTCTCCTTGTAGTCATACATCAGCGGCAGCTCGCGAAGCTGCCTGTCCTCCGGGCGGTAGAGCCGGATGGGGCCGGAGAACTCGTTCGGGTCGGGCACGAA
The DNA here is from genome assembly GCA_023411175.1 of Bacillota bacterium. Classification (GTDB taxonomy): domain Bacteria; phylum Bacillota; class Clostridia; order Christensenellales; family Aristaeellaceae; genus JAEZHK01. The sequence goes on along the minus strand of JAEYPB010000047.1, from coordinate 10,101 downwards.
CAGCGTGCCCTCGGTGCCGTAGACCTCGATGAAGCGGGACTGCTCCCTCGGGAACTGCACGTCAAAGGTGGTGAAGATCGTGCCGATGGCGCCGTTCTCAAAGCGCATGATGCCGCTGACGTAGGTGGGCACATCCACGTTCACCACGGTGCCGTAGAGGGGCTGGCTGGTGATGGTGCGGGTGGGGAAGCTGGCCTTCACCATGCCCGTCACCTTTTCGACGCCGCCTATCAGGTTCACGAGCGTCGTCAGGTAGTAGGGCCCCATGTCCAGCATCGGGCCGCCGCCGTGCTTGTAGTAGAATTCGGGATCGGGATGCCAGGATTCATGCCCACAGCCGATCATGAACGCCGAACAGCCGACGACCTGGCCGATGTAGCCATCGTCGATCAGCCGCCTGCAGGTCTGAATCCCCGCGCTGAGGTAGGTGTCCGGCGCGCCGCCCAGGAGAAGCCCCTTGGAGGCTGCGAGCTCGCTGAGCTCCTTGCCCTCCTCATACGTGGCCGCCAGCGGCTTTTCGGAGTAGACGTGCTTTCCGGCGAGGAGCGCCGCCTTCGTGACCCCGTAGTGCTCGTAGGGCCGCGTCAGGTTGAGCACAACCTCGATTTCCGGGTCCGCGAAGATGTCGTGCATCGTGTCGTAGATTTTGAGGTTCGGGTATTTCTCTACGGCTTTTTCGGCTTTTTCCCGCTTCAGGTCGCAGATGCCGACCAGTTCGACCTCCCGGAAGGTCTCGTGAATGTTCTTCAGGTAGATGCCGCTGATATCGCCGACGCCGACGAGGCCGACCTTTACCGTCTTCATGTCTCTCTCTCCTTTTACAGCCCCAGCGCGTCGCGCAGGTAGGCGCGCGATACCATCGCCGAGTGGTAGTTGCAGACCGGCTGCTTGTCCAGCTCCACGCACAGAACCCCGTCGTAGCCGCCGTTTTTCAGTTCCTTCACGACGCCCTTGAAGTCCACCGTGCCCCAGCCCAGCGGCAGAAACCGCGCCATCGGCCATTCGGGGGAGACGGACTCGTCCGGGTCCACGTCCTTCAGGTGCATGTAATTGATGCGGGGCGCGTACTTTTTCGCGGCCTTGACCGCGTCCATGCCCGCGAGGGTCGTGTGCGCGGTGTCAAGGCACAGCCCGCAGAGGGCGGGATCGGTATTTTCGAGGAACAGGTCGATCTGCTCTTCGCTGAAAATCGGCGTGTTGGCGTGGGGATGGAAGCAGGCCACCAGCCCCTTCGACGCGCAGAGCGCGCCGATTTTGTTGGATAGCGCGGCGTAGGCGAGGACCTTCTCCCGGTCGGTGGGCCGGTCGTTGGGCGCGTCGTGCCACATCACGCCCTGCAGGTTCAGGTAGGTCGCGCCGATCTTGACCATGAAATCGGTGAAGGCCACCGCCTTCTCATAGTCCTTCTCCGGGTCGTCCGAGTAATGCAGGTAGAGGTTCGCCATCTCAAGGCCGTACTTGTCCAGAAGGCGCTTGACCTCCGTGGCGTCGTTATCAAAGTAATCGGTGATGAACGCAAAATTCTCCACCGCCTGGTAGCCCAGTTGGGAGACTTCCTTCAGGAACTGCTCGAACTCGAAGCGGTAATTGTCCTTGTGGTTGATCAGCCACGTCCAGCCGGTGTACGCGATCTTCATGCGGCGCCTCCTCATGCGTATTGATACTGACATCATAGCACAGTTCAGGGCGCCTTTGTTGCCAAATCGACGTGGATTTATGCCATAAGTAGGCCTCGTAGGCTTGCGCGGCGCGGCGCGCGGTGGTATGATGCCTGATGATAAGAGAAGGGGGGCAAAGCCGTGAGCCTGGGCTATTTCTACGAGGACATCGCCCACAGCGCCCGCGTTATTGCCGGGCACAGTTTGACCTTCCCGATGCACCTGCACATGCAGGCGGAACTGGTTTACGTGCCCGCCGGGCGCACCCTTGTGACCATCGAGGGCAGGGCGTGCGGGCTGGAGGCGGGGGAGGCGGCGCTCGTCTGGCCGGGATCGGTGCACGGCTACGACACGCAGGGGGAGAGCGCGCACATCATCGCCATTGTGGATGCCTCGGTGCTGGGCGACTACCGGGCGCTTCTCACTGATTACGCCTGTGCCGACCCATTTCTGCCCCGCGCGGCGGTGCACCCGGACGTGGGGCATTGCCTCGAGACGCTGGCGCAGGAGTCGGAAATCGCCGAGCCCCTGCGGCGAGCGTACCTGCGCGTCGCGCTGGGGAGGGTGGTGGACGCGCTGACGCTCGTGCCCCGGCGCGCGGCCGGCGGGCCCGACGCGCTGCACAGCCTTCTGACCTACATCGGTGCGCACATCGCGGAGCCGATTTCGCTGGACAGCCTGTCGAAGGCGCTGTTTCTGAACCGCTACACCATATCCAAGCTGTTTTCCGAGCGCGTGGGCTGCGGCCTGCACACTTATGTCAACGCGCTGCGCGTCTCGATGGCGGAGAACCTCCTCCGGGATACCCAGATGGACGTTTCGCAGATTGCGGAGCGCTGCGGCTTCGGGAGCGAGCGCACGTTCTACCGCGCCTTCGCCGAAATTCGCGGCGCCGCGCCGGGCAGCTTGCGAAAGATGCGGGGGTAGAGAAATGATGAAAGGATCGTCCGGAAAACCGATGACGGGGGGACACTTAGAATTGTGTAGTTTTGTTTTGCAGCTTTTTGATGAACCTGCTTACATGAAATCCGTCACAAACCGAATGGTGGGCCTGTATTGCCAGCGGTAACAGCGTTTGCCCTCGATCATCATATTTCTTTCCCAGTATGAAAATGGGAAGCAGATAGCGACCATCACCGAAAATGTTGAGATTGAACGCTGTAAAAGTTGTCCAGGGCAGCATGGAAACGTCAAACGTATTGGCTGGCCTGCCTGATTTGGGGCTTAAGCGCGTCGATGACGAATACAGTCTGACATCTTCCTCATATGCTTTCAAGAAAACCTGATAGTCTGGCTGAAATGTTGTCCAGATTGCGGAGAAGTTCTCGTTCTCCTTGTTGAAGATGGTATAGGCGGGGTTCATGGTGTCATATATGCCAACGCCCTTCTCCGACAAAGAGGTTCGGAATTCGGGCATCTCGTTCACGGTGTCTGTAAGAAGCCAGAGCATGGCTGGGTAGAGTCGCCGTCCGTCAAGATTTGTGACGTCCAGATTCACTGTCAAGGAGTATGTGCAGACTACTTCTTTGAGATAATGCTCGTAGTACTCTTTTCGCCCCCAAGAATTCATGTCAATCAACTGAAAGCCCATCTTCACATTCCCTTTCAACGCAATGTATTTAGTCTATCATGGGTTGCGATACAGAATAAGATACATAAGGTTATAGAATCGTTCCAATGCCAATACAGCAGACAGTGGATGTAAGATGGGGAAATCAGCACATGTTTTGCGCTTCTGGCGATCGCACCATGCGCCCTTCATATATGCAAATAAAACAGAATATGAAAAAGCGACCTGATCTTATGAAAGATCCAAGCCGCCTGTGGTGGAGCATAGGGGATTCGAACCCCTGACCTCTACGATGCGAAAGTGTACTCATAGTGTTTTGGTGTGTTTCGCCGTCCCTGAATACCCTTGAAATACAAGGGTTTGCCGATTGCAAATTATGCCTAGTGTTGCTTCGTGTTGTGGTAATTGTGGTCAGAATTGTGGTCAAAATCCCGGGCTGATCGGGGTGTGTTTAGCCCTCCATGTCAAGCTACTGGTTATCAAAGAACATCCGTTTTCATTGAAAAAAAACGCATCAGCAGTAAACACCGGCATCAATCGGAAACGTTTCCGTAAACTGTAATCAACCGATCAACAAATGTCTGCACATGTAGGGGGCTGCAATGAGCGGGCCGCTTCGATCCTTGCCACCTTTCCGTTTGGAAACCGTCGAGCCGCCCCACGCGCATACCCGGAGGGGAGGGGACAATTACCACCCTATGCGCGCGGCTTGCGTCCGTCCCCAGAAGGTGAGATGCATGCAGAGACATGAGAAAGCCCCCCCTGGGGGAGGGCGAAGTGGGTCCTACTTTCCGCAAATGCATGAGGCTGTCGCGATTTTTTTTGGCACCCCACTGGTCAAAAAAGCTGAAGGGCTTCAAGGGCTTTTCGTTTCGTTCCCATGTCGGAATGCACATAACATTGCAGCGTAAAACTGACTTTGCTATGACCGATCAATTCACCAACAGTCCGAACGTCAACCCCGGCCCGGATCAGGTTCGTAGCGAATGAATGCCGGAGCGCATGGAGGCCCCGATGCTTCAATCCTGCCCGTTTCAAAGCCGCTGTGAGCGTCCTTCTAAGGTTGGTGGGGTCTTTGATCGCCCCGGATTCGGCAGAGAACACATACCCGTTATCCTGCCATAGTTCACCGGCTGCAAGCTTCCGTTCTGCATAGAGCTTGCGTTGTGTCTGGAGAATTGCGGAGGTTGCCGGAACAATCGGGATTTCGCGCTTCCCTGCTTTCGACTTAGGCGCAGCGATGGACAGGGCGGTTTTGCGCTCGTCTTCCTTGGCATCGAACGCCTTGACACGAACCGCTCCCTGCCGGACTGTGAAATGGTCTGCGTCTACATCTGCCCAGCGTAGCGCACAGAGTTCAGAAACCCGGAGGCCGGTATTGAGAATGAACCGCAGGCAACGCGCGTTGTCCGTATCAGGCAGCGATTCCATGAGCTTCTTTTGCTCGTCCGGTTCAAGGAAATCGACTTCGCGCTGTTCCATCTTGGGCTGCGTCACGCCATCAGCCGGGTTCTTTGCAATGAGGCCGTTAATGACCGCCTGCTTGAGCGCGGCTTTGAGGACTTCGATCATCTTCCGAACCGTTGCGGGCTGCTTGTCCTTGGATTGCTCGTTGATAAACCGCTGAATCTGCTCCACACGCAGCTTTTGAAGCTGACCCCGGCCAAAGGCAGGGATGAGGTATGTCTTGATATTCGAATCGTACACCGTCGCGGTTGATTCCCTGTGTGATGGCCTAAAATACACTTCAAACCACGAATTCAGCCAGCCCGAAACCGTCATCTTGTCCGGCGCAATATACAGCCCTTCGTCGAGCTTCTTTAAAACGTCGCGCAGTTTTACCCGCACTTCGTCCTGGGTGGCAGCATACACGCTCCGTCTTATCAGGGTTCCGTTCGGCTTCCGACCGCAGGAGTAAATGCCTTCCCAGCGCCCATCGGGCCGCTGACGAATGCAACCTTCACTGTTCGCTCGCTTGCTCATTGTTTTCGCCCTCCTTTGGCTGCGCCTTGCGCCTCTGATACTCTGCCCGCCTCTTGCATTGTTTTGAACAGTACTCGCTTCGGTTCCCGGTTTTTTCGTAAAGCTTCCCGCACTTGCGACAGTTTGCTAATCCTCCTACCCTCTCTGCCATAAAACATGAATAGGCATAAGCCAACGCTGAAAAGACATCAGCGGCAGACATTGTCAAGCGCGGTTCAAAATCGCTAACGCCATATGGTTGAGACTGTTCATAGGTTATTTCAAAGTGCACACCTTGGAGAATGTTATTGATCCCGTACCCAGAGAAACCGATCATTGGAAGTATCAGACTTTCAGGAATGCTCTGGTACTTTTCAACTTCATTAATTCGGGGGAAGCGGCTTGTGGCAACCCCTAGCGCATTGATTATAGCTAAAAATCGACCCTCATCAATTTCGCCTTGCTGCATTCGATACAAGTTAAACCTATAGCCAGCGGCATGAATTCCATTAAGGAAAGCAAGCATGTATTTTCTCTTTGCGCTAGTAAAGGCACAATGCCCACATATTCCCAGCATTATATTTTGAACCTTCATCCGGAAGGCTTCAGCGTCGTATTCGTAAAAATATGACGGCATGCCATGTTGTTCACACCATCTACAAATTACTTCATCGGTCATGATTTGCTCATTGACAAAATGTGGTGTTAAACAGAGTGGGTTTTCGAAATCGTCGAACATTTCAACCAAGGAAAGCAGCATCTTTGTCAATTTCTTTTCGGTGTCTTGGCTCACAATGTCCGATAACTCTTGTAATTTCCATTTTTCTATGTCTTCTTCGGATGCGCGGATCATGCCATTGTCTATAGTTACTTTATAAGGACGAAAGCGGCGTGTCATGCTTACGGGCCGATCTTCTACCGCCATACTCACATAGTCATTACTTAACATAAAACTCATGCTCAAGCACCACCTTTCGGGCGATAAGTGGACGATAGGATTTTCTAAGATACAGTACTTCGTGATAAGATCATATCACACGGGGAAGGACTTCGCAAGCCCCAGTTTCACGGAGGTGCAAATAATGGAGAAATTTTACTTTGACGCGCAGGACGTACAAAGGGTGACGGGACTGTCTCGCTCGACCGTTTACACTCTCTTCCATGCCGAAGATTTTCCGAGCATCAGAATTGGACGGCGTCTTCTTGTTCATGTTGATGCGCTCGGTCAATGGATGGACGCGCAACGGAACAGAGACACGGATGAGAAGCGGGCGTGAGCGACTTGGAGTGCGAAACAAGGAAGACTGGCCCTCTTGATGTGGCGCTGGCTGTTATCAAAGGGCGCGAAAAACGAGGCGAGCCTGCTCCGGATTCTGCCAGCTTCAATGCCGCTTTCGCTGCTGCTTCAAAAGCCATCGCCGAAGCGCCCTTCGTGATCCACCAGGCGAAGGAGATTCCGCCGCCAGAGAAGCGCATCGCAGCGCTGGAGGCATACGCGGCTTCTAGCCTGTACGGTGTCAAGTTGGAGCGGCCTCCGCTCATTATTCAAGGCCTCATCCCGGCTGGGCTTTCTGTGCTGGCAGCGCCGCCGAAACGGGGGAAATCCTACCTGGCGTTGGGAGCGGCAAGTAGCGTGGCGACCGGCGCGCCGTTTCTTGGCATGGGGACAAGGCAGGGGGACGTTCTGTATATGGACCTGGAGAGCCGCCAATACCGCGTCCAAGACCGGTTAAAGCAACTCATGCCGGGCAGCTTCCCGAAGCGGCTTTTCATCACACACGACGCACAGGCAATGAACGCGGGGCTTCTGGAGCAGTTGGGGGAATGGTGCGCAGAGCATCCAGCAACGTCGCTCATCATCATCGACACGCTGGGGCGGGTGAAGGGTGGATCGAAGCGCAATGAGAACGCCTACGAATCCGACACCCGCATCTTTGGCGAGCTGCAACGGTTTGCACAGCGGCACAAGCTGGCCGTCCTGGTCGTCCATCACTTGCGAAAGGGCAGCACGCGTGGTGAGGATTCCGACCCGGTGGAGCGCATTTCGGGCAGTATGGGTCTCGCGGGGGTATGCGACGCCATCCTGATGCTCGACGGGAAAAGGGGCGAGGATACGAGCGTTCTGTCTGTCACGGCCCGGGATTTTGAACGGGCGGAGTATGTGCTTCGGTTTGAGTGCGGTGTGTGGTCGCTCCAGTCAACTGATACGGAGACATGGCGCGAGGAACAGTCTTACGTGCGCTCTGGCGTCGTGAGGGGCCTCCTTGCGCTCATGGAAAGCCTGAATCCTCCAGTATGGCAGGGTACGGCAGCACAGCTTCTTGAAGCACTTCAGGCCGCTTCCCCTGAGCCACTCGGCGTATTTCGCGCCCGGGAGGTCAGCGAGCAGCTTGACCAGCATACGGAGGCCCTTTTCAAGCGCGAGGATATCCGCGTGCGCCGCAGCACAGTTCGCGGGCGCCGGATCATCCGCATGGAGAAAGGGCGCCCTTCATCCCTGTAAGATAACTTCATCCCCACCCATGTATACCACATACACCCATACCCACCATGTACACCCATGTACACCCCGGGTATGGATGGGGTGGGGCAGAGGTGCTTTACTTTAGTGAATTGGTACACCCCTTGTGATTGGTGAAAGCCTTGTATTTGCTGGGTTTGTTTGGTTGGGGGTGTACGTGGTGTGCGGGGTGCACATGGTGCAGCAGAACACGCATTTTTGCCTTCCATGCCATACCCACCCCATACCCACCCCGCGCCCGCACGACCGACACGACCGACCCAGCTTACTTCGAATGATGGAGGATACTTTACATGAAACTGAGAGAAAACCTACTAGCGGAGTGCAGCGAATCAAAGACCTTGGCTGCTTGAATTCCTTGCTCGTCGGAGCGACGGTCGATGGCGCGGAAGTATCAGAGCCAATCTTTGAGATGGACAATGGCTTATATGGCTACGACTGGCTCTCTTTGCAGGTTCGGACGCCAAACGGCCAGCGGCTATCATTGACGCTCACCGTGGATGGTGAAACGTCGGATGTTCCGGGTGTACTGGTTGCGGAGGCTTCTTACCTTCCATGCGCGGGGGGTGGTGACACGGAAGCGGCTCTTGACGGGCAGGGGCGTTGAGGTATGGGCTATCATTGGAACTATCAGAATGTCGATGATCCCAACCACCCCGCCCAGTATGCCGCGCTGCCTGAAGACCTGCAAGACCTTGTGCGGTATTGGATTGACTGCCGGATTGAGCCAGCGCCCGGGTATTACTATTTGCGTGGCTCATATGGTCTGAAGCATGATCTTCAGCGCGATACCGGACTACACATATCAAATGGTTCGCTCAAAGGCGCGATGCTAGTAGCAGGCTTCCGACCGAAAGACGAGCGCGAACAGAATTGCGTTTACAAAATACGACAGCCTCGGCATTCGAAAGCACCGATAGGCTGGTGGGCCAAAGAGCATGGATTCCATGTCGTGTATGATTCGGCGGGACGCGTAAGCGTTACAAGGGGCGAGAACGGGGCGATTCGCCCGCCCTGACATTCTACCAAGCATCCGGGTAAAACGGCTCCATGCGGCTTATAAACGCTCTCAAACGAAAATACAAGGAATCAATAAGTGGGCGTCATTTCGATGGCGTCCACGTTCATGTTATTGGGCAATAAGAATTACATACAGAATAACCGGCAAAGTGAGCCAAGCCCTTGACAAAGGCGAGCAGAAGCGGTAAATTCAGGTAAAGGCAATGATGCCAATTTGTGCTGTTTGGGTAAACTGTGTTGAAGCGCCTGCGGGGCTGCCATTTATGGAGATTGGTTAGTGAGCAAACCGCACTACATGAACTGCGGCATGTATGGAGAAATGATATGTTTCGGGAGAAGAACATAAGTTGGGTTGAGAGGTAGAAAGGGGCATTCTGCTATATGAAAGTAATAGCTTGTTTCGTTACGGTTGCCTTGTTACTTGCGCTGGCTACCCCGATTGGGCTATCCGAAATGACTGGAATAGGATTGAGCGTGGACGAATGGAACGATTATTTAGTTGCTTTACTAGAATCAAAAGAAGTTGATGCCGATATTGTGCCAATAGACACAGAATATAACGATCTAGCCTTTGAAGTTAAAATTACCTTCCGTGACGGATATGAGTATTCGGCATACATGCTAGTACCCTTTGGCGGCGACGGAATAGTATCGTCAGCATTCTTTTCGTGCGAATTGTATGATGCGGAAAGGTCTAACTATGAAGAACCGATAAACATTATTTGGACTACTGCAATATACATTGCCGGTATGTATAACAATGAGGATGCGGATGCCCGGGATAGAATGTTTGCTGGTGTTCATTGCTTCCTGGAGGATATGAGAATGGGGCGCGGCGCCGACAAAATTACAATCGAAAACGACAATCATAGTTTTTCTTTATCATACAGAAAGGTTCAGGAAGATGGCTGTCCTGACTTTTTAGTTATCGCAATAGATTAGTGAACTCATGAAGGAGGATTGCGGAAATGAAAGTGCTAATTTGGGTAGGATGCTTTCTGGTGTTCGCCCTAGTTAAAGTACTGTTTTTGCGGAATGTTTCGTTGGGAGGCATTGCTTCGGCACTATATTGGGGCGCATTGTTTGGGGTTGCATATCTGCTCGGCAAGAAGTGGGACAGGCACAAGGCGGAGAAGCATGGAGCGAGTGCTACAAAGGATTAAGCGTGGAACTGATGGCTATGGTTCTGGTGTTCATTCTCACTCGTTCTGTGTTGCGCGGCTTTCCCTGCGCTCATACTTTCCGGGGTCAATCCCAGATTTTGTGTAAAGCCGAAAAGACGTGATAAAACGTATACCTTGGTAGCTTGTAGGATGAGGCGGGAAGCAGGGCTCTGCTTACCCGCCTTGACTGCACGGTAGCATAACCCG
>JAEYPB010000035.1 GCA_023411175.1 Bacillota bacterium | reverse complement strand
CGGCTTTTCAAATAAATATTCCCCCAGTTTTCCCGCCAATCGATACGCGCGTTTATATAATATTCTATATCACCCGCCGATTTGTAGGCATATTTCAATATTTTTTGATCGTATTGTTTTGCCTATTGACAACTCTGTTTGGTTGATGTATGATAATCGCACATATAAAAAACGTTTTCTAAAAGTCAAATCGATAAAAAAATATCGCAATAAACACCTTCTCCGCAGCAGCACCTCCCGACATCCGAATGCATCCTGCGCCAAACCCCGCATCATACGCACAAAACCCTATTAAGCCAAAAAGATTTTGTTTAATATTTGCGGAAAACCGCAAATTGAAAAAATCGAGGAGGGTCCTGTATGAAGAGAGGATTGTCACTGCTGCTGGCCGTAATGTTGATTCTTGCGCTCGCGCCCACGTTCGCGTCCGCCGAGACCAAGGTCGTCAACGTTGTGCTGGCCAACAACCCGCTTTCCCAGGCGCTGGCCGATCTCGCGAAGGAGAACTACAAGAAGGAAGGCGTCGAGATCAACATCGCCATCCTGCCCGAGAACGACATGCGCGAAAAACTGACGACGGAAGCCTCTTCCGGCGGCAACGCCTACGACATGTTCTACATTGGGCCTTACGAGGCGCAGACCTGGGCCCGCAACGGCTGGCTCGAGGATCTGACCCCCTACTTCGAGGCCATGACGGAAGAGCAGAAGGCCTGGTACGACTACGACGACCTGATCCCGGGCATGATGCAGTCGCTGGCGCTGGAGGGCAAGCAGTACGCGATTCCGTACTACGGCGAGTCCTCGTTCATCATGTACAACAAGGAACTGTTCGACAAGGCCGGCCTGACCATGCCGGAGAAGCCCACCTGGGATGATATCTACCAGCTGGCGGTCGACCTCAAGAAGGCTCTGGGCGAAGATTATGTCGGCATGACCATGCGCGGCATGCCCGGCTGGGGCATGAGCGGCGCACCCTTCGTGACGATGGTCAACGCCTTCGGCGGCCAGTTCTACGACATGGAGTGGAACGCCACCGTGGACACCGCCGAGCAGCGCGCCGCGTGGGAAATGTACAAGAAGATCCTGCGCGACGCCGGCCAGAAGGACATCCTCAGCTACTCCTACAACGAGTGCATCGCGCTGATGATGACCGGCAAGTGCGGCATCTACTACGACGCGACCTCCATCTGCTCCGGCTTTGAGGCCGAAGGCAGCCCCATCAAGGGCAAGATGGGCTACGTGGCCGCCCCGCACCAGGTCAAGGAGACCAACACCTCCTGGCTGTGGAACTGGGCCATGGGCATCAACCCCAAGAGCGACAAGAAGCAGGAAGTGTTTGACTTCATGCTCTGGGCGACCTCCAAGGACTTCATGAATCTGACGCTGGAGACGGATCCGTCCGGTGCTTCCACGCCGCAGGCGGCCCGCTCCTCGCTGTACACGCTGCCCGCCTACGCCAACGTGCCCTATGCCGCCGCAACGCTGGCCGCGCTGCAGGAGATGGACTTCAACAACCCCTGCGTCAACCCCGTTCCGTACACGGGCCTGCAGTACATCGCCATCCCCGAGTTCGCGGATGCCGGCGACAAGATGACCCAGTGGCTGGCCGAGTTCGTGACCGACCAGATCACGCTGGATCAGGCCATCGCCAACACCCAGGCTCTGTTTGAGGAAATCGCGGTCGAAGGCGAATACAAGGCCTAAGACGCCGCCTCTCCCCGCGAAGGAGCATTCCGCTCCCGCGCGCACGCCCTGCGGGCGCGCGGGAGCGGTTTGGAGTATTCACCCCTCGCATATAATGGGCATGCCCGCATCCTTCGCGGCGCAAATGGCCTCTAGCCCCTTCGACCACATCAAGGGCAGGTGAAGCGCATGCAGCGCACTCTGGCAAAAAGGCGCCTTACGGACAAATACTACGCTCTCCCGGCGATCCTATGGGTCATGATCACGACCCAGATTCCCTTCTTATTGACAATTGTGTTCTCGCTGCTCAAGTGGAACATGTCCCGGCCAGATCTGGGCATCCGGATGGGCTGGCTGGCAAATTATGAATACTATTTGTGGGGAACCGGCAGCGCGGAGTTCTGGGTCATTACGGGGCAGACACTCCTTCTGACCTTGATCGCGCTGGCCGCGTGCACGTTCTTTGGATTTCTGGTTTCCCTGCTGCTCGACCACGACATCCCCGGGATCAATGTTGTGCGCACGCTGATCCTCGGCCCCTTCTTCGTCATGTCCACCGCCAGCGGCGTGGTCTGGAAGGTGACCATCCTCAACACGACCTTTGGCTGGTATGGCTATATTTGCAGGCTCATCGGCGCAGAGCCCATCGATTTCATCAGCTATTATTCACTTCCGCTCATCGCATTTCTGTTCGTATGGCAATGGATGCCCTTCTTCGTGCTCGTGATCCTGGCCGGCCTTCAGGGTATTTCCCAGGAGGTTCTGGAATCCGCCCGGATTGACGGCTGCAACTGGGGCGTCATGACCTTCAGGATTAAACTGCCGATGATCTTGAACCACATGCAGGTGGCAATCATGCTGGGCATGATCTTCATCATCAAGGAGTTCGGTTTGATTCTCGTCACCACTGCGGGCGGACCGGGCACGCGTTCTTACACACTTCCGTTCTACATCTACAAGATCGTATTCAGCGCCAACCAGGTCGGGCGCGCGGCGACGGTCGCGGTCATCACGGTGCTGATCACCATGCTCGCAGTCCAACTGCTCTACCGCGCGATCAAGAAGCGCCGAGCGATGTACGATTAGGAGGGAAGGCGCATGATGGCTGAAAAACGTTCCATTTACGTGGTCAACCGGGCGATCCAGCGCCGGAAGCTCATCAAAAAGCTGGTGCTGGGCATCATCTGTTACGGCTTTGGCATCCTCTACTTCTTCCCCATCCTGTACATGTTTCTGACGGGCTTCAAGACGGAGATTCAGGCGGTCAATCCGGCGCTCTTCTTCAAGCCCACGCTGGTCACCTTCCAGAAGGTGCTAAAGGACCCGGATATGGTCCTCTACCTAAACAACTCCATTTTCCAGGTTCTCGGCAGCACGATCATGTGCCTCCTTCTGGGCGTACCCGCAGCCTTCGCGTTGCAGTTCGGCCGTTTCAAGAAGCCCGGCACCAATGACAACCTGTACCTGAGCTTCATCACCTCCATCCTGCTGCCGCCGGTTGCGGTGCTGATCCCACTGTACCTGACGTTCAACGCGCTGAACCTGCACAAGACACCCTTGGGCCTTCTCATCATCTATGTCGGGTTCCACCTGCCGCTGGTGGTGTGGATGGTACACTCGTTCCTGGCGGACATCCCCGCCTCGCTGATCGAGGCCAGCGAGATCGACGGCTGCACCCGTTCCCAGCAGCTGACCAAGGTCGTCGTACCGCTGGCGCGCACCGGCATCATCACGGCTGGCCTGCTCGTGGCGGTATTCATCTGGAATGAGTTTTTCCTGGGCTTCAACCTGACTACCAACCAGACGGCCACGCTCCCCGTATACATGGCGCGCTTCCGAGAACAGCAGGGCCAGTTCACCGCGCAGCTCTCGGCCTCTTCCACCATTTCGGTGCTGCCCGCGGTGCTTCTGGGCTGGCTGACGCAGAAGTCGCTGGTCAAGGGCTTGACGATGGGTGCGGTCAAGGGGTAATATTGGAAGGAAGCCTGCGGGCAAAAGTACGGGAGGATAAACATGAAAGCGGCTGTATATTTCAAGAAAAACGACGTGCGCGTGGTGGACATTCCGAAGCCGGAGGTCGGCGAGCAGGATGTCCGGATCAAGGTCAAATTCTGCGGCGTATGCGGCACGGATCTGCACATCTTTCACGGCGACGGCGGCGCCGCGCCGGTGCCCGAGGGCACGGTAATCGGCCACGAGTTCTCCGGCATCGTCGACGCGGTGGGTACGAAGGTTACCCGCTTCAAGCCCGGTGACCGGGTTTCGGTGGACCCCAACGAGGTATGCGGCGAGTGCTACTTCTGCATGAACGGCAAAGCCCACTTCTGCACCAGCATGAAGGGCTACGGCACCACCTTCCCCGGCGGCTTCGCCGAGTACGCGGTGGTGCCCGAAAAGCAGGTCTACCATCTGCCGGACGAATTGTCCTTTGAGGCTGGCTCACAGTCGGAGACGCTGTCCTGCTGCATCAACGGCATTGACCTTTGTCACATCAAGGCGGGCGCGAACGTGCTGGTCATCGGCGCGGGCCCGATTGGCCTCATGATGCTGCAGCTGGCGAAGATCAGCGGCGCCGGCAAGCTTATCGTTAGCGAGCTGGTGCCGGAAAAGCAGGAACTCGCGAAAAAGCTGGGCGCGGATGTGGTGATCGACCCGACCAAAGAGGACATCCGCGAGGCGATCGACCGCGAATGCGAAAACCTCGACTGCGTGATCGAAGCGGCCGGAACACCCTTCACCCAGAAGCAGGCGATCGAGCTGGCCGGCAAGTGCTGCACGGTGATGCTGTTCGGGTTGGTCGCTCCGGAGACGGAGATCGTCGTCAAGCCCTTTTCCATCTTTCAACGGGAGCTGACCATCGTCTCCTCCTTCATCAACCCCTATACCTTTACCCGGAGCGTCCGGCTTCTGGGGCAGAAGCGGGTGGTTATGGACGACATCATTACCGACATCGTACCGCTTGAGGACATTGAGCGCGTGTTTACCGACGCTTCCTTCCGAAAGCGCGGTAAGGTGCTCATCAAGGTCGGCGACTGAGTTTCTTCTACTATATATATTTACGAGCGCCCCGCGGCCATGGCCGGGGGGCGCTCACATTTCATAATCCACGCATCCGGATGCGCCGGTTTGCTAGCGGCAAAAACTCCGGATATCCGGAACCAGTTCGCCGCCGCACTCCGTGATGAGCTGTTTGAGGGGCTCATACGCCTCGTAAAAGACGGTGATGAAGTCGCCGGCCCGGGCCTCCGCCATCGCCCGCATCAGCGCGTCTTTTTCCGAGAGCACCACTTCAACCTCGCGCCCAGCGGCGCGCTGGGCGGCGGCTTTGAGGATTCGTGCCACCTCGCCCGGCGCGCGCCCGCGGGTGTCCTCATCCTCCTTGACGTAGAGCTTGTCGAAGTGCTTTGCGCAGAGCGCGCCAACTTTGCCGATGGCGTCGTCCCGCCGGTCGCCCGGCACGCCGATCACCCCCACCAACCGCTGCGCGTCCTGCCTTTCCAGAAAGCCGATCACCTGCTCATAGCCCGCCACGTTGTGGCCGTAGTCCAGCATGACCCGGTAGTCGCTCACTTTAAAAACATTGAAGCGGCCTGGGTTGTCCTTTTCATCGGGCCTGAAGCCGGTGAGCGCCTCCCGGATGCGCGCGTCGGGGACGTTCAGCGCCATCAGCGCGGCGGCGGCGGCCAGCGCGTTTTCGATGTTGCAGGGCGCCATCCCGCCGTAGGCGATGGGTATCTCCCCCACCTTTGCGATCTGTCTGGGCGTGCCGCCCTCAAAGGCGGCGATCACGTGCCCCTTCAGGCAGACCGCGCGGCCTCCGGCTTCGATGTGCGCCCGAACCCTTTCGTTCATCGCGTCCATTGAAAAGTAGATGATGCCGCATTGTGCGCGGTCCACAAAATGCTGAACCAGGCGGTCGTCCGCGTTGAGCACCGCCCAACCGGCGGGCTTCACCGCCTCCACCACCAGCGCCTTGACAAAGGCGATGTCTTCGACGGATTCCAGCCCGTCCTGCCCCAGGTGGTCGTCGGAGATGTTGGTCACGACGGCCACATCCGCCCGGTCGTACCCGAGGCCCCGCCGAACGATGCCGCCCCGGGCGGTTTCGAGCACCGCCGCTTCCACCTCCGGGTGCGCCAGCACCGCACCCGCGCTGACCGCGCCGGTGTTATCTCCGGGGGCGACGCAGCGTTCATCGATAAAAATGCCGCTGGTGGTGGTCATGCCGACGGCGAGCCCGTTCGTCTTCAGCCCTCGCGCGATCAGTCGGACGGTGGTGGTCTTTCCGTTGGTTCCGGTGACCGACACAATGGGCACCGATGCCGTCCGCCCTACGGGAAACAGCATGTCCAGAATGTCCTTCGCCACGTTCACCGGTGCGCCCTCCGAAGGCGTCATGTGCATCCGAAGCCCCGGCCCGGCGTTGACCTCCAGGATCGCGCCGCCGTTCTCATCCAACGGCACAGAAATATCCTTTGAGCAAATGTCAATGCCCGCCACATCCAGCCCCATCGCCTCCGCGGCGCGCACCGCATACTCGGCGTTCTTCTCGTGGACGGCCTCGATCGCCCGCGCGGTGCCACCGCTGGACAGGTTGGCGTTTTTCCGAAGCACAATGTGGGTGCCCTCCGCCGGCACCGAGGAGGGGGAAAGCCCCGCCTCGCGCAATAAATGCACCGCGGATTCATCCAGTTCGATCTTTGTCAGCGGCTTTTCATGTCCTTCACCCCGGTTTGGGTTCCGGTTTTCGATCTCCACCAGCGAGCGGATGGTGTTGACGCCGTCGCCAATCACCTCCGGCGGCCTTCGTTCCGCCGCCGCCGAGACCCTTCCGCCCACCACCAGCAACCGGTAATCCCAGCCCTCCACCTGCTTTTCTACCAGCGCCGCGCGGCTAACCGCCACCGCTTTCGAATATGCCTCCTCCACCTGCGCCGCGCTTTGAAGGCCGATGGATACGCCGTTGCCGTGGTTTCCGTCGAGTGGCTTGACCACCACCGGGTACCCGATTTCCGCCGCCGCGGCGGCCGCCTCCCGGGCGGAATGACAGACCCGTCCATCCGGTACCGGAATGCCCAGCGCGCCGAGTGTGTCCTTCGTCAACTGCTTGTCGCCCGCCGCGTCCACCGCCACACAGCTGGGGCCGTCGGTCAGCGAAGCCTGTAGCCGCCGCGCGTATTTGCCGCTTCCAAGCCGCACCATGCTGCCGCCGCCCAGCCGCGACGCGGGGATTCCGCGCCGCCGCGCTTCGTCGAGAATCGCGAGGGTGCTGGGGCCGGGGTCCGTCTCCGCCTTAAGCCGCCTGATCGCTTCCAGCGCCTCCTGGAATTCGGCGACTTCCCCAATCCATATCTTTTCCAGAAGACCCATCGCCGCCTGCGCGCACGCGACAGCCACCGCTTCGTTTTCATACCGGAACACGATGCGGTACGCCCTGCCATCCTCCTGCCGGGTCTGACCAAACGCCACATCGTAGCCCAGCGCATACTGCATTTCGAGGATCGCGTGCTCCGCCACATGCGGCAGGTACGTGCCTTCCCGGAGCCTTTCCAGAAAGCCGCCCTCCTGCCCCAGCGAGCAATGATGCTTTTTGAGTCCCGGCAGCATGCCAAGAAGCGCCTCCGCAAAGCCCGGCCGCTCGCTGGTGGGCGCATCCTCGCCCTCTCCGAGCGTGACCGTGAGCTTGACGACCGGCTTCAGGCAATAGATGTTCGGACCTTGAAAGGCCTTGACTGAGAGGATGTTCAAGCGTGGCAACCTCCGAACGTTTGTTAATTGCGCGATGGAATCGTGCCGTTTACGGTGGCAGCACCTTCCGCGTCTTCATGTCGTAGCCGTACGCCCGCGGCAACACGTGAAGGGTCACGCCCTCGATGGCGAGGATCTCATTGGGCGCGAGCTCGGAAACATTGGAATCCCGCAGCGTCGCGCCGTCGATGACGGTGACCGCGCCGGAGCCAAGAACGAAGAAACGCGCGTCCGGCTCGACGCGAATGGCGGTGTCCTCGTCGATGCCGATGCCCAGCACGTGCGGATTTTCCGCCACGCCGCACAGAAGCCGCCCGAGCCGCCCGCGCTGCGCGAAGTGCTGATCGATCAGCGCCTGCTCCATCAGCCCCAGCCCCGGCGCCATCTTGAGCGTGCACTTGCGCGCCTGGTCGTTGTCCAGCCCGCCGACGATCATGGTGCTGCTGAGCGCCGAAGCGCCGGCGCTGGTGCCCGCGATCAGCGCGCCGCACCGGTAGGCGTCAAACAGCGCCTCGTACACCCGCGTCCCTCCCAGGATGCTGGTAATGCGCAACTGATCGCCTCCGGTAAAAAAAACGGCGTCCGCCCGGCGCAGCGCCCTCGCGGCTTCCTGATCCTCGGCCTCGCGGCGCGTATCGATGCGGACGCTCTCCACTTCCCGAGCTCCGAGGTCTGAAAAAAGCCTTTCATAGTCGCGCCCTGCTTCCTCCGGGTGTTCGGTGGCGGTGGTCATCACCACCACCCGCCCGCCATCTGTCAGCCGCACAATCTCCCCGAGGATCTCCATCCGACCGGTCTTGTCCTCGGCGCCGCCGATGATGAACAGATGGCCCTTGACTCGCTCGCCCATCGCCTCACCCCGCTTTACGGCGGATATTCTCCCCGTGCTTTTTTTGAAACATGCGCGCCGGGCCATGCCTCATATTGGCCTTTCATCCGGCAAATCCCACGTTCAATCGATATTCTTCCCTTCAGGATCAACCATTCGATGGCACATTCCGGTATGTGCCAGTCCGCTTTTTCATAAGCAATGTGCGGCCTTCCCATACAGGCGGCGTCCGCAGGCAGCGCCTCCGGACGCCGTACAGCCATTTTTCAGGATTCCGCGATCCGCCCGCCGTTTACATGCATCACCTGTCCGGTGACGAAGGCCGAATCGTCCGAGGCCAGATACACGTAGGCGGGGGCAAGCTCAAAGGGCTGGGCGGCGCGCCCCAGCGGCGTATTTTTTCCAAACTGCGCAACTTCCCACTCGGTAAAGCTGGAGGGGATCAGCGGCGTCCAGACCGGGCCGGGCGCGACGGCGTTGACGCGAATGCCGCGCGATGCCAGCGAAAGTGCCATCGACCGGGTAAACGACACCACCGCGCCCTTGGCGGCAGAATAGTCGATCAACCGCTCATTCCCTTGATAGGCGGCGATGGACGCGGTGTTGATGATGGCGCCGCCCGGCCGCATGTGTGCGAGCGCCGCCTTGGTCGTGAAAAAATATCCGAAGACATTGGTCTCAAAGGTGTTTCGAAGTTGCTCGGCGGTGATGTCCTCAATGCTGTTCTGCGGAAATTGCACCGCAATGTTGTTGACCAGCACGTCGAGCTTCGAAAACGTGCCGACGGCCTTATCGATCGCCGCCTTGGCGGCCGCCTCGTCCCGGAGGTCACAGTCGATCAGAAGGCACTTTCTTCCCTGCTGTTCAATCAGCTGCTTTGTCTCCGCCGCGTCGGATTGCTCGCTGAGGTATACGACCGCTACGTCCGCGCCCTCCCGCGCAAACGCCACCGCCGCCGCCTGGCCGATGCCACTGTCCCCGCCGGTCACCACGATGGCCCTTCCGGCGAGCTTGCCCGCCGGCTTGTAGTCCGCGCCCACGGCAATGGGCTTGGGGTCCATCCGCCGCTGACTGCCGGGCTGCTGAATCTGGTGCTGCGCGGGAAACGTATCCGGTACGGCCGTTTTTTCTTGATAGGTAGTCTTTTGCATAGCGCACCCCTCCATTTCTTTTCACGCTCAGTATCGGAAAGTGGCAGGATTGCTATGCGCAAAAAAGCGCCGCGAAACGCGGCGCTCAGACCATCAACAAGTCTTCGTTTCAATCGTTCCTGGCGGCATGTACGCCGGGAACGGGATAGCGCCACCAGTACGCAAACTGGTGGCACTATCCGTACCTTTGGTCAGTGCGCCGCCCGGAAATTCCAGAGAATTTCAGGCGCACGCAGGAGTTCCCCACCGCATCAAAAAACCCGACGGGTTTTTTGATGCCTTGAGCGCCGCGAAACGCGGCGCTTTGGGGTGATGAATTTCATCTCGACCCGGCTGTGGTTTGAACGGCGTAGGCCGTCAGCGCGCGCTCGAGCGCCTCGTCGTCCGTGATCGGCGCGGCGCATGCCTCCCCTTCGCAGAGATGGTAGCTGGTGCCGGGGTGCTCACCTGGCTCCGCGGGCTCCAGCGCGAGCGCCGCGTTTTTCAGGTACATCCCTCCCGCCAACGCGGCGAACGCCTCAATGCGCGCCGGATCGCCCGTGCGGCAGCCGACGCGCAGCGCAGGTTTCTGCCCCCTCAATAGTGCCTCCATGCCAAAACAGCAGCCCGCCGGATAGTCATTGGCGTGGGCGGCGATGGCGCGCGTCAGCCCTTCGCCCAGATCCCGCCACTTCGCCTCCCCTGTAATCCTGTACATCCCCATCAGCGCGTGGGCCGCCAGCGAATTTCCGGAGGCCGATGCGCCGTCCATGTGCTCCTTTGAGCGGAAACTGAGGTCTCCGCCCGCCTCGCCCAAGTAAAAATCGCCCGCATCCGGGTCGTAAAACCTTTCAACCATTCGGTTCAACAGCGTCCCGGTCTCCGGGACCAGCGCGGGATCAAGGGTCGCGGCATACAGTTCCAGATTCGCCCACGCGAGGGCGGCGTAGTCGCCAAGATGCGCGCGCCCAACGGCCTTACCCTCCCTGAAGTAGGCGCACAGCCCTTCCGGGAGGTTCAGCCGTTCCCAAACAAACCGCCGCGCCCGCCCGGCCAGCGCCAGCATGTCCCCTCGGCCAAACGACCGGGCCGCGGAGGCCAGCGCGCCGATGGCCAGCGCATTCCATTCGGTCATGATCTTGTCGTCGGTGGTGAGCGTCCGCCGATGCCGCCGGTATTCGGCCATGCGCCGCGCCGCTGCGCGCATTTCATCATCCAGCGGCTCGGGGCGTCCGATGCGGTTCGGCACGGACGCGCCCTCAAAATTCCCCGCTTCGTCGATGCCGAAGGCGCGGTTGAAGCGCCGGCCCACTTCCTCGCCCAGCACGCGGATGGATTCCTCCGGCCGGAGCGCGTAGTAAGCGCCCTCGCGCCCGTCGCTGTCGGCGTCCTGAGCGGCGTAAAAGCCCCCCTCCGGCGACAGCATCTCCTTCGCCAGGTATTCCACGATCCGCCCGGCTGCGTCCCGGTATTCCTCGCGCGGCGAGATGCGGTAGGCCTGCGCGTAGGCGCAGAGAAGCAGCGCGTTGTCATAGAGCATTTTTTCAAAGTGCGGGATCAGCCACCTCCGGTCGGTGGAGTAGCGGCAGAAGCCCCCCCCAAGATGGTCGAACATGCCGCCCCGGAACATGTGAAGGAGCGTGTTCTCCGCTATCTCAAACGCATCCGGCACGCTTTCCATTGCGTAATACCGGAGGAGAAACAGAATCGTCGCCGGAGTCGGAAATTTGGGCGCCGCGCCGAAGCCGCCCCATTCGGGGTCGTAGGCACTGCGAAGCTGGGTGTAAGCGCGGCGTGGCAGCGCCTGCGCATCCGCGGCTTCCGGCGCTTTCTTGTCCGCAAGATACGCCCCGATCGCATCGCCGGAATCAAGAAGCGACGCCCGATCGCCCTGCCACGCCGCGGACACCGCCGTCAAAAGCTCGAAAAGCCCCACATGCCCCCGAAAATTGTGCTTGGGAAAGTAGGTGCCGGTAAAAAACGGCACCTGATCCGGGGTGAGAAACGCGGTCAGCGGCCAACCGCCGGAGCCGGTCATTGCCTGACAGGCGCGCATGTAGACCGCGTCCACATCCGGCCGCTCCTCGCGATCCACCTTGACCGGCACAAAATCCCGGTTCAGAAGGGCCGCGATCTCCGCATCCTCAAAAGATTCCTCCGCCATCACATGGCACCAATGACAAGTGTTTGTCGGCGTCAGCTGTACCCAATGGACAGAAAGACGGGCTTGTCCTCAAGCCGCGCCCTTTCAAAAGTCTTTTCTCCCCACTCGCTCCAGTTGACAGGGTTGTACGCATGCTGAAGAAGGTATGGGGAGGCGCTTTCGACGAGTCCATTGGGCACCTTGTTGGCGTTCATGGCATCACCTCCTTCAATTGATCATCCATCTTTTATATTGTCCCGACTGGCCTGCACTAAACGCTGCGATGTCAAAAAGAACCGCCCAGCCGCGTCCAAGGCGACCGACTAAAAATGATTCCTGTCATTTCCACCGCCAGCCGCGCCCATGCCGGGCATACTAAGCGCGGGAGATGATGCAAATGGACAACTTCAATTCCTTCTTCGCCGCGTTCGCTCTCCGGAACCTGATGAAGAACAAGTACGGCTTTAAAAAGGACGGAACCCCGAAGGAATCGCCCGACGACGAGGATGAGGACTTTCCGCCGTAGCCCGGCGCAGGCGCTCGAAGATCCATCGCACACCCCGCAAGGACGCTTGCATGCAAAATGCGCCGCTTTCGCGGCGCATAAATGTTTGCTTTTGGAAGGTGGTTATTTCGCTTCTTCCGGCTCAATGCAGCCTTGGGAGAATTCCGCGGAACAGGCCATCTCGATGTCGTTGTCCGCTTCCTGATTTACCTTTACCTCATCGGGGTGTATCGCATGCTTCATGGCTCATCCCTCCTGTTCTTTAGTCTATATATACCGCGGGCTGAGCGGGTTGAAACAGCAAACACGCGGCTGACAGGAGTTTCCGGCCCCACGTCACAGCGACGCGAAGAAATCCCTCAGCGCGTTCCGGGTTTCTGCGTCCAGCATCGCATCCGGGATGCCGCGCACCGCGCCCTCAAGGCCGTACAGCATGTGAAGGCACGCGCCCGGATCCACCGCCGCACGGATCTTCAGAAAGGCCGAACACGCCCCCTCTTCCCGAAGCGCCTCCGGTGTCGTGATGCCAACGTCCATCAGGTTTTTCTCCAGAACCTTCCCGACGTTCGGCAATCCTCGAAGGCCCATGCCCCCACCACCCTGCGCGGAAATTCCGATGAAATTATACCACACTCCGCCGCACCTCGCCAGAATAACCCG
>JAEYPB010000011.1 GCA_023411175.1 Bacillota bacterium | reverse complement strand
CGCGACGTGTTCACGGTGTTCCCGTTCTTTGACTGCATCCTGAACAGCGTCAAAGTGGCGGTTTTCTCGGTGGGCTTCAACCTGATCGTCAGCACGATGGCGGGCTACGCGTTTGCGCGCATCCCGTTCAAGGGGCGAGGCTTCGTATTCATCACATTCCTCGCGGGCATGATGGTGCCGGTGCAGGCGACCCTGATCCCCACTTACATCATGCTTTCCAAGATCGGTCTGGTGGGTACCCATTGGTCCTTGATCCTGCCCGCGATCATCAGTCCCCTCAACATCTTCTTCATCCGCCAGTACATGATGACCATCCCCGGAAGCTATGAAGAGGCCGCGTACATTGACGGAGCGAGCCGTTTCAGGATCTACGCGCAAATCTTCGTGCCGATGTCCACGTCGGTCATCATCATGACGTCGCTGCTCACCTTCCTCGCCACCTGGAACAGCTTCCTGCAGCCGCTGGTGTACCTGTCTAAGTGGGAGATGATGACGCTGCCGCTGGGCCTCAAGACCTTAAACGGCATGCGCAATACCGGCAGCGTGTCGGTGGTGCTGGCGGGCGTCACGATTTCGCTGGTGGTGCCCACGCTTCTGTACAGCTTCGGCCACAAATACATCCTGCAGGGCAGCGTCATGTCCGGACTTAAAAGTTGATCCCAATTCAGGATAGAAATGCGTCGTCGAAATCCCTCGCCTCTTTGGACGCATTTCCATCCTGCATTGGCATCTGGGATTCATTAAGCATCGTCAGGAGGATACGTCATATGGAAAAGTTCACCTTCAAGGGCGCGAAGACCCGGGAAATCTCCTTCCCCCTGGGCGGCATCGGCAGCGGCTGCGTCGGCCTTGCCGGAAACGGCCAGCTGATCGACGCGGAAATCTTCAACCGACCCAACAAGGGTTCGAACCTGGGATTCACCCACTTCGCGGTCAAAGCGGAAGATGAAGTCAAGGTGCTGGACGCACGCGTGCTGCACTCGGACGTGCAGCCGCCCTACACCGGCAAAATGCAGCGGCCAATGTACAACGGCTTCGGTTTCGGCCCGGACCGGGAATCCCTCGCCGGCCTTCCGCACTTTCGCGCCTCCACGTTCACCGGCACCTTCCCGATGGCCAGGATCGATTTTGAGGACGAGCACTTCCCCGGGCAGGTGTCCATGGAGGCGTTCAACCCCTTCATCCCGCTGAACGAGGACGATTCGTCCATCCCCGGCGCGTTCTTTGAGATCTCGCTGACCAATACGCACGACGCCCCGCTAAACTACACCGTCTGCTTCTCGGTGGCGAACCTCTATACGAAGCTGCCCGGCATCCACACCTTCGAGCGCGCGGACGGCCTATCCATAATGACCCTCCGAAACCGCGAAACTTTGGACGAGGACGACCCGCGGTACGGCGACCTTTCCTTCGGCACCGACGCTTCAGACGTGGATGTGACCCGCTACTGGTACCGTGGCAACTGGTTTGACAACCTCGCCACCTACTGGAAGGACTTCCGCGAATTCGGCCGGATTCAGGATCGCGCTTACCCCACCGCGGAGGACGCGCACGTGGGCTACTCGTCCCGGGAAGTTGCCTCGATGGCCGCGACGGTCACGGCGCAGCCCGGCGAGACGGCGCGCGTCCGGTTTGTGCTCTCCTGGTCCACGCCCAATTGCGTCAACTTCTGGAACCCTGGCGATTCCAGCTGCGTCACCGGCGCGGGCTGCGAATGCCTGAGCGACGTGCCCAACAAGCCCTGGAAGAACTACTACGCCATGCTGTGGAAGGATTCCAAGGATAGCCTCCGCTACGCGCTTTCAAACTACGTCCGCCTGGAAAAGGAGACCCGCGCCTTCCTGGACGCGCTCCTCGCCTCGTCCCTGCCGCCGGAGGCGTTGGAGGCGGTGTCCGCAAACCTCGCGGTGATCAAGTCGCCCACGTGCCTCAGGCTCACCGACGGCTCGCTGTACGGCTTTGAGGGCTGTCACTGGGATACCGGCTCCTGCGAAGGCAGCTGCACCCACGTATGGGCCTACACCTACGCGATCCCCTTCCTGTTCCCCCGGCTCGAGCGCTCCATGCGCACGCTGGAATACACCCACAGCATGAACCCGGACGGCAGCATGAGCTTCCGCCTGATGCTGCCGGTGGGGCGTGCGCCGATGCAGTTCCGCCCGTGCGTGGACGGCCAGTACGCCACCGTCATGCGCGTGTGGCGCGAATACAAGATCTCCGGCGACAAAGCGTGGCTCCAATCCCTCTGGCCGGAAGTCAAGCGGTCGATCGAATTCGCATGGTCTCCAGAAAACACGGACCGCTGGGACCTCAACAAGGACGGCATCATGGAGGGCCGCCAGCACCACACGCTGGACATGGAGATGTTCGGCGAGAACGCGTGGCTTTCCGGGCTGTACCTGGGCGGCCTGAAGGCGGGCGCGTTGATCGCCCGCGAGCTGGGCGAAGGGGAAACCGCCGCGCAGTTCGAGCGCGTGTTTGAGTCCGGCCGGGAGAAGCTCAACCGGGATCTCTTCAACGGCGAATACTTCATCCAGAAGATCGACCTGAGCGACCGGAGCGTCTTGGACCCCTACGCGGGCGGCGCAAAATCGCTGCAGAACCAGGACATCTACGCCGCCTACTGGAACGATGAGAAGAAGGAAGTGCTCTACCAGATCGCGGACGGCTGCGGCATCGACCAGGTGCTGGCCCAGTGGCACGCGAATCTCATGGGCCTGGGCGAAATCTTCGACCACGACAAGGCCGTGAGCGCCTTGAAGTCGATCTATAAGCACAACTTCATCCCCAACATGCGCGAGCACTTCAACCCCTGCCGGTTGTACGCGCTCAACGACGAGGCGGGCACCATCATCTGCGCCTGGCCCAAGGAGACGAAGCTCCCGGCCATCACCATCGTCTACGCAGAGGAGACGATGCACGGCTTCGAGTACCAGGCGGCCATCCACATGATCCAGGAGGGCATGGTGGAGGAGGGCCTCCAAATGGTGCGGGCGGTTCGTGAGCGCTATGACGGCGAAAAGCGCAACCCGTGGAACGAGATCGAGTGCGGCAGCAATTACGCGCGCTCCATGGCCAGCTACGCGCTGCTGCTGGCGTTCTCGGGCTTCAAGTACGACGTGCCCAAGGGGCTGATCGGCTTTCACCCCATCGGCAACCCGGACAATTTCCAGTCGCTATGGTCCCTGGACGGCGGCTGGGGGCAGGTAATTTTTGAGGAGAATCAGGTCAAGCTGACGCTGGCCGAAGGAAAGCTGGACATTAAAACGCTGCGATTCGAAAAGCCAGGTCGCATTCCGACGGCGGTTATAATTGACGGTCGGACGGTTGAGTTCACAATCGGCGTGGATGGAGTCAATTTGAACACACCGGAACGAATCGAACGCGAGCTCCAAGTGACGTACAGATAACATAAGCGTGTGCGAGACCCCTCCATCGATCTGAACCGAAAAGAGGGGTCTCGCTACTTTATTAGTACTCTCACGAGGAATGACTGGCTGTATTGACCACACAGCAGCTGTTGTAAAGAACGGCGCATTATGCCTTACTATACTTACTAAGCCGGTTAGTTAATAGTTATCATTATGCCCCGACCGCCTGCCGTAGGGTGTCGTCGATCTCGCCCTCGAAAAAGTGGATGTACCTGTTGTAGGTAATCTCCACGCTGGCGTGACCAAGGAGCTTCGAGATGATCTTCACCTCCACGCCCCGGGCGTAGAGGTTGCTGGCGAAGGAGTGCCGGAGCGCGTGCAAGCCCCGGTGCTCCACGCCCGCTGCCTCGCAGGCTTTCTCCATCGTCGCCAGCAGGTTCCGGTAGCTCAGATGCTTGCCGGTCTGGGTCGCGAACACATAGGGGCAGCCGGGTACCTGCTGGGCCTTTAGGTACTGAATAGCCTCCAAGGCCCTGCCGTTGAGAGGAATTGTGCGCCTGCCAGAGGCCGTCTTCGTGGTGCGCTGGACGGTATTCTTCCCATCCACCCGGACCATGTTCTTCGTGACCTTGAGCGTCCGCTTCTCCTCATCGATGTCGCTCCACTCCAGCGCGAGCGCCTCGCCGGCGCGTAAGCCCGTCTCCAGAATCAGGACGCAACCCCAGCCATAACGGAGACGAGGCCTTCCGTTCTTCTCTTCGGTGAAAGCGGCCACCAGCTTATCCTGCTCGTCCTTCTCGTAGGGATAGACCACCTTGGTGTTGTGCGACTGCGGCGGCATCTGCACGCCCTGCACGGGGTTGCGCTGGATCACATCCGTCAGCACGGCATGTTCAAATACCTGGTTTAGCAGCAATCGCTGCTTTTTGATGGTGGACGCGCTCATGTCTTCCAGACGGTTGACGTACATTTGGATGTCTTCCAGCCGGATCGAGCGCACATCCATGTGGGAGATCTCATCCTTGCACAGGAGCTGCAGGCAGAACTGATAGCGCTCGTAGGAGCTGGGCTTGATCTTGCCCTTCTTGTACGTCTCCAGCCAGTTCAGCGCGTAGTTCGCCAGCAGCATGCGTTCGTCCGGCAGGACTGAGTGGGGGAGAGCTGTTTCCGGCACCGGGGCTTCACCACCTGCCGTTGGCAGACCCCGCTCTTTGCGGGGCGCTGCATCACAGGATACATCACAGGCTACAGTGGGCTGAAGCGCCTGAAAACGCGAGCGCACTTCCTCTTCCGTCCGGCATGTGATGAATTTTCGGGTGCCATCCAGGTCCCGGTATCCCGCCTGGAACCGCCCGTCGGCGCGCTTGGTGATTTTTCCGAGCTTCAGGTGAACGATTGCCACTTTCTTTCCTCCTGAGACCTTTTTCTTGCCATCAGAACGACCAGTGA
>JAEYPB010000089.1 GCA_023411175.1 Bacillota bacterium | reverse complement strand
GTGCCCACCTGGGGCGTGTTCCTGGACGCGGAGCAGCAGGGCGGCGGCCCGCTGATCGACATCGGCACCCACGCGCTGGACCTGACGCTGTGGGAAATGGACAACTACGAGCCGGACATGGTCGTGGGCAGCGTGTTCAGGAAGCTCGGCGACAACGAAAACTCCGCCAACGCCTGGGGCCCCTGGGACCCCAAGGAGTTCACCGTCGAGGACAGCGCCTTCGGCTTTGTCCGGATGAAGAACGGCGCGACCATCGTGCTGGAGAGCTCCTGGGCGCTCAACATGATCGACGCCAACGAAGCCAAGACGATTCTCTGCGGCGACAAGGCCGGCGCGGACATGCTGGGCAAGGACGGCGGCCTTCGCATCAACGGCGAGCGCTTCTCCAAGATGTACGTGACCGAGCCGGCGCTGACCGCGGGCAGCGTGGCCTTCTTTGACGGCGACTTGGGCGGCAATGCGGAGGACGTGGAAGCCCGCATGTGGATCGACCACGTGAAGGACGATTCGAAGCCCCTCGTCGTCAAGCCGGAACAGGCGCTGGTGGTCACCCAGATCCTCGAGGCCATCTACGAGTCCGGCAAGACCGGGAAGCCCGTGTTCTTTAAATAAACATTGACCTTGCGGGTTTAGACAGGCTGCCGCCGCGCATTTGCGCGGCGGCTTTGAAATTTCTCAGAGGTCCGGAAATCCGGTTCCACATCCCTGGCGCTCTGGGGTATAATGGAAGCGCAATGCGTCTCACAGGGAATGGAGGAACCGCGAATGAACGAGATGATGGAAGCCGCCCGACGGCTGATCGAAAAAAAGCCCCGGGCCAGGCTGGGTTTCTTTCCCACACCCCTTCACAGGTTGGATGCGCTGTCCGAAAAACTGGGCGTCAACCTGTACGTCAAGCGCGACGACTTTTCCGGCATGAGCCTCTTCGGCGGCAACAAGATCCGCAAGCTGGAGTTTCTGATGGGCGACGCGGTGGCGAAGGGCTGCGACACGGTGTTCACCTACGGCGCGACCCAGTCGAACCACGCCATGCAGACCGTCACCGCCTGCCGCCGCCTGGGGTTAAGCCCCATCCTGTACCTGAATGCCTACGTGGAGCCGGACGAGGCGGACGTGCGCGCCAACATGCTGCTGGACGCGATCCTCGGCGCGGAGCTTCATGTGGTCAAGGGCGAACCGGGGGAGACGGAGGCGGATACCGAGCGAAGGTGCTTCGCGCTGGGCGGCGCCCACGCGGCGCGGCTTGAAGCCGAGGGGCACCGGTGCTATGATATCCCGCTGGGCGGCGCGAACGAAGTCGGCTCCGCCGCGTTTGCGGCCGGGTATCTGGAGCTCATGGAGCAATGCGAAGCGATGGGCCTCGATCCTGACGGCATCTACGTCGGCGCGGGCACCGGCGGCACGCTGGCCGGCCTCGTGGCGGGGCGGCGGCTTGTGGGCGGCAGGGCGAAGGTCGTCGCCATCGCGGTCAGCGAAAAGGGGCCGGAATACGAGGAAAAATGCGCGTCCCTCGCCAACGGGAGCCTCGCCTGGCTCGGCAGCGGCGAGCGGGTGGAGACCTCGGATTTTGCGGTTGACCGCGGGTACTTCGCCCCGGGCTATGAAAAGCCCAACGCGGCGGCCACCCGGGCGATCCGCCTCCTCGCACGGACGGAAGGGCTTCTGGCCGACCCGGTGTACACCGGAAAGGCCTTCGCCGGGCTTCTCGGCCACATCGAAAGCGGAAAAATTGCCCCCGGCAGCACCGCCGTCTTCTGGCATACCGGCGGCGCGACGGCGCTGTTCGCCGAACGCGAGATTCTGGGCGACCTCGCCCGGATGGACGGATGAGCCGCGGGAAAGCACGCGACAGGTGGACGGCATGAAGATTGACCGCCTGATGGGCATTCTAGCCGTCCTCATGCAGAACGAACGAGTGACGGCGCCCTGCCTCGCTGAAAAATTTGAGGTCACCCGCCGCACCATCAGCCGGGACATCGACGCGCTCTGCCGGGCGGGTATCCCCATTGTCACCCGGCAGGGGGCAGGCGGCGGCCTGTCAATCGCGGAGGGCTACAGGCTGGACAGGAGCGTGCTGACCGCCGACGAGCTTTCCGGCATCATCGTTGCGCTTCGTGGGATCGGCAGCGTGTCCGGAGACTCTCAGGTCGAGCGCACGCTGGACAAGCTGCGCGTTGGAAGGGGTGCCATGGTATCCCTTCGGGAGCCGGTGGTCATCGACCTTGCGGCCCACCAGCGTGGAAGCCTTACGGATAAGATCGCGGGGCTCAAGCAGGCGATCCTGGAAAGCCGCCTGATTGCATTCGACTATTTCAGCGAAAAGGGCGAGACGAAAAGGGTTCTGGAGCCGTGCCTCATCGTCTTTCAATGGTCGGCCTGGTATGTGTTCGGCTTCTGCTGTGACCGGCTGGATTTTCGACTGTTCAAGCTGACCCGGCTTTCAAACCTCCGCATATTGGACGAGCGCTTCGCGGCCCGGGAGATACCGCCCGAAAGGCGCGATTTTGGCGCTTTTCTTGAAGGCGGCGAGCGGTTGATCGCGCTGTTTCACCCGTCGGCCAGGCATCAGTTGATGGATGAGTACGGCCCGGACGCCTGGACCGTGGCGGAGGATGGCTCACTCAGGCTGGAGGTTGGGTTTGCCAGCCGGCGCTACATCCTCGCCTGGCTCCTGGGCTTTGGCGACAGGGTTCAGGTGCTGGAGCCGTCTGGCCTCGCCGGGGAGATCCGGGACGCCGCGAAAAAAATTCTTGCCCTGTATCCGTAACAGGACAGGATGCTGTCCTGTTTGGCGTGCTATGATGGGCAAAAAGAATCGGGAGGCGGCATCTATGGAACGTGACGTCATCAAGAGGGCGGCGGAGATCATTGCCCGGAACACCGCGTGCGATAAACCCTCGGGCGGAGAGCTTTATTGCGTGCTGGCGCTGATGGATGATGAGTCAGGCGGCCCGACTGCCTCGGCCATCACCCCGGCGAGGGCGGAGGGCATCGAGTGGGTTACCTTCTGCACAGGGCGTGAGAGCAACAAGGCAAGGCGCGCCGGACAGGCGAACCGCGCCGCCGTCTGCTTTGCCAGCGAGTGTTATAACATTACGCTGACCGGGCGGGTAACGGTTGTGACGGATGAAGCCGTCAAACAGGCGATGTGGTACGACGGGCTCGAAAACCACTTCTCCGGCCCGGGCGACCCGAACTACTGCGTGCTGCGCTTTAATACCGAGAGGTACAACCTGCTGGTGGATTGGAAGGAAGCGCGGGGGGCGCTGTAAGGCAGCCTTCGCAGAAACATGACTGCCCCGAAACCCTACGGTTTCGGGGCGGTTTTTCGCGCACGGCGCGACCGCTACGCCTGAAGCTTATCCGCGATGGCGGCGATGAACTCCGCAGAGGTGACCGCCGAAGGCGAGCCGGTGGCGAGGGACGCGAGGTCCCGGGTCATGACGCCGGACTCGATGGTGCCAAGTGTCGCCTGCTCGAGCCGCCCCGCGAACGCTTCCAGGGGCTTGTTGCCGTCCAGCTCACCGCGCTTTTTCAGCGCGCCGCTCCAGGCGAAGATGGTGGCCACCGGGTTGGTGGAGGTGGCCTCGCCCTTCAAATAGCGGTAGTAGTGGCGGGTGACGGTGCCGTGGGCGGCTTCGTACTCGAACGCGCCGTCGGGGCTGACGAGCACGCTGGTCATCATCGCGAGCGACCCGAAGGCGGTGGAGACGAGGTCGCTCATCACGTCGCCGTCGTAATTTTTGCAGGCCCAGATGAACCCGCCCTCCGAGCGCACCACCCGGGCGGCGGCGTCGTCGATGAGGGTGTAGAAGTATTCAATGCCCGCCTTTTCGAACAGCGCCTTGTAGGTGCTGTCGTAGATCTCCTGGAAGATCAGCTTAAAGGTCTGGTCGTAGGTCTTCGAGATGGTGTCCTTGGTGGAGAACCACAGGTCCTGCTTTGCCCAGAGCGCGTAGCGGAAGCACGAGTGGGCGAAGGAGCGGATGGAGTCGTCCTTGTTGTGCATCGCTTGCAGAAGGCCTGCGCCCTCAAAGTCGTAAACCGCGGCGCGCATCACCCTGCCGTCCTCCCCGGTGAAGACGAGTTCCGCCCTGCCGGGGCCGGGCACACGCATCTCCACCGCGCGGTATACGTCGCCATAGGCGTGGCGGGCGATGGTGATGGGCTTGACCCAGCGGGGGATGACGGGCTTTACATTTTCAACCAGAATCGGCGAGCGGAACACCGTGCCGTCCAGCAGCGCGCGGATGGTGGCGTTGGGGCTCTTCCACATCTTCTTGAGCCCGTACTCCTCCACGCGCTGGGCGTTGGGGGTGATGGTGGCGCACTTGACCGAGACGCCCAGCTTCTTGGCGGCCAGCGCGGATTCGATCGTGACCTTGTCGTTGGTGGCGTCGCGGCTGGGCAGGCCCAGGTCGAAGTACTCGGTGTTCAGCTGCACGAAGGGCTCGAGCAGCTGCTCCTTGATCATCTTCCACAAAATGCGGGTCATCTCATCGCCGTCCATTTCGACGATGGGGTTCATCGGGATGCGGCTCATGACTCTCTCTCCTTTGCGGCCAGTGCGTAGTAGTTCATCAGGCAACCGTCCAGCAGGATGCGGCGCTGCGCGGCGTCGAGGCCGTCCAGCCTGAGGGGAACCTTCCGGCCGTCCGAGAGCCGCGTGGCCGTCACTTGGGATTCGCCGCCCTCGACCGCGGCGCGGATGTTTTCGATGAGAAGGAGGTCGCCCACTTCGCCCGGCGCTTCATCCGTGGTGAAGGGCAGGATGCCCCAGTTCACGAGGTTCGACTTGTAGCGCTTGGTGGCGTACTCCAGGCAGATGTTGGCCCGCCCGCCCAAGACGCGCTGGCAGGAGGCCGCCTGCTCCCTTGCGGAGCCATCGCCGGGGCGCAATGCCCAGATGACGGTGGCGTAGCCGGTTTCGGCGGGGTTGGGCACGAGGTGCGCCCAGGATTCCGGCGCGGCGTCCCTGACCGCCTTGGCGCGGCCCACATAGCCGGGGTCGCGGCGGGAGAGGGTGAAGTCCGAAAGCCGGACCGGGTTCGAGCGGTAGGAGGAGGTCTCGCCGGAGGGGATCAGCTCGTCCGTCGTGGTCACCGGATCGGTCAGAACAGACGCGACGGAGAGCAGCAGGTTTTTTGGCAGCGGGCCGAACTTCGGCCAGTCGGTGATGTTGGGGCCAAAGGTAAGCGGCTCGTTCGGCTTCGCCGCGCCCCAGCCCCGGTAGACCCGCTTTTCGTAGACGGAGAGGTCCATCGGCTGGCCGTGGTCGGCGGGCGGCGCATAGTCGATTTCGTCCGCGCCGGTCAGCACGCCGCCGTTTTTCGCCGTGGCTGCGATGGAGCGCGCGTCCATCAGCGCCACCATCGCCAGCTGGCCCTCGCCGGGCTTCGAGCCCTCGCGGTTTCTGAAATTCCGGGTGGTGTGGCGGACGGACAGGCCGCCGTTAAAGGGCACGTCCCCCGCGCCGAAGCAGGGGCCGCAGAAGGCGGGCTTGAGGAGTGACCCGGCTTCCATCAGCGTCTCCGCGACGCCGCTTTTTAGAATCTGGAGGTTCACCGGCACGGAGGCGGGGTAGCAGGAGAGCGAGAACGCCCCGCTGCCCACCGAGCCGCCGGAAAGGATGGCCGCGGCCTCCGAAAGGTTGTCGTACAGGCCGCCGGCGCAGCCCGCGATCACGCCCTGATCCACCAGAACCTTGCCGCCCGAGACCTTCCCGGTCAGGCTGCCTTCGGGCAGCCCTTCCCGCACCTCGGCCTCCCGGAGGATGTCGCCGGGGTTTTCGAGGAGGGCGCGGATGGACAGCGCGCTGGACGGGTGGAAGGGCAGCGCGATCATCGGCTCGACGGCCGACAGGTCCATTTCGATCATCGCGTCGTAGTATGCGCCTTCGTCCGGCGCGAGCGCCTTGAAGTCGCCCGGGCGGCCCGCCCGGCGGAAGAAGGATTCGGCCATCTCGTCGGTCTGCCACACCGAGGACAGGCAGGCGGTCTCGGTGGTCATCACGTCGAGTCCCAGCCTAAAGTCCATCGGAAGGTTTTTGACGCCGGGGCCGATGAATTCCAAAATCTTGTTTTTCGCGAAGCCGTTTGCGTAAACCGCTTCGCACAGGGCCAGGGCTGCGTCGTGGGGGCCGACGCCCGGCCGGGGCGCGCCCGTCAGGTAGACCAGAACGACATCTGGGCTCTTCACGTCGTAGGTGTTGCCCAAGAGCTGTTTGACCAGCTCCGGCCCGCCCTCGCCGACGCCCATCGTGCCCAGCGCGCCGTAGCGGGTGTGGCTGTCGGAACCCAGAATCATGCCGCCCGAGCGCGCCATCGCCTCCCGGGCGTACTGGTGGATGACCGCGAAATTCGCCGGCACGTAGATGCCGCCGTACTTGACCGCCGCCGACAGGCCGAAGGCGTGGTCGTCCTCGTTGATGGTGCCGCCCACCGCGCACAGCGAGTTGTGGCAGTTGGTCAGCGCGTAGGGCAGCGGGAAGCGCTTCATGCCGCTGGCGCGCGCCGTCTGGATGATGCCGACGTAGGTGATGTCGTGGGAGATCAGGCTGTCAAACTTCAGGTGCAGCATGCCGTCCTTGAGATGAGCGCCGGCGCCGTGGGCGCGCAGGATGCGCCCCGCGATCGTGCGCGACCGCTGCTCCTCGGAGGCTGTGCCCGCCGCCTCCGGCCGACCGCCGCGCAAAATAACGCCGGATGCGGTCAATTTCAACATCGATTTATCCTCCACATGGCATTTTGCATCAGTATACAACAGCGGACCCGCGAAATCAAGATGCTGCAGGATTACGTTTTTGGTTGTGCATTGGAGCGGCTGAAACCGATTCCTGAAAGGCTTTTTTGAAATTTTCTGTTAAATGGCTTGCACAATCCCTGGGCTTGCGCTATAATCGCCAAAAGCCAATGGAGGCCGCAAGGCTGCGAGGAGGATATCATGCAGTATATTCAGCAGCAAGAGCTTCGGGAGTACGTCCAGCAGTTTTGCGAACATATCCGCCAGAGCTATTCCATCGACCCCAAACAGTTTGAGCTACAGCACGTAAAGCGGGGCCTGCGCAATTCCGACGGCACCGGCGTCATGGCCGGCGTCACCAACATCGGCAGCGTTCAGGGCTATCAGATTGTCGACGGCGCGCCGGTTCCCACACCCGGCCACCTCTATTACCGCGGCATCGACGTAAACGACATCGTATCCGCCCATGTGAAGGACGGCGTCTTCGGCTACGAAGAGGTCAGCTATCTGCTTCTGATCGGAAAACTCCCCACCCGGAACCAGCTGAACCAGTACCATCGGGCGCTGCAGGTGGCGCGGCGGCTGCCGGACGGCTTCACCGAGGATATGATCCTGAAGGCGCCCAGCAAGAACGTGATGAACAAGCTCTCCCGCGCGGTGCTGGCGCTCTATTCCTACGACCCCAACCCGGACGACACTTCCATTGAGAATGTGGTGCGCCAGTCCATGGAACTGACGGCGCGGCTCCCGGTGATCGTGGCCCACGCCTACGCCACCAAGCGCCACTACTACGACGGCCAGTCGCTCTACCTGCACGTGCCGCAGGAGAATATGTCGCTGGCGGAAAACTTCCTGCACATGCTCCGGCGCGACAACCAGTTTACCGCCGAAGAGGCGCATCTGCTGGACCTGATGCTCACCATCCACGCCGAGCACGGCGGCGGCAACAACTCGGCCTTCACCTGCCGCGTGTTGTCCTCCACCGGCACCGACACCTACGGCGCGATTTCCGGCGCGATCTCCTCGCTCAAGGGCCCGCTCCACGGCGGCGCAAACCAGAAGGTCATGGAGATGTTCCAGGATGTGCGCGAGCACGCCGCCGATCCAGCCAGCGACGGTGCCGTGGCCGACTACCTGCGCCTCATCCGGGACAAAAAGGCCGGGGACGGCTCCGGCAAGGTCTACGGCCTGGGGCACGCGGTTTACACCGTGGACGACCCCCGCGCGATCCTTCTGAAAAAGTACGCCCGCGACATGGCGGTCAGGACCGGCTATGACGACGAGTTCGACCTCATGGAGCGCATCGAGCGCATGGGCATCGAGGTGCTGAACGAAAAGCTCGAAGGGCGCAAGACCATGTGCGCCAATGTGGACATGTACTCGGGCCTCGTTTACCGCATGCTCGGCATTCCGGACGAGCTGTTTACCCCGCTCTTCGCCATCGCGCGGACCGCGGGATGGTGCGCGCACCGCATCGAGGAACTCCTGACCGGCGGCCGCATCATGCGTCCGGCCTACCGCGCCGTATCCCAGCGGGGAGAGTACACCGAAATTGAGGACAGAGGCTGAAAGCGAACGGGCTCTGTCAATGGCAGACCGGGCGAGAAGTCGCCCGGTCTGCCATGAGCAAAGACCCCGCGGTTTAATCGTGCCCGGCGGCGTGTACGCCGGGCACGGGATAGCGCAGCCAGTGCGTATACTGGTGGCGCTATCCACACCTTTGGTCAGTGCGCCGCCCGGAAATTCCAGAGAATTTCAGGCGCACGCAGGCGGTTCCCTTCGCATCGAAAAAACCACAGGGTTTTTCGATGCCCTGACCGGGCGAGAAATCGCCCGGTTTTTTGTTCCGGTGACAGAAGCCGGTTGTTTATCGCGGGAGGGGTTGACCAAATCTCCGCGAGCGGTTAAAATATGGTTGCATGTTTAATTACATAAATGCAATGCAATGACACCCGGCCCCGCAAGCGCGCGGGCAGCGAGTGATTTTGGGGAGGAACGAAGCCTTGACTTATCAGGATCAGATTCGGCAGATGCTGTTTGGGAGAGAGTTTTTCGGCGCCGAGCGGATCTGTGAGATCGTGCGCCTCTTCTTCCGCGGAGATGGAGATGTAACCCTCCACGCCCTGTGTCTGGTGCGCGTGGTGCACGGCGGGAGGCTCGTGGCCAGCTCCGCGGATACGCTGGCGCCGGCCATCGACATCGAATCGGTGACATTGGGGGACTTCCGATGGGATCGCGGCTTTTCCGCCTATGACTTTTCAATGAAGAGGTTTTTAGAGCACACTGCCCGCGGCGTGGTGGACGATGTCCGCATCTCGCCCTGGGGGGACATGGTCCTCTCGCTGGACAACGAATCCGAGATCCACATTCTGACGGACACCACGCTGGACTGGCGGGAGCAGTGGCGCGTGTTTCACGAGGGCGTGCCGGACCGCGCGGAACACATTGTGCGCAGCGCCGCGGGTTTTGGGATGGAATAGCGCAAGGCATTAAAGCTCGCCGTTCGACGGCGTATCCGGGAAAACCGTCGCCTTTTGAATGGAACGGCCCGCCGTAAGCCTTTTCTTGACAGATTTCCCATCATCGTCTATAATCAATTCGGTCATTTATAGGCGGGGGTGCGTAAATGCTGTATGTGGAGCCGCTGGGCGGGCTGTGCAACCGGATGCGCACCATCGCTTCATTTTATACGGTTGCCCGGGAGACCGGGGACGATCTGACGGTCATTTGGCTGCGCGACGCGGGCATGAACTGCCCGGGCACGCGGCTTTTTTCGCTGCCTGAGGGCGTGAAGCTGGTGGAAGGCCGCTACGTATCGAAGCTGAAGATGCGCCTTCGCAGCATTGCGCGCATCCTGACTCGGCGCGCCGAGGGCAGGCGCTTTGACGCGACGGTCGAAAACTGGGAGGCCAAGCGCAAGCTGACGCCGGATTCCGTCCGGGCGATGCGCGGCAGAAGCCTCTACGCCTCCAGCTGCTACAGCCTGGAGAGCGAGTACGAGAAGTACGATTATGCCATCTTCCGCCCCGCGCCGGACATCCGGGCGCTGGCGGACGAAGTAACGAAGAGCTTCCCTCCAAACTGCGTGGGCATCCACATCCGAAGGACCGACAACACCCAGTCCATTGCCTCCAGCCGGACGGGGGACTTTGTCGACCGCATGCGGCGGGAGGTCGAGGCCGACCCGTCGGTCGCCTTCTTTCTGGCCACCGACTCCCCGGAGGAGGAGCGCGCGCTTCGGGAGATGTTCCCCGGCAAGATACTCACCTATGAAAAGCGGTCCCTTGAGCGGGACAGCGAACAGGGCATCGTCGACGCCTACGTGGACTACCTGTGCCTTGCCGAGACCCGGAAGATTTACGGAAGCTTTTACAGCTCCTTTTCCCGCTGCGCCGCGGCGCTGAATGACATCGAGCTGGAGATTGTAACGGATGGCGGCATAATTTAACAAAGAGCCCCTATGAAAACCATATCGGCGCGGTATAATATCCGTGCGACAGATATAGAAGCAATATTTGACTTGAGGGGGAGAAACATGGCGCACAAGTATGTCTATCTTTTCAAAGAAGGAAACGCGTCGATGCGCAACCTTCTGGGCGGCAAGGGTGCGAACCTTGCGGAAATGTCCAGTCTGGGCCTGCCGGTGCCGCAGGGCTTTACCGTTTCGACCGAAGCCTGTACTGCCTACTACAACGACGGCGGAAAGATCAACGACGAAATCCTTCGGCAGATCGACGCCGCGCTGGCGGAGACCGAGATCATCTGCGGCAAGAAATTCGGCGACCTGGAAAACCCGTTCCTGGTATCCGTCCGCTCCGGCGCCCGTGCGTCGATGCCCGGAATGATGGACACCATCCTGAACCTCGGCCTCAACGACACCGCCGTCGTGGGCCTTGCGAACCTCACCCAGAACGAGCGCTTCGCCTACGACTCCTACCGCCGCTTTATCATGATGTTCTCCGACGTGGTCATGGATGTTCCCAAGTCCAAGTTTGAGCGCATTCTGGACGCGATGAAGGAAGAAAAGGGCGTCCATTACGATACCGAGCTGACCGCCGAGGACCTCAAGGAGCTCGTCAAGCGCTTCAAGGACCTGTACAAGGCTGAGAAGGGCGAGGACTTCCCGAACGAGCCCAAGGCGCAGCTGATCGAGGCCATCAAGGCCGTGTTCCGCTCCTGGGACAACCCCCGCGCCATCTACTACCGCCGCATGAACGACATCCCCGGCGACTGGGGCACCGCCGTCAACGTGCAGGCGATGGTCTTCGGCAACATGGGCGATACTTCCGGCACCGGCGTTGCCTTCACCCGCAACCCGTCCACCGGCGAGAAGAAGCTCTATGGCGAATACCTGATCAACGCGCAGGGCGAGGACGTCGTGGCCGGCGTCCGCACCCCGAACCAGATTTCCACGCTGAAGGACGTCATGCCCGAGGTGTATGAAGAGTTCGTGGCCGTGGCCGAGAAGCTCGAAAAGCACTTCCGCGACATGCAGGATATGGAGTACACCATCGAGCGCGGCAAGCTCTACATGCTCCAGACCCGTAACGGCAAGCGCACCGCCGCCGCGGCGCTCAAGATCGCGGTTGACCTGGTGGACGAGGGCATGCGCACCAAGGAAGAGGCCGTCATGATGGTCGAGCCGCGCCTCCTGGACGCGCTCCTCCACCCGCAGTTTGACCCGAAGGCGCTCAAGGCCGCCAAGCCCATCGCGAAGGGCCTGCCCGCCTCCCCCGGCGCCGCCTGCGGCCAGATTTACTTCACCGCCGACGAGGCCGTCGTCGCCGCGAAGGCCGGCCAGAAGGTTCTGCTCGTCCGGCTTGAGACCTCCCCTGAAGACATCGAGGGCATGAACCACGCCCGCGGCATCCTGACCGGGCGCGGCGGCATGACCTCCCACGCGGCGGTCGTCGCCCGCGGCATGGGCACCTGCTGCGTCGCCGGCTGCTCCGAGCTGCGCATCGACGAGGAGAAGAAGACCCTGGTCGTCGCCGGCGTCACCTACAAAGAGGGCGACTTCCTGTCCATCGACGGCTCCACCGGCAACGTCTACGCCGGCGCCATCGCCACCATCGACGCCGACGTCAGCGGCGATTTCGCGACGCTGATGGGCTGGGCGGACGAAGTTCGCCGCCTGAAGGTGCGCACCAACGCCGACACGCCCCATGACGCCGCCGTCGCCATCAAGTTCGGCGCGGAGGGTATCGGCCTGACCCGTACCGAGCACATGTTCTTCGCCGCCGACCGCATCGCGGCCGTGCGCGAGATGATCCTGGCGGACACCGAGGAGCAGCGCCGCGCCGCCCTCGCGAAGCTCCTGCCGATGCAGAAGGGCGACTTCAAGGGCATCTACGAGGTCATGGGCGAGTTCCCGGTGACCATCCGCTACCTCGATCCGCCGCTGCACGAGTTCCTGCCCGCCAAGTCCATGAAGGATGAGATCGCCGCCATCGCCCGCGAACTGAACACCACGGCCGACGCCGTGACGGCCAAGATCGACTATCTGCATGAGATGAACCCGATGCTCGGCCACCGCGGCTGCCGCCTGGCGGTCACCTATCCGGAAATCGCCGAAATGCAGACCCGCGCCGTCATCGAGGCCGCCATCGAAGTGCGCGCCGAGAAGGGCTTTGACATCCACCCCGAGATCATGATCCCGCTGGTGGGCGACGTCAAGGAGCTGGGCTACGTCCGCAAGATCGTCGTCGAGACCGCCGAGAAGGTCATGGCGGAGAAGAACGTCAAGATCGAGTACAAGGTCGGCACCATGATCGAGATCCCGCGCGCGGCCGTCACCGCCGACGAGATCGCCACCGAGGCCGAGTTCTTCTCCTTCGGCACCAACGACCTGACCCAGATGACTTACGGCTTCTCCCGCGACGATGCCGGAAAGTTCCTGGAGGCCTACTACGCGAAGAAGATCTTCGAGTCCGATCCGTTCCAGCACCTGGACCAGAACGGCGTGGGCAAGCTGGTCAAGATGGCCGCGGAACTGGGCCGCAAGGCCCGCCCCGGCATCAAGCTGGGCATCTGCGGCGAGCATGGCGGCGACCAGTCCTCCGTCATCTTCTGCCACAACGTCGGCCTCGACTACGTGAGCTGCTCGCCCTTCCGCGTGCCGATCGCCCGCCTTGCGGCGGCGCATGCGGCCATCATCGAAAAGAGGGCCAAGGCGTAACCACACGCATGCAACAAAATTCCCCCGCCGAACTTATGCCGGCGGGGGAATTTTTGCTTACCGGAAAGCAGGAGGCATAAAAATGCCCCCGCGTAAAAGCGCGGGGGCGGCGGAAAGAGTAGGGTTTAGCCCACGGTGAACGCCGGGATCACGCCGCCCTTGTAGGCGTCGTTGTTCACGATGAAGTCGTACACCTTCTGGGACTGGATGGTCTCCCGCAGGGTTTCGACCCAGGTCGCCTCGGCGTCCGCGGCGCGCACCACAATGTAGTTGGTGTAGGTCTTGCCGGCTTCGCCGTCGGCGGGCTCGACAAAGACGGCGTCCTTCGTCGGGCTGAGCCCCGCGTCCAGCGCGAAGTTGCCGTTGATGACCGCCATGTCCACGTCCTGAAGCGTGCGGGGCAGCTGCGCGGCCTCGATCTCCAGGATGTTGAAATTCTTCGGGTTCTCGGCGATGTCGCCGATGGTCGCGCTGAGGCCCGCGCCTTCCTTCAGCTTGATGAGGCCCGCGCTCTCAAGGAGCAAAAGCGCCCGTGCTTCGTTGGACGGATCGTTGGTGACGGTGATGGTCGCGCCGTCCTTGAGCTCGTCCAGCGTCTTCGTCTTGCCGGGGTAGAGCGCGTAGGGCTCGTAGTGCACGCCGATGGCGGCGACCAGCTTCTGGTCGTCGGCGACGGAGGCGTTGTAGGCCTCCATGTAGGGCA
This sequence comes from Bacillota bacterium, assembly GCA_023411175.1. Lineage (GTDB taxonomy): Bacteria > Bacillota > Clostridia > Christensenellales > Aristaeellaceae > JAEZHK01. Next base: position 16,054 of record JAEYPB010000089.1, on the reverse strand, counting down.
CGTGCTGGAAGTAGTTGGCGCCGAGGTCGCCGGCGGACAGCGCCATGTTGGGGGTGGTGTATTCGGTGTAGACGACGATCTCAAGCTCGATGCCCTTGGCGGCAAGGTCGTCCTTGATGAGTTCCAAAATCTCGGCGTGCGGCGTGGGGGTAGCCCCAATGACCAGCTTCTCAGCCATGGCCATGGCGGCGACACCTAGGGTGAGTGCGAGTACCAGGATGAGACTTACCAGTTTCTTCATGGGGTTGCTCCTTTCCTGCAGGCCGGGGGAATATAGGTACCGGCGCTGCGATCCTGCGCACCGCGCGGGGGTCGCGCGGGCTGCGCCCGCGCTATAATGTGCGTGCCGAATGAAAGCCGCCGCATTATTTCAAAGAGAAGAAGGGGACGCCTACCGCCGCCGTTTGTCGATCATGGAGGAGGCGCTGGTGCCGAACACCTGAATCACCTGCACCAGCACGACCAGAAGGATGCTGGCGGTGTAGAGCTTGGGCATATCGAAGCGGTACATGCCGTAATCGATGGCGATCTTGCCCAGGCCGCCCGCGCCCACCGCGCCCGCCATCGCCGTGTAGGCCAGGATGGTGGTCATCGAGATCGCGAGGCCGTTGAGCAGCGAAGGCGTGGATTCCGGCAGCATCACCTTGCGGATGATCTGGAAGGTGGTCGCGCCCATGGACTGGGCGGCTTCGATCACGCCGCCGTCCACCTCGCGCAGCGAGGATTCCACCATTCGCGCCACGTAGGGGAACGCGCTGATCACCAGCGGGAAGATGGCCGCGCGGGTGCCGATGGTGGTGCCCATCACGATTCGGGTGATCGGGAACAGCATCAGGATGAGGATCAAAAACGGCACGGAGCGCAGCACGTTGACCACCGTGCCCAGCGCCTGATTGACCGCCGGGTTTTCGCGCACGCCGCCCTTGCCGGTCACCACCAGCCAGACGCCCAGCGGAAGGCCCAGAAGGTACGAAAAAAGCGTCGCCAGGAGCGTCATCTGCAGGGTTTCCCAGAGCCCGGCGAGCATCAGGCGGATCATCGCCTCGTTTTCCATCAGCCACGCGCTCACGACGCCACCTCCTCGACGACCAGGTTGTGCTTTCGGAGGGATTCGATCATTCGGCCGCTCATCGCCTCGTCCGAGGGCAGCTGCAATACCAGCTGGCCGCGGGTCTCGCCGCTCACGGTGTCCATCTGGGCGCTGATGATCGACACCGGCGCGCCCTGCTCGATGATGAGGTTCGCGAGCACCGGCTCGTAGACCGCCCCGCCGTCAAAGATCACGCGCACCAGCCGCCCGGTGGGCGGCTCCGAAAAGTGCTTCAGGCTGCCGCGGAACATCCGCTTCCCGGCCTCCGAGCGGGGGCGGGTGAACAGCTCGCTGACCGCGCCGCTCTCGACGATCCGCCCGTTGTCGATGATGGATACGCGCTCGCAGATCTGGCGGATGACCTCCATCTCGTGGGTGATGACCACGATGGTGATGCCGAGGCGCTGGTTGATGTCCTTCAAAAGGTCCAAAATCGCCCTTGTGGTCATGGGGTCGAGGGCGCTGGTGGCCTCGTCGCACAGAAGTACCTTGGGGTCGATGGCCAGCGCCCGGGCGATGGCCACCCGCTGCTTCTGGCCGCCGGAGAGCTGGGAGGGATAGGCGTTCAGCTTGTCGCTGAGCCCCACGAGGTCAAGTAGCGCGCGCGCCTTTTCCCGGGCGGCCTTCTTGTCCATGCCGACCAGTTCCATCGGAAAGCGCACGTTGTTTTCCACGCTGCGCTGCATCAGAAGGTTGAAGCTTTGAAACACCATGCCGACGGCGCGCCTCGTCGTGCGGAGCAGCGCGTCGGACAGGGTCGTCACATCGACCCCGCCGATGATGATTTTGCCTTCGGTGGGTTTTTCGAGGAGGTTGATGCACCGGATCAGCGTGGATTTGCCCGCGCCGCTCATGCCGATGATGCCGTGGATGTCGCCCCGGCGAATGGAAAGATCGATGCGATCCAGCGCGACGACGGCGCCTTCGCCCTCGCCATACACCTTGCGCAGCCCGGAGATCCCGATCATTTCATTCTGCAAAGACACATCGATCCCGCCTTTTGAACCCATGTAGTAACCACCAGTATACCACACAACGGGGCAAATGCAATTCCCGGAGCGCCGCGCATGGGGGGGATTGAACGCTAAGTTTGTGTTTATTTTAAGGCTTTTCCGTCAAAAAACTTCTGTATGCGGCTCAAAACTTGTGCCGCATACGTCTATCTGTTATAATGTTCCCACCATTTTGGGAGGTAGAACGATGCGCACCACTGGCAGCGCTCCGGTTTTTCAGGTACCAAAGCGCAAGCGGCCCAGCGGCCGCGTCTGGACGGCGTTCTTTCTGTGCGTGCTGCTGCCGCCCGTCGGGCTGTTCGTTTTGTGGCGGGGGCTTCGCTGTCCTGTCCGGGGCAAGGTACTGCTCTCCGCGCTGGCGCTCATTTCGATGACGGTGATGCTGTCCCTGTTTATCAGCCACCAGCTAAACCAGGGCATCCTGATCCCCCAGCAGGCGGCGGGCCAGTACGCGGTGAACGACTACACGTCCTCGTCGGGCGCCGTTGTGGAAAAGACGGCCGAGGCCACCGCCGGACCTGACGAGACCGCCGAGGCAACCGCCGCGCCCGCCCAGCCGGAGATGACGCCGGCGCCGGCAAACCCCTTCGGCTGATTCTCCGCCCCATTTCAGCGCCAAAAAACGCCTGATATGGCGCATTTTGAGGGTTTTGCTTGACGAAACGCAGCACAAAGGGTACAATCAGTCTGTATTGTCATGCGCCCAAACGACCTGAAACCGCGCGGCGCAGCCCGCGACGCGCACCGAGGCAACCCTTGAACGGGAGGGCAAGATATGTTCTGTAACAAGTGCGGCAAGACCCTGAACCCTGAGGCCAAGGCTTGCCCCAGCTGCGGACAGCCGGTTGGCGACAGCCGGTTTGAAGGCAGCGGGTATACCTCGTCCCAGTTGCGCTTCGTGCCGGAGAGCCCGGAGCAGTCGGGGTATGCGCCTTACACCAAAACCACCTATTCCTCTTCTCCGGATGAGGGCGGCGACGTCTATTCGCGCACCAGCTACCGGCCGGCGCTCTCCGAGGACGAGGTCCGGGAGACCACCGGCTACCGCGAGCCGGAGCCGGAGGAAGCGCCGGAAGATGAGCGGCAGGATGCGCCTGAGGAACCGGAGACCGGCGAGGATGCGCCGCGGAGCGACATGCCCGCCCCGCAGCCGGAGCCGGAGCTGCGGCTTGATGAGGACAGGGACGCGCTGGGCATTGAGATCAGGCCCCTCGAGCCCATCCGGAAGACCGGCATCAGCCCGGAAGTGCAGCGCTACATCCAGCAGATGAACCAGAAGAAGGGCCGCGTGCAGCGCAAGGCCTACGGGCAGGACGGCGAGGGGCAGGATGCCGCGGAGCCGGGCGCCTCGGACGAAATCGCAGACCACGAGGACGGCGCGCCCGAAGGGGATGCGCGCCCCGCGAGATTTTCGTCCGGCGCAGGCCGGTGGGCAATGCGCATCGCGGGCGTGCTGGCGGTGATCGTGCTCCTGGTCGTTGGCGTGCTCTTCATCGCCGACAGGACCGCGAACCGCGCCAAGATATCCGGCGTCACCTATTCTCTGTACACCGAGGGCCTGTCGCTGATCAAGTCCCGCACCACCAGCGAGTACCGCACCGGCATCATCAAAATGTGGCGCGCGGACTCCACCGGCAGCGCCGTGATCCAGCAGCAGAAGACCGAGAGCGAGCAGATCGCCGCGCTCCTGCCCGAAAAGCCGCTGGAGAACGACCAGCTCTTTATCGATACGCTTCTGTCTATCCAGCAGTCCATCGATGAGGTCACCGCCACCGACGCCCTCGCCGCGCTCAGCGCCGGCGAGACCACGCTGGGGACGCTGACGGCCGAATCGCAGCAGGGATGGGACCTGATCAACAACGCCATTTCGCGGCTGGACATCGCCACCGAAAAGACGGATCTTGACGCGATCATCAAGGGTGTCGACTTCGCAAACATCGCCACGCCGGAGCCTGAGGCCACGCCTACGCCGTCGCCCTATAAGACGCTCAAAAAGGGCATGAAGAACAACGCGGAGGTCAAGAAGCTGCAGAACCGGCTGAGCAAGCTGGGTTGGTTCAACGGCGTCAAGGACGGCGACTTCGGCCCGGCCACGGCGCAGGCCGTCAAAAAGTTCCAAAAGGCGCTCGGCCTGTCCGAAGGGGAGCAGAACGGCATCGCGACGGCCGCTCTTCAGGAGCTGCTCTACGCGGACAACGCGCCCCGGGCCGACGGGACCACCGCGCCCGCGGCCACCGAAAGCGCCGATGCGGCCGAGACCCCCGCGCCGGAGGGCGGCGAGGGGACCACCTGATACAGTTGAGTTCGTTGTGCGGGGCAGGGCGTTTGTCCTGCCCCGCGGTGTTCTCCCCACTACGCGCCCCGCGCAAGAGGCGCCCGGCAGCGAAAGGAGCCCGCCATGCACGAGACGCCCATCGTCGCGCTCATCTACGACTTTGACAAGACGCTCTCGCCCAAGGACATGCAGGAGTACGGGTTCCTGCCGGATCTCGGCATCGAGCCGGACGCCTTTTGGGCGGATTGCCGCCGCTTCGCGGTCCGGAACCGCACGGACGGCGTGCTCGCCTACATGTACATGATGCGCGCCGCGTCCGAGCGGGCGGGCAGGCCCCTGACCCGCGAAATGCTGGAGAAGCTGGGCAGCACCGTGGAGTTCTACCCCGGGGTGGAGCGATGGTTTGACCGCGTGAACGAGATCGGCGCGGAAGCGGGCGTCAAGGTGGAGCACTACATCATCTCCTCCGGACTCAAGGAGATCATCGATGGCTCCCGCATCGCGGGGGCGTTCAAGGCGGTTTTCGCCGCCTCCTACGTGTACGATGACGCCGGGGTGGCCATCTGGCCCGCCACCGATGTCAACTACACCGCAAAGACCCAGTACCTCTTCCGCATCAACAAGGGCATTCTGGACGTGACCAACGACCACGACCTGAACGCCCATACGCCGGAGTACCTGAGGCGGGTGCCGTTTGCCAACATGATCTACCTTGGCGACGGGCTGACCGACGTGCCCTGCATGAAGATGACCAAGCTCAAGGGCGGCTGCTCGATCGTGGTGCATGCGCCGGGCGGCGGCGCGCTGGCGGACGAGATGCTGCTCCAGCGCCGGGCGGACTTTGCGCTCCCCGCCGACTACGGCGCGGGCGGCGAGTTGGAAAGCACCGTGCGTCTCATCATGCGCAAGATGCGCGCCCGGCACGACCTGGACCTCGTCCATGCGGCCCAGACCCGCGCCGCCCGAAAGAAGCTATGACTTCCCGAAGATTGGAACTTTCGCGCGGCGGGCGCGTCTTACAAAATAAATGCAGTTTTGCGCCATTCGGTGCGAACCATCTCGACTGAAGGGTGACGTATGCCGAAATATTCCAGAAGCCATGAGCGCGCCGAGCGCGCAAAAATTGCGCGCGGCATGTGGGAGTCCCTGTTTGGCCTCATTTTTTCCTGGCTGCCCGGCGTCGGCCTGATCTTCTCGGTGGCGGGCTTCTGCCGCCAGATCGTCCGGATGACCGAGGCGCACAGGGCGCGCAGGTTCTTTGCGACGGTATTTGCCAGCGTCGTGCTTGTCGTGTCCATCGGCGCGCTGGTGGGGGAGGCCTACCTGTACTCCCGAAATCCCGCCATCCTGTCCGACACGGGGCGCTGGCTCTGGCAGCAGGTGACTGGGCAGCAGGCGCTTCCCGGCGAGGAACCCGGAATGATGATGGAAGAGGAAGGCGACGGCGCGATGGAACCCTTGCCCGACGAGTATTACACCGACGAGGGCGCTGAGGAGGGCGATGTGCCCGCCGACATCCAGGCGGAGGAGGGTGACGTGTCCGCCGACCTCCAGGAGGAAGGCGACGCGCCCGCCCAGTCGGAAGAGGGCGATTTGCCGGGCGCCGAAGGCGACTTCCAGGACAACGTTGACTTTAACGAGGACGAATCCGACGAGCCGGGCGACGCGGGTGCGGAAGCCACCATTCCGCCGCTGAGCGACCTTCTGAAGTCAAACGGCGTGGCGGTGGGGTAAACAACTGACGAGTCAAGAAAAGCGCGGGCCTTTGCAGGCTCGCGCTTTTAGGTTATCATCCCGGGTAAATTGGATCGCCGCATGGAGGGCGTTTACTGGATTCTGCCGCTGACCACCGAGAAGATGTGTTCGTCCCCCAGCGGGTAATAGGCGCGCTCGACGACCTTCTTGCCGTTTTCGTCCAGCGCTTCGATCAGAAGCCCCAGCCGGTAGATCCCGTCGTCGTAGGTGTCCACGCTGAAGGCGGCCGCGAAGTCCGACTGATCGAGGTTTTTGCCGGTGGCGGGGTCGTGCTGAATTCCGGTGGAGCCGGACTGGCGAATGGTCTTGTAGAAGCGGTGATCCTCGCCGTTTTTCGTGGAGACCGCGAGGAAGATGTTGCTGCGGGCGGCGTCGGTGCCCCGGATGTAGCCCCAACCGCGCACCATCATCACCTTTTTGCTGTCCGCGGCGGAGGGTTCGCAGAGGGTCAGCGCCACTTCGCCCAGCTTGTCCGTGCCGGTCATCAGAACCTTGGTATCCCGGACGGCGTAGAGCTCGAGCGGAATCGGCGTGGGCGCGAGGGTCGGGCCGGGGGTCATGGTCGGCTCCACATATTCCTCCAGATCCATCGCGTTCTCCGGCGGCGCTTCCTTGAAGCCGCCCTCCGGCATGAAGGGCCGCGCCGTCGAGCCGAAGGGGATGTAGCCGGAGTAGTCAAAGGACAGCGCCTGATACCCCAGGTACACCGCGCCGCCCAGCAGCGACATGCAAACGACAAACATGACGACGGAGGTTACCTTGCTTCGAAACTGCGCCGGGCTGCGCCTTGTGGACATGGACATCCTCCTGACATCGGGGGCAATCCCTTAAACTTCGCGGCGCCAGGGGGACGCCGCGCATGATGCGTACGCTTTCTTCCAATCATGATACACGCTTTTGCATGCAATGTCAATTTGGATGTAAGCACCGGGCGCGGCGATCTCTTGCGGCGCCGAGCGTAAACGGTTGTGAAAGGGGACGGGACGGCGCCTCAATTTCCGTGCCGTAAGCGCCTGAAGCGCCGCCCCGGGCGGCATGCTTGACAAGCTGTAAAAGAACGTGTAAACTGAATTTGAACCGAATGAAGAGGGGATTGAGCTCGTGGGAACCAGTAATTTCGCGGTTTTTGTGGATCTGGAGAATGCCGGCGCCAAGGAATCGATGCTGATGAGCATCATTGAAAAGGTCAAGATACGAGGCGACATTCTGCTCGGCAAGGTCTACGGATATACCGACCGCTACACCGAGCTCAAGGAGTGCCTCCTGTCCAATACCTTTTACGTGGTTCCTTCGATCCGCTACGGGAAAAACCAGAAAAACAATCTGGACATCCAGCTGGTCATCGACGCGCTGGAGGTTGCATACGTCAACCCGCTGATCGACAGCTTCTGCATCGTTTCCGGCGACAGCGACTATACGCCTCTCGTGGGCAAGCTCAAGTCCATGGGCAAGAAGGTGCTGGGCATTTCCCGATCGGAGGTGGCCTCCGGCATCTTCATCAAGGCCTGCAGCGAGTTCATCTTCCTGGAGTCGGTGGCCGTCACCACCAAGCAGCCGGCCAAGCCCTCCTCCCGCGAGAAGGAGGATTCGCAGGATCTCGCCGAGTTGATCCCCCAGATCGAGACCATCCTCGCCGACCAGGACGAGGACATGATGTACGCCAGCGAGCTCAAGGACACGCTGACCCGGCTCCGCCCCGATTTTGATGAGCGCACCTACGGCTGCGCCACCTTCGGCAAGCTCATGGCGCTGGTCGCCAGCCATAGCGCCCGCGTCAAGGTGTGGACGGAGGATTCGTCCCTCAAGATCGGGCTCAACGGCAGCGACGCGCCCACCCCGCAGCTCAACAAGGAAAACTGGCTGCCCGCCTTCCGGGAGTACCTGCTGCAGTACAAGGCGGACGGATTCGAGCGCATCAACCCGTCGATCCTGAAGGCCGCCATACAGGCCGACTACCCGGACTTTGAGGAAAAGGCCATCGGCTTCAAGCGCTTCAGCGACGTGATGAAGCGGCTGGAGAAGGAAAAGCTCCTGACCGTCGAAATGGACGGCGCCCATACAATGCTGCTGAAAATCACCTGAACAATATAAGCAGGCTCCCGCAGAAGGCCCTGCAGTTTCAATCGTGCCCGGCGGCGTGTACGCCGGACACGGGAAAGCGCCACCAGTTCAGCATACTGGTGGCGCTTTCCGTACCTTTGGTCCGCCTCGGGAATCCCGAAGGATTTCAGGCGCACGCAGTTATCCTCCTTCGCATCGAAAAAACCGCAGGTTTTTCGATGCCTTAAACAGGCCCCCGAACCTTCTTTTTGAGCCTGAATTAGGCCGCCGCCCGTACCAGCGCGTCCGCGATGGATCGGGCGTTTTGTTCCATTGCCTTGGTGTAGTCCGCGCCGGAAGGCACGGCACGGGTGGCCAGCGTGTCGATCAGCGCCAGCTGAAAGCCCGCGGCCTCCAGCGCGTCACGGAGCGACCGGGGCGCGTGGCGCTCAATCAGGACGACCTTCGCGTCCCCGTCCCGGAGGGCTTGGATTGCCGCTTCGCGCTCGCTGCCGGTAAGCTCGCTGCCCGGTTCCCGCCGGACCACCGCGGCGACCGAAAGGCCCAGATCGTCCGCCAGGTAGAAGAGCCCCTCGTGGGCGACCGCAACGTTCAACGCCGGGGCGGCGAGGATCGCTTCCTCCATGCGGGTCTGAAGCGCTTCGAGGTCGGCGTCGAAGTGGTCGAAGTTTTCCTCGTACAGTTCTTCATAGGCGGGGTCCAACGCGATCATGCCGGCGGTGATGACCCCGCAAATCTCCCGCGCCCGCTCCACCGACAGGTACGCCCAGGGGTTTTCGTCGTCAAAGTGGTCCGCCTCGTCACCCTCGGGGGCAAGGCTGCCGTTGTTTATGAGGGTCAACCCATTCATTGCGCCAACCGCGGCGATGTTTCCCTGCGAGAGCTGGGTTTCAAAGGACTCGAAGCCGCGGCCGAAGAGGATCACTGCGTCGGCGCCGCTGAGCAGCGCCTCGTCCCAATCGCTCAGCGCGTAGGAGCGGGGGCAGCCGTCCTGGGGCTGCACCAGGCATTTCAGCGTGATGCCCGGCGCGCCGGAGAGGATCGGCTGGCTGAGGGCGTAGACCGGCGGAAACGAGGCGTAGACCGTCTGGGCCGGGTTGACCTCCTCCGGCACCAGCCGGTTACAACCTGACAGCGGCAGCGCAAAAAGCGCCGCCGCCAGAATTAAGAGGAATTTTCGCATGATGCTTCTCCTTGGTAAACGGTCGTACGGTGGGAACTCTTTTTAGTCTCTGGAGTGGGTCGAGAGGGCCGAAGCCCTCTCGACTTTCAGTCAGTTCCAGGCGACATGCGCGGTGGCTTTCGCCAAAGCGCAAGCGACGCGAAAGCGTTTCCCGTTCCGGTTCCGCCCTCAGATGCCGCAGCGTTTGAGGAAACCGGCTCGTTTTCAGTCGGATGAAAGCCGCAGAGCGGATTTCATCCGATATTTCATTGCCACAGGTTGACGATCTCAACGTCTCTGAAGTAGTGCAGCACGATGTCCTGGGCTTTTGCGCCCTGCTCGGCCATGCCGTAGGCGCCCCACTGGCTCATGCCCACGCCGTGCCCGTAGCCGCGGCCCTTGAAGGTGACCTTGCCATTGTCGACGCCCACCTCGCTGACCAGCGTGGACTTGAGCTTGGTTGAATCCAGCGCGATTCGAAGCCCGGGGCCGGACACGTCGCTGCCGTTGATCTTGAAGGTCACCGCGCGGCCGGATTCGCCCTTTTCGCCAATCTCAATGGTCTTGACCGCGCCGGTCTTTGTGCCCGCCTTTTCGGCGGCCGCGCCGACCTCTTCGGCGGTGAAGGTGGCGGTCCAGTTCTTCACGTTGTCGGGCGCGCGCTCGGAATCGGGGGATTCAACCGAGACGGTGTAGCCCGGCTCCTGCTTGTCATAGTCCAGCGCCTTGGTGGCCAGCTCCGTCTGTCCGCCCGCGTGGGCGTGGAACCAGGCGTAGGGGAACTCGCCTTTGTAGCTGAGCACCTGTCCCCGGGTCTCGTCCACCGCCTTGATGATGCGGTCGTTGATCTTTTGCTCATCGTAGGCCTGCGCCTCGGTAATGTCGGTGGAAATGTCCGCGCCCTTGTACTTGGAATCCTTCTCGCTGATGAACTTCAGGACGAAGGTTCGGGCCAGAATGGCCTGCGCCTTCAGCGCCTCCATCGGCCAGTCGGCGCGCATCTCGCCCGCCAGCACGCCTTGAACGTAGCTTTCGATGTCCATGCCGTGGACTTCCTTCGACGCGGTGTCGTAGACGTCCAGCTGTGGTACGCCGTTCTCAACCGAGAGCTTCGAGGGGATATTGGGTTTCATCGCCGCGCCGGTGGCTTCCGGCGTCGCTTCCGGGGTGCCCGCGGAGCGCATGCAGCCGGTTAATAACGCCGCCAAAAGCAACACCATGACCAGTGCCGTGGCCTGTTTTCTCCATTTCATTCACACTACCTCCCATTCGCCAAGTATTGTGTGCGGTAGCGAAATGGGCTATGAAAGGAGAATAATGGCAGCCTATTTTTTGAGGATGATCGAAAGCGCCTCGGCGAGGGTTTCCACGCCGTGAAGGGATGCGCCCTCCGGCGCTTTGATGCCGCGCAGGTTTGCCTTGGGCAGCAGGATTTTCGTAAAACCCAGCCGCGCGCACTCAATCAGCCGCCGCTCCGCCTGGGGCACGGCGCGAATCTCGCCGGCGAGGCCGACTTCGCCCATGACGGCGAGGTTGCCGTCCAGCGCCACGCTCCTGGCCGATGAGGCCACCGCCGCGCACAGCGCAAGGTCCGAGGCGGGCTCGGTCAGTTCCAGGCCGCCCGCTACATTTATGTACACATCCTGGTTGTACGTGGGGAGCCCCGCCCGCTTTTCCAGCACCGCGAGAAGGAGCGCCAGCCGACCCTGGTCGACGCCGGAGGCCATCCGCCGGGGCGTGCCCAGCACCGTCGAGGCCACCAGCGCCTGCACGTCCACGAGCAGCGGCCGCGAGCCCTCCATCGCGCACAGCACCACCGAGCCGCTCTGGTCGTGGGCGCGCTCGCTGAGGAGCGCCTCCGACGGGTTCGACACCTCACGCATGCCGCTGCCGGTCATCTCAAACATGCCCAGCTCGTTGACCGAGCCGAAGCGGTTCTTGACCGCCCGGAGCAGCCGGTACTGCCGCTGGTGGTCGCCTTCAAAGTAGAGCACCGCGTCCACCATGTGCTCAAGCACCCGGGGGCCCGCGATGGCGCCTTCCTTCGTGACGTGGCCTACCAGAAAAACCGCGCAGCCGCTCACCTTGGCATAGCGCATCAGTTGGGAGGCCGCTTCCCGCACCTGCGAAACGCTGCCCGGGGCCGAGGCCATGTCGGCGCGGTACATGGTCTGGATGGAGTCCACGATCATCACGTCGGGCGCGACGTTTTCGAGCTTCGCCTCGATCTTCTCCATGTCGTTTTCCGGCAGCACGAAGAAGGTGGGGGACAGCGCGCCCAGGCGGCTGGCCCTGAGCTTGATCTGCCGGGCGGATTCCTCGCCCGATACGTAGAGTACGCGGAAGCCCGCGTCCGCCATCTTCGCCGACACCTGTGTGAGGAGTGTTGACTTGCCGATGCCCGGATCGCCGCCGATCAGCGTCAGCGAACCCTCCACCGTGCCGCCGCCCATCACCCTGTCCAGTTCCGCGATGCCGGTGGAGAGCCGGAGCATGCCCTCGTCCGGGATGTCGCCGATGGGCAGCGCCTCCGCGCCCGCGCCGGGGCGGCGCTTTTCCTTGCGCGCCGGGGCTGCGGGGATTTCCGGAGCCTCCTCCAGGGTGTTCCAGCTTTCGCACTCCGGGCACTTGCCCAGCCAGCGCGCCGCTTCATACCCGCACGCCGTGCAGACGTAGCGGGTCTTTGCCTTTGCCATAGATTTCCCTCCGGCCGATGATGAACCATTATAGCACATTCGCCGGACACTTGCCATCCGCGCGATTTACGCATATAATAGGTACGATACTTGGCGGAGGCTATCCATGCAAAAAGACGATCAGAAGAAACCCGAGTCCGTTCTGGCGGCGCCCCCGGGCGGGACGGACGCGGCGGAGAAGCGCGCGGCGGCGAAAGAACCCGCGCAGCCGGGCGCGGGCCCGGACGTGAAGTCCGCGGCCGACGAACAGGCCGGCGAGGGCGAAAGGCGCGCCGAGCGCAGGCGGGCCGCGGGTAGCGGCGCGAAGCGGGGAAAAAAGCCGCTGAAGGACCCGACGGTGATGAAGCTCTCCAAGAGCGTGCGCACCGGCGGCAAGTCCACCATTACGTATACAAAGGAAGCCATTTCCCGCTTCAATACGTTTACCCAGAGCCAGCAGGCGAAAAAGCTCTCCGGGCTGCGGGGCGTCAACATGACGTTCCCGCTGTTCATCGCGCTGAGCTTTCTGATCCTCCTGTTCGCGCTGATGGCGCTGGACAACTCCTCCGTGCAGGTGGATCGGCAGACCATCTCGCTGGTAGGGCTTCCGGAGGACATGGAAGGCTACACGATCATCCAGGTTTCGGACCTCCACGGCCGGGATTTCGGCGCGGGTCAGGCGACGCTTCTTCGGACCATCAACGCCGAAAGCTACAACCTCATCGTGTTCACCGGCGACATGGTGGGCGCTTCCGGAAACGCGCAGCCCTTTTACGACATCCTGGATGGCCTCACCGCCAAGCGCCCTCGCTACTTTATCCCGGGCGATTCCGACCCGGACATCCTCCTCGATAAGCCCCGGGACACCGTCGGCACTCTGCAGGAGGTCGTTCTAAGCGATTGGGTGCTGGGCGCGAAAGCCCGCGGCGCGGAGCTTCTGTCCTGCGCCACCGGGGTCGAGATCGGTCAGTCCAGGCTGTGGCTGACGCCGGCGACGCAGCTGAACCTCAACATCACCGATTCGCTCAAGCTCCTCGAGGAGCAGATGACCCAAGAGACCGAGGGCACGCTGAGCGGGCTGGAAGGCGACCACAACAACCTGCCCTTCACCACCTGGCGCTATAACCAGATGAAGGCCACGCAGGATGCCATCCCGCTGATGAGCGCGGCGGATTTGCAGATCGCGCTCAGCCACATCCCGCCCACCGAGCAGTACATCAACGTATCGCAGGAGCTGGGGTCCAAGGGCACCCGCGCCTACCTCTATACCCCGGATCTGGTGCTGGCCGGGCACTATTGCGGCGGCGGCTGGAAACTGCCCTTCCTCGGCGCGTTCTACATCCCGTCCACCTTCGCTCCGCGGCACGGCTGGTTTCCCGCTCCCGAGGACGTGGAGGGCATGAAGCAGCTGGGCGGCACGCTGGTGTACACGTCGCCGGGCCTCGGCATGACGGACCGAATCTACATGCCCAAGTTCCGCCTGCTCAACTCCCCCAAGATTTCGGTGCTGAAGCTGACCAGCGCCATTGGGGATCTGTTGGGGTCGTAACCCCGGGAATCCTGATTTTGCTCTGACGGGCGCCGTAGAAAACGGCGTCCGTTTTCGTTTAAAAGAACCCGCCGGGTCTGCGCAAAAAGGGCCGCAAAGCGCGTTTCGCGCGCCCGGCGCACATGCGCCGGAATTAGTTTGCGCATTCTTAAAAGAGAAATCTATTGACAAACCGGCGGCCTGATGGTACATTATACCCAGAGCTTAGCACTCGGAACGTTAGAGTGCTAACAACCGGAAAGGAGGGCGTGTGCGTGAAGCTGGACGACCGAAAATTTCTGATCCTTCGCACGATCATCGACGACTATATCTCGACGGCGGTACCGGTGGGTTCGCGCACGATCTCCCGAAAGCAGGGGGTTGGCTTCAGCCCCGCGACGATCCGGAACGAGATGAGCGACCTCGAGGAGCTGGGCTATCTGGCGCAGCCTCACACTTCAGCGGGCCGGGTGCCGTCGGCCAAGGCCTATCGGCTGTACGTGGACCAGCTGATGCGTTCGCACAAGCTGTCCGACGAGGATATGCGCCGAATCAACGAGCACATGAAGACGCGGGTCGGCGAAGTGGAGGAGGTCATCCGCTGCGCGGCGCAGGCGCTCAGCGACGTGACAAACTACACGGCGCTCGTGGTGGCGCCCCATCTGGACACGCTGCGCATCAAAAGGGTGCAGCTGATCCCGGTGACCGAGGGCAGCGCGCTGATGATCATCGTCACCAGCGCCGGGCTGGTCAAGGACGCGGTGGTCCGGGTGCCGGAGGGTGTGACGAGCGACCTGCTCTACGGCATCTCCGAAATGCTGACCGATCAGCTCTCCGGCCTCACGCTCGGACAGATGCGCGCCAGGTTCGCGGGCATGTTCCGGGATTTGAAGGAGCACCGGCGCCTTCTGGCGTCGGTTCTCGACGTGATGGAGAACCGGCTGCGCGAGGAGCCGGAGGAGATTCTGGTGGGCGGGGGATCGAACCTCCTGGCCTACCCCGAATACGCCGACATCGGCAAGGCGCGGACGTTTTTGAGCGTGCTGGAGAGCCGTGAAAAGCTGTATCCGCTCCTGCGCCAGGCCGGGTCAATGGAATTCACCATCCGCATTGGCCCGGAAAACGACCTGCCCGAGCTGAGCGACTGCTCGCTGGTGACCGCCGTCTACCGGATCGGCAAGGGCTCCACGGGCACGCTGGGCATTCTCGGCCCCACGCGCATGGACTATGGCCGGGTGCTCTCGGTCCTGGAGTTCATGGGCAAGGCGATGTCGAGCCTGATGCCCGGTGATGAGTGACGGCAAATGACGAGAACTGGAAGTGAAGACATGGCGAAGGAAAAGGACGAAATGCAGAATCAGAACGTGAGCGAAGAGACCGTGAACCCCGAAGTTCAGCAGGCGTCGGAGCAGGATGCCCAGCCTCAGGCGCTGAAGGAAGCCCTTGAAAAGGCGGAATCCGAGCGCGACGAATACCTCCGGATCGCCCAGCGCACCCAGGCGGACTTCTTGAACTACAAGCGTCTGAACGCCAGCGCGAAGGCCGACGCCTACGACGACGGCATCCGGGACGCGCTGACCGCGCTTCTGCCCACGGTGGATAACCTCGAACGAGCGCTGGAAGCGGCGAAAAAGGCCGGCGAGGCCGGCGCGCTGACCGAGGGCGTCGAGATGACGCTTCGGCAGATGCTCTCCGCGATGGAGAAGCTCGGCATGGCCGAGATCCCGGCGCTGGGCGAAAACTTCGACCCGGAGTGCCACAACGCGGTGGTCTGCTGCCAGGGCGGCGAGCCCGGAACGGTTCTCGAGGTCTTTCAAAAGGGATATCGCGCCCGCGGGCGCAACATCCGGTATGCCATGGTCAAAGTGGCTGCCGAATAAACGGTTTGAGACTTAAGTTCAGGAGGATACTTTTATGAGCAAGATTATCGGAATCGATTTGGGCACCACCAACTCCTGCGTGGCGGTCATGGAAGGCGCGGAGCCGGTCGTCATCGCCAACGCGGAAGGCGCGCGCACCACGCCCTCCGTCGTGGCCTTCGCCAAGAACGGCGAGCGGCTGGTCGGCCAGGTCGCGAAGCGCCAGGCGGTCACCAACCCCGACCGCACCATCATTTCCATCAAGCGCGAGATGGGCACCGCTCACCGCGTGTCCATCGACGGCAAGGACTATACGCCGCAGGAGATCAGCGCGATGATCCTGCAGAAGCTCAAGGCGGATGCGGAGAGCTATCTGGGCGGCAAGGTCACCCAGGCGGTCATCACCGTGCCGGCGTACTTCTCCGACGCCCAGCGCCAGGCCACCAAAGACGCGGGCCGCATCGCGGGCCTTGAGGTGCTGCGCATCATCAACGAGCCCACCGCGGCGGCGCTGGCTTACGGCCTCGACAAGGAGCATGCCCACAAGATCCTGGTCTACGACCTGGGCGGCGGAACCTTCGACGTTTCGCTGATGGAGATCGGCGACGGCGTGTTCGAGGTTCTGTCCACCGCCGG
>JAEYPB010000016.1 GCA_023411175.1 Bacillota bacterium | reverse complement strand
GGCAGGGACACATCGACATCCTCGTCAACAACGCCGGAGGAGGTTCTGGCAAGGGCGAGTGCAACTTCCTGAAGCGCGACCCCGACGACATCCGCAACATGATCGACACCAACCTCACCGGCGCGCTGTTCTGCTGCAAGGCTGTGGGCGCTTACATGGCGCAGGCGGGCAAGGGCGCCATCCTCAACATGGCCTCCGTCGCGGCGCTGGTGGGGCGCGACCGGGCCATGTACCACGACAGCAACAAGATGGAGCAGCCGGTGGAATACGCGGCCGCCAAGGGCGGCGTGGCCGCCATGACGCGGGATTTGGCGGCGTTCATGGCGCCCTACGGGGTTCGGGTCAACTGCATCTCTCCCGGTGGGTTTGACAAGGGCGACCTGCCCGAGGCGTTCACCGGCCTCTACGGCAAGGCCACGCCGCTAAAACGCATGGGCCTTATGGGCGAGGAGATCAAGGGCGCGGCGCTCTACCTCGCCTCCGACGCGTCCCGCTATGTGACGGGCCACAACCTGGTGGTGGACGGAGGGTTCCATACATGCAAATGAGCGAGCTGCGCGTGCTGGTTGCGGGTTGCGGCTCCATTGGCAAGCGCCACGCCGAGGTACTCCGGGGCCTGGGGCTGACTGCCCTGAGTGCCTGCGACCCCAGCGAGGAGAGCCGGGCCGGCTTCGGGGCGCTGCTGCCCGATATCCCGCTGTACGCAGATTACGCCGAAGCGCTGACCGCGGAAAAGCCGGACGCGGTGTTCATCCTCACGCCCACGCGTTTGCATACCGCGATGGCGAGGGAAGCGCTCCTTGCGGGGTGCCATGTGTTTATTGAAAAGCCCATCTCCAACACGCCCGACGGGGTCGAGGATTTGAAGGCGCTGGCGGAGGCGCGCGGCAAAAAAGTAATGGTCGGCTTCTGCTTTCGCTACCACGCGGCGCTGCTCAAGGCAAAGCGCCTGCTCGAGGCCGGGCGGATCGGGCGACTGGTGTCCATCCGCGCGCTCATGGGGGAGCCGTTTTATGACATCCACCCGGACTATCTGAACCTGTATTACGCCAAGTATTCCGGTGCGTTTGAGCTTGTGCACGACCTCGATCTGGCCATCTGGTTCGCCGGGCAGGAGATTGACAGCGTGCAAAGCGTATACGGTTCTTTTTCGGACATGGGCATGGAGTCGCCGGACACGGTGGAGATGCTGGTCAAGTTCCGCGATCGCTGCGTGGCCAATGTCCACCTGGATTTTTTCCAAACCCCGCGCCGGCGGCAGATGGATTTGATCGGCACGCAAGGCGTCATCACGGTAGAGTTTGCGTCCTGGGATAAGGCGGAACTGGCCTTGTTCTCGCGTCAGACCATGTGCTGGGAGCGGGAAACCGTCGCTACCGCCCGAAATGATATGTTCGCGGCGGAGGATCAGGACTTCTTGAATTGCATTCTCAAGGATGAGCCGGTGCGCTGTACGATTGACGAGGCGCTGAAGTCCCTGAACGCCATCGCTTCGATCTACCGTCCGTATTAGGGGTGGTACCATTCTGAGGCGGAAGAGTCCCGCCGGGCGGAGGACCCCTTCGCCTGGTAGGAGAAGGCGGGCAACTTCACTCGGAGCAAAGTTGCCCGCCTTTTTAATTGCCCCCCAGCTTCGAGCGGAGGTCAGACCATCAGCAAAGTCCCCATAGGGTTTCAATCGTGCCCCGGCGGCGTGTATGCCGGGGCATAGGATAACGCCACCAGTACGCATATTGGTGGCGTTATCTGTTCCTTATGCCAGTGCGATGCCCGGAAACCCCGGCGGATTTCAGGCGCGCGCAGGGGTTTCCCTTCGCGTCGAAAAACCGCAGGTTTTTTCGGTGTCGCGGTCAGCGTCCTCTAGCCTTCCCGCACCCATACGGTCATCTCGCCCTCGCTGCGGTTGGCCCAAGCGTAATAGGGGATGAAGGTCAGCTGCGTGGGCGATTTTTCGGGCGGCGTGTCGAGATAGGGCGCGCTGTCCGTCTGCGGCGTCAGCCGCGCGCCGCGGGCGGTGATTTCCATAACGCCGCCCAGCTTGTCCCCGTTCCAGCGCTCTTCGAGGGGCGAATCCGCATCCAGCCAGACGCCGGAGAGGAGTGACCCGTTGTCTGCCTGCTCCAGGCAGAACACCAGCGGGCCGCGCATGACCGCCACCCGGCCGATGTCCTCGCGGATGCGCGGATCGGCGTACACGCGGCGGGGGGCAAACGCGAGGCGCAGCGTGAGAAGGTCGCCCTCCGCCCATTCCCGTGCCAAGCGGGCGTAGCCTTTTTCGCATTCCGCCTGAACGGCCTGGCCGTTCAGCAGGATCTCGTAGCGGCCCTTTGTATAGCCGGGGATGCGCAGGTTCATGCCGTAGCGCCCGGCGGGCATGGTGAAGCGCATTTCCCCATCGTACGGATAGTTTGTTTCGAGGGAGAAGGCGAGCTTCCCGGCCCCGGTTTCGAGCGTCGCGCTGCCGGCGACGTACTGGTGCACGTATACTTCGTCGCCGCGGAAGCCGTAGGCGTACTTGCCCAGCGACATCACGAGCCGCGCCAGGTTCGGCGGGCAGCAGGAGCAGCCGTACCACTTGGGGCGAACGGGCAGCACGTGCTTCTTGCCGGGGTCCTTTTTTGAAGCCTCCGGCCACACTTCCAGCGGGTTGACGTAGAAGAAGTTGTGCCCATCCAGCGACATGCCCGCGAGGCAGGTGTTGAACAGCGCCTGTTCCATCGCGTCGGAGTAGCGGCTGTCGGCCTCGATCTGCAGCATCGCCCGGCCGAAGAACAAGAGGGCGATGGACGCGCAGGTTTCGGCGTAGACGGTGTCGTTGGGGAGGTCGTCGTCAAAGGTGAACGCCTCGCCGTGGTGGGTGGACCCCACGCCCCCGGTGACGTACATGCGGTGCTTCACGGTGTTGAAAAACAACGTGCGGCAGGCGCGGATCAGCGTCTCGTCGTCCGTCACGCGGGCGACATCCGCCATGCCGGCGGCCATGTACAGCGCGCGCACGCTGTGGCCCTCGAGGCTCGTCTGCTCGCGCACGGGCAAATGGTTCTGCGCGTAGCTGTCGCCGAGCTTGTGGATCGGGAAGTGGAACGCGCCGCCCCGCTTCTCATGTTCCAGATGGAAGAAGTTGGGCTTTTTGCCGCGCTCGTCGATGAAGTAGCCGGCCAGTTTCATCATGAGCGGGTCATGGGTGGCGTCGTACATTCGAACCAGCGCCAGCTCGATCTCCTGATGGCCGGGGTATCCGTGCAGCTTGCCCTCCTCCGGGCCGAGAACGGTGTCGATGTGGCGCGCCATGCGGACCATGATGTCCAGAAGCTCGCGCTTGCCGGTCGCCTCGAAGTAGGCGACGGCCGCCTCCATCATGTGTCCGGCGCAGTACAGCTCGTGGCAGTCGCGCAGGTTCGTCCAGCGGTTGCCCGGTTCCTTCACGGTGTAGTAGGTGTTGAGGTAGCCGTCCGGCTGCTGTGCGCGGCCGATCAGCGAGATGACCTCGTCGGCGGTCTTTTCCAGTCCGGGATTGGACTCGGCGGCCAGCGCGTAGGCCACAGCCTCCAGCCACTTGGCGACGTCGCTGTCCTGAAACACCATGCCGTAGTATTCGCCCTGGGACTCGCCCGCGGCGATGCGGAAGTTTTCAATGGAGTGGCTGGGCTCGGCGTCCGGCACGCGGTCGTTCAGGGCTTCCCACTGATAGGGGATCACTTCGTCGCGGACCAGGTCGTACACCCTGCGCCAAAACCCGCCGCTGACTTTGAAATCCTGTACCCGGGGAATCGAAAACGCGTTCATCCTATCCTCTTTCTTCTGCGCTATTGCTCGTCGCGCAGTGTGAAATACAGCGTATATTGCTGGTCGCCCAGATCGCACAGCCGGATCAGGTCGATGGTATGCTGCTGATCCTGGGTATGGTACATGGGCTTTTGCTGGATGTGGGCCAGGCGGCTGTCGCGCCGCACCAGCTCTCTGGGGTGGGAGAGCCCGCGGGGCATCCGGAGGGCGTCGCTGTCCGTGAGGCCGACCAGCACATCCGGGCCGTCCATGAAGGCCACGCGGCTCGGGTCGTCCGGCAGCCGGTGGGCCGAGATGGCTGAGGGGAAGTAGACCGTGATCTGGTTCTTCTCCCAATTGCGGCTGAGCGTCGCCACGGTGCCGGGGGAGCAGCCCGGGACGGCCGTCCCGTCCACCTCGACGTGTGCCCGCCCCTGAACCCACCAGGGGATGCGCAGCTCGAGTTCAAATTCGCCCGCCGCGTCGCAGGAGACGTCGATGACAAACCGCTGTCCGCTGAAGGGGGCCAGGCTCTCCTGAATGCGCTGCGGGTAGGGCCTGTAGAGCGCGTAGGGGAAGTTGAAGTCCTCGCGGATCTGGAGGCTGACCTTCGCGCCGTTTACGTCGAGCGAAGCGGAAAGCGGCCGGTACTGGGCGATGGTCAGGCCTTTTTCGCTCAGGTAGACGGTGTTCGCCGTGTGCAGCATGTGGGTCTGCACCAGCGTGCCGTGGCAGCACCAGAAATTCCCTGTGGGCGTGCCCCATTTCACCTGCGCGCCCGGCTGCATGGGCAGGTAGTAGGCCACCATGCCGCTGTCGGGGTGCTGCTGCGCGAGGATGCCGTTTCGGAAGTTGCGCTCGATATAGTCCTGATACTCCATCTGACCGGTGTGACGGAACAGGAAATCGGCCAGGCGGATCATGTTGTAGACGGTGCAGTGCTCCTGATTGTCCTCGTTGAGCCGGTTCGCGAAGGTGAACGGGGGCGTCCAGGCCTCGTAGCAGGTCTGCCCGCCGGTGACGAAGTAGCCGCGGTTGGTGACAGCCATCTCCCAGTAGGCGCGGACGACTTCGAGGTACTTGAGCTCGCCGGTCACCTCATAGGCGCGGGCGCAGCCCAGCGCCTCGGGGATGGTGGTGTTGGCGTGCATGTTGGAAAGCACGTCTTTTCCGCGCAGCATGGGCTCAAAGAGCTTGCGGCGGTAGTAGCGATCCATCAGCGCGCGGTGCTTTTCGTCGCCGGTGACCGAATAAAGGTCCGAGAAGAACTCCATCATGCCGCCGGTTTCGATGTCCAGAATCTCGTCAAACTTCTCTTCGGTAAACCGCTCGCTGAAGGCGTAGAACCAGTCGGCCGCGTCCCGCGCGACGGTGAGGGCCAGATCGCTTCCGGCGAAGCGGTGCATGTCCATCAGGCCCATCAGCGTCTTGTGGATGGTGTACTGGGGCGCCCAGACGCGCTTGCCCCGGACGATCCACTCCATGTACTGCCGGGGGATGGAGAACACCCAGCCGTCGCCCTGCTCGTCCTGGCAGCGCTTCAGCTCCCGGACGATGTGGTCGCCCCGGCCCTTGAGCTCATGGTTGCCCATGTAGGCCCACGCGAAGGCGCATGCGGACAGGTAATGGCCCAGGAAATGGCCGCGTAGCTGGCAGGTGGGGGATTCCCAGCCGGTGTGGACGCCTTCGGGCAGCGTGTAACCCGGCAGCGTGTCCGCGATCAAGCCCGCTTCATTGTAGAAGTTGAGCAGCAGCTTGTCGCTCTCCAGAGACATCATGTACCGGGTGTTGAGCACGTAGCGGTGATACAGATCGCCGTTCGCCAGCTTGACGGAGCCGGGTTCGGCCGGAGTATAGGTGCGCATGAGAGCATGTCCTCCCCAATCAGTTTTGCGAGGGCTTTGGCAAGATCAGTCCTTCATGCCCGAGAGCATGACGCCTTTGACGAACTGGTCTTGCCCGATGAGGAATGCGATCAGAACCGGGATCATGCTGAGGAACGCGCCGGCCATCAGAACCGCCCAGTCGGTCATGTACATGCCCTGCATGGTCGCGATGCCCAGCGGCAGCGTTTTGAGCGAATCGGTGTTGATGTAGATGAACGGGTTGAAGTAGTCGTTCCACACGCCCATGAAGATGAAGATCAAAAGGGTCGTGATGGTGGGCTTCGCCATGGGCAGCATGATCCGGGCGAAGATCTGGAAGTGGTTGCAGCCGTCAATCTTGGCGCTGTCCTCCAGCGCCTGCGGCACCGTCACGAAGAACTGGCGCAGAAGGAACGTGCCATAGGCCGATACCACCGCCGGCAGGATCAGCGACCAGTGCGTATCCACCAGTCCGTAGTTTTTCATCATCACGAAGTTCGGGATGACCGTGACCTGAAAGGGCACCATCATCGTGGCCAGGTACAGAAGGAACAGCTTGTCCACGCCGCGGAACTTGATCCGGGCAAACACGTAGCCGGCCATGCAGCTGGTGAACAGCTGAAGCACCACCACCGAAAGCGTGACTTTGAACGAATTGCCCAGGTACAAAAGGAATGGGAAGCGGCCGAAAAGCTCTATGTAGTTTGCGAATTCCAGCCGGGAGCCGAACAGCGAAGGCGGGAAGGTGAACACCTCGTTGTTGGGCTTGAGGGACGTGGTGACCATCCACACAAAGGGGACGATCATGGTCAGCGCGCCGATGGTCAGAAACAGGTAGGCTACGAACCTGCCGAGGCTGAAACCGGGTTTTCTGAGACTGGTTTCCATGAGGCATCCTCCTTTCGTCAGTATACGACCTTCTTCTGAAGTGTCATGTTGATGAGCGTGATCACCAGCACCATCGCGAACAGGAGGTACGCCAGCGCCGAGGCATAGCCCACGTAGAAGAACCTGAAGCCGTTCTGGTAGATGTAGTGGACCAGCGTGGAGGTGGCGCGGCCCGGGCCGCCGCGGGTCATCAGCTGAACGAGGTCAAAAACCTGGAACGAGCTGATGACGGACATCACAAACACGAAGAACGTGGTGGGGGAGAGAAGCGGCCAGGTGATGTGCATGAACCGCTGAACCCCGTTTGCGCCGTCCAGCTCCGCCGCCTCGTAGTAGGTGGTGGAGATGTTCTGAAGCCCCGCCAGGAACAGGAGCATGTTGTAGCCCAGGTTTTTCCAGATGGAGGTTACGATGACGGCCGGCAGCGCGTATACCTGAGAGTTGAGCCAGGCGGGCGGCTCCGTCACGCCGACCATCTTCAAAAAGGAGTTCAGAAGGCCGAAGTCCGGGTTATAAAGCCACTGCCAGACGAGGGAGACCGCCACCGCCGAGGTGATGACCGGCATGAAGAACGCGGAGCGGAAAATCCGGACAAATTTGATCTTCTGATCCAGCGCCAGCGCCAACATCAGCGACAGGAAAATGCCGATGGGAACGACGCTGGCGGTGTAGACGAGCGTGTTTCTGACCACCTGGCCTACGATCTTGTCGTAGACGAACATTTCCTCGTAATTGTACAGCCCGACCCACTCAGGCGGCGTGAGGATGTCGTAGCTGGTAAAGCTCAAAAGCAGGGAGGCGACCACCGGGAACAGGGTGAACATGAGAAAGCCGAGCAGGTTGGGCGACAGCATCACAAAGGCCCAGAAGCCGTCCCGATCACCCAGGCGGCGGTGAGGCTTCGCAGTCTGGCGTGCGACCATATTGTCACTGCACCTCGTTTCTTATTGCTTGTTGGTGTGCGTGCGGAAGTATGCGGCGCGATAGCTGCCCGGGGTCATGCCCTCATAGCTCTTGAAGAGCTTGATGAAGTACTTCTCGTCCTGAAGGCCCAGCTGGTAGGCGATCTGGCGGATGCTCATGTCGGTGTTCAGCAACATTTCCCGCGCCTGTACGATTTTGATCTCGTGAATGTACTTGATGAGGGATAACCCGGTGTGCTGCTTGAAGAGGGAGGACAGGTAATCGGCGTTGTAGCCGAACCGATCGGCGATGCCGGAGACGCTCAGCGCCTCCTGCTTGTGGAGGCGAATCCACTCCAGCACTTCCACAAACCGCTTCATCTGGCCCCGCTCAGGCTGCGCTTCCGGGGCGTCTGTGTGCTGCCGCGCGTCGATTGCCTGGCGTGCCAGCTCGATCATGACGCTGGTCAGGCAGTAGTCGGCGGCGTAACGGGTATAGGCGTCGGAGTTTGCGATGTGCAGAAGCTGCTTCATCTGGATGATCAGGCGGCTGACGTTCTCGCACTGGAAGAACTCGGGGCACAGAAGCCTGTCGGAGTGGCTGAAACGGTAGATTCGGCTCTGGATGCGCTCAATGCGGCGCAGCGCCTCTTCCTCCCCGAGAATCGCGCTCTTCCCGCCGCGGGGCTGGAAATGGCACCAGTAATAGGACAGGCCGGGCTCGCAGACGCGGCAGCCTCCGTGCTCTTCTCCGGCAAACAGCATCATCGCCTGGCCGGGACCCATCTGGTACTCCGCGCCCCCCTGTGCCATGTGGAGCGTACCCTCCAGGCCGATGAGCAGCACGTGGCTGCTCAGGTGCCGCCGGGTATGGGTCCAGGGCTGGTCGGAGACGAACTGCCCGCTGGACAGGTGCTTGAGTGGGGAGAAGATTTCCAGATCCAAATAACGCATGTAGACGCTCCGCATCGCAAAACTGCGTGAGGGCGGGGCAGACCCCGCCCTCACGCCCGCGTGGTTTATGGGTTAGCGCCTTCTGAGCTCCGCGGCAACGTTGTCCGTGATGTTCTGAATGGTCAGCTCAATATCCTGGCCTTCGGCCGAGAAATAGAGGTTCAGCTCATCGTTGATGGCCTGGTTGGCCTTGACCTTGTTGCACAGGCCGGTCTGGTAGGGCGCCGCGTCGCGGAAGAAGGGCACCATCTTTTCGTAACCTTCGCCGTAGACATCCTTATTATACCACGAATCGATGTTCTCGGGGTCATACATCGCGGTGCGGTTCGGCATCCAGAGGCCGGAGCGCACGAGGTCGGTCTGGTATTCGGCGCTGGACAGGAAGGACAGGAAGCGCCAGGCCTCCTCGGGGTGCTTGGTCTTGGTCCAGGCGGAGTGCACGTGCGCCTGGCCGATGGTGGTGGCGACGGCGCTGTCACCCATCTTGGGCAGGCAGCCGACGCCAACGCGGAAGCCCATGCTGGCCAGTTCCTGCATGGCCCAGGAGCCATCCAGCAGCATCGCGATCTTGCCGGTCTGCAGCATCTGCGCGCCGCTCATGCCCGAGCTGCCCTGTTCCATCAAAAGGGAGGCCTGCGGGGCAACCTTGTACTCGTTGCGCAGCTTGAGGATGTTGCCCATCACGGTGCGGAAGGTGTCGTTGTCAACCGCCGCTTCGGTGATGTCTTCGTTGTAGTAGGTGCCGCCCGCCGCGTAGTACAGCGCCATGCGCGGGTCGGAGTTCTCGGCGCCGTACACGCCGAAGGTGTCCACGGTGCCGTCCGCGTTGGTCTTGGTCAGCTTCTTCGCGACCTCGACGAACTCGTCCCAAGTCCAGGCTTCGGCCGGATCGGCGGGCGGGTAGGCGACGCCGGCGGCGTCAAAGATGTCCTTGTTGTAGTAGATGGCCGGGCTGACGGTGCAGGAGCTCACGCCGTAGATGTGGTCGTCAATGGACATCAGCTTCTGCGAGGAGGGAATGAAGTCGTCCAGCTTGTACTCGGCGTTGAAATAATCGGTCAGGTCGAGCAGTACGCCCTTCTCCTGGAAGTTGCGGTATTCGCCCATGCCCATGAAGAAGGTGTCGGGCGCGGCGTCGCCGGCGATCATGGTGAGCAGCTTCTCGGCATAAGTGCCGTTGATGGGGGTGTATTCCACCTTGATGTCGGGGTTCTTGCTCTCAAAGAGCTTAATGCCGTTGAGTACCGATTCGGTCTCAAGGGGGCTGGCTTCCCAGCCCATGAATGTGATTGTGACGGGTTCCTTCTCCGCCAACGCGGCCGGTACGGAGCCTAGCAGGGTGGCGAGCAGGGCGAGAACGAGCAACAGACAGGTCTTTTTCATCCACGATTCCTCCTGAGACATATATTTCGCTGGTCAAGCCAGGCGATTTCAACTCAGCCGGAATTAACATTTTGGTAAATTTGGCGTATTTTACAAGAACTCACAATGTGGGATACACGAAATGACGGTCGGTCTTGTTTTTGTTTACGTTTTTTTCATTATGTTCATTGTAGCGAACCCGAAGGGCTTCGCGCAAGACAACAAAACCAGAGAAAAGGTGGTCATTTCCGAGGTTGTTGAAATTAAAGGGGTGGAATCAGAGGGGGAGGCGCAGTTGTTGCGGTGCTGGAGTTGGAACGCAAGAACCCGTTGCTGCATGATTTTGCTCCTTGTCATGCAGAAATGCCGTGCGCGCTCGGCAAACGGACATGCGATTTACATCCGTTGGAATGCAGCCTGACACGTCTTTTCCGGGGTTCCATCGCTTCATTGGCATTTGCCCCTAAGGCAGAAAATGGTATCGGCTTTGGCATCTGCGGGCAACAGGTGACTGACAGCCGTTGCCTTTGCAATATGACGGTACGGATGCGCGAGACAAACGTGGTGCATTGCGGTATAGCTGTAGATGCCGAACCGAGCGCGATGCGCAAAAACAATCGCTCAATGCGATAAAGCATTGAGCGATTGCTTGTCCTATCCGACATTGGTGCGCGGTTTTGTGCCACCAAAACGACCACTGGGTTCATTTCCCGGGGGCGGGCGCAAAAGCAGCAATACCTTGCGTAGATGACCCGGTCGTGTCGGCTCGGCGGTTTCGTCGAGGCCCGGCAGCTTGCGCTCGCCGCTTACACGCACCGCACCCGGAAGCTCTTGATCTCGTACGGCTTCAGCTCGAACGTCACGGCGTTCCCGTCCGGGTTCACGTCGGCCACCTTGCGCTCCAGCAGGTCGCACTCCTCGACGGAGCGGAACGCCGCGCCCAGCGTAAGCTTCGCGCCGAGCAGCCTGCGCCCGTGGTTCTCGTACAGCCGGACGATGTAGCCCTCCCCGTCCTGCGCGCCCTTGACCGACTCGATCACTATGTCGCGGTCGCTGACGGACAGGAACGCGCCCCGGGCTGGACCGTCGCCCGCGCCCGCGGACGTGGTGACCGGCACGTTCAGCATGTAGGCCGCGTCCGGCGTGCCCGCCTCGCGCCAGCCGTCCGCGTGGGGCATGATGGCGTAGGTCAGGCGGTGCACCTCCTGGTCGGCGGCCTCGTTGGGCGACGTGCTGGTCTTGAGCAGGGTCAGCGCCACGCTGTCCTCGTCCACGCTGTGGCCGTACTTGCAGTCGTTCATCAGCGAGAACCCGAACCCGTCCTCCGAGACGTCCACCCACTTGTGCGCGCACACCTCGAACCGGGCCACGTCCCAGGACGTATTCTTTGTCGTGCCGCGCTTGAGGTTTCCGTACTGGATGTCGAACGTCGCCTCGTTGTACATCAGGTCCACCGGGAAGTGCGCCTTCAGGAGGTACTGCTTCTCCCGGAAATCCGCCGTGGTCTTGAAGTCGATGCGGTTCAGCCCCGCATACAGCATGATGTCCTGTTCGATTGTGCTGTCCAGGTACGCGTACTTAACGCGCACGACGCCGACCACCGGTCCCTTGGCGACGACTTCCGCGCTCAATACGTCGTCCACGTCCCAGTGCTTTCGGGCGTAGTAGATGTTTACGTCCCACGCGTCGTAGTTGTGGGGCTTGTTTTCATATACGACGAGCCTGTTCAGCGGGGCCTTCGCCACCTCGCGGCCGGTCGATTTCTCGATGAGGCTTTGAATGCGCATGGCCCCGTCGAACGCGCCGGAGAAGAAAGGCGTCTCGAAGCCCCGATCGCTGACGGACACGTCCTCGGCCTCGACCGCCTCGCCTGAGAAGAAGAACGGTGTTTGGGCCATCGGCGCGAGGCCCTTGACGAACGCGCAGGCCTTTCCGAGGGCGAATTGCACCGGGTACAGCGCGCCGTCCGCGCCGCGCAAGCTTCTGACCCACTCCGGCGCGTCGAACCAGACCACGTCGTCGCGCTCGAATGTCAGCGTGTTCATCGCCAATACGTCGCCCTCGAGCGCGGCGCCGATCGCGTCCAGCGCCTGTTGCTTCAGTGCGCCGACCGCCTCAAACAGCCGGGCGTAGATCGCGTCCGAGTCGTCGTACACCTTCTTGATGGACGAGCCGGGCAGGATGTCGTGGAACTGAAGGGTCAGCACGTCCTGCCAGATCGCGTCCAGCGCATCCACAGGGTATGCCATGCCGGCGTACCGGTTCGCCTGCACCAGCAGGAGCTCGCAGTCACGCAGCAGGAGCTCAATCTTTCGGTTGTTCCGCTTGTTCTTGCCCATGGCGGTGTATGTGCCGCGGTGGTATTCCAGGTACAGCTCGCCCGACCACTTCGGAAGGCGCGGGTCGTCCTTCACGCGCTCCTCGAGCGCCTCAAAGAACGGCAGCGCGTGCATCTGCCTGACCACCGGCGTGCCCGGCAGCGGCGTGGCCATGCGGCGCCCGTTCTCCAGCATCCAGTCCGTCGGGCCGCCGCCGCCGTCGCCGTAGCCGTAACTGACCAGAAACTCGTTTTCCAGCCCCTTCTGCTGGAACCGGCGCCAGCCGCCCTGCATCATGCTGGGGTTCAGCATCGCGTTGTAGGTGGTGAAGTGCTGAAGCGCCGAGTGGCTGTCGCCGACCAGGTCGCGGGACGGCGAGAAGTGGGTCAGCACCTCGGAACCGTCGATCCCCTTCCACCGGAACGTGTCGTACGGCGAGAGGTTGTACTCGGACCAGCTCAGCTTGGTCGTCATGAAGTAATCGATGCCGGACTTCTTCAGGATCTGCGGCAGCGCGGCCGAGTAGCCAAACACATCCGGCAGCCACAGGATTCGGCAGTGAACGCCGAACTCGCGCCCGAAGAACTGCTGGCCGATCAGGAACTGACGGACCAGCGATTCGCCGCTCGCCAGGTTGCAGTCCGCCTCGACCCACATGCCGCCCTCGACCTCCCAGCGACCGGCCTTGACGGCCGCCTGGATGCGCGCGTACACCTCCGGCGCGTCCTCTTTGACGGTAGAATACAGCTGCGCCTGGCTGGACATGAACTTGTACTCGGGGTACTGCTCCATCAGCTTGAGCACCGTGGAGAAGCTGCGCACCGCCTTGTGCCGGGTCTGCTCCAGGTCCCAAAGCCACGCCACGTCGATGTGGGTGTGCCCGACGGCATCGGCGTAGGCGATGGGCGCGAGGCCCCTGCGCGCGTCGTAGTAGGCCTCCTTCAGGTACCTGCGCGCCTCGGCCACGGAGCGGTCGTAGAGATCCGAGTGCGGCTTGCGGATGTCCAGGATGTCGATGGCGCGGGCCAGCATCTCGAGGGTCGTCTCGCGTTCGCGGTCGCCCTCAGGCAGCAGCACCGCGGCCTGGTAGGGCACCTCGATGTCGTAGATGAGCTGGACCAGGTTCTCGTCCACGTCGTCCAGCGACAGGTGCAGTACCGGCGGCGCGACCGGCTCGTCCGGCCGGATCACGGCATACGCGTTGAGCAGGATGTCGAACTTCTTAAACGGCTCGGCCGAGCGCTGCAGCAGCATGGAGGTGTGCTTGGTGTCGAAGGCCTGCTCGATGCGGCCGTCGACCCACGCCACGAACTGCGGGTTGATGGCCTCCCACTCCGCCTCGCGGCCCGTGCGGATGTTCAGCACTACGCGGCCCCTGTAGCCCTCCGGCACCGTGACGCTGAACCGGAAATCCCACCACTCGCCGTCGACGGCCCAGGTGCCGCCGTTTTGGAACGGCTCGAAGGCGTCGGTGCCGCGCGGCGCGATTTCGATCCCCTCGACGCTCGTCCGCGCGCGCAGCGCCATTGGCTTCAGTTCGTCCAGCATCCGCTGAATGCGCGCGTCCAGTTGGTGTAGCTGCATGGTAAGAAAACCTCCTTGAAGAAAAAATATGAAGAGCCGCCGCCGTTCGGGATGGCGGACGCTCTATTTGAACGCCACCTTCACCGCCCCCACGCGGCGTTCGCCCAGATCCAGTTTCACGACGTTGTCGTCGATTGACGCTTCGATGCCCGTCTCCCGCTCCAGCGAATCCACCATGGACGCCTTCGCCACCGCCCGGTCAAACGCCAGTTCCGCCACGCCGTAGCCATCCACGTCCATCAGCCGCACCAAGAGCGCGTCCTCGTCCTCGCACAGCTTGACGCCGCTGATCATCGCGCCGCCCGACAGCTTCATCATCCCGAGGCTCGGCGGCAGCGCGCCCCCGTGCCTCGACCCGGACACCACGTGCAGCGGGTGGTTCCACCGCGCCGCGTCCGCGATCAGCGCGGCACCTTCCTCATCGCTCAGTCCCAACGCCAGCTTGAAGCGGTGCTCGCCCAGTTCCGGGTACGGGTCAGGATCGAAGGAGGAGCGGATCAGCGTCGCGCTCAGGTTCGAGCCGTCGCAGCGGAAGCCGTACTTGCTGTCGCACAGAAGCGCGATGCCGCCCATGCGGATCATGCCCTGGGTCGGCACGTCCTGGTCGCGGACGGCCCGCTCGATCAGCCCGCCGGGGATGTCGCACAGGCAGCTTTCCGCCTCGTCCGGGCTGAACGCGCAGTAACCCAGCTGCGGGATCGTCTCACCCGGACGGCTGCGCTCCTGCCAGTCGCACTTCACGTCGTACTCGATGCGCCGCTCGCCCGCGCGAAGCGACACGGTGTAGGTGAGCTTGGACCCGTCGCCGAACGCCGCCTCCACCTCGTAGGCCCTGTAAAGCGGGCCGTCCGCCGCCAGACGGATGCGCGAGGGCGCATCGATGCCGCGCTCGGCGATGTGCCTGCCTACGATCCAGCTGGTCATGCCGCGGGAGCTGTCCTCGTCGATCACGCGGAATCCCGCGTCAAACAAGCCGGCTTTTTTGCCTGCCTTCAGGTCGGTCAACGACCGCACCGACGCGCTGTCCGTGCGGAAGTCCGCCCGTATCAATTCGTTCTCCAGCACCATCTCGAACGGATCGTCCACCCGCGGGTCGGGCCGCGACCTCGTTTCCATCTCCGCCTCCGGCTTCAGCCTGAGCGCGTAGGTGGCGTAGCCCATCGCGGGCACTTCGACCTCCACACACACCAACGCCCACTCGTGCTGCCAGTACTCGTGGAACCGCTTATCCAGCACCTGGTGCCTGGCGACTTTGCCGTTCGCGTCCACGAACTCGATCCGGTCCAGCGGCTCCAGGTAGTCCCACAGCACGAATTCGGCGACTTCTTTCCTCGGAAACGGCAGCGTGTTGAATACGTGGAAGATCCGGCCCGCGCCGCCGCCGCGGGACACCTGGCCGAGCCTGAAGTCGTACACGCCGAAGCCCTGCCCCGCACCCTCGCCGGTGGTGCCGGACGCGTCCGTCGTGGGGAAGGCGCTCGTATCGATCGCAGCCGCAAAGGCGTTCAGCGCCGCCCGAAGCCCGCTCCCGGCCACCGCGAACGCCTGACTGTAGAAACCCATCGCGTGTTCGCGCGTGTCGATCACGCCCGAGCCGGGGATGATGTCGTGGAACTGGTTGAACAGCACCTTGCGCCAGCCATCCTCGAACGCCGCGCGGCGGTAGGGGAGGTTTAGGTGCGCGTTCGCCAGCGCCGCCATCGCCTCCGCGTCGAACAGCATCCGCTCCGCCATGCGGTTGCCCTGCTTGATCCGCGTCTGGGTCGTGTAGCAGCCGTGGAGCACGAAGTTGCGCTCGCCCGTGAGCACCGGAAGCTTCGTCGCCCGCTCGGCGGCCTTGAAGAACTCGGCGTATGTGCCGAATTCCACGCGCGGGTAGATGGGCCACGCGCCCATATCCACAATCCGCTCCAGATCGCGCCGCGTCGGCCCGCCGCCGTGGTCGCCCACGCCGTACACCGTCAGCCAGGTGTCCAGCCCGAACCGTTCGCAGTACAGCGGCACGTCCTGCGCGTGGTCGCCGTCCACCGATCCGAGGTACCACCACGGTTCGCGGAACACCAATATCTCCCGCCCTGACGGCGCGCGCCAGCGGTACAGAACCTCCTCCGCCTCGCCCCGGCAGTGGTAGTAGTACTTGACGCCCGCGTCGGCCAACAGCTCCGGCACGTTTTGATGGTGCCCGAACGTGTCCGGCTCGAAGTCCAGGTTCAGCGCCTCCGCATCGACGCCCAGAAGCTTTGGCAGGTAGCGCTTGGTGTACAGGAAGTGCCGCGCCACCGACTCCGCGCTCGGCAGGTTCCTGTCCGCCTCCACCCACGTGGACGCCGAGACCTCCCACTGCCCGCGTTGAATGGCCGACCTGATCTCCTGGAGCATCTCCGGCTCGTGTTCCTCCACGATCGCGTACGTCGACGCCTGCGACTGAGCGAACGTGAACCCGGGGAATTCCTTCATCAGGTTCAGCGCCGTCCGGAACGTGTCCAGCGTGATCGACACCGTTTCGTCATACCGCCACATCCAGTTCATGTCGATGTGCGCGTGACCCACGAACAACAGCCGGTATTTCTTGCAGTCCTCAGCCATCGGCTGGAGCATGTCCTCGACGGCCATGACCGTCAAGTTGGTGACCGCCCCGTCCCGCGCCGCAGCCGCATCCAGCGCGTCCAGCGCCCTGAGGAGCAATGCGTCGTACCTGTCCCCGTTCACATGCGAAACCCGCCGTGCGAATGCCAGCTCCTTGGAAAGCCGCCACTGCATCTCCCCACCTGCGTACCTTGAGGCCGTCTGCAGCCTCGCATCCAGCACGCTCATCCGCTCAACCCCTCCTCTTCGGCGTTTTGAGCCGCGCAAAGCGCAGATTCCGCCTGTCGGCGTCAGTCCGTGCCTTGCGCAAAATTCTGGAAACCAATTGGCAACATGCCGATCGGAGTATAGCACGGTTTCCCTGTGCCCGCAACGTATGTATGGATGGTTGTTGTCCAAAAATCGCGGAATACGCGGATGCGGACGGGCCGGATAAACGGTATTTTAATGAAGAGAGGAAAGGCGAAAGCAGCTTTTTGTCGCCACAAGAACCGGAGGGGAGCCGATCCCTCGGAAAATGCTTCGGCGTGAAATGCGGCGCTATGGAGAGCGGACGGGAGCGCCGGTGTGCGGGCGACCGGGGCCCGCCAAATTGAACGGGGATTGGCTAGGACTCGCGCCTTTGGCGCCACTCCGACGGGGTCAGGCCGGTGATCTCCTTGAACACGGACACGAAGTATTTCACATCCGGGTAGCCCACGTTGCCGGCGATCTGGTAGATCTTCATGCTGAGATCGGCCAGCATCTCCATCGCGCGCTCGACCCGCACGCGCGCCAGGTAGTGGGTGAACGTTTGGCCGGTCTCATCGCTGAACAACTTGGATAGGTACGATCCGTTCATATGCACCACGCGAGCCACGGAGGACAGCGTGATCTTGCCGGCGTAGTTCTTCTTGATGTAGGCCACCACCTCGCGCACCGCCGGGTGCATCTCGTCGCGAGGGCCCTGCGGGGGCGCCGAAGCCGCCTCCGCGCCCGCGCTGAACGCGCGCTGCCTTTCGATCTGAAACAGGCACTGCTTCACAGAATGGAGCAGCGCCCGCTCGTCGATGGGCTTGAGCAGGTAGTCGGACACCCCCAGCCGAATCGCCTGCTGCGCGAACGAGAAGTCGCGGTGGCCGCTGATCAGGATCATCCGGGTGTCCGGGTAGCGCGCGCCCAGTTCGTCGCACAGCATTAGGCCGCCGATGCCGCTCATTCGGATGTCGGTGATCACCACGTCGGGCGGCGCATTCCGCGCCAGCAAAAGCGCCTGTTCCCCGTTTTCTGCCTCGCGAACCGCGACGATCCCGAGCGAAGACCAGTCGATCGCCTCCACCAACCCTCGGCGAATCCACTTCTCGTCGTCCACGATC
This sequence comes from Bacillota bacterium, assembly GCA_023411175.1. Lineage (GTDB taxonomy): Bacteria > Bacillota > Clostridia > Christensenellales > Aristaeellaceae > JAEZHK01. The sequence continues at coordinate 5,537 of JAEYPB010000016.1, read as the reverse complement.
ATTAAGCTGTACACAAAGCGCTCTCCTTTCGCTGGACGGTGGTTGAACCGGCGCGCGGGCTTGGGCAGCGTTTTTCTCCGCGGTTACCGCGGCAGCTTGCGCATCCGGGCGCGCACTGTGGTGTAGCCCCCGGGACTGCTCTCGATCGAGAGCCCGTAGCCCTCGCCGTACAAAAGCCGGATGCGCTTGTGTACGTTCTTGAGCGCGAACCCCTCGGGGCGCGCCTGCTCGTCATCCAGCGAGGCGCGCACGCGCTCGAGCGTGGCCTCGTCCATGCCGGCCCCGTCGTCGTGGACGGTCATGACGAGGTCGTCCCCGTCGGCTTCGATGCCGATGAACAGGTTCACGTGGTAGGCCACGCGCTCGATGCTGTGCTGGATCGCGTTCTCCACCAGCGGCTGCAGCACCAAGTGCAGCACCTGCTCGTCTTCCAGGTCCGCGGGCGCGTCGTAGCGCACGCTGAACCGGCCTTCGTAGCGCGCCGTCAGGATTGCGATGTACTCGCGGATCATGTCGAGCGACTCGCGGACGCTCACGGTCTTTCGTCCTTCGCTGAGCGTGGCGCGGTAGAAGCTGGCCAGCGACATGCACAGCTCGGCCGCCTCCTGGTTGTGGTTGGTGCGCGCCATCCAGTGGATGGTCTCCAGTGCGTTATAGAGGAAGTGCGGGTTGACCTGCGCCAGGAGGTTGCGCAGTTCCGCCTCCTTGAGCAGCAGCTCCTCGTTTTCAAGGTTGCGCATCAACTGCTCGATGCGCTGGATCATGTTGTTGAAGCCGTCGGTCATCTCGAAGAACTCATCGCGCCGGGCGTAGTCGGCGCGCACGTTCAAGTCGCCCGAGCCGGCGCGCTGCATCGCGCCTTTGAGCATGCGGATCGGGCGGCTCAGCCGCATCGAGTACCAGATCGACACGAACACCGCGCAGACGGCGGCCAGGAGCGCCACCATCAGCCCCTGCAGGCCCGCCACGGCCATGCCCTTGGTGTATTGGCTGACCGGGATCACGGACAGGTAGATGAACCCGCTCTGGCGCGAGCGCGCGAAGCACACCTGGCTGTCTTGCCCGAAGGCGTTGCTGCGGAACCGCCCCTGCGCGCCGTATGTTTCGAGCTGGGAGAGGAACGCCTGCCCGCTCAGCACCCGGAACTTGGCAATCTCCATGCCGATGGTGGCGATGGGGTTATGATCCTCGTCCAGCATCAGCAGGATCTCTCTTTCAAAGCTGCGCATCGATTCGAGGTAGGCGCTGCGCAGCGTCAGCCCGGAGATGATCATGCCCAGCTCGCCCAGCGGTGCGCCGTCCTGGCCCCTGATCAGCCGCTTTTTGACGATGACGCGCCCGGTCGATTCGCTCACGGACGGCGAGGGTACGCCGCGCGACAAAAACCACGGCGAGGCGTTCAGCCCGCGCTCCCGCAGCCGATATTTTGAAATCCAGTCGTAGTACTCCTCGTCCCTGATCTCCACGATGCGCTGGTTGGCGTAGGCGGTGATGATCTCGCGTGGCTCGTACAGGTAAAGGTACAGCGTCTCGATGCGGCTGTTGTAGAAGGACTGGGCGTTGCGCATGATGTTGCAGACGCGCACCGCCTCCCGGCTGTCTCCGCCGGATTTAATGCCCGCCACCGCGGCGACGAACATCTCGTTCGCGGCCAGCTGGTTGAGCAGCAGGCTCATGTCGGACAGGCTCTGGTCGATCAGCACGGAGGCCTTGCCGAGCTTCGACACCTGCGCGTCGCCCAGGTTGCTGTCGATTAAGTCGAGTGAACGGGTGTACATCAGATAGGTGAGCGCGCCGCTGGGAACAAGAATGACCAATAGGAACACCGCGATGAGCTGCGTACGGATGCTGCGCATGGCCACCTCCGTCGCCCGCGCGTTGCACGGGTGTGTACGCCATCATTATCCATGCGGCGCGCTCGGTTGTCAAGCGAACGGGCCGTACCCCATTCGGTCGATGCGCATAAAACAAACAAAAATACCGGAATAAAACCAATAATCCACCCCTTTTCACCGACGGATTTGGGGATTTATAATAAAAGTATGATTATATCGTTAAAGGAGGTTCCCTGTTCCATGAAGAAGACGCTCAGTCTGCTCCTGGCATTGGTGCTGGTGCTCGGCCTGGCAATCCCCGCCTTGGCCGGCGACGTCACGGAGATCACCTACTGGTATCCCCATAGCGGCCTCGACCAGCAATCCCTGATCAAGAGCGTTGAGGAGTTCAACGCCGCCAACCCCGACATCCATGTGAACGCCGAGTTCATTGGCGGCTCGGGCTCCGGCCAGGGCATCACCGACAAGTTGACCGTGGCCATCAACGGCGGCACGCCGCCGGACGTGGTGCTGTTCGACCGCTTCATGGTCGCGCAGTGGGCCAACGGCGGGCTTTTCGAAGACCTGACGGACTATGCCGAGAAGTATGGCGTGACCAAGGACAAGTTCTACGACTTCGCCTGGAACGAGGCCAGCTACAAGGGGCGCCTGTACGCGTTCCCCTTCGACACGGACGTGCGCGCGCTGTACTACAACAAGACCCTGCTCGAAGCGGCCGGCTTCACCGAGCCGCCCAAGACGACCGACGACCTGATGACCTACGCCAAGGCGCTCACCAAGAAACAGGGCAACCGCTTCGAAGTCATCGGCTTCGCGCCGTGGCTGAACCAGGGCTGGCTGTATACCTGGGGCTGGGCGTTCGGCGGCCAATTCCAGGGCCCGGACGGCAGGATCACCGCGAACGATCCCAAGATCGTCGAGGCGCTGACCTGGGAAAAGACCTTTGCGGATGAATTCAACATTGAATCGGTCGCCGACTTCAACAACGCGGCGCAGGGCTCCGACATGAACATCTTCGCCGCGGAGATGGTGGCGATGGTGGTCAGCGGCCCGTGGGAGATCGCGAGCTACCGCGATCAGAACCCGGATCTCAAGTTTGGCGTGGCGCCGATCCCGACGCCCACCGGCACGAACAACAACTCCTGGGCGGGCGGTTGGTCGCACGTCGTGCCCAAGGGCAGCGCCCACCCTGAAGCCGCCGCGAAGTTCGCCGCGTTCATGACCGTAGGCCAGGGCGCGATCAACTACGGCGAGGAAACCACCCACTTCCTGAGCTGCAAGGAACTCAACAGCAACCTGTCCTTCGCCAAGGGCGATCCCGACTTCCAGGTGTTCCTGGACATCTTCCCGACCGCCTACTCGCGCCCGCCGATCCCCGCAGGCCAACTCTTGTGGGACGAGCTCGTGACCGCCACCGACAACGCGCTGTACGGCCGCGGCGAGCCGCAGGCCCTGCTGGATGGCGTCACCGAAAAGGTGAACGCGGAGCTCGACAAGCTCGCCGCGCAATAGCGGCCTGAAATCCTCAGGGTTTTCCGGAGGCGCACTGACAAATTGTACGGATGCTGCCAACAGTATCTTGGCTGATGGCAGCATCCCGTTCCCGGCGCACATGCCGCTGGGAACGATTGAAACCCACGGGACCGATGGTCTGCGCCCCCCCGGGGCGTTTTTAAAACCGAGGACTGCCGATTCGCCTTACATCGGACGCATGTCTGTCGCGGCAGCCCTCAAGCGCATCACGTGGCATAAGGGGGAAACCCGATGGTGACAAAAACGACAGCGCGCAGGGGCGCACGGCGCGCGGCGCGCAAATCGGCCTTCCGCCAGCGCGAGTTCTACGGATGGCTGTTCGCGCTGCCCTGGCTGATTGGCCTTGCTGTGTTTTACGCATATCCGCTGTTCTCCTCGATCTTCTACAGCTTTTTTGATTTCAAGGGGTTGTTTCCCACCGCGTTCGTGGGGTTTGACAACTATACGACGCTGTTCGCCGACGATGTGTTCTGGGTTTCGGTCCGAAACACCATGCTCTACACGGTGCTGGCCGTGCCCACGGGCCTGTTGGTGGGCGTTTTGACGGCGCTGCTTTTGAACATCAAGAGCAAGGCGCAGGGCGTCTACCGCGTGGTGGCGTTCATCCCCACGCTGGTGCCGGCCGTGGCCGTTGGCATCATCTGGCAGTGGCTGCTCAACAGCCAGTTCGGCATCGTGAACGACATGCTGTGGCGGCTGGCCGGCATCGAGGGGCCGCCCTGGTTCGGCAGCGAGTTCTGGGCGAAACCCTCGCTGATGCTGATCTCCTGGTGGACGATCGGGACCACGGTGCTGACCTATCTGGCTGGCCTTCAGGACATCCCCATTGACTACTACGAGGCCGCCACAATAGACGGCGCGGGCGGCTGGAACAAGGCCATGCACATCACGCTGCCGCTGTTGACGCCGGTGATCTTCTTCAACATCATCATGGGCATCATCTCGGCGCTGCAGATGTTCACGCTGGCGTTCGTCATCACCAACGGCCAGGGCACGCCCGCCAACTCGATGCTGTTCTACTCAATGTACCTGTACAAGAACGCATTCTCCTATTTCAAGATGGGCATCGCCAACGCGATGGCCTGGATTATGTTCCTCGTGATCATGACGCTGACGATCTTCGTGTATCGCACCTCGGGCAAGTGGGTGCACTACATGGGCGAATAGGGGGGTGTGAAAGATGCATGTCAAGGTACAGAAGATCGTCGGGAGGACGCTGGTACACGTTTTAATGCTGGCGGCGTGCGTGTTCTTCCTGGTGCCGTTTGTCATCATGCTCTCCACCTCGCTCAAGGCGTTAAAGGAGTGCATGAAGTACCCGGTGACCTGGCTGCCGGCCAACTGGCTGTGGGACAATTATCCGAAGGTGTTCGAGCTGATTCCGTTCCTCACCTACATGGGGAACTCGCTGCTCGTTACGCTATTGAACATGCTGGGCGTGGCGCTCACCTGTCCGCTGGTGGCCTACTCGTTGGCGCGGATGGAGTGGCGCGGCAAAAACACGCTGTTCTTCATCACGCTGGCGGTGATGATGATCCCCTACCAGGTCATCATGATCCCAATCTACATGATCTTCTCGCGGATGAAGCTGGTGGGCACGTTCGCACCGCTGATCCTGCCGCAGTACTTCGGCATCCCGTTCTTCATCTTCCTGCTCCGCCAGTTCTTCAAGGGCCTGCCCAAGGACCTGGACGACGCCGCGCGCGTGGACGGATGCCCGGAACCGCTGATTTACTTCCGCATCTTCCTGCCGCTCTGCGCGCCCGCGATCCTGACCGTGGTGATCTTCCAGATGCTCAACAGCTGGAACGACTTCAACGGCCCGCTGATCTACCTTCAGAAGAGCAGCATGTACACGCTGCAAATCGGCCTGCAGCAGTTCAAGTCGCAGCACGCCACCGACTGGCCGCACATGATGGCCGCCTCGGTCATGACCTCCGCACCGATCATCATCCTGTTCTTCTTTATGCAGAAGCGGTTCATTGAGGGCGTCACGTTCACGGGCATCAAGGGCTAGCCGCCGGTGTGGGGTTGACGGTTAATCGGCCTTAATCCGATCACCGCCATTCGGGGCTCCTCGTCGATGCAAAGGTCCCGCCAGCAAAGCTGGCGGGACCTTTGTGCGCTGTCCTCGGAAATTATCTGGATCTTCGTTCCTCTGTATTGGGC
>JAEYPB010000083.1 GCA_023411175.1 Bacillota bacterium | reverse complement strand
CCGGGCCGTGGGCCGCGCCGGGGATCGGGTCGCCGGTCACGGCCAGCACGCTGCGCACCCCCGCCGCGTGGGCGGCGAGCAGCGCGCCGCGCATGGCGATGCGGTTGCGGTCGCGGCAGGTCAGGTGCGGCACCGCGTCGATGCCCGCCTCCCGCATGGCGAGGGCGGCCGTCATCAGGCTGTCCGCCCGGGAGCGCGCCAACGGCGAATCCGCCAGCGTGATCGCGTCGGCCCCGGCGCTTCGCATCCGCCGCGCCGCCGCCAGAAGGTGGCTCGCATCGGCGTCGACCGGCGGATCGATCTCTACAAGTGTCACCGGGCCACGGGCGAGCTTTTCCGCCAGCGGGTTCACGCCGGGAACGGCGGCCGGCGCTTCTGAGTCCCGCGCCTCGGCATACGGCGCCGCCTCCGCGCTGGCGCAGCGCGCTGCCGCGCGGCGGATGTGCTCCGGCGTGGTGCCGCAGCACCCGCCCAGCGCGCGAACACCCAGCCGCTTCATATCCATGAGCTTTTCCGCGAAATAGCCGGGGTTGTCCTCATACAATAGACGCCCGTTGACGCGGGCGGGATAGCCCGCGTTGGGCATGGCGAGGACGTCCCCGCGAGAGATGTCCAGCCTGCGCAGAAGGCCCAGCATATGGGCCGGGCCGGACACGCAGTTGAGCCCGACAAGATCCGCCCCTTCCGCGCGCGCGGCGGCGATCATGTCCCGGTAGAAGAGCCCCGCGCCGGTATAGCCATCCTGCGAAGCGGCGAAGGACACCGCGACGACCGAGCCCGGAACCGCCTCCCGAATCCAGCGCACGGCCGGAATCAGCGGCGCGAACTCGTCCATCGTTTCAAACAGAAAGTGCGTCAGCCCTTCGCGGGTGAAGGCCTGCGCCAGCGCCAGATAATCCTCCGGCACGTCCCGGTCGGCGGGCGGAATAGGCCCGATGTCGGCAAACACCGCCCGATCTCCCGCCGCCTCCCGCGCGAGGCGCGCGCCCTCCGCGATCACCCGGCCAAGGGTGTCCCAATCCATACTGGCGGGGTTTGCGCCGAAGGTGTTGGTTTTTATCGCGTTCGCGCCCGCCTCCACGTAGGACCGGTGTATCTGAAGAACCCGGGCTGGATCGCTGAGGTTGGCCATCTCGCAGGGTTTGAGGCTGCCGGTCAGCGCACGGAAGTAGGTGCCGAACGCGCCGTCGAAAAAAAAACCTTCGATGCGGATTCCTCCCGATGCATAATAATCCATATATAATGCAAACGGCCGCGCCTGTCAAGCGCGGCCGTGCTAAATGGTTTCGGGGTTAGAACCCGGAAACCTTGAACAGGATAAGTTCGTCGCAGGAATCATCGTCGCGGCGCTGTGCGGCGGCCACGTACACGCCGCCGTCTGCCGGGATCATCGAAGAAAGCCAGGGATATCTCGTGCCCAGTAGTTCATCGGCTTCCACCGCTCCGATGAACGCACCATCCTTCGAGAACAGCTTGAAGGCGCGGTTGTTCCCATCCATCACCAGAATGCCGTTCTTGGTTTCGACGATTCCTGTGACAGAGCCGAAAGCGTCCACCTCAGTCCAATCGACGCCGCCGAAGTCCATGACCTCATTGCCCTCAAAATCGTATACCGCAATCCGCTGTGCTTCGCCATTTTCCACGTCGTATCCGGCGACGTAGACGCGGCTGTCCGATATGTACAGACAGCTGATCATGCTGAAGCGCCCTTTGCGCTGGGCAGGATCCGTAAGGCCGGTGAGCACCCAGGGCTCCTCAGTCAGTGTACCCTTAAAAGCTGTTACCTTCTTGGTGTCGGAATTGGCCCAGAAGCTGATGCCCCACTTGCCGTCCGGGTGCATCACCACATCACCGGAGACGGCGTTTTCCTTCAGGAGTTTCCCCTCCTTGTACGCCAGGGTGTTGAATACCCCTTGGGATACGAACAGCGTGCCATCCTTCCCTGCACTCAGGTATTCATGCGCGGCGTCGAGCCGGATGGCACCGTTTTCAAAAACATTGTCCCGCGCAAGCTTGTTCTTCTTGACCGAGAATGCGTAAAGGCTTTTCCCGGTCAGCGCGTACAGCTTCTTACCCGCGATGGCGATGTGATTGCCGAAAATACTCTCCAGCACGATCGATTCGGGCGCCACAAGCCACTCCGCTTTGAGCGCGTACTCCCCGACGCTGATTTCGCCTGTCTCGGGCTTGTAGGGCGTACCATCCTCCGGCATCGGAGGATCGACGTTGGGCGGGTCGAGCTCCGGCAGCGTGAAGGCCACCGTGTTCAGCGCGGCTTCAAGATCCTCACCGGCGGCATCAGGGTTTTCGACGACGATGCTGACCGAGATTTTGGATTCGGGCACTCGCGCCGCGTACTCCAGATACCTCCAGCCCCACTTGTCGTATTCGGCCCCCCGAAAGGCAATCCCGCCGATAGTGGCTTCCGCAGGTTCGCCGCCGCCAGCCCCGACGTATTCATTCAGCATACGGATGCGGCTTCGATGGCCGTCCACGCCTTCGCTGGCAACGCTGATGTAAATCGAGGACAGCACATGGCCGTCCTCACCCGGTTTGTCATATTTCACGTAGCAGTAGGTATCGCTCGCATACACACTGTATTCGTTTGGCGTCCACCCCTCCGGAAAGCGCGTGCTGAACAGCGGCGATGTAAAGACACCCTTGTCCTCTGATTCGGGCTCCGGCTCGGCCGTTGCCACGGGCTCCGGGCCGGGTTCCGACTGGGGCTCTTGCGGCTGGGCCTTGATCGGTCCGAACTGACCCGGCAGCGAGCCTTCCGGCACATCGCCTTTTACAAAGAATACGCGCATGTCGCTGGTTCCATAACGGAGGCTGAGCTCGCCCTTTTCACCGTCCCATTCAGGGGCGGCAAAGACGTAGCTGCCCCCGACGGACAGCTCTCCGTCCGCCTCGGACCAGGTGAGCTTCTCCACATAGTCGGCGGTGACCTTGACCGATCCGGTGCCATCCTCCTCCAGGATCAGCACACAGCCCTGCGGGAAGAGCAGCTTTGCATCGTACCAGTATCCGCCAGTCTCGTACCGAAGGGCGTTCCATGTACCGGCAAAGGTGTCCAACGGCTCCGGCTCGGGTTCCGGCTCATCCGTCGGTTGGGGCTCATCTGTCCGGGGGGCAACATTCTCCGGTCTATCCAGATAAAAGGTCACGTCGTCGCTCGTTATAAGAAGCTTCCCATCCTGAACCACGGCGTCCGCCGTATCGCCTTCCACCGTGATCGTAATGCCGCCTTCCGCCTCCGCCCAGGCCCCCTCCGACGTATCGCCGTCCGATGTCATCGTGAGGGTTCCGTCCTTGTTGATCGTAAAGCGCATCAGCTCGGAAAGCTCAAGCCCGTCCAATTGGGATTGGACGGTGCCATCGCCCAAATCGACGCCGGTGGCAACCCATTCGCCCGTATACTTTCCGGCCTTGAGCGCGCCCAGAAGGCCGCCGCTCTTCTTGGGTGTGTCGGCCTTTGCCAGATAGATCAAAACGCCGTCCGAATCGTTGACGAGCTGGCCGTCCACAAGCTCAAAAAACACGGCCTGCCCATCGATCTCCGCGCTGAGGCCGTCCGCCTCTTCCGACCAGGAACCGCCAAGCTGCGCGCCCATTGAATCGACGGTCATCGTGCCGTCGTCCCGGATTTCGATCCGCATCAGGTCGCCGACGGCCATGCCCTCATACTCGGTTTGCTTTTCGCCATCCCCTGTGTCAACAGCGACGCACGTCCATCCGCCCACGTAGTCTTGAGCGTCGGCCAGGGCAGCCGGCGCCGGGGAAACCAGAACCATCATGCACAGAACCATGAATACCGCAAGCATCTTTCGCATACGCATTCCCTCCCCTTCCAAATGATACGCTCGATGGGTACGGTGGTAGCCGCGTTCGATCGGATCGTTCCTGACTGCCAGTGGTCGGACGTGGTTTCAGAGGATGATCAAACGCGAAGAACTTCAAAATTTTACCAATATTTCAACTGAATCATATCAGATTTCAATGGGCGTGTCAATCAAAACGCCGTTGAAGCAA
>JAEYPB010000073.1 GCA_023411175.1 Bacillota bacterium | reverse complement strand
AAGGGTGCTGCCCTGGGCGCGCCCGGCACTTGTCCACCAAGAAGGAATAATGGGGTTCCGTGCGGAACCCCATTATTCCCGCGCAAAGGAGCCAATGATGAACGAAAAAAGCGGCTGGCATTACCTCGCGACCATCGGCGCGCTCCTGATCTGGAGCACGTCTTTTATTGCCACCAAGGTAGCCTACCGCAGCTTTGGGCCCATCACGCTGGCGGCTACGCGGTTTCTGGTGGCGCTGATCCTTCTCGGGGCCGCGCGGCTCGTCATGAAGGAGCGCGCCCGCCCCACCTGGCGGGAATTCCTGCCCATCGCCTTCAGCGGCTTCATGGGCATCACGCTGTACTTCCTTCTGGAAAACGTCGGGCTGGCGATGACCACGGCCTCCAGCGCCGCGCTGATCGTGGCTTCGTACCCGGCGATCACCCTCGTCGGCGAGTGCCTGATGTATAAGACGCCCATCACCCTCCGGCAGGTGCTGGGGATAATCCTCGCGGTGGTGGGGGTGTACCTGGTGTCGGTGGGCTCCGAAAGCGCGGAGGGCGCGGAGAACCCGCTGCTCGGGAACCTGATCCTCCTGGGCACCGGCGTGGTGTGGGCTGCCTACATCTTCTCGACCCGCAAGGTGGTCGGGCGGTTCCCGGCGGTCACGCTGTCCTACTATCAAACGCTTGCGGGCTTCGCGGGCTTTCTGCCCTTCGCGCTTTTGGAGGCGGACGATTGGCGCATGCCGGATATGCCGTCGCTTCTGATGCTTCTGTACCTGGGCGCGGCGTGCTCGGTGGCGGCGTTTCTGATGTACAACTTCGGGCTTCGAAGGCTCAAGCCTTCGACATCCGCGTTCCTGATGAACCTCGTGCCCATCTTCGGCACGCTGTTTTCGGTGCTGCTTCTGGGGGACGCGCTCACCTGGCGGCACATGGTCGGCGGCGCGCTGGTCATCTTGGGCGTCGTCGCCAGCATCCGGGTGCCGGGCGCGCGGGCTGCGGGCTAGCGGCCACTTCGTCCATCGTCAGCCCTCCCCAATAAGTTGCTCCACGGTCACAAAGGAATAGCCCTCCGCCATGAGTCGCGGCGCCGCGAGGCGAATGGCCTCGAGGGCGCTTTCGTTGTACATCGCGTGCATCAGGATGATCGAGCCGGGGCGCGCCTGAGCCGTCATGTAATCCGCCAGCAAATGGGCGTCCGCGTCCGCGCCCAGCGCCGTCTCCGGCTCCACGTCCGCCAGCACCGTGGTGATGCCCTCGCGCGCAAGGTACCAGGGCAGCGCGATCAGCCGCTTGAAGTAGGGCGGACGGAAGTAGAGCTCTCCTTCATATCCGGCCTCGCGGATCAGGCGGCTGGTTTCGCCGACTTCGCGCGCGCAGTCCGCGAGCGATACCAGCAGCATTCGCCGGTGGCTGTAGGTGTGGTTGCCCACCGCGTGTCCCGCCGCGATGATCGCCCGCGCATCCGCCGGGCGCGCCTCGATGGCCTCGCCGCACAAAAAGAACGTGGCCGGGATGTCCAGCGCGCGGAAGGCTTCAAGGATGCCGGAGGTTCGCGCCGAAGGCCCGTCGTCAATGGTCAGCGCGATCAGCTTTTTGTCCGTCTCCACGCGGGTCACGAGGCGGCCGAAGAGCTGGAACGAGCGGGATTTGGACAGAAGAAACGCGCCGAAGGCGATGGCGATAAGCGCCAAAATGGCCAGAGCCGGGATCAGGATGCGCCGCGCGCACTTTAAAATCATTGGTTTGCTCCCCTCGCGATTTTTTTCATGATACGCCCTGGCGCGGCGCGCGTCAACCGCGCTTAACTTTTTCGGTTTTCTGTGGTACACTCGTCGGGAGAAGGTGAGAACATGCATCGGATCCTGATCGTCGAGGACGATCTGACCATCGCGGGCGCGCTGGAGCGGCACCTCGCGTCCTGGGGGTACGAGGCCCGCGCGGTCCGGGACTTTCAAAACGTACTTTCGGAGTTCACGCGCTATGACCCGCAGCTGGTGCTCCTGGACATCTCGCTGCCCTTTTTCAGCGGCTACCACTGGTGCGCCGAGATCCGAAAGGTCTCGAAAGTGCCGGTGATCTTCCTGTCCAGCGCGTCGGAGAGCATGAACATCGTGATGGCCATTTCGATGGGCGGGGACGACTTCCTCGCCAAGCCCTTTGACCCCAGCGTGCTGACCGCCAAGGTGCAGGCGATGATGCGCCGCGCCTACGACTTCGCCGGGCACAGCGACCTGATCGAGCACCGGGGGGCCGTCTTGAACGCCTCCGACGCGAGCCTGCACTACGACGGCCGGCGGCTGGACCTCACGCGAAACGAGCTGCGCATCCTGATGACATTGATCGAGCGCCGGGGCGAGGTCGTCTCCCGGGAGGCGCTGATCGAGCGGCTGTGGGAGAGCGACAGCTTTGTGGACGAAAACACGCTGTCGGTCAATGTGTCGCGGCTCCGGCGCAAGCTGGAGGGCGCGGGGCTTTCCGACTTCATTGAAACAAAAAAGGGCCTGGGCTACATCGTTTTGTAGCGGGGGAGGGCTAAAATGCTTGCATACTTCAAAGCCCGCGCTTCGGGCGCGGCGCTTCTCATCCTGTGCGCGGGCATCTTCGCCGGGGTGTTTTTTCTGTACGGCCTTCCGTGGCAGGCGACGCTCTACGGCGGCGCGCTGAGCCTTGTGGCGGTGGTGGCCTTCTGGCTTAGGGATTTCCGGCGCTACCGGGAGAAGCGCACGCTTCTTCGGGAGATGGTCAATGAGGTTTCCGTGTCGCTCGAGCGCCTGCCCGCGCCGGAAGACGAAATTGAGGCGGGGTATCAGGTGCTCATCCGGGCGCTGTTTGACGACGCCGCGCGGCGGCTGAGCGAGGCATCCGCGCAGATCGGCGGCATGGCGGAGTACTACACCCTCTGGGCCCACCAGATCAAGACGCCCATCGCCGCCCAGCGGCTCCTGCTGGAAGAGCGGACGCTGGACGCCCGCGCCCTTTCGGCGGAGCTTTTCCGCATCGAGCAGTACGTGGAGATGGCGCTTTGCTACCTGAGGCTGGACAGCGAGTCCACCGACTATGTGCTCCGGGAAGTCGACCTTGACGGCGTGATCCGGCAGGCGCTCAGGAAGTACGCGGCGCTCTTCATCCGGGGGAAGATCTCGCTTCGGTACGAGCCGGTGGGCGCGCGGGCGCTGACGGACGAGAAGTGGCTGCTCTTCGTGGTGGAGCAGGTGCTGTCAAACGCGGTCAAGTACGCGCCCGGCGGCACGATTACGATCCGGCTGGAGGCGCCCTGCACCCTCGTCGTCGAGGACGACGGCATCGGCATCGCGCCGGAGGATTTGCCCCGGGTGTTTGAAAAGGGCTACACAGGCCTCAACGGCCGGTACGACAAGCGCGCCACCGGCATCGGGCTGTACCTGTGCCGCCGGGTGACGAAAAAGCTGGGCCACGGCATCTCCATTGCTTCAGCGCCGGGAGCGGGCACGGCGGTTCGGCTGGCGCTTGAGACAAGGCCGCTGCCGGTGGAATAGCCGCCCGGCTTTCCATTCGGGCGGGAACCTTTCCAAAATGTAAGATTGGCCGGGGGAAATGTAAGCCGGATCGATGGCTCCGGCCCGCCTCAGGATTGTACAATATGGCCGTAAACTAAATTCGGAGGATCAAAAGATGGCCATACTGGAAGTTGAAAGCCTGAAGAAGACCTACACCACGCGCTTCGGCGCGCAGAGGGTGGAGGCGCTTAAAAGTGTGTCCTTTGCGGTGGAGCCGGGGGAATTCGTCGCGATCATGGGCGAGTCCGGCTCCGGCAAGACGACGCTGTTAAACCTGCTCGCGGCGTTCGACCGCCCCACCGGCGGCGAGATCCGGCTTTCGGGAAAAGCGCTGTCCGGCGTAAAGGACCGGGACATCGCCGCCTTCCGGCGGGAAAATCTGGGCTTTGTGTTTCAGGACTTCAACCTGCTCGACACCTTCTCGCTGGAGGACAACATCTACCTGCCGCTGGTGCTGGCGGGCACGGCCTACCCCGAGATGCGGGAGCGCCTTATGCCCGTAGCCGAAAAACTGGGCATCACGGAAATCCTGAAAAAGTACCCCTACGAGGTGTCCGGCGGGCAGAAGCAGCGCGCCGCCATCGCCCGGGCGCTGATTACGAGGCCCATGCTGGTGCTGGCGGACGAGCCCACCGGCGCGCTGGACTCCCGGTCCGCCGACGAGCTCCTCCGCCTGTTCGGCGAGATCAACCGGAGCGGGCAGACGGTTCTTATGGTCACCCACTCGACCCGGGCGGCCAGCCACGCCAGCCGCGTGCTCTTCATCAAGGACGGCGAGGTGTTCCACCAGATTTATCGCGGGCAGGCGGACAACGACGCGCTCTACCAGAAGATCGCTTCCGCGCTGACCCTGATGGCGACGGGCGGTGACCGGCGATGACCACCGCGCTCTACCTCCGGCTCGCCCGGATGAACATCAAAAACAACCGTAAAATCTACCTTCCCTACGCGCTGACCGCCGTTGGCATGGTGGCGATGTTTTACATCGTAATGTTCCTGGCCTCCGACGAGGAGGTGGGGAAGATCGCCGGGGGCTCGATGCTCCAGATGATCCTGGGCTTTGGCACCGGGGTGGTGGCGCTGTTCGCGGCGATCTTCCTGTTCTACTCCAGCGGCTTCGTGATGAAGCGGCGCAAGACGGAGCTGGGTCTGTACAGCGCGCTGGGCATGGGCAAGCGCCACATCGCGCGGGTGCTGATGTGGGAATCGGCCTTTGTCGCCATCTTCGGCGTGGCTTCGGGCCTCGGCGTGGGGATTCTCTTCAGCAAGCTCGGGCAGATGGTGATGCTGCGGCTCGTCTCGAAGACGGCCTCCTTCCGTTTCAACGTGTCGCCCTTTGCGATCGCCGCGACAATCATCCTATTCGCCTCGGTGTTCCTTCTGATCCTGATCGCGAACCTTCTGCAGGTGCGCGCGTCGAGCCCGGTGGAACTTCTGAAGAGCGGCAGCGCGGGCGAGCGGGAGCCCCGGGCAAACTATGTGCTGGCCGCGCTGGGGGCGCTGCTCCTCGGCGGGGGCTACTACCTTGCGCTGACCGTGGACAACCCCGTCGCCGCGTTCGCCTGGTTTTTTGTGGCGGTGATCCTGGTCATCCTCGGCAGCTACCTGCTCTTCATCTCCGGCAGCGTGGCGCTCCTCAAGATCCTTCGGCGGAACAAGCGCTACTACTACCGAACCAGCCACTTCGTGTCGGTGTCCGGCATGTTCTACCGGATGAAGCGCCACGGTGCGGGCCTCGCGTCCATCTGCATCCTCTCGACGATGGTGCTTGTCATGATCTCCTCCACCACCTGCCTCTACGCCGGCATGGAGGACGCCATGCGCGTGCAGTTCCCCCGAAACTTTGAAATCAACATCGATACCGAGGGGCCGGTGGCCCCGGCGGCGGTGAAAGCGGCGGCGCTGAAGGCGGCGGGGGCGGTGGGCCTCGCCCCCGAAAACGTGATCGACTACAGAAGCCTGTCCTTCTCTGCCTACGAGGACGGCGGCGCGCTGAAGCTGGGCAACGACTCGGCGGCGCTGGCGGTGTCCGGCGGGCGCTTCATCAGGGTGCACGCCGTGCCCGCTGAGGACTACACCCGACTAAGCGGCGTCGCGCTGATCCTTCAGGAGGGCGAGGCCGCCGTGTACGCCGAAGGCGTGGACGTGGGCGAAACCGTCGACATCGGCGGCGTGCGCTTCCGGGTCGGTAAACGGCTTCGCGGCTTTGTGGGCGCGGACGCGAACCCGGTGTCCGTCACCCCCCAGCTCTACGTCTTCGTGCCCGACGCGCGGGACATGCTGGCGCTCTACAGCGCGCAGAAGGCGGCCTACGGCAAAAACGCCTCGACCTTCACGTACGGCTACAGCTTCGACGTGGCGGCGGACCGGGATGCGCAGATCGCGCTGGGCACGGTGCTGGAAGCGGGCCTTCGGGACGCGCTGGGGACGTTCGCCCTCCGGTCTGCGGCGGGCGCGTGGAGCGACTTTCTCGGCATCTACGGCGGGCTGTTGTTCCTGGGGCTTCTCCTCGGGCTCACGTTCGTCTTGGCGGCGGTGCTCATCATGTACTTCAAGCAGATTACGGAAGGCTACGAGGACAACCAGCGCTTCGACATCCTGAAAAAGGTGGGCATGACCCGAAGGGAGATACAGAAGACCATCAACTCCCAGGTGCTGACGGTGTTCGCGCTGCCCCTTCTGGCGGCGGCGGTGCACATGGCGTTCGCCTTTCCGATGGTGGCGAAGATCCTCCGGGCATTCGGCCTCATCAATACGGGCCTTTTCCTCTCGGTGACGGCGGTCACCATCCTGGTCTTCGCGCTGGTTTACGTGGCGGCGTACCTGATGACCTCCCGCGCCTACCTGGCCATCGTCGGCGGCGCAAACGGCGCGGCGCGAGCCTAGGGCATCGAAAACCCTGCGGTTTTTTCGATGCTAAGGAAAAGGTGCTGCGTGCGCCTGAAATCCTTTGGGATTTCCGGGCGGCGTACTGACCAAAAGTGCGGATAGCGCCACCGGTTTGCGTACTGGTGGCGCTATCCCGTGCCCGGCGTACACGCCGCCGGGCACGATTAAAACCTTGCGGAGAGTTTGTTGATGGGCGGAGCCCCGGCTCGAAAGCGCCGGGGCTCCGTATGTCGTACTTCTAGCGCTTGTCGGGGTGGCAGGCGCCGCTGGAGGGGCAGCCGCTGCAGTCACAGCCGCAGCCGCCCTTTTTGCGGTCTTTAAAAACTTTCCGCGCGGCCATGAGGACGATTGCCAGTACGATGGCCGCGACGATGATGTTGCCGAGCATTAAGCCGTCACTCCTTTGATGTCGCGTAGGTGGTTGTCGTCGTAGCGGTTCGGGCGAACCATCAGGTAGACCCCACCGGCCAGCAGGAGAAGCGCCGCGAGCGTGCCGAAGGTAAAGCCTTCGGTGAACGAGATGCCGATCTGGTAGAAGATGAAGGCCACGGCGTAGGCGAACGCGGTCAGGTAGCCGATGGCGATCCACGTCCACTTGCGGGAGTTCATCTCGCGGCGGATGGCCCCGATGGCCGCGAAGCAGGGCGCGCACAGGAGGTTGAACAAGAGGAAGCTGAAGGCCGAAAGCGCGGTGAAGTGGGCCGCGATCGGGGCCAGACCGCCGAAAACGCCTTCTTCGACCATGCCCAGCGCGTCGCCCGCTACGCCGTAGAGCACGCCGAACACGCCGACGACCTCTTCCTTCGCCACAAGGCCCATGATGGTTGCCACGGCGGACTGCCAGGCGGCAAAGCCCAGCGGCGCGAAGATTGGCGCGATGAAGCCGCCCACGGCCGCCAGCATCGAGTGGTCCATGTCCTCCGTCATGCCGAAGGCGCCGTCCGTCCAGCCGAAGCCGGAGGTGAACCAGATGAAGACGCTGGCGAGCAGGATGACCGTGCCCGCGCGCTTGATGAAGGACCATCCGCGCTCCCAGGTGGAGCGGGCGACGTTGACCGCCGAAGGCACGTGGTAGGCCGGAAGCTCCATGACGAAGGGCGACGGGTCGCCCGCGAAGGCCTTCGTCTTCTTCAGGATCACGCCGGAGACGACCACCGCCGCCACGCCGATGAAGTAGGCGCTGGGCGCGACCCACCACGCGCCGCCGAACAGCGCGCCGGCGATCAGCCCGACGATGGGCATCTTCGCGCCGCAGGGGATGAACGACGTGGTCATGATGGTCATGCGCCGGTCGCGCTCGTTTTCAATGGTTCGGGAGGCCATGATGCCCGGAACGCTGCAACCAGAGCCGATCAGCATCGGGATGAAGCTCTTGCCCGAAAGGCCGAAGCGTCGGAATATGCGGTCCATGATGAAGGCGACCCGCGCCATGTAGCCCACGTCCTCGAGAAGCGCCAGCATGAGAAACAGGATCAGCATCTGCGGCACGAAGCCCAATACCGCGCCAACGCCGCCGATGATGCCATCCAGAACCAGGCTCTTCAGCCAGTCCACGGTGCCCGCGGCGTCCAGCCAGCCCTCCACGACCACCGGGACGCCGGGCACCCACACGCCGTAGGCGGCGGGGTCGGGCTCCTCGGCGCCGGTGAACGCCGGCTCCTCTTCGAGAACGCCTTCCTCGAACTGCGCATAGGCGGCCTGGTAGGCTTCGTCGGCCTCCATCGACTCTTCATACGCGCCGACGGCCTCCTCGTACTGGGAAGCCCCGATCCCGAGGAGATGCCAGCCGTCGCCGAAGACGCCGTCGTTGGCCCAGTCGGTGGCGACGCCGCCGACGGTGGTGATGGCGATGAAGTACACGAGGAACATGACGAGCGCGAAGATCGGCAGCGCCAGGACGCGGTTGGTCACCACCCGGTCGATCCTGTCGGAGGCGGTGTGGCCGCCCCGGTTCTTCTTTTTGACCGCCGTATGCATCACCTGCGCGATGAACGCGTAGCGCTGGTTGGTGATGATGGACTCTGCGTCGTCGTCCATCTCCGCCTCGCAGGCGCGGATGTCTCGCTCGATGTGGTCCAGGGTCGCCTGGGGCAGGTTCAGCTGAGCGATGACCTTTTCGTCGCGCTCAAAGAGCTTGATGGCGTACCAGCGGGTGCGCGCCCCGTCCACCTTGCCCTCGATGGCCTCCTCGATGTGGGCGATGGCGTGCTCCACGCTGCCGTTAAACACGTGGGGCGGCTCGTTCTTTACGCCCTCGGCCGCGATCTCCGCCGCGCGGGCGGCGGCGGCCTGGGAGCCCTCGCCCTTCAGCGCGGAGGTCTCGACCACCTCGCAGCCGAGCGCCTGGCTGAGCTTTGCAAGGTCGATGCGGTCGCCGTTTTTGCGCACCACGTCGATCATGTTGAGCGCCACCACCACCGGGATGCCCAGTTCTGTCAGCTGGGTGGTGAGGTAGAGGTTGCGCTCGATGTTGGTGCCGTCCACGATGTTGAGGATCGCATCGGGCTTTTCACGGACGAGGTAGTTCCTCGTCACGACCTCTTCCAGCGTGTAGGGCGACAGCGAGTAGACGCCCGGCAGGTCCTGAATGACCACGTCGGGCCTGCCCTTGAGCTTGCCTTCCTTCTTCTCCACGGTGACCCCCGGCCAGTTGCCCACGTACTGACTGCTGCCGGTCAGGTCGTTAAACATGGTGGTCTTGCCGGAGTTCGGGTTGCCGGCCAGCGCAATTTTTACGGGCATTTCGCTTTCCCCCTCGTTTCTATCTCAATCGCAGATGAAGTCCGCGCGCGGGATAAAACCCGCTCCGGGCGGCCTTTCAGCCTTCCACCTGGATCATCGCGGCGTCCGCCTTGCGCACGCTCAGCTCGTAGCCGCGCACGGTCAGCTCCATCGGGTCGCCCAGCGGCGCCAACTTGCGCACGGTCACCTCCGCGCCCTTGGTCAGCCCCATGTCCATGATCCGGCGCTTGGTCGCGCCTTCACCGGTCAGCTTCAAGACCCGGACGGTTTCGCCAACCTTCGCATCCCTCAGCGTCTTCATCCCTTCGCCCCCATCCATTAAATCATGATCCGGGTCGCCATGCCCCGGTCGAGTGCAATGCGGCTGTCTTTGACGGAGAGGATCATGTTCCCGCCGATTTCGCTCACCACGGTCACCGGTTCGCCCACCACAAAGCCAAGCTCCGCCAGGTGCCGGCGCACATCGTCCCGGCCGGTGACCTTTCGGATGATGTTGGTCTCTCCCGCCCTCGCCATCGTCAGCGGCATCATGATCGCCTCCGTAGATTAGTCCATGCTAATAAAAATAAGTGGCAACTAACTTCTGGGCCAAAGCGGCGGTTAGCGCGCGCTAACCTCCAGCCAGAGTATAGCATCGGACAGCCGGCGTGTCAACGCCGCCGACTCAGTTTCCTAATGTTTAACGTGCGGGATAAAGGGGTATAGCCGTTTGGGACGCCCATGAACAGAAAGGGAAGCCCTTCCATTCCGGGGCGCGAGTTGTTATAATAGAGACAATGGGTTTGTCAGAGGCGCAAAAGCCGCTCCGCGCTTTGCCGGCTCGCGCCGGGACAGAGGGACAGAATGTGTTTGGCCATGCGCGCGTAGGACTCGGCCGGGTCCTCGGAATACGCGGCGCGGGTCATGGGCCCGAAGGCCCTGTCCGCGGCGGCGTAGCGGCTGATGCCCCAGCCGTAGGGGCGGCCGAAGGCATCGAGCTTGAAATCGAAGCCGACAATCACCGCGTCGGTGGACATCATAAGCGCGGTGATCGCCCGGTCAAAGCCCTCCGGCGCAGCGGGCTTGAGTTCCAGGGTGGAGCGGGGCGCGCCCTCGATCCGGTCGTAGATACGCTTCGCCAGGTGGGGCAGGCGGCCGTCCTCGTACCGCGCGTCAAAGTCCATCCCGTCGCGGCGGTAATTGCACAGCGCCGGGAACCACTCGAAGCTGACGAATCCGGCGTTTTTGCGGAAGAATTTCCCGTAGGCGAAGCGGTCAATCGCCTGCTGCCGCCACTCCCAGGGGCCCTCGACGTCCCGGGCGAACCAAAATTCCGGCGGCGTCAACTCCTCGACGGACAGGCCGTCCACCTCGGAGCGCGAAAAGGGCAGAAAGCCCAGTTCATCCACCCGCCGTATGAGATCCTCCGCGCTTCGAATGGGCTGAAACCGCATGGCAATCCCTCCCCGATGCAACCGTTATACCAGCGGCGGGGGGCGGATGTCAAGCCAAACATCGATGCAAAGACACAGTACGTTCAATCAATATGTCCTGAAGGGGGCCTTACGGTGAAGACACTCTCGCTGGCGGACGGACTTACCTATTGCGGCGTACTCGACCCGGACCTTACCGTGTTCGACATCGTCATGAAAACCCGGTATGGCACCACCTACAACGCCTACGTGCTCAAGGGGACGGAAAAGACCGCCCTGATCGAGACCGCCAAGCACAAGTTTCTGGACGAGTACATGGCGTCCCTTTCGGCGTTGGTGGACGTAAAGGCGATCGACTACATCATCGTCAGCCACACAGAGCCCGACCACGCGGGCTCCATTGAGCACCTTCTGAACCTGAACCCGTGCATTCAGATCGTCGGCACCGCCACGGCGCTGGGGTTTCTGAAGCATATCGTCAACCGGGACTTTAAAGGCGTTCCGGTCAAGGACGGGGACAGGCTTTCCCTCGGCGGAAAGACGCTCACGTTCATGCCGCTGCCCAACCTCCACTGGCCGGACACCATGTTCAGCTACATCGAGGAGGACAAAGCCCTCGTCACCTGCGACGCCTTTGGCGCCCATTACAGCCACCCGGCGATTCTCCGAAGCGCCGTGACGGACGAGGCGGGCTATCTGGACGCGCTCAAATACTACTTTGACGGCATCATCGGCCCCTTCAAAAAGCCCTACATGACCGCCGCCCTCGAGCGCATCAAAGGCCTTGACATTCGGATGATCCTGACCGGCCACGGCCCGGTTTTGGACAGCCATGTGGCCGAGACCATCGACCGGTACCGCGCGTGGTGCGAGGCGGAGGGCCCCTTCAAAAAGAAGGCGGTCGTCATCCCCTACGTCAGCGCCTACGGCTACACGAAAATGCTGGCGGAGGCCATTGAGAAGGGCCTGAAAGGCGCGGGCGACATCGACGTGCGGCTGCACGACCTGGTCGCGGAGGGCCCGCATGCGGCGCTTCAGGAGATCCCCTGGGCCGACGGCCTCCTCCTCGGCACGCCCACGATGGTGGGCGAGGCGCTTTCGCCCATCTGGAACATCGTCAGCGAGCTTTTGCCGCCGGTGGTCAAGGGAAAGTACGCCAGCGCGTTCGGCAGCTACGGCTGGAGCGGCGAGGGCGTGCCCCACATCTTAGAGCGGCTGAAGCAGCTCCGGCTGAACGTGGTGGAGGGCCTGCGCGTGCGCTTCAAGCCCGACGATAAGCAGTTGGAGGAGGCCCGCGCCTTCGGCGAGAAATTCGGGCGGCTGGTCTTGGGCGAAGCGGCGGAGAAGCCCGCCGCGCCCGCGAAGAAGGTGCGCTGCACGGTCTGCAACGCCGTCTTCGACGCGTCCCTCGACGTGTGCCCGGTGTGCGGCGCGAAGCGGGACAAGTTCGTGCCCGTGGAGGACGAAGCGCCCGCCGCGAAGCCGCCTGAGAAACCGGCGGCGATCGGCGCAAAGCGGGTGCGCTGCCTGATCTGCGGCGAGATCCTGGACGAAGGCACCGAAATCTGCCCGGTGTGCGGCGCGGGGAAGGAGAGCTTCGTCCCCTGCGCGGAGGAGGCCCCCGCGTACAGCCGGGACACGGACGAGCGCTTCCTCATCATCGGCGGTGGCGCGGCGGGCTACAACGCGGCGAAGGCCATCCGCGAGCGCAACAAAACCTGCGCCATCGTCATCCTCGCTCAGGAGGAGGATCTGCCCTACAATCGGCCCATGCTGACAAAAACCCTGCTGGAGGACTTCCGTTGCGAACGGATCGCCATCAGCCCCCGGTCGTGGTATGAGGAGCAGAATATCACGCTTCTGACGGGCATCACCGCCACGGCGGTGGACCCGGAGAACAAGCGGGTGACCACCGACACCGGCGCGGCGGTGGCTTACGACAAGCTGATCTACGCGGCCGGCGCGCGCTGCTTCCGTCCGCCGATCCCCGGGATGGAGCTAGACAACGTCATTACCCTGCGAACCGGGAAAGACGCGCTCAAGATCGAATCGCTGCTGCCCGGCGTCAAAAGCGCGGTGGTCATCGGCGGCGGGGTGCTGGGCATCGAGGCGGCGTGGGAGATTCACAGAGCCGGCGCCAAGGTCACCGTGATCGAAACCATGCCGCGCATCATGCCGCGCCAGCTGGACGAGGGTGCGGCCAGAACGCTTTCGATGATCATGGAAAAGAAGGGCCTCGCGTTCAGGACGGGCGCGGCAGTCTGCCGCATCGAGGGCGAGGGAAGGGCCGAACGGGTGGTTCTGAAGTCCGGCGAGGAATTCCCGGCGGACCTCGTGATCGTCTCCACCGGCATCGTGCCCAATGCCGAGGTCCTCGCCGCCGCCGGAGCCCAGGTGAACCGCGCCGTGGTGGTGGACAGGCATATGCGCACGAACCTTGCGGACATCTACGCCGCGGGGGACTGCGCCGTGTGCGGCGGCGTCAACTTCGCGCTCTGGGCGCAGGCGGTGGATATGGGCCGCGTGGCCGGCGCCAACGCCGCGGGCGAGGAAACCGAGTACATCGGCATCACCGGGGCGCTGACCCTGAACGCGCTGGACACCGCGCTCTACGCCGTCGGCGAGCACGGGGAGAGCGGCGCATACCGCGCGGAGGAGACGCGCGACGACGAAAAGGGCTTCTACGAGAAGCGCTACTTCCGCGGCGACCGGCTGGCCGGATTCATCCTCATCGGGGATCTTTCCCGGCTCGCCGAGCTCAATAAGGCCTATGAAGGCCGCGCCGGTATCTGACCAAGGGGCAAAACGGACAAAAAAGAGGAGGAATCTGTATGTCCATGTGCGAATCCCGTTTCTTTGTCTGCAAGCATTGCGGCAACCTCATCGGACTGATCAACTGTTCGGGCGCGCCCATCACCTGCTGCGGCGAGCACATGACCGAGCTGATCCCCGGCAGCGTTGACGCCAGCCAGGAGAAGCATGTACCGGTGGTCACCGTGGACGGCAGCACCGTCACCGTCGAAATCGGCGCCGTGGCACACCCGATGACCGAGGAGCACTACATCGAGTGGATCTACCTGGAGACCACCAACGGCGGGCAGCGCAAGGTGCTGAAGCCCGGCGAAACCCCGAAGGCCACCTTCGCGCTGACCGACGGCAAGCCCGTCAGCGCCTACGCCTACTGCAACCTGCACGGGCTGTGGAGGAAGATGATCTAGGGCAATGAAAATCTGCTGACGCATCTTTTCATTGCGTTAGGAACGGGTCGGTTTCCTGAAACGCTGCGGCGTTTCCGGGCGGAAACCGGAACGGGAGCGCTTTCCCCGCCTAACGGGCAAGCTCGGCCTTTGGGGGAAAGCCAAATCCGGCGTACACGCCGCCGGATTTGATGAGAGCGGAACGACCGGCGAACGTATGTAGGGCAACGCCCCATTGATGAGGAGAACGATCGGGGCGCGTGTGCCGGGCAACGCCTCAATCAAAGACCATTTCATCCACCAGTGTACGCTGGTGGATGAAATGTGTTTGGGGGATATTCGGCCTCCGGTTGCCTTCTCTTGGGTCGGGCATTGGCTCCGAACCGCCGCTGGAAATGGAGTATTGGCTGGCCTCAAAAATTGTGAGTGCCGACCGCTTCAAAACACCGGGAAAGTTTACGCGGCTGTGTTAGCATATGCTGTGGCGACGCGCCGCGCCGCCGCGAAAGCGCGGCGAACATTCTTTCTTCATTACACTTTTACGGGGGTTTCGATGGCTGGCAGATTCGCGCTTGCACGGTTTCTTAAAAACTACAAAAAGCAGAGCATCATCAGCCCGCTGTTCAAGATGCTGGAGGCTTCGTTCGAGCTGGCGGTGCCGCTGATCATGGCGTGGCTGATCGATTCGGGCGTCCGGGGCGGCGACAGGGGCGTGATCCTGACCGCCGGCGGCTGGATGCTGGCGATGGGCGTATTGGGCCTCGCCTGTTCGCTGACGGCGCAGTACTTTGCGGCGGTGGCGGGGATGGGCTTTGGCGCCGAGCTTCGCGCCGCGCTGTTTTCGCACATCGGGCGGCTGTCCGCGGCGGAGGTGGACAAGGTGGGCGCTTCCACCCTGATCACCCGGGTGACAAACGACGTCGACCGGGCGCAGGCGGGCGTCAACCTGGTGCTCCGGCTCCTTTTGCGCTCGCCGTTCATCGCGCTGGGCGCGGTGGCGATGGCGCTGACCATCGACGTCCCCTTAACCCTCATCTTCGTCATTTCGATGGCGGCGATTTCGCTGGCGATCTACCTCGTGATCTCGGGCACGCTGCCCGGCTACCGGCGCATCCAGGCGCAGCTGGACAGGCTTTCGCTGCTCGCCCGGGAGAACCTTCGCGGCGTCCGGGTCATCCGCGCGTTCTCGCGCCAGCGGGACGAGGCCCGGCGCTTCGACGCCGAGGCCGAGAACATGATGCGCGCCCAGATCGCGGTGGGGCGCGTCGCCGCCCTCAACAATCCCCTGACCTACGCGCTGGTCAACCTGGGCATCGCCGCGATTTTGTGGTTCGGCGGCATCCGTACGGACGGCGGCGCGATCTCACAGGGGCAGCTCATCGCCCTCGTCAACTACATGTCCCAGATCCTGCTGGCGCTGATGGCGGTGGCCAACCTGATCGTGACCGTGTCCCGGGCGCTGGCCTCCGCGGCCCGGATCGAGGAGCTCTTCGCCGCTCAAACCTCCGTCCCGGACGGCCCCGGCGCGCGCCCCGTGCCCGGCGAGGCGCGGGTGGAATTTGATGGGGTTGATTTTGCCTACACCCCCGGCCGGAACGCGCTGGTCGGCGTCAGCTTCCGGGCGATGCCCGGCGAGACCATCGGCGTCATCGGCGGCACCGGCGCGGGCAAGTCCACGCTGGCGAACATGATTCCCCGGCTCTACGACGCGACCGCCGGGCGCGTAAAGGTAGACGGCGCGGACGTGAAGGCCTACAAGCTGGACGACCTGCGCCGCCGCGTCGGCCTCGTGCCGCAGCGGGCGAGCCTCTTCACCGGCACCATCCGGGACAACCTCAAATGGGGCGGCGAGGATGCGCCGGACGAGGCGCTCTGGCGGGCACTCCGGGTCGCCCAGGCGGAGGACTTCGTCCGCGCGCTGCCCCAGGGGCTCGATTCCCCGGTGGAGCAGGGCGGCGTGAACTTCTCCGGCGGGCAGCGGCAGCGGCTGACCATCGCCCGCGCGCTGGTTCTGGAGCCGGACATCCTGATCTTGGACGACAGCGCATCGGCGCTCGACTACGCAACCGACGCGCGGCTTCGAAAGGCCCTCCGGGAGGAGACGAAAGGCATGACGGCCTTCGTCGTCACCCAGCGGGTGGCGGCCATCAAAAACGCAGACAGGATTCTGGTGCTCGCGGACGGCCGCCTGGCCGCCCAGGGCGTTCACGAAGAGCTGTACGAGACGAGCGAGGTCTACCGCGCCATCTGCGACGCCCAGACCACGGGGGAGGTGGCGAGTTGATGACGGGATCCACCATCCGGCGGCTGCTCAAGAGCATTCGCCCTCACTGGGCGCGGCTTTTCCTGGTCGTGATCCTCTCCGCGGTATCCGTGGGGCTGACGCTGTACGTGCCGATCCTGATCGGCCGCGGCGTGGACATGATCGCCGGGGCGGGGGCCGTCCGGTTCGATCAGCTGACGCCGGTGGTCCTCGGAATCCTTCTTGCGGTGGCCGGCACCGCCGCGGCCCAGTGGGCGGCGAGCCTCGTCATCAACCGCGTCGCCTACAGCGTGTCGCGGGAGATCCGCGCGCAGGCATTCGAGGCGCTGGGGCGCGCGCCGATCGGCTACATCGACGGACGCCGCCACGGCGACATCCTAAGCCGCCTCGTCGCCGACGTGGACCAGGTGTCCGACGGGCTGCTCCTGGGCTTCGCGCAGTCCTTCGCCAGCGGTCTCACGATCCTGGGCACCATCGGCTTCATGCTGTCGATGAACGGCTGGATGGCGCTGATCGTGATCGTGGTGACGCCCCTTTCGCTGTTCGTGGCGAAGTTTCTGGCCACCCGCACCTACGAATACTTCAAGCGCCAGTCCCAGGTGCGGGGCGAGATGACCGGCCTCGTCAACGAGCTGGTGGGGGGTCAGAAGCTGGTGGATGCCTTCCGCTACCAGGAGCGGGCGTCGGCTCGCTTTGAAGGCGTCAACGTGCGGCTTCAGAAGGCGGGCGTCAGCGCGCTGTTCTATTCCTCCATTACGAACCCGGCCACCCGCTTTGTCAACAACGTCGTCTACCTCGCGGTCACGGTGTTCGGCGCGTTCACGGCGCTGGGCGGCGCGCTCACCATCGGGCAGCTGACCAGCTTCCTCAATTACGCCTACCAGTACACCAAGCCCTTCAACGAGATTTCCGGCGTGATCACCGAGCTGCAAAGCGCGCTGGCGTCGGCTGCGCGGGTGTTCGAGCTGATCGACGCGCCGCCGGAGACGCCCGACGCGCCGGATGCCGTCGAAATCGATCGCGCGGCGGGCAGCGTGGACTTTGAAGACCTCAGCTTCTCCTACCAGCCGGACCGGCCGCTGATCGAGGGACTGAACCTCTCCGCCAGCCCCGGCGAGCGCATCGCCATCGTCGGCCCCACCGGCAGCGGCAAGACCACGCTCATCAACCTCCTCATGCGCTTCTACGAGCCGGACGGCGGGCGCATCCTGGTGGACGGAAAGAGCGAGACGGCCTACACCCGGGACAGCCTTAGGCGGCAGTTCGGCATGGTGCTGCAGGAGACGTGGCTTCGGGAGGGCACCATCCGCGAAAACATCGCCTACGGCCGGCCCGACGCCACCGACGAGGAGATCGCCGCCGCCGCAAGGGCCGCCCACGCGGAGGGCTTCATCCTCCGGCTGCCCGAGGGGTACGACACCGTCGTCCGCGAGGACGGCGAGGGCATCTCGCAGGGGCAGAAGCAGCTGCTCGCCATCGCCCGGGCGATGCTGATCACGCCGCCGATCATGATCCTGGACGAGGCCACATCCTCCATCGACGCGCTGACCGAGCGGCGCGTGCAGCGGGCCTTCCAGCGCATGATGGCCGGGCGCACCAGCTTCGTGGTGGCGCACCGGCTGGAGACCATCCGGGAGGCTGACCTGATCCTCGTGATGGACAGAGGGCGTGTGGTGGAAAAGGGCACCCACGAAGCGCTCATCAAAAAGAACGGCTTTTACGCCAGGCTCTACTTCAGCCAGTTCTCGGTGTGACCTGATGAGATAAAGACCGGCGCAGGCCGACTTTGAATG
The DNA here is from genome assembly GCA_023411175.1 of Bacillota bacterium. Taxonomy (GTDB): domain Bacteria; phylum Bacillota; class Clostridia; order Christensenellales; family Aristaeellaceae; genus JAEZHK01. Next base: position 28,895 of record JAEYPB010000073.1, on the reverse strand, counting down.
TGTAAACGTGCTTCAAAGCGGGCGGTGCGCCGGTCCCTTTTTTGGCCGCAGGGCGCTACTTCCGCCAGAAGGCGCAGCAGCGCAGGAAAAAGCCGATGCCTATAATCAGCATCGCGACCGAGCCGATCAATCCGGCGATGCCGACCGCCGGGAGCGCTGCGGAAACGGTCAGGCCGACGATGCCGGCGACGATCAATAGAATGGTTATGCCTTTCATGGGGCGCATCTCCTTTCGTGGGATACGGGCGGCGCGGCTCGATATATATAATGTTCGCGGCGGGTTTCCGGTTCGGAAGCGAAACGGGGTCGCGCGCGCCGCCGCGCGGGGCGCGGCGGCGCGCAAGGCTATGCCTTACCGCGATGGAATGTCAGGTTCTGCAGCAGACGCAGCGGAATACCAGGAAGCCGATGCCCGCAAGCAGCGCGGCCACCGAGCCGATGATCCCCGGGATGCCTACCACGGGCAGTACCGCGGAGAGGATCAGCCCGACGATACCCACCACGATCAGGGCGATGATGATCGCTTTCACGGATTGCACCTCACTTTTTGTTTGTGCCGACATTGCGGCCCGGGGTATACTATGCCGAGGGGTTGCCGTGGGTACCGCGCAGGGGCGAAGGCACTCGCTTTTTGGCGCGGCCCGCCGGACGGAGCGCATGCGTGGATTTGCGCGGGCGGCCGAAGCTGTTTCCCCGCAGCCGGGCGTTGCTTTTAAACGAAAAATGTGGTAAACTGTTTTCCAATCGGCAACATAATATTGATAGATTGGGGCGCAGGGAGCATGGCAGGGAAAAAGCGGGTGCCCGCACGGGTCAAGGCGAAGAAGGAATATAAGCCGCAGGGGTTTACCAAGCAGGAATGGATTACCATTGGCATTGTCGTCGCGGTGATCGCGGTAATCATCGCCGGGTACTTCCTGTTGCGCGGCTTCTTTGACGGCTCTCTCCGGGTTTCGGACGGCAAGGTGCAGGCGGAGGAGAATTGGATCGTCGTCAACACCGGCACTTCCTCGAGCCCCAAGTACTATAAGCTCGGCACGGCGTCGCCGGTGGACGGCTACGCGATGGAGCGCGAAGCGCTGACGGGCGATGAAAACGTGCCCACCTTCGTCTTCAAGCCGGAGGCCGAGAGCCCGGCGGAGGATGTCACCATGATGGCCGCCAAGGGCGGCGCGGAGGAGATGGCCTCGAAGGTGCTGACCAATTACGCCAGCTACCTGCAGAACGCGGTGCCCGGCGAGGTTGCCCAGAAGACCCTCGGCGGCCGTACCGGCTGGAGCTTCTCCTGCGATTATGAAGACGTTTCCACCGTAACCCCCGAGGCCACCCCCGCGCCGGAGGCGGCTGCCGCCGCCGAAGCGGAAGCCACCCCCGCGCCGGAAGCCACGCCTGCCGCGGAAGCAACCGCTGAACCGGAAACCGTCACCCGCGCGGCCCGCACCGTGGGCATCTACTTTGACGCGCCGCAGGGCATGTCGATTCTGGTCAGCAGCACCGCCAAGGCGGACGATGCCGCCGGGCTGCCCAGCCTGGACGAACTGTACGCGATGCTGGATCCCTTCATCGGCGGTCTGAGCATCGAGGGCGAATCCGCCGCCACCCCGACCACGACCCCCGCAGCCTAGAGACAATTGAAAACCGGAGCCCCGCGCCGCGGGGCTCCGGTTCATTATACCGATTGATAGATGCCCGCCGAGCGGGTATTCGCTGGAGGGACGCATGGAAACCTGGGATCTGTACGGCGACGACCGGGTGGCGCTTGGGATGACCGCCCGCCGGGGCGACGCGCTGCCGCCGGGCGCGAACCACCTCATCGTGGAGATCTGGACGGTGAACAGCCGGGGAGAGGTGCTGCTGACCCTCCGGGACGACGGGAAGAAATATTACCCCGGAAAATGGGAAAACACCGGCGGCGCGGTGCTGGCGGGGGAGGACAGCCTGCATGGCGCGCTTCGGGAGCTTCGGGAGGAGACGGGCATCGTCGCAGGCGATGCGGAGCTTCGCCGCCTCGGCGGGTACCGGGTGCCGGAGGTCTTCGCGGACGTGTACCTGCTGCGGCGGGACGTGGGCCTTCAGGATCTTTCGATGCAGCCGGGGGAGACCGTGGCCGCCCGCTGGGTGACGCTTGCCGAACTCAGGCGAATGTGGGCGCGGGGCGAAACCGCGTTTCCCACCGAAGCGCGGCTGCGCTTCATCGAGGATGCGCTGGAGGAGGCTCCGCCCGCTACCACTTGTTGAAGTGCAGCTTTTCGCGGGCGCTCACCGGCGTCTGGCGGATGGGCGGCAGTACCTTCGCGGGGTAGCCCAGCGCGAGGTAGCAGGCGATTTCGTAATCCTTCGGGACGCCCAGCACCGCCTTCAGGTAGCCGATCTCCGGCTCAAAAGGGATGCGGGTGACGCCATACAGCCCCTCCGCTGCGGCGGCCAGCAGCATGTTTTCGATCGCGCACCACATCGACGCAAAGCCGTTGAGGGACGAGAGTGTCTCCGGCATCAAAAGCGGCCACTCCTGCCGGAACAGCGGCAGGATCAGGCAGCCCGCCGTGAGCAGCATCCGGTGCTGCTTGGGGATCCCGTCCAGGTACATGGCCCGCTGGTCCTCATCGGCGAGCCCCCAGGCGTCGATGATGGCGGTGGATTCCGCCACGCCCAGGTCGGCGCGCACCATCGAGATGGCGCGAAGGCGGGCGTCCATGTCGTTCAAAAGGATGAACTCCCATTCGCGCATGTGGTTGTTCGTGGGGGCCTTGAGGCCCGCATCGACGATCCGCTCGATGATCTCCGGCGGGACGGGGCGGTCTTCAAAGTCCCGCACCGTTCTTCTTGATTCGACGGCCTTGTAAAAATCCATTGTACATCCCCCTTTTATTCGCTGAGAAAAGTATAAGCCCCGCCGGATTCCGTGTAAAGCCGAACGCCATGAAAAATCGCCGCCCGAATGCGGCGAGTCAGGCTGTCAAAATACTGCGTCTTTTGACAGCGAAAAGCAAGTCCTGTGAATCTACGATTCACGGCCGGACTTGCAAGCGATAAGGAATGCAGCCTCGGCCGCGCATGTCGCCCTTCGGCTGCCTTTATTCGGGGGCTGCGTCCCCCGATACCCCCTTAAGTTGGGACGGCTTGCATTTCTCTCTTTCTCAGACTGCACCTTTTTTCGGCGTTTTACCTTTTTTGACATGCTGAAGCGCCGCAGGAATGCGGCGAGATGTTTTTCTGCCCGGCGCGGCGGCTTGCGCTTGCTCTGCCGCGCGGCGGCGGCCCGATGCGGTTAGAGGGATTTCATCTGGTCCTGCGTCCGCTGCTCCTCCCGGACGAGCGCAAGGTTTCCGTCGTCCTGGCGTTCGTAGGTTCGGATGGTGAAGAGCGCCGTCTCGTCGTCGTAAGTCACCGCATCCCGACGAAGCTCGACCAGATTTCCGTCCTGCCACGCCCACACGCCGGAGACGTTGTCGGTGGCGCTGCCGTGCTCGTAGGTGAAAACGCGCTGCGTCTTCGCGTCGAATTGGGGGGAAGACAATTCCCGCATTTCGGGCACGTAGACGTACCGGCCGGAGGCGCTGTCCCAAAGCCAGCCGTCGTAGTAGATGTTCTGGAGCCCCTGGCTGTAGATGAGCAGCAGGTCCGCGTAGCCGTCGAAGTTGATGTCCGGGGTGGTCATGAAGTAATCCCGGTTGAGGTCGGTCAACGCGTCCGGATCGAAGGGAATGATCTGAATTTCCGTCCCGTTCAGCGCGCGGACGACCACCTCGTCCTGGGCGAGCTCCAGCGTGCGCGGCTCGGTCCGCGTCGATTGAAGCGCCGCCCGCTCCATCGCAAACAGAATCTGTGCCATGATCCGCGCCCCCTTTTTGATATGCTATGCGGGCGGGCCGGAAGATAGAAGGGGAATGCCTGAAAGCGGCTGCGGCGCGCCCATTCTTGCGTAGGTTTCATTTTTTTGCTACAATGGCTAAACATTTCGTAGGTGCGTGAAGCGCGCCGACCTGAGAGGAGAAACCATGTCTGGCAAAGGAGTTCTATTGATCCACGGCTTTGGTGGGGGCAGGTACGAGGTAAGCCCGCTGGGCGAGCGCCTGATGAACAGCGGCTACGACGTGGTGATGCCCAAACTTTCCGGACACGAGGATACGCGCGCAATGTTGAGCCGGGCGAGATGCGAGGAATGGGTCATATCCGGCATTCAAGCGTATGAGGGTCTTGCAAAGCGCTGCGACGACATTACCGTCATCGGTTTCTCCATGGGTGGGTTGATCGCCGTGCAGCTCTATCAAAAGCACTGCTTTGGCAGACTGGTTACGATGAACACGCCGATTTATGTTTGGGACATTCCGCGAGCCGTCCGGAACCTTCGCAGCGACTTTAGAACCCATGCGCGCCGCTATCTGGCCAATGGCGCCAAGATGCCCATGGCCGCGACAGCGCAATTCCTGCGCTTGCTCTCCGTGACAAAGCCACTGTTCAGATCGATTGAGTGCCCGTGTCTGATTTTTCAGGCGCTGGATGACGATACGGTTCAAAACAAAAGCGCCGATTTTATCCATGACAGCGTACGCGGCGAGAGAAGTCTGGTCAAAATTGCGTCGGGGGGCCACCATATGCTTGCGACCGACAGCATCGACGAAATTGCCCCGCGCGTTGTAAATTTCATTGAGTCCCGTGGGTAACGCTTTACACGATCCCATGAATCCGCCTGCGCTGTATCGTTTTATGGTTGGATGCGGCGCAGGCGGATTTTTTGCGCTACAGGATGATGTCGGTCGTGAAAAGCTGCCGGGTGGCGGTCTTCTTTTCAAAGTCCGCGACGTACTTGAAGCCGTCGGCGAACACAAGCGCCCAGCTGGGCGTGATTTTTAGGATGCAGGTGCCGGGGTCGCCCTCGTTGACGTGGCGGCCGTAGAACTTGTGAAACGCCTGTGCGAGCGCCTCCCGCAGCGCCTCGTTGCCCGCGTCCAGCGGATGCCCGGCGTATTCCGCGGTGCCGCGGGCGACAAAGAGCTGATGGTTCAGCGCCACATGGGGGTTATTTGCGATCTCGCGCATCTTGGCGCTGGACAGATGGCTGGTGGCGTAGAACGCGCCGCCGGTAAAGCACACGTCCACGACCCGCGCGTTGGGCCGGTTATCCTGCGCGGTGGCGAGGGTCATCGGCACATCCTGACCGTAGAGCCGCGTCATCGCCGACAGGGCCTCCAGAAAGAATTCATGGCGCTCCATGCCGCGTCCGCCTTTCTTCCTCCGCGCCGGCGTAGCCCGCCAGCCGCGCTTCGAGACTGCCCGCGTGCAGCTCGAACAGGTGGTTGTCAAAGTCGTAAAAGTAGACGGACCGCCCCTCCGCCGGGATGCGCGCCCGGCCGGGGAGCACCTCCGCGCCCGCTGCCTCCAGCCGCGCGCGAAGGCCGTCCAGCGCGTCCTCCGGCACCTCCAGCGCGATGTGGGCGTAGCTGCGCGCCGGGGGAGGTTCCCCTTCCATCGCGCAGAGCCATAGATTCCCGAGGAGGAAAAACCGCTCGCGGGACAGCGAAAACGCCGTTTCCCCGCTTCTGTAGACCTCCCGCGCGCCGAGCGCCCCGGTCAGAAGCGCCGCCGTGCGCGCAAGGTCCGCGACCAGAATCGTCACGTGGCTTAAGCCCAGGATCAAGCGTCTCCCCCCTGTCAGGTATCGATGCGCGTCAGGCTGCCGATGGCGCGGTTTCTGTAGACCAGATCGTCCCGCCCATGAAAGCCCCGCCGCGCCCAGAAGCGGTTTCCGGTTTCGTTCCGGCAGAACACCACCAGCGCCACTTTTTGGATGCCCTCGGCTTTCAGCGCACCCATCGCCGCTTCCACCAGCGCGCTGCCGATGCCCTTTTCGCGCTCGGCTGCCTTCACCGCCGTGTGATGGATGTACCCGCGCCGCCCGTCATGCCCGGCGAGGATCACGCCCACGATCTCCGCGCCCTCCTCCGCCACAAAGCAGGTGGCGGGGTTTCGCAGCAAATATTTCTCTATGCCCTCGCGGGAATCGTCCGTGGTGTTCAGCCCCATGCCGGGGGTGGAAAGCCACAGCGCGTACACCTGGTCGTAGTCCCGGCTGGTCATTGGCCGTATCTGCATGGGCGCTCCTCCGAACTCAATTTGCGCCCATTGTAGCACAGCTTCATTTCTCCGGCAAGGGGGGGCACCCGGTTTCAGAAGCGCGGCCCCGGGACATATATATTAACGAGATCCCCCAAATTCAAATGGAGATGATACATAATGAAGACTTTGTACAAGACCAGCGCGGTATCCGTCGGCGGGCGCGATGGCCAGTCCTACGTAGAAAAGACCCCCGTCCGGTTTGAGATGGCGCTGCCCAAGGAGCTGGGCGGCGCGAAGGAGTTCGGCTTCAACCCCGAGCAGCTTTTCGCGGCGGGCTATGCGGCCTGCTTTGGCAGCGCGCTGCAGCATGTATTCCGCGAACGCAAGCTGAACCTGCCTGCGCCGGAGGTGCACGTCACCGTGGGCATCGGCACAAACGACGCGGGGAAGTTCCAGCTGGAGGCGTCCATCCACGTGGTGTTCAAGGGCGTCGAGCAGGACGCCGCCGAGCGGCTGGTGGCCGAGGCGCATGAGGTCTGCCCCTACTCCAGCGCCACCCGCGGCAACATCGAAGTCACCCTCTCCGCCAAGGCGGAATAACCTTTCAGGCGCCTGCGCCAAAGGCCACGCCCCGCGAACAGCATTCGTCCGCGGGGCGTTCAGACGATCAACAAAGGCCCCGTGGGTTTCAATCGTGCCCGGCGGCGTGTACGCCGGGCACGGGATAGCGCCACCAGTGCAGACACCGGTGGCGCTATCCACACCTTTGGTCAGTGCGCCGCACGGAAATTCCAGAGAATTTCAGGCGCGCGCAGGGGTTTTCCCTTCGCATCAAAAAACCAGCAGGTTTTTTGATGCTTTGCACGCCCCGCGAACAGCATTCGTTCGCGGGGCGGTTTTTTATTCCCTCGAAGCCATACCGGGCGGCGGGAGAGAAGGCATTTCCAAACGGTGAAAAAGCGCGAAAGAACCCGAAATTGCGCGGCTGCATATTCTGTCAATGAAGCCATCATCGGATGCCTCTATAAGGGAGGGGAAACCTATGCGTTCCTGTTGTTCGAACCATTCGCGCTGCCGGCCAGACTGGTGGGACGACTGCTGCCACAGAAGCTGCCACAGATGCCATAACTGGCAAAGGTGCTGCCTCGTCTGGGATCCTTGCAGGTGTTGTTGGGTCACGGTCTGCGAAGAAAGATGCTGGTCTCATTTCTGCTGCTGATACCGGCCACCCATGTCCCCGGCGTACGCGCCGGGGACGATTCCTGATGCGGGCCGCCGCCGGTCAACGGGAGGCCGCTGTTTCACGCCGTTTCGCGCTTGTCGGGAAGGAACGCAAAATTTCTTGTGGCATATAGTAAATCGGGTGGATACCGAGCCGTGAAACCCGGTCTGCGCCCGGCGCTTAAAAGCAGAAACAAGGAGAATGCTTATGTCAAAATGCTGTCAGTGCCGAAACTACAGGGAACAGCTTGAGGAATCGCTGCTGGATGAAATCTGCGACGCCGGTTTTTACGCGCAAATCGCAAACGAAGCTCCGACGCCCATCCTGAAAGAGATCATCATGAGCATCGTCGGGGACGAGTACGGCCATGCGCGCATTCAGGCGTCGCTGCTGGGCGTCTGCCCGCCCGCGATTCCTTGCCCGCCGGATTGCCCGCCGGCAACTGGTAACTTTGTCGAAGATGTGCAGACCGCCATTCAGGGCGAGCTGGGCGCGATCCAGCGCTATGCCGGACTGGCGATGTGCGCCCCGACCGATGAGATACGCTATCTTCTGACCTCGATTCTGGGGGACGAATACGCCCACGCCAGAATCTGGACCGCGATGCTCCAGGCATCCTCGCTCTGCTGCGACAGGGAAACCCTGTAAATCATAGGCCGCCAAAAGCCTTCGGCCGCACCCGGCGCGTCATGCCGGGAGCGGCCCCAGTTTATTAAACCACCTATTCTTCGCCGGCCTGTTTCTGCAAGGCCTGTGCAAACCTTGCGCCGTATTCCGCGCACGCGGCGCGCTCCATTTCGTCGGGCACCCACAGCGCGCGGTGGCCGTCGTCGATGATCCTGAATCCGGCGTCCTTCAGGCTTCCGGTCAGCTGCTTTACGGCTTCGCCGCTCCAGCCATAGCTTCCGAACGCGGCGGCGGCCTTGTTTTTGAATTTCAGACCCCGGATCATCTCCAGCAGCCCGCCGATGGCGTAGAGGTGGCCGTTGTTGATGGTGGACGAGCCAATGAGGATCGCCTTGGAGCGGAACACCTCGGTGAGGATGTCGTTCTTGTCTTCCTTGGCGGCGTTCATCAGCTTGACCGTCACGGAAGGGTCGGCCCTTCGGATGCCGTCGGCGATGGATTCCGCCATGACGCGCGTGGAGTTCCACATGGTGTCGTAGACGAGCGTCACCTGGTTCTCCTGATAATTCGCGGCCCAGGAAAGATACTGCTCGACGATCCGCGAGGGGTTGTTCCGCCAGATCACGCCGTGGCTCGGGCAGATCATGGAGAGCGGGAGGTTGAACCCCAGCACCTCCAGGATCTTCTTTGTCACCAGCGGGCTGAACGGCGTCAGGATGTTGGCGTAGTACTTCAGCGCTTCGTGGAAGAGCTCCGCCTGGTCCACGGCGTCGTCATACAGCGATTCCGTGGCGTAGTGCTGGCCGAACGCGTCGTTGGAGAACAGGATGTTCTCCTCCGTCATGTAGGTGAACATGGAATCCGGCCAATGCAGCATCGGCGCCTCGACAAAGACCAGCTTGCTGCCGCCCAGATCCAGCGTGTCCCCGGTCTTAACGGTCACGTAGTTCCAATCCTGATGGTAGTGTCCCTTCAGGATGCGCGCGCCGTTGGCCGTACAGTAGATCGGCGTATTGGGGATTTCCCGCATCAGTTCCACCAGCGCGCCGCTGTGGTCGACCTCGCTGTGGTTGGCGATGATGTAGTCGATCTCATGAAGGTTGACCTCCCGCCGGAGCCGTGAGACAAACTCCCTGTCAAACGGTTGCCATACCGTATCGATCAGCGCCGTCTTTTGATCCCGGATCAGATAGGCGTTGTAGGAGGAGCCCCTGTGCGTCGAGTACTCGTCGCCGTGGAATTTTGTCAGTTCCCAGTCGGTCTTGCCGACCCAGGTTACCTTCTCCGTCAGTTTTTTGACCATTTGAACCTCTCCTCATTGCGGCGCGCCGCGCCCTTGCTTCGTTTGGTACGACTACTCCAGCATGATCACAGAGACCGGGCAGCCCTCCTGCGCCTCGATGGCGCTCTCCTCCGCGCCGGTGGGAACCGGGTTCCCGCAAACCTCGGCCAATCCGTCGTCCGCCATCCGGAACACCTCGGGGCACACAGACGCGCACAGTCCGCACCCAATGCACCCGCTTCTGTCAATAGACGCCTTCATTTCGCATGCCTCCCTTTTTATCGTTCGGGGCTCGCCGCGATGCGCGATCAATGATCCGCGCCGATTAGGCCAACCCCTTCATCAGGATATTGTTCTCCAGGTGAATGTGCTGATGCAGATCCGCTTCCATTTCCGGCAGTAGCGCGTAGACCGTTTGGTAGGACATGCACGCGTCCGCGGGAACCGCATAATCGAAGGAAGCGCCGCGCATCGCCTCGAGCAGTTTGCCCGCGCCTTCATGCTCGTTCACAATCTCCGCCGCCAGCGCCCCAGCTTCGGCGCTTTGCGAAAGCGCGGGGAACAGGAGCGCCTCCTCCTTCACGAGATGCTGACTCAGGTCGGCTTTCAGACGCCCGAACAGCTTGTATACCTCGAACAGCTCGGGATGGTTCCCGCCGTGCGCCTTCAGCACCAGGAGGAGCATTTCGTCGATCTCCGGGAGCGCATGCCGCAGATAAACGTGGTGCGTGTCCTCGATGTAGCGGGTCAAAGCCGCCGGGTTCATCTGCGAGAAATCCTGTGTACCCGCGCCGCTCCGTCGCGCAGCCTGCTGCGCTTCAACCAGTTCCAGGAACCCGTCGACAGAAACCCCGCGCTCGTCCAGCGCATCCATGAGCGGTTTTTTGCCGCCGCAGCAGAAATCGATCTTCAGTTCCTGAAAAACCGGCAGCACGCCCGGCATGGCCGCCGCGACTTCGCCAACCGTGGTATTTTGATGAATGTTCATTGATCCGCCCTCCCTGTCTTCTCTGTGAAGCCATTGTAGCAGGGTTCGGGCGGTAAATCTGTGATTCAGATCAAACAATCGAAAATCAGCCGATGATGTCCGCGGCTTCGGCCAACGCCTCGCGGTTGAGGAGGAGGATGCGCCTGTTGCTGAGCGAACGGATCATCCCTTCGCTTTCGAGCTGGCCCAGCTTGCGGCTCACCGTCTCGCGCGCGATTCCGAGTTGGCTGGCCATGCCCTCCCGGCTGAGCGGCAGATGGATCATGACGCCTTCCGGCACGGTCGAACCATACCTGTCCGCAAAATCAATGATCAGCGCGCTGATGCGCCCGTCGACGCTGCGCACGCCGATCGACTTGATCGCGTTTTCCATCCGGGCGATCCGGTTTTCCAGCTCCTCGATGATCTTGATCGCGATGCCGGGGTTCGCAAGCAGCAGCGCACGGAAGCTGTCTCGGTTAAAGGAACAGGTTTTGACCGGCTCCAGCGCTTCCACCGTATAGGAGGCCGGATGATCCCCAAAGAGATTGCGCTCGCCGAAAAAGTCTCCTTCTTTGAAGACGTAGAGAATCTGTTCCTTGCCCTCCGGCGTGAGCCTGTAGGCCTTGACGCTTCCCGAATGGACGATCACCAGCTCGTCCAGCGGATCCCTTTCGGAAATGAGGATCTCGCCCTTCTGGTAATCGCGGTGTCGGATCAGCGAGGCGACGTGCGCCAGGTCTTCTCCGCCCAACGACGAAAAGACCGGTACTTTCCCGACGCAGCTTTCGTGCCCGCATGCCCCGCAACGTATGCAATCCGCCATGACCGCCTCCAATTTCCGCGCGAACGCGCAGCACACCCGTGGTTCGCAAGCGTTTTACGGCCGGATGCTGACTGGTATCCATCCAAGCCGCGCCCCTTTACGCATCTCCTCTGCCATTTTAGCAAAAAGAACCATCGGTGTCCAGCGGAGGAGGATGCACCGGTTATTGCCTTAGCCGGGCTTTCCAAGCGCCTCGCATGGCGGCCGCTGCGCTGGAATCCCGACAACGCGCTCGCACCGATCCGGCGGGAAACATCTGGATTGATAAGAAGAAGCCCACCGGGAAGGTCGATGGCCCGGTCTCGCTGGTCATGGCGTTGGGAGGGGCCATGATCAGCGGCGGCAGCGGGTACGACCACCGAGGGCTTCTCTTTACTGAGAGCGAAGTAAACCAGCCCTTTGGGAATCGCCGCCCAAAACGAGCTCAGCGGTTAACTTATTCGGAGAGCAGCTGTGCTTTGGACTTTTTCGGTTTGACGGCGATTTCGCCCGCTTTTGTCAAAGCGATTTTCGTTGCGACAGGGCCGAGTAGTTCGTAAATGAGGGTTGCGCACAGAACCACCGCGTGAATGGTGGCGCCATATTTGGGAAGCGCTGTCGATGCCACTTGCGCCATGCCGATGGCAACGCCCGCCTGAGGCAGAAGCGTAATCCCCAGATATTTCTGAATGGTCTGCGGAGCCTTGACGATGCGAGCCCCCAATGCAGCGCCCGTGTATTTGCCCAGCGAACGCACAAGGATATAAATCGTCCCGAGAACCCCCACCGACGGAAGCATCGCAATATTCAGCTCCGCACCGGAAATGACAAAAAACAGCATGAACAGAGGCGGCGTCCACGCATCCGTGTGATCCATTAGCTCGGACGAATCCTCCCGCAGATTGACCACGGCAGCACCAATGGCCATACACAGCAAAAGATCGGATAGATGGTATGCCTTGGCCAGCGCCACACCCAGGAGAACCGAAGCAATGCAAATGGACAGCCGGTTGCCCTTGGAGCGGAAAAAACGCATGGCCAGCGAGGTAAGAAACCCTATGGCTACGCCGACTATAAGCGAAAGGCCGATTTCCAGCAACGGTTCAACCAGCATTGTTCTCGAGGTGATCGCCTGCCCGGAGGACAGTGCCTTGGCCATGGTGAGCGATATCGAATACACCATAAGGCCTATGGCGTCGTCCATGGCGACAACAGGCAGCAGCATATTTGTCAAAGGTCCCTTAGCCTTGTACTGACGCACAACCATCAGCGTGGCTGCAGGAGCCGTCGCCGTGGCGATGGCCCCCAACGTGATAGCCAGCGGGACGTCATAACCAAAAAGCCAAAGCGCCAGATCCACCAGCGCCACCGTAGCCAGGGCTTGGGCAAAGGTGATGATGACCGCGTTTTTCCCCACCGCGCGGATGTTTGACAGCTTAAACTCACCGCCTATCGAAAAGGCGATGAACCCCAGCGCAACGGTTGAGATAAATCCAAGCCCTTCAAGGGATTCGGAAGGAATCAGCTTGAAGATATAGGGGCCGATCAAAAGACCGGCAACCAGAAAGCCGGTTACGTTTGGCAGGTGTACTTTCTTTGCGGCACGCGTCGCAAGCAGGCCGGCAATCATCGCAAATGACAGATACAAAAGAGAGTGCATTTTATTTGTGAGATACTCCTTCCCAATTCATAACAGGTACTGTAAAGAGGATTCCGGCGTTCGGTTGCTTAAGGCTCCCGCATATTCGGTGAATGATCTCCTTGACGATTGGGACGTCCTCATCCTTGAGCACGATCAGAATCATCTTTCCCGATTCATGCTCCGGATTAAGGAAATGGCGAAGCGATCCCAGAATCGGGGGTGGCTCACTGGTTGATTCGTTCAGCACCCGGAGCATCCCCTTGCAGTCCACCGTGGTGGCCCCGCTTATGCCATTTTCCAATAGCCCGTTCAGTATGGGCTCGACGGTTTCCGTATTGCTTGCGATATGCACAAACAATTGCATGGCAAAACCCCCCTCCAAAAAAATAAAGCCGCAAAGCTATAATAACATGTTACATTACTTTTGAAATAAACGCAAGCGCCGCTGGGTAAAGACAATCAAATCAAGCCCTTTTGCTGGGGCCTCTTCCTGATGACGGGGATATGCATCTGCAAGTCTATTTTATAAACCGCGCCCACCGATAGAATTCGGCGTCTTCTACTTAAACTCGAGGAATATGCGTGGACGATTGGTAAGCAGGCCAGAACTTCCCGTAACTTTCGGTAACGTTTTGTCCTCTGTACGGGAGCCGAAGGGCATGAAAAACCCCCGAAACGCTTGAGTTTCGGGGGTTTTGGCGGAGAAGCCGGGATTTGAAATCGCAATGGATCATGACGGGGTGGGTTTTCTCCGTATACATGGTGTTTAGGAATCCCTAAATTGCTTGACTTTGTGCTACGTGGTGATGCCTTAAAACGGGCAATTATTGCGGCGTAGGAGTAATTGTAGGGGTCAATCATTGCTCCGTAGGGGTATGGATAATCGCTCTTGACACGTGTCCAAGACACCGCCTATAATGTCTACGTCGCGAAGGTACAAATACCAGATAGTGATTGTGGAGGGCGAACATGAAAAACAGGTATACCTACGTGGCCGCATTCATCCCGGAACCGGAGGGCGGTTTTAGCGTTCTTTTCCCCCAAATTCCCGGATGTGCGACGCAAGGGGAAACTTTCGCGGAAGCTCTGGAAATGGCCGAGGAAGCTCTCACCGGGCATCTGTTGGCTATGGAGGAAGTAGGCGAGGCAATCCCGGAACCTGCTTACACGGGCCTTGATACGTCGGACTACCTTATGCCGTTGGGGTATCAGTTTGTTACCGTGTCGGTATGGTTGCCGCCCTACCGGGACAAAGCGGCCATGAAGTCTACGAAAATGACCGTAACTCTGCCTGCATGGCTTAAAGCCGCCGGGGAAGCCGCTGAAGTGAACTTTTCGCTGTTGCTTCAAACTGCATTGCGTGAAGCTCTTGGTATACGGGTGAGAGAGCGGACATAAACCTCTTTCATTTATGCGCTATGAAATGCTGGCCTGTTTTGTGCACAAACTATTCAGCGGCAATCAACCATGAGCAGTTAGCAAATGGCTTATCTGGGAGGTCAGAAAAGGGCTTGCATTGAGCTTGAACTAACTGGGGTTTTTTGATATAATCTGTTCACGTAGATACCGCGTTTGTTATACTGGCGCATGACGCAAGCGGCACCCAGCGACTTTACGGGTGCCTTTTGGTGTAATCCAACCTTCAGGAGGTACAATTGGATATGGAATCTGTTAAATCCATGGAATACAATGCTGACAATGCATCGGCCGTGGAAGCGAAAATACCGACGGCGCAACCCCAGCTGACCGTTACGCCGCCTCGTCTTTCCCTTGTGCCAAAAATTACGGATTTGTTGAACCGTGTATTTGAGGCTGATTGCCTCGAAAAAATGAAGGACATCCCCGATAAATCTATTGACATGATTCTCTGTGATCTACCATATGGTATCACGCAGAACGCTTGGGATAGTTATATTCCGCTCGACCTGCTTTGGAAGCAATACCTGCGGATTATTAAAACCAACGGTGTGATTGCTCTGACATCCCATGGCGTGTTTACGGCTAAGCTAATTCTTAGCCAAGAGAAATTATTTAAATACAAGTGGGTATGGGAAAAATCGAAACCCACAAACTTTCTGAACGCAAAAAAACAACCACTCCGCAAGCATGAGGACGTTTGTATTTTTTACCAAAAACAGCCAACATACAACCCGCAGATGACGCGTGGTACTGCATATGACAAGGGTGTTCGCAAGGACCAGTTGAGTGGTAGTTACGGTGACTTTGAGCCTGTTCATGTTTTTAGTGACGGTGCGCGATACCCAACTGACATTATTTATGTCAAGACCGCCGAGTCCGAGGGCGAGGTGCTCCATCCGACACAAAAGCCCATTGAGCTTGGGAGGTACCTAATCCGCACATACACCAACCCAGGCGAAGTGGTGCTTGACAACACCTGCGGTAGTGGCTCGTTCCTGGTGGCGGCCTTATTGGAGGGCAGGAACTTCATCGGAATCGAAAAAAACGAGGACGTCGCCCTTTTTAAGCGAGGCGAGATAGACTATATAGCTGTTTCGGAAAGGCGGCTGCGCAAGGCTTGGCATTCCATGACCGCTGCCGACCGTGCGCCATTGTATGTCAGCCCACTATTCACGGATTTTTGAGGAGGATGCGTGATGGCTCGCTTAGTCAATAACGAGCGCAGTGAAGCGATTGAGCTTATCAAACTGATGGATGGAATCGCCAAGCGGAACACTTGGCAAATCAAGTCCGTCGGCGGCGAAAGTACGCTCAACACAGGCAGCCAGCGGATGTTCCCCGACGTGTTTTTATACGGCGACCTTGACCGGACGCAAATCCTGCAGGGCTGGGAAGTCAAGATGCCCGACGTGCCAATAACAGATGCGGATTTTATCCATGATGCACAGCGCAAAGCCGATGTACTCCGCGTAAACAGCTGCTTCATCTGGAACTTCACCTTCGGCGTACTGTATGTGAAGGATGGGGATACTTGGACGAGAACGCGAGAGTGGGATGGGACACGCCATATTCGCACCCGTGACGACGTTATGGCGTATAAGGCGAATTGGGAGGCGTTGGTTCCAGAAATACTCGGAGAACTGAACGCCTTTTTCACATCGGGCGAATTGCACCCAGCGAGGATCGGCGACATTGTTACAGATACCATATTCACCGAAATCCTTAATCGGAACAAGGGGCTTGTGGCAGAACATTTGCATGCGGCTGGCGTTCGGGACACAACCATCGCAGCGCATATATCGCAATGGTGGCGCGGTGTTGAAATGGAATACAGGTTCGACCAGAACAACCAGTATACCGCCTACGCCCAGACCGTCCTGCTCAACTGGATAAACAAGTTCACATTCGCCCACATGATAAAGCGCAACCATAACCCCGCGACGGTTGTGGAGCACATCGACGAGGATGTTACACCAGTGGATGCGCTGAAAGTATTCGAAGAAACCTCCGCCAAGTGTGACTTCTTCAACATCTTTGAAGCCATTCCTTATGGCGATGTCCTTCCTGACGCAACGTGGACTGATTTGACGGATTATAACGCCTTCCTTTCCGAAAACGGCTTGGCAAACATTCCGCAGACGGCTTTGCAGTCTGTGCTGGAAAACAGCGTCAACCAGTTCAAACGCAACGTAGCCGGGTTGTTCACTACGCCGCAGAAGCTCGCGAAAATCCTTGTCAATGCTGGAATAACCGACCTAACTGCTCCGGCTATAGACCCCTGTTGTGGTACAGGTACCATTGTAAAAGAAATACTTGACGCTAAGAACGTTATTGGTGCTGATCGCGCCTACGCTACGACTTATGCCTCCGACAAGTATTCGTTCCCACTTCAAGTATCAAACATCGCCATGACGCGGGCAGACGCCATTAACCTGCCTTGTCTGCTTTTCCGGGAGAACGCATTCAGTTTATATGAAAATAAAGTGGTGTCGATCACCGACCCGCGAAATGGAGAAAGGCAGGAGATTCGACTTCCCAAGTGGGGGAGTCTTGTATCCAACCTACCATTTGTTGCCTTCGACCAAGAAGGGCGCGAAGAGAGCGACCACATCCATGCAACACTGGAGCGAGTTCGCGCCGACATTGGCGTTGACCTATCTGGGAGAGCTGACCTATACCAAGCCTTGCTTCTCCACTTGCACAGTCACCTTGCCGATAACGCCAGCGTTGCCGTCATTACGTCAAACTCATGGCTCGGCACCTTGGCGGGGCAGAATTTCTTCCGTGCACTAAACTATTATTATAGCGTCGATAGCATTGTCACCAGCGGCAAAGATAAGTGGTTTGACAATGCCGACGTCATTACACTGATGCTATTCCTGAAGAAGAAACCTGTGCCGCAAGCACCCTCTCCCGCACATACGGTTAACTTCGGCTTGATTCACAAAGCTCTGCCGAATTTGACAGATGATGATGTGCAACAGGTAGTCAACTCTATCCGGCTTAAGCATGCTGTAGCCCCGGCATTGATATCATTCAAGACCTATACTCTTGCGGAAATCAATGAACTACTCGACATGAACATCGTCTTGAACTGTTTCTTCTACGACGTTAATTGGCTGGCTGATATCCGGGGGATTCTTTGCCCAGTCACCGACTTGTTCGATGTGTTCAGGGGCATGAAAACCGGGCAGGATGAAATTTGGTACCTCAATAGACCCGATGAGGTTGACCCGGCTTTTATCGGGCGCGTTTTCAAAAGCGCAAAAAGTGCCAAATACCTAATTACAAGACCGGACACCTATTCTTTCGTCTGCGACAAGACGCTAGAAGAACTTCGCCTTTTAAAATGTTTTCGAACGCTCGAACGGATAAATCGCTTTCGGGGGCATATCAACCAATCAGTCCCTCACAAGGATACTTTCTGGATGAACCTCGCCGATGGCAGCTTCTCCGGCAGCGACCGTATTCGCCTGTTCACAGGCATGAATCCCGAACGTAGGATTTTCTATGGCTTGTTGGAGGAGCCTGCACAAATCAACCAAAGAGCAATTGGTTTCAAGCCAAAGTCTGCAGACGTCGACTTGGAATTGTGCCATGCGCTTCTCAACTCCGTCATAGGCGTATTCTATACCGAAGCCACAGGTTTTCCCAAGGGACTGGGCGCACTCGACAACCGCGCCGATAACACCAAGAAAATTTTAATGCTCGACCCGCGCCGCTTGAGCCCTGAAAACACCACTCGTATCCTCGAAGCCTTCAAACCGCTCCTCGCTCGAGAAATATTATCCACGGTAGAAGAATATACCCGCACAGACCGCCTTGCTTTCGAGCGCGTCGTTGCAGATTGCTTTGACTATTCCACGCAGTTCGAGCGCATCAAGAACAGTCTGCTGGAGATGCAAAAGGTACGTTTGAGTGTTAAATAAGCGCTAGACATCCTTGAGATAAAGCTGGTGGTAATGGCTTTTTGCCTCTACCACCGGCATACTATTGCTCTCATGACCGCCTAGAGTACATGCGTAACACATCAACGATGACGGCCCCACGCAAGAGCCGCCACTGATGAAATTTCTTAATACTTCCGAGAGTTTAGTTCCGCAACGGTTCGGATATATTCTTCTTCCGTGAAAATCCCTTGATCCCGCATGTACCCCGCATAGAAAATCAACCAGTCTTTCCGCGTCATTTTGTGGCCTCCATATCATAATTATCAATCGGCTCCAACCTCAATGGCCGCGAGTGCTTTTGCTTATATTTTTCTGGTGATTATTTCTGCCCGCGTCCTCAAATATTCTTCCTCCGTAAAAACCCCCATATCAAACATGCTTTTTAGGACGCAAAGTACCCAATCTTTGTTGCTCATTTCGGTACCTCCAAATTCGATAATGGCGGAATGTACGTTTTGAAATCGAGGGGCCGGATATCGTTCATATCTTTTGCACCGTCCGGCTTGCGGCTATAAATCTATATACCCTATGAGGACACTTTATGACAAAAATGATTGTTCAAGCTCAGAGTTGCCATCTCTATATTTTAAGCCCTCGGGTAGGAGCCGTCTACCGGGCGGGGTAGGGTGGTGTATGGGTAAGGGCCTTGTAAGCGTCACAAGGTCGTAAATTGACGCATAAAAAAGCACAGGCGGTATGCCTATGCTTTGGGGTATTGGGCTAGTTCCATGCGATGCTTTCCACCGCTCTTTCCAAATCCGCCAAACCGGGGGAGGTATATTTCACGGTCATTGCGATATTTGGGGAGCCGTCTTTTTTAACGTGTCCCATGAGCCGGGCGATTACGTCAAGGGGGTTGTGTTGTACCGCCAAGTCATGCCCGAACGTATGCCGCAACGTATGGCATGACAGGTGAGGCATTTTCAGCCTATCCGCGTATCCCTCAATGATAAACTGGATTGCCCGTACCGTGGAATGTTCGGAACGCTGCGAGGGGAAAACGTAGGGCGATGGGTTATCCTTCCGGGTGTCGAGGTACCTTGTCAGCGTGTCCCGCAATTCTTTACTAAGCGGGATCGTCCGGTCTTTGTCGCCTTTACCTTTCACGTACAGGAAACCCTTTCGCGGGGTGATGGTCAAATCCGCAACCTTCAAGTCGCAAAGTTCCTCAACCCGCAAACCCGCCCGGAGGAAGGTAAGCACAATGGCGTACTCCCGGAGTTGTGCCGCCCGTTGGGTGTCGGTGGGGGTTTTGTCAATGGCGGTTTTAATGCGCCGCGCTTCACGGATTACGGAATTCTGTTCTTCCGTTGTCAACCACTTTGTCGGGGACTTTGTGGCCGCCGGACGGTCGATGAATTCAATGGGGTTGTCGGGGATGTAATGCCGTTCGACGGCCCATGTGAAAAAGGCGTTTATGAGTTTGAGGGTGAGGACGGTTGTACTGTTCTTGTAGTGCTTTAACAACCAGCTTCTAAAAAATTGTACGTCCGTTTGGGAGGCCAGATGTAGAGGGTAAGGCCCCCCGTACCCCCCGTGGGTGGGGGTACCTTCAAAGTTCCCCGCATTTTCACGCGTTGATATACACTTTTCAAAACGATTGAAAGCACTAACATAAGTAACGATTGTCTTTTCGTCGCGGCCCTGCGCCCGTAGGTGGTCAAGAAACATTGCAACGTAATTCATTTGGCAAAACCTCCCGTAGTAATACGACAAGTTTTTGAGGGGATAAAGCCCTCTAAACCGCCCTTTCTACGGAATATTATACCATAACTTATCGTGTTTCGTTATGGAACAACGATAAGATTTACATTGCGGAATCGGTATCCGTGAGGCCCAACCTTTGCTTTAGGGAATCAACTTCGGAAAGAATATCCTCGGTGGTACGGGTGTCCTCCACTTTTGCGGTAACGTCCGCCACGTCTTTCATACGGCCCCGGTTTTTGAGAATAAGCTCAATGGCTTTCAGTTTGGCATTGTCTGATTTGGCCCGTTTGGTGAGCTTACGGAGGTCTTTGTAAGCCTCCGCAAGGAAGGTTTCCATGATCTGATCCGCGTATTCGTTAACGAGATAGGCGAAATCGGGAAGGGCTTTCCAACGGTATAACGTCTGTTCCGTAATCCCAACTTCCCTCGCAATGTCTCGGTTGGTGCGGCCTTCCTCGTTAAAGGCCAACAGTTCCGCCGCCTTACGCTGTTGCGGGGTAAGGTTTAGGGTTCTCTTGCGGCCCATTGTATCACCCCTCCAAATACATTGTGTTAATCCTACGGTCAGAATTGAGATTTTGCCGGTTCTGTGAGGTGGGCGAGCGTAACGGCCTGTTTTGTCATTCTGCCCGATTAGACTAACTCCCGACAGTAAACCCGCTTCATATATTCCCATCATATTAGTCCAAACTAACTATCATGATCCGTCTAGCGGGGTAGATGAGGCCGCATACCGTAAACCCATATCCGTCATGACAGGGGCGGGCATACGTTACCTCGGTAATCTTAGTGTATAAATTAATACGGTGATATTAGTTTATAAATTACCATGGTAACCTTGGTTTATAGATTACCACGGTAATCTTGGATTATAAATTACCATGGTAACTGGTTTATATATTACCACAGTAATCTTGGATAATAAATTACCATGGTAACCTTGGTTTATATATTACTGCGGTAACCTTGGTTTATATATAACCACGGTAATCTTGGTTTATATAGTACTACGTTAATCTTGGTTTGTATATTACTACAGAGTATTGGTATATATATTACTACGGTAATCCTTAGTTTATATATTACCATGGTAATCTTGATTTATAATTTACTACGTTATTCTTAATTTACAACGTATTACCGTATTACCGTTTAACCTTGAGAGCTTGCCCCCCTACCCCCTACATAAAGGACACGAAATAGGCCCAAAATAAGGGATTTTTACTGTTAAATTTTTGAGAGCCACCTTTTCGGCCAAGATAATAGACACTTTTATTATATATGTCGTTTATTTTTGCCCGTTGCGGATGTAATGGATTCTTCCGCAAGGTGTCGCAGACTTCACCGCCAACAGTATTCCACGGTCAGCGTCCGACGGGAACAGACGATGCCTTACGGCATACGGGGAGAAGGATAACGGGATACGATGCCTTACGGCATTACGGAGAGAAGGAACGAGGGATAACGGGGTTACGATGCCTTACGGCATTACGGAGAAAAGGATAACGGAGATACGGCCTCTATCCTCAATCCCCATAACCCCCCTATAGTCCCCCCTTCTCCCCTTTCCCCTTCCTCCAGCGGCCCGCCATCCTTCCCGGTCTGGCGGAAGTCCATCCCCGCCATTTCTGACCGGAACCGTCACCCGGAAGATGATCCCGCCGTTATCGACCCGCACCGCGCTTTATCCTCCACCGCCCGCGCCATCCCTTGTCACATGTGCGGACGATGCCCCGCAATGCCCCGGCTCCACCTCCGAATTTCGAGTATGCACCGGGCGGGTTTGGTTTGGCCAGCGGAGAGCCGTTTTAAGCCCGTTTGGGGTGAGGATGTATAAATTCTCGGGGGAGGCGGGCAAGGCACCTCTACGCGCCTCTCCCCGCGTCTACGCTGGCAATAAACCGGTCATGCTCGCTGGATGATGCAGGCGGGAAAAGATGGCGGCGAGCCTGTGCCCTACTGCCCTTCACGGTTAGCCGGTGGAGAGCCGCGTAGAGCGAAAGAGACAGCTACCCTGATCGAATTACATCCAAGGGGCTGCATCGTCTCTACGAGGCTTATCCCGCGTCTACGCTGGTACTATGGGACACCCGACCGGCAGCATATATAAACACCCTCCAGCAACGCGGCTAATACCTGCCTGCCCGCATTATGTTGGCGAGTGGGGAACCGCGAGAAGCCCAAAGAAAAACCACCCGGAGGATTTACCCCCCGGATGGCCATTAACGCCCCTGCGCGGCTTCTCCCGCGTTTAAGCCGATGCGAGAGGCGATGACTGTTGACCGAGCATTTCCGAAAGCCGCTGATATTCATCAAGGAAACCGCGCAGGTCGGTTATTTCATCCCCGGCAACTCCAGCCCGCAAGGATTGGGATATCGCACCTTTGACGGCGGAGGCAAGGTCGGTATAGTAGCGAGGGTTTTTGATTTCCACCGTGGCCTTGCCTTTGCTGTCTATCCGCGTGAAAGGACGCCCCATGATGTACTGATGTGCATCTGCTGTAATTACGAGATTTTCGGTGAGATTAATCATGTGTGTAACCCCTCTCTAGTTTTGAATAAAGATCAACTAGCATTCCCAAGTCCGCCCGCTTGCCGATCCAGCCATGCCTCCAGAGCTTTTATCGGGATCAACATTCTGTTACCTAAGCGGATAGTTGGAAAATCCGCCCTCCGAGCTACATCATATGCCTTTGTGCGACCAATTCCGAGTAGTTCTCCCATTTCCTCCACCGTGATGCAAAGTTTTCCGTCCATTGTGTTATCCCCTCTCATATGCTCTTACTGTGTAATACGCAGTATTTTGTCATCTCGCAACGGGTCAGCGTAAAAATTTTCTCGTTGCTTGCCCATACGTGGCATGCTATACTTTGGGACATTACGGAAGTGCAGAGGTGTAATATGGCAAAGAAACGCGGAAACGGGGACGGAACAATCCGTCCACGCGCTGATGGCCGATATGAAGCCCGGTATACCGTCGGCTTCGATCCCGGCACTGGGAAGCAAATTCGCAAGTCTGTTTACGGAAAAACAAGACAAGAGGCAGCCAAAAAGCTTCGAGCGGCAACAAATGCCATTGACACAGGGACATACATGGAACCGTCAAAGATGACCGTGGGGCAGTGGCTTGATGTTTGGATCACAGAGTACAGCGGGGGACTAAAGCCCAACACAGTCGAACAGTACAAGATGCATATCCGCCTGAACCTGAAACCGTCAATGGGTGCGGTATTGCTCTCTGTTCTGTCTGCACACATGATCCAAAGCACATACAACGCCCTACAACGCCGTGAAAAGCCACTTTCTCCAAAGAGCATTCGCAACTTGAATGGTGTGCTGCATTCGGCACTGGAAAAGGCCGTAAAGCTCGGCTATATCCGTTACAACCCGTGCAAAGCCGTTTCACTGCCGCGTGTGGAACGGCATGAGATGCATGTAATTGGGGATGATGCACTGCCCTTGTTTATGGATGAAATCAAAGAACACAGGTATGAAGCCGTGTATCTGGTTGACATGTTCACGGGGCTTCGGCAGGGTGAGATTCTTGGCCTCCAGTGGTCATGTGTGGACTTTGAGCGGGGGACGATTTTCATTGACAAGCAACTTCAGCGGGAACGGAAGAAGGGTGGTCAGTATCATCTAGCCCCGCTGAAGAACGACCGCCCACGAACGATTACACCCGCCCGATATGTGCTGGACTTACTCAAAGAACAGAAGCGCACACAAGCGGGCTGGCAGCTTCGAGCTGGTGAAGCATGGGCAAACCCGATGAATTTGGTGTTCACCAATGAGCTAGGCGGGAATTTGTGCAAGGTTTCCGTGTACAACGCGTTCAAGCGCGTGGTCAAAGGGCTTGGCTTAGACGCCGTGCGTTTCCACGATTTGCGCCACACATTTGCGACGTTGAGCCTCCAGAATGGGGACGATATCAAAACGGTGCAGGGCGCACTTGGACACCATACGGCTGCATTCACACTCGACCAATACGGACATGTAACACATGCCATGCAGAGGGCATCTGCTGACCGTATGGATGCTCTAATTCAAGGTATCAAGCAAGGCTAGGAAGCTGGTAGGGGTCATTATAGGGGTCAACGGGATAAAATACATGAGAAAAACCCCCGAAAACTCAACGTTTTCAGGGGTTTTCATTGGCGGAGAAGCCGGGATTTGAACCCGGGCGGCGCTTATCGCACCCTACTCCCTTAGCAGGGGAGCCCCTTCGGCCTCTTGGGTACTTCTCCATGCCGAAAACATAATATTCGTTTGGCGGAGAGAGAGGGATTCGAACCCCCGGTGCCTTTCGACATCACTGGTTTTCAAGACCAGCGCCTTCAACCACTCGGCCATCTCTCCAAGAGATAAAACCAGCATTAGCTATTATAGCGCGGTTTTCGGGCAAAGTCAATGCCCAAAATGGGGGTTTGGGCGGTCTGATGGGGTGTTTTCGGGCGGTTTTGGTGGGCTCGGACTGATTTGTGCCGAGAATGGTGGGTTCAAATCGCTGATTCCAATTTAGGTGTAAAGGTGCAAAGGAGCAGTGATATACGAATAAATAATGATGTCATCAGATGTCAGGGTGATGTCAGGGGATACTTAGCGCGAAATTTCGTTCATTCCTAGGTAGTGTCCTGAAGCAGTTTATGTGCTAGAATTATGCGGTAAGGATCCAGATTCATATCACTGAAATGACGGTAGGTAAAAACCATCGATGTTAGAGGATGTCGTGTTTGACCGATTGAATGTATTCGCTCGGGGTAATACCCGCGCTCTTTCGGAAACACTTGCTAAAGTAGTTCGCATCCTCAAACCCTACGTCTCGAGCGACACAGGAGACGTTGACCGCACCCTGCTCGAATAAGAGGCGAGCCTTTGCCATACGTTCTCTGGAAATATACTCATTGATGGTATAGCCAGTATCCTTCTTAAAAGATACGCAGATGTAGCCATAGTTCAGAAATAACTTCTCCGCGATCTGGTTGATCGAGAGGGTTCTGTCTGAAAGGTGCGCAAGGATGTATTCGACAACGCGCTGAGAGACATCGCCCAGATTGCTTTTTTGTGTCTCCAGCTGGATCATGCCATCCCGGTATAGTTCTCGAGTCCAGTCGCAGAAAGCCCAAACTGACTGGAACTGCTCCATTCGGTCGAGGAGTGCCACGTCTCCGTTAAGGATCATGCCTACATCGACGTTCTGCTGGTTCAGGATTCCCACCATCAGCGACATCAGTTCGAGCGCGCTGAGCACCAGTACGTCGAAGCCCACATGGCGCTCGTACAGCGTTTGATAAACCCCCCTGATAATCTCCTCAGCCTCCTCCACTCTTGCGGAGAGCACAGCGCTCTTCAGCCGGTTCTTCGCATCTTGGGTCACGGTGGCCGCTGAATCCACCGAGCCAGTACCTGATAGCTCAGAATAAATGAAGTGGTTCTTGAGCGCAATGCGGGCTTCGTTATAGGACAAGCAGATCTGCCCGAAATCCTTGTAAACGCGGCCGATACCCACCTCCGGACGACCTAACTGCGCTTCCATCCGGCGGGACATCTCAGCCGCAAGCATATTCATTTCATCGCTGGTACGGGGATCGGCCACAACAGCCAGCCGATTGTTGGCTTCCACAAAAACTCGGAAGCGTATAGGCAGACTGACGGTGAGCAATTGATCCCGAATACGGTCAGCGTCCTCCGCGCGTAGATGGTTCCGGCCTGCAAATAGGGCCACGCAATGATGATTATACTGAGAAAACATCTGCTTGAGTGGTTCAATCTCAACATTGGACAGCTGCGCGTTGACTAGGTCGTTGAAGCTTTTATCCATCCGAAGCTTCTCCGCCTGGTGTATCAGTTCGTCTGCCTTGCTACGGTTTTGACGCTCCCTATCTAACTTCTCTTTTTCCCTCAGCAGCACTTGCATTAGTTCCTGAAAGTCAACCGGCTTTAAAACATAATTGCTTACGCCCAATGATATCGCGTGCTGCGCGTACTTGAATTCGTCATAGCCGGTCAGGATCACGTAGCGGCATGCGGAGCCCGTTTCCTGCGCCCGCCGGATCAGCTCCAGTCCGCTGATTATGGGCATGTTGATATCCACGATGGCCACGTCCGGCTTTTCCGAAAGGATCAGCTCAAGCCCGCTCTCCCCGTCGTTTGCGTCGCCGACGACGGTCATGTCGTTTTCCGCCCAGGGCATGTTGGCCTTGAGCGCGCTGCGGAAGTAGAATTCGTCGTCAACAATGGCGATGTGAAGCATTTGGTTAGCTCCTTTCGGAAGGTTCCGGCTGGCGCAGCGGGATGGCGGGGAAGGCAAGTCGGACGGAGGTGTACTCCCCGAGCCTTGAATCCACAGCCACCTTCGCCCGCCCGCCGCAAAAGAGGTTCAGCCGCTGGATCACGCTGATCAGCCCAAAGTGGGCGGATGCCTGCGCCTCCTCCGGGTGCTCGAGCGCCGAGCGCAGTTCCTGAAGCCTGGTTTCGTCCATGCCCTGCCCGCTGTCGTACACCTCGAAGACCGCCTCGTCACCGGAGAGCACGCCCGATACGCTCAGGATGCCCCGGGGGCGTTTGGCCTTGAGGCCGTGGTAGATCGCGTTTTCCACCAGCGGCTGCAGCGTCAGCTTGGGGATGGCAAAGGTCAGAAGGTTCGGGTCCACCGCGATCTTGTAGTCCATGAACTCGATGTAGCGCAGCTTTTGAAGCATGAGGTAACTGTCGGTCAGCTGGACCTCCTGCTCTATGCCGATGATGTCCGAGCCGCTCGACAGCGAAATCCTGTAGAATTTCGCCAGCGACAGGATCGCGCCCAGCGCCTCCTTGCTCATGCCACATTGCACAAGGCTTGAGATCATCTCAAGGACGTTGTAGAGAAAGTGCGGCTTCACCTGCTCCTGCAATAGCTGCAACTGCAGCTTACGCTTTCGCTTCTGCTCGTCGATCTTCTGCTGCATGAGCTCATGGATGGTGTCCAGGAACGTATTGAACGCGCTGCCCAGCTGGCCGATCTCGTCCCCCGAACGGACTTTATATCGAACCGAAAGGTCACCCCCGGTGGCCAGCGCCACCACGCCCTTGAGCTGCACGACCGGCCTTGCGAAGAACCGCGCGATGGCGAGCGCCGCGATCAGCGCGAACGCAAGCCCCCCCAGGCCCATCAGTACGATCTTGGAGTAGTATATGGCCAGCTTGCCGCTGATGGAGTCAAACGACGAGATCATGATGAACTGTAGCTTCATGTGGGGGAACATCTGCGTGGTGACGACCTTCTTCTGGCCCTCCACCGGCACGATGGCGCTGACATCCTCCATCAGGAGCGTGTAGGAGATCTTTGTGAGGTCAAAGAGCGGCATATAGAAGGGCACTTCTTTGCGGCTGGCGACGACGCACTGCATCGCATCGACCACGTACAGGTCCCCATCGGTCTTCTGGATCAGGCTGCGGATGTACCCTGTTTCCATGAACTGCACCACGTAGCCCAGGTGGACGTTTTTCTCGTCCCGGATGGGCGAGATCAGCGCCTGCACGCGGTGCTGCGCGCCGGAGCCCACCTCCTCGATGGTGATGGGGTCGGTCCACATTACATTGTCGGGCGTGAGCTTGCGAAGGAGCGACGGGTTGAAGCACCAGGAGAGGCGGCCGCGCGTCAAATTGGTTTCGCCGATGAAGCGGCCCTCCGGATCCATCAGCGAGATCGCCGCGATGCCCCGAAGCCGCCCGGAGAGATTTCTTGTAATGGCGCTCACGTCCGCGGGGCGCTCTGAAAACGCGCTGCGCACCTCGGGCATCGAGCCGATCAAAAGGGCCGCGTCCTCCACGGAGGCGCTGTATTGCGTCAGGATGGTGATGAGTTCGTCAATGGTGCGCAGGTCGCTCTGCCGCTTCTGCTCCATCAGGGAATCCGTGGTGATGCGGTTACTGAAAAACGTGAAGGCGAGGCTTGGGGCCATGAGGAAGAGGAAGATCACCACAAACACCTTCAGCCACAACGACTGCCTGCGCCTTGCCATCCGCATCTTCCCCTTCGTAATAACCTACCGGTCCCCTGATCCAAATTGTGCCGGAGTGCTGTACGTTGACCCTTCCGATATTATACTATACAAAGGCGTACGCACCGCAAGGGTTTCAAGCCGTATTTCTTTGAAAAACAAACAAAATTACCAATCACCAAATAATTTTCCGTTGCGGTTTGGCCAGTGAACCTGCTATTTTGGTTTTGTAGTTTTCCGAAGTAAAGGAGTGGCTATCATGAAGAAGTTCCTGGGTATCCTGCTCGCGCTGACCCTGATCCTGGGCATGACCGCGCTGCCCGCCGCGGCCGAGGGCACCACGCTGACGCTCGCGATGATCGGCGACGGCCAGCAGAAATCGACGTTGGACGGCCTCCTTGCGAAGTTCACCGAGCAGACCGGCATCAAGGTGGAGACGCTCTACATCAACAGCGGCTGGGGCGAGTACTGCACGAAGCTGCAGACCATGATCGCCGGTGGCGACCAGCTGGACGTGGCCATCATGGCCAGCGAAGGCATCGAGATGTTCGTGCGCATGGACATCCCTACGCCCATTGACGACTTCATCGCCGCCAACCCGGACGTGGCCAAGACCATTCAGGACGACGTGTCCGACGACCTCGAGAAGGCCTTCATCTTCGACGGCAAGACCTACTCCTTCCCCTTCTCCTTCAACAACGTCTTCATGCATTTCAACATGGACCGCATGAAGGAAGCGGGCATGGAACTTCCCCAGGGCACCTGGAACAAGGAAGAATTCCTCGCGCTGTGCGAGAAGCTGACCAGCGAGAAGGACGGCGTGAAGAAGTACGCCATCGCGGTACCCTACAACGAGTACTTCTGCATGCAGGCCTGGCTGTACAACAACGGCGCTTCCTACGTCAATGATGACTACACGGCGGCGACCATCAACGCCCCCGAGTCCGTGGAAATCTTCCAGCTGTGGCAGGACCTGATCTACAAGTACGGCTACGCGCCGATCCCCGAGGTCAACGTCAACGCCATTCAGCAGCTGATCGATGGCCAGGTCGCGCTGGGCTCCTGGGGCCGCTGGCCGACCACCAGCTACATCAACTCCAACTTCAATAATGTCTCCATCCAGTACCTGCCCAACTTCAAGAAGAACGAACTGATCTACGGCGTGGACGGCTTCTTCGTCATGAAGACCTCCAAGCAGCAGGACGCGGCCAAGAAGCTGGTCGGCTGGCTGTCCTCCA
>JAEYPB010000071.1 GCA_023411175.1 Bacillota bacterium | reverse complement strand
GCTTGGCCTTCAGCGCGGCGCCGTAGTCCGCGCCGCCGCCCAGCGTCTCGATCTTGACGGTGACGCCCGGCGTGGCTTCGGAGTACGCGGCGGCAAACGCCTGCAGCGCGGAGTCGATCTCAACCTTGAGCTGGAACATGGTGACGGTCACTTCCTGCTCCGCGTTCGCCACCGGGATCATGCCCAGCGCGAGCAGAAGCGTAAGGGCCAGCGCGACGATTTTCTTCATGGGTCAGCCTCCTTGCAATTCGTGTTTTATCACACACACCAAATATACGCGCTCCTTCTGGTTTTGTCAAGCCGGATGTTTACAAACCGGTCTGTATGCTTGCTGAAAACGTTACCGAAATGGGCAAAATATGCATAGATTTTCCGACCAAAACGCTATAGCCCCTAAAAATTAACAATTAAAAAACGCGCCCCGAAAGGGGCGCGCCAGGCTGTGAAAGAAGGAAGAGCGGCGAGAAAAGGTGAGTCCTGCAAAAAGATTTCCCGACGCAGCCGGTAAGCGGTTGACGTTTCCGGCGCGGGCGGAAAGCCTACTGCGCGGGAGAAACGGCCTCCGGAGCCGGGGATTCGGCCCCTTCGGGCGACGCCGGGAACCCGTTTGGCATCGCGGCCTGGGCATCCGCCGCGGCGAGGCTCCGGACGAAGTCGGAATCGGGCGCGGGGCCGGTGAGCTGGTCGATCATCGAGCGCAGCACCCGCATGGCGGTGTCTGGGTTGACGCAGGCGGCGAAGACCGCCGCGTACTTGTCCCGGCTGTCGAAGGCGATGTCGTCGCCCAGCATCTTGCCGAGGCCCGAGAGATCGACCGCGAAGACGCGGCTGACCGCGGTGGGGTTTCCGTCCTCATCCGCCTCGGGCAGCGTGACGGCCAGCTCCGCGGGCAGGATGCCGCTGTCCACATAAGGCTCCAGCGGCAGCGCACCGCCCTGGGCCACCAGGTTTTCCAGCATCTCCCGGTTGACCACGTAGATGGCGGAGGAGCCCTCTGCAAGCATGACGGTGTACTTCTGCGCGCCGTAGATGTCGGTGGTGGCGTCGCCGGAATAGGCGATGTTGAGGATGTTGACCTCCTCGAGGTTCTCATCCGTCGGCGATACGTCCTCCAGCGCCTTTTGCGCCACGGCCGTGAGCGCCTCATCGTCAAAGATGCTGTTGCCCACCAGCTGGATGTCCACCCGGTGGTAGCGGTCGGGGCGGTATTCGGTCATCGTGTAGACTAGGTCCACGAGCAGAAATGCGAGTACCGCGATGCCGATGTAGATCCATTTGCCGTAGTGCAGGTGGTTCTTGATCCGATCCTTTGAAAAGCGGGTGTCGGGCATGGGGTGGCCTCCTTGAAAATGTGTCACAAGAAGGGCGGCGGTGTTCAAACCGCCGCCATGTTGCGTCTATTCTTTTGGCTTCATCGTGGGGAAGAGCAGGACGTCCCGGATCGATGGGGAGTCGGTCAGGAGCATCACCAGCCGGTCGAGGCCGAAGCCCAGCCCCCCGGTCGGGGGCAAGCCGTACTCCAGCGCCAGCACGAAGTCCTCATCCACGGTGGCGTTGGCCCCCTGAGCGCGCTTTAAAGCCACCTGACGCTCAAACCGCTCGCGCTGGTCGAAGGGGTCGTTCAGCTCGGAGAAGGCGTTGCCGAACTCGCTGCCGACGATGAAGAACTCGAACCGCTCGGTGAGGAGCGGGTTGTCCGCCCTGCGCTTGGCCAGCGGCGATACCTCGATGGGGTAGTCGTAGATGAAGGTGGGCTGGATCAGGTGCTCCTCGACGGTGGCCTCGAACAGAAGGTTCAGGCACTCGCCGCGGGTGAAGTTCTTGTCCACCTCGTAGCCGGCGGCCTGGAGCTTCGCGCGGGCGTCCTCGTCGCTCGTCCAGGAATCGTAGTCGAGGCCGGAGTGGGCCTTGACCGCTTCAGCCATCGTCATGCGCGCCCAGCGCCCGCCCATCTCCACCGCCTGGCCCTGATAGGTGAGGCTGGTGGTGCCGCAGGCCGCGAGGGTCACGTACTGGAACAGCTCTTCGATCAGGTCCATCATGCCCAGGTAGTCGGTGTAGGCCTGGTACATCTCAACGGAGGTGAACTCCGGGTTGTGGCGGGTGTCCATGCCTTCGTTTCTGAAGATGCGGCCCACCTCGTAGACCCTGTCCATGCCGCCGACCACCAGGCGCTTCAGGTGCAGCTCCGTTTCAATGCGCAGGAACATGTCGATGTCCAGCGCGTTGTGGTGGGTGACAAAGGGGCGCGCCGCCGCGCCGATCTCCAGCGTGCCGAGGACCGGGGTGTCCACCTCGAGGTAGCCGCGCGCATCCAAAAAATCCCGGACGGCGCGGATGATTCTGGATCTCTTTATGAAGGTGTCCTTGACCTCGGGGTTGACGATGAGGTCCAGATACCGCTGGCGGTAGCGAAGGTCCATGTCCTTCAGGCCGTGGAACTTCTCCGGCAGCGGGTGCAGACACTTGGTGAGCAGCATAAGGCCTGTGGCGTGCACCGAGATTTCGCCGGCCTTGGTGCGAAACACCGTGCCGGTGATGCCGATGACGTCGCCCAGGTCGAAATCCTTGAAGCCGGCATAGGCCTCTTCGCCCACGTCGTCCCGGCGGACGTAGACCTGAATTTTACCGTCCGCGTCCTGAAGGTGCGCGAAGCTGGCCTTGCCCATCACGCGGCGGGAGACCATGCGCCCGGCCACGGCCACGGCCTGTCCCTCCAGCGCATCATAATTGGAAAGAATTTTCCCGGAGGTATGGGTCTGGTCGAACCGGGTGATGGCGTAGGGGCTCGTGCCCGCCTCCGCCAACGCCCGAACCTTGCCAATCCGGATCAGGCTCTGCTCGGACGCGTTCTCTTGAGCCCCGGGGAGCACTTCGGACATCGGTAAAACCCCTCTCGGTTTTGAGCTTAATTCTTGAGAATCTCTACAATTTTCAGCCGGATCAGGCCGCCGGGGGTATGGGCTTCCACCACGTCTTCCGGTTTAGCGCCCATCAGCGCGCTGCCGATGGGGGATTCCGTGGAGACGAAGAGCTGCTCAGGCTTGGCCTCGGTGGCGCCGACGACGGTGTAAATGTCTTCCTCGTTGTATTCAAGGTCCAGTACCTTGACTCTGGAGCCCACGCCCACCGCGTTCTTGGGGCGGTCGGACTCGTCGATCACGACGGCCTTGCGCAGCATCTCCTCGAGCACGCGGATGCGGCCCTCGACGCGCGCCTGCGCGTTCTTGGCCTCGTCGTATTCCGCGTTTTCGCTCAGGTCGCCAAAGGAGAGCGCGGTTTTGATGTCCGCAGCCACTTTCGCGCGCTGCACGACCTTCAGATCGTTGAGCTCTTCTTCAAGCTTTCGCTTGCCGTCTGGGGTCAGCACGACGCTCTGGTTGGACAGGTCGTTGTTCTCCAAATTTTTTCCCTCCCGCATGCTCCGGCGACGGAGTATAAAGAAATAGCCGGAAACAACGAACACCGCGCGTTTCGGCGCGCAGTGTCCTCGGATTCCAGACGGAGGCATTATAGCATGGTGCGGCGGGGCTGTCAAGCGCGCGGGCGCCCGTAAATGTACATGTCGGTGCATTCGGCAAAAATTTCAGTTAAACGTGGGTAAACCGCATTGCGCAATTGGCACTTGTCTGATAAAATTATAAATTAGCGCATCCTTGCCCCGGTACGCTGCCGGGGCCGCCAAGTCCATAAGGAGGTGAAAGTCATGAACCAATACGAAGCCATGTATGTCATCGACACCCAGCTTGAGGAAACCGCCCGCCAGGATCTGATCGCCCGCTTCAGCGGCCTTGTCGCCGCCAACGGCGGCACCGTCGATCGCGTTGACGAGTGGGGCAAGCGCCGCCTGGCCTACTCGATCAACTACAAGACCGAGGGTTACTACGTGCTGATGTACATCAC
>JAEYPB010000066.1 GCA_023411175.1 Bacillota bacterium | reverse complement strand
TCGGGCAACGACGGCCAAACCCCCGGCAACCCTCCGTCGGGCAACGACGGCCAAACCCCCGGCAACCCTCCGTCGAGCAACGACGGCCAGAACCGGGGCGGAAACGGCCAGAGCTTCGGAACGACGCTCACCGGCGAAACGCTGACCTTCACCATGAATGACGCCACCGCCGTCATCCTGCGCGGCGGGCGCGATGCCCAGGATGCCACGGGCTCGCTCTTGGACGTTCAGGTGGGCAGCCTCATCAGCGTTACCCTCGCGGACAGCCTCGCCACCCAGATCGTCGTCCGGCAAATGCCCACCACCCCGGAGGCAGCGGAAACCCCCGCGGCCAACTGATTCCCGCAACCCCGGCAGCCGGATAGGCTGGCCGGGGATTTTCTGTTTTGGCTCCAGTCCGTCCGCATTGTTCACGATTTATTCAACTCCCCCGCAAACGCCCGCCAAAAGTCCTGTGTATAATTCATGCCAATACAAGGCGAACTCGGGAAGGGGTGAACAGGATTGAAGCCGTTCCGAATGATCGCGCCGGTTCTTGCCATCGGCATCCTGCTGGCGATGACGGGCGCGCCGGATCTGATCCGCATCGCGCGGGCCGTTCCGGACGCGCCGCCCGTGGGCGTCTCGGCAACCCCGGTGGCGTCCGAAGCTCCGTCTCAGAGCGCCGCGGCGGAGCCTTCCGGCGTGTACACCGTGGATGGCGCCGCCGAGACCTCAGACGGCGGCGTCATCTCCTCGTCCAACCCCGGCGAGAGCGCGGTGCTGGTCAAAAACGGTGGCAGCCTGGCCATGAAAAACGCCACCCTCACCAAGTCCGGCGACACTTTGGACGCGGCGGTGAGCGCTTCCTTCGGCCTCAACGCCGCGCTCCTCGCCTCCGGCGGCGCCGCGTCCATTTATGACAGCGCCGTTACCACCGCCGGCGAAGGCGCGACCGCCATCTTCACCTCCGGAGCCGCCACGGTGGAGGCTTTCAACGCGAGCCTCACCACCAGCGGAACAGGCGCCCGGGGCATCGCCGCCGCAGGCGGCACGATCAGCGCCCGAAGCGCCGAAATCTCCACCGCCGGCCTTCGCAGCGAAGCCGTCGCCGCGGGCGATGGCGGCACGGTGACCATCGACGACGCGGCGCTGTCCACCACGGGCGACCTGAGCCCCATCCTCCATGCGGCGGGCGAGATCAGCGCCCGGAACCTCACCGGTGCCGCCACGGCGAGCCGGATGGTTGAGGTCGAAGGCGGCGATGTCGCACTCTCGGACAGCGACCTGTCCGGCGCGGACGAAAACGGAATCCTCCTGTATCAGGTTCTTCGGGACGCGGCGCGCACCGCGACGTTCACCGCCATCCGAACGAATTTGGCCTCGTCGGCGGTCGGCCCCTTCTTCCTCGTCACCAACACCGCGGCCGAGGCGACCCTCTCCGGCAGCACCCTCTCCTTTTCCAGCGGCATCCTGGCGCAGGTTTCGGGCAACAACACGGAGGGCTTGGGCGAGCCCGGCGAAAACGGCGGAGATTTCTCGCTGACGGGCGTGGGGCAGGTGCTTTCCGGTGACGTTACGGTGGACGCCATCAGCGCTTTCTCTCTGAAGCTGACGAATGGCTCCATCTACACCGGCGCGATTGATGCGTCCAACGTGGGCGCTTCGGTCTCGGTATTGCTGGACGAGACATCCTCCTGGACGCTGACCGCCGATTCCCACGTGGACGCGCTGACCAACCTGAAGACGGACCTCACCAACATCCAGTCCGACGGCTTCCTTCTTTATTACAACGCGGAAAATCCCGAAAACGCCTGGCTGAGCGGCAGAACCCTCCCGCTCCCCGGCGGCGGCTCGCTGGTTCCGGAGCCCTGAGACCCCGTGGCCGTCGCACACCGCGCGGGCGGCGGCCATTCCCCCTTTACGCGCGTTTTCCCCGCGAAAAGTCGCGGGGATTTTTGCGCCCCGCACAGACCATTTTGAAAAAACGACAATACCCTCCGGCACATATCTTGCCGGAGGGTATTGCCTTTTGAAAATCTAGTTGAACGCGTCCTTCATCCTGTCGATGAACGATTTTTTCTGCTCGTACTCCTTGCCGGTGGTGACGCCGTCAAACTGGCGCAGGAGGTCTTTCTGCTTGTCGGACAGGCGCTTGGGGATCTCCACGTTGATCTGCACGAACAGGTCGCCCTTGCCGCCGCCGCGCAGGGAAGGGATGCCCTGCCCCTTGATGCGGAACACCGTGCCGGGCTGGGTACCCTCCGGCACCTGGTGCTTCACCGGCTTTTCAAGGGTGGGCACGTCGATTTCCGCGCCCAGCGCCGCCTGCGTGAAGGAGATCGGCACGTCGCAGTAGAGGTCTGTGCCCTTGCGCTTGAAGTACTTATGAGGCCGGACGTGCACCAGGACCTGCAGGTCGCCCGGCGGGCCTCCGTGGATGCCCGGGCCACCCTGCCCGCTGATGCGGATGACCTGCCCGTCGTCAATGCCGGCGGGGATCTTGATGGTGCGGCGCTTCGAGGTCCGCGTCAAGCCGCGGCCGTTGCACTTGGGGCACGGATCGCTGACAATCTTGCCATCCCCGTGGCATGTATCGCAGACGCGCACGTTCTGGATGCGCCCGAAGGCGGTGTTCTGGGTCACGCGCACCTGGCCGGAGCCCTTGCAGGTGGGGCAGGTTTGCGGCTGGGTGCCGGGCCGCGCGCCGGAGCCCTTGCAGTTTTCGCAGGTCTCGTCGCGCACCAGCGTGATCTCCTTGGCGCAGCCCATCGCAGCCTCTTCGAAGGAGATGTTGATGTCGTAGCGAAGGTCCTCGCCCTGCATCGGGCCCTGACGGGCGCTGGTCGCGCCGCCGCCGAAGAAGGTGGAGAAGATGTCCTCAAAACCGCCGAAGCCGCCGCCCCCGAACCCGCCGAAGCCGCCAAAATCGCCGTAGCCGCCGCCGGGGCCGCCCGCGCCGGGCGTCTCATGTCCAAACTGGTCGTAGCGGGCGCGCTTCTGGGCGTCCGAAAGCACTTCGTACGCCTCGTTGAGCTCTTTAAAGGCCTCTTCGGCCTTCTTGTCGCCCGGGTTGACGTCCGGATGCAGTTTTTTCGCCATCTGGCGGTACGCTTTTTTGATGTCCGCCTCACCGGCCGTCTTGGGAACGCCCAAGACCTCGTAATAATCCCTCTTTGCCAAACTCACACCTCAAATCCGCCCGGCCGCGTAGGTGGCGCGGCGCGCGGGCAAGCATCTGCCGAAGACCGCCTTGCCCCACCCCACCCGGGCGTGGGGGGCGGTCGGG
>JAEYPB010000103.1 GCA_023411175.1 Bacillota bacterium | reverse complement strand
CGGGGGGGCCCGCCCCGCGGCCCCGACCGCGTAAACCAAAAAGCCCGCAGCAAGTTATTGAAACCGCTGTCCTCGGAATATTGGCGCCGTGGGATCAGTAGTTTTCTTCCTTGAGCTGGAAGTAGGCCTGCGGGTGCAGGCAGACCGGGCAGACCTGCGGCGCGGAAGGGCCGATGGCGATGTGTCCGCAGTTGCGGCACTGCCACATACGCATGCCGTCGCGGGTGAAGACCAGGCCGCCCTCGACGTTCTCACAGAGCTTCAGGTAGCGGGCCTCGTGCTCCTTTTCGACCTTGGCGACCATTTCAAACTGCGCGGCGATGTCGTCAAAACCCTCCTCGCGGGCTACCTTGGCGAAGCCGGCGTACATATCCGTCCACTCGTAGTGCTCGCCGGCGGCTGCGTCCTTGAGGTTGGTCACGGTGTCGGCCACCGCGCCGCCGTGCAGGCGCTTGAACCAAAGCTTGGCGTGTTCCTTTTCGTTATCGGCGGTTTCCAGGAAAAGCGCCGCGATCTGCTCAAAGCCGTCCTTCTTCGCGCGGGAAGCATAGTAAGTATACTTGTTGCGCGCCATCGACTCGCCGGCAAACGCCGCCTGCAGGTTGGCCTCGGTGCGGGAACCTTTCAGCTCTTTCATGGCAATCGTTCCTCCATCAAAAATTCTCATATGTCCTCATATAATATTACCCAAAACATCCCATCCGAAACAGGAATGGGTCAAATTCAGGCGGGCTAACAAATTGACAACTTATTGCAGAAATGTTAAAATGACACAGAGCCACGAAAGAAGGTGTGTCATGCAGCCTATCCAGACTTTCGACCAGAGCCTGAGCGCGCTGATGAAAAAGCACCGGCTCACCATTTCAGACCTCACCAGGCGACTGAACATCAAGAGCAACACGACGCTGTCCAGGGTTCTGCACGCCCAATGCTCCCCGCAGGCGTCGGAGCATTTCTTTGAGCAGCTGACCGCGCTGACGCCGCCTGTATTTGACGCGCAGGAGCTCAAGGCGCTGGAGCAGGCGCTGGAGGTCAGCCGCCTGGGTATAAGCGCATACACCGCCAACCTCGAAATGTGGCGGCTCCTCTCCGGCGAAACGGTCCCCTCCCTGCCCTTTCCCGTTGAAAGCTACGGCGGCGCGAACTTTACAAACACCACGCAGCTGCGCGCCTTCTACCGCACGGTCAGGAGCGCGACGGTTCATATCGCAGCCAGCCTCGTCTATCCGCTGTTCTCCGAGATCCGCGACATGCTGCTGGATCTTGTCCCCTCCGAAAACATACATGTGCATCACTATTTTTCGCTGGAGGGGGACGACGCGCAGATCATCCGCTCGATCCGCACCGCGCTGCCCGCGCTGTGCCTGCCGGGCTACCGCGGTTACAAGATGACGCGGCCCGTCACGCTGGACAAGGAGTTCCTCTCCCAGAACCATGCGGTCATCCGCTTCCAGCGCGCGGATGGCGGCTACGGAACCCACTTAATCGCCTTCGTCGCCAACCGTTGCCTGCTCTATGAAAACGGCGAACGCAATGGACTGTTCGACATGCTGGTCCGTCGCATCATCGACCAGGGGCGTTGGTATGCACCCATCAAAGGGGATCAGGAAAACATCGGTCAGCAGGACATGCTCGTCGCCTCAAAGCGCATGTACCTGCAGGAGAAGGACCGGACACTGTACGGCATCAAGCCGGACATTCCGCTGTCCGCCATCCCCTTCAACCTGATCGAAAGCATGGTTCAGAGCGGCGCCGGGCAGACGGCGATGTCCGACGCAATGCTGTCCGAACTCCGATGGATCCACATGCAGCGCAACCGCAACCTCTTTGAGAAAAAAGTCCCTTCGCACTTCATCCTGCAAAGAACCGGCCTTCGACGGTTTGCGGAAACCGGCATAATTTCCAACCAACCCGCCGGGGTCCGGGCCTGCACGCCGGCCGAACGCGCCGTCATTCTCAGCGAGTGCCTGCGCCGCACCCAGGAGGTCCCTTACTTCAAAATCCATCTGGCCAAAGGGCGCCTCGCGGCGCTCGATTCGCTGGAGGTTTTGTGCGTCGACCGGCTGGGCGTACAGTTTTTCAGGCTTTGTGCGGGCGGGCAGATGGGCGCAATGCTGACCCTGGCCGAGTTCACCCGGCTCTTTCAGCACTTCTACACGGAGGAACTCCTGGGCAAATGCGTCGAAACAGACGATGTGTGCCACGGTTATATTCAAGGTCTGATCGACGGGCTGAAGCAGCGTTGAACCGGGCCGAGCCCTAAGAAAAGCGCCGGAATGTCCGGCGCTCAAAGCATCGAAAAACCCTTCGGTTTTTCCGATGCAAAGGAAAGAGCCTGCGTGCGCCTGAAATTCTTCTGGAATTTCCGGGCGTCGCACTGACTAAAGGTGTGGATAGCGCCACCAGTATGCGTACTGGTGGCGCTATCCCGTACCCGGCGTACACGCCGCCGGGTACGATTGAAACCCTGCGGGGACTTTGTTGATGGTCTGAGCCGCCGGAATGTCCGGCGCTTTTATCCTCGTTATTTGGTATCGCTGCTGTCCTTCGTAATCCTGAGGCGCACCATGGCGCGCGCGAGCATGGAGCGGGTGATTGCGTACTCCTGCATGCTCTGCTTCTGGCGCATGATCTCTTCCGCCTCTTCCTTTTCGCGCAGCGCGCGGTTCACGTCGATCTCCTCGGGCCATTCGGCGGTCTGCAGCACGGCGTACACGCCGTCCGGGAGGATGGATGCGTAGCCGCTGGAGGCGGCAAACCACCGCCACTCTCCGTCCTGCTGGATGCGCGTGATGCCCTCCCGTAGCGCAACCAGCGCGGGCGCGTGGCCAGGCTGTATGCCGACCTCGCCATCCAGCGCTTGCAGCACCACCATTTCCACCTGATCGTCGAAGAACGCGCGCTCCGGCGTCACCACGGAAAGACGAAAGGTCACGCTCACGCCTCCTCTTGATCCTGGGCGGCCTTGATCAGCTGCTTGCCCTTCTCCTTGGCCTCGGCCAACGTGCCGACCATGAAGAACGCGGCCTCGGGCAGGTCGTCCACCTCGCCGTCGACGATAGCCTTAAAGGAGGCCACCGTATCGGCCACCTTTACGTACCGCCCGGGCATGCCGCTGAATACCTCGGCCACATGCATCGGCTGCGACAGGAACCGCTGGATGCGGCGGGCGCGCAGCACGGTCTTTTTGTCTTCCTCTGTCAGTTCGTCCATGCCGAGGATCGCGATGATGTCCTGCAATTCGCGGTAGCGCTGCAGCGCCGCCAGCACGCGGAGCGCGACCTGGTAATGCTCCTCGCCCACCACGTCCGGCGTCAGGATGCGGGAGGATGAATCCAGCGGGCTGACCGCAGGATAGATGCCCAGCTCCGCCACCTGGCGGGACAGCACCGTGGTGGCGTCCAGGTGGGAGAATATCGCGGCGGGGGCCGGGTCGGTCAGGTCGTCGGCGGGCACGTAGACCGCCTGCACCGATGTGATCGAGCCCTGATCGGTGGAGGTGATGCGCTCCTCCAGCGCGCCGATCTCGGTCGCCAGCGTCGGCTGGTAGCCGACCGCCGAAGGAATGCGGCCCAGCAGCGCGGAAACCTCACTGCCCGCCTGAACGTAGCGGAAGATGTTGTCGATGAACAGGAGCACGTCCTGCTTTTCCTGATCGCGGAAGTGCTCCGCCAGCGTCAGGCCCGTCAGCGCGACGCGCATGCGGGCTCCCGGCGGCTCGTTCATCTGCCCGAAGACCATCGCGGTCTTGTCGATGACGCCGGAGCGCTCCATTTCGAGAATCAGGTCGTTGCCTTCGCGGGAGCGCTCGCCCACACCCGTGAACACCGAAAAGCCGCCGTGCTCGATGGCGATGTTGTGGATGAGCTCGAGGATCAAAACAGTCTTGCCGAC
Source organism: Bacillota bacterium (assembly GCA_023411175.1). Lineage (GTDB taxonomy): Bacteria > Bacillota > Clostridia > Christensenellales > Aristaeellaceae > JAEZHK01. Next base: position 6,363 of record JAEYPB010000103.1, on the reverse strand, counting down.
GCCCGCGCCGCCGAACAGGCCGATCTTTCCGCCCTTGGCGTAGGGCGCGAGCAGGTCGATAACCTTGATGCCGGTTTCAAACATCTGCGCGACCGGCTGTTGTTTGTCAAACTCCGGCGCGCGGCGGTGGACGGGCAGTCGCTCATCCGAGGCCACCGACGGCTTGCCGTCGATGGGGTTGCCCAGCACATCCAGCGCGCGGCCCAGGGTCGCGCGGCCCACCGGCACGGTGATCGGTGCGCCGGTGTCATCCACCGGGAGCCCGCGGGAAAGGCCTTCCGTAGCCTCCAGCGCGATGCAGCGCACGCAGTCCGTCCGGTGCTGCATGACTTCCACAGCCACCCTGCGGTCTTTGCTGATCACATAGAGCAGCGTATGGATTGGCGGGAAGGCGCCCTGCTTGAATTGAACGTCCAGCACCGGCCCGATGATGCGCACCACGGTTCCCGTTGTCATTCCAGTTCCTCCCCTACTGTGCCGCCCATGATCTCCGTGATCTCCTGGGTGATCGCGTCCTGCCGCACATGGTTGAGTTGAAGCCTGAGCTTTTCCAGCATTTCTCCGGCGTTTCGGGTGGCGTTGTCCATGGCGGTCATCCGCGCCCGATTCTCGCTGGCGTAGGACTGGGCCAGCGCCGAATACACCAGCCCCATCAGGTAGTCATGGGCCATTGCCTCGCCCACCTCAGCGGGCGACGGAAAAAAGTCAAACCCGGAAACCTTTGCGTGGATGGGCTCCGTATCGGCAAAATCCTCCGGCAACAGCGGCAAAAGCCGCATGACCGTCGGCTTTAAAGCGCCCCGGTCGCCCATCATGGTATAGATCACGTAGACCTCGTCCACGTTCTTTGACAGAAACAGCTCGATCATCGCGGCCGTGATCCGCCTGGCGTGGCGCAGCGTAGGTTTTTGGATGACGTGCTGGAAGTGCACGTCGGGCGAGAGGCCGCGCCGAACGAAGAAATCCGTGCCGATATGGCCGACGGTGAACAGCTTGACATTTTGATGTCCGCTGTTTTCGATGATGTCCATCGCCTGCTTTAGAACCTGCTGGTTATACCCGCCGCACAGCCCTTTGTCCGCCGCGATCACGAGGTACGCCGCCTTCCGCCCGTGCTCCCGGAAAAAGCGGTTGTTGATCGTGCCGCTGGCCGTATCCATGACGAAGCGGATGCCCGCGCGCACCTGGTTGAAAAACGCCAGGTTCTGGTCGTGCATGTACATGGCGCGCTTCATCTTGGCTGAAGCGATCAAATGCATGGCCCTGGTGATCTTTGATGTGTCGTCAATCACCTTGATGTGGTGGCGGATCTCCGAGACGCTGTTCATTGAACCGCCCCCGACCGCGCCAGCCATTCCCTGACCGCCTGTGCCATGCTCTTCTCGAAGGACTCGGTGAGCACATTCTGCTCGGCAAGAGCCTTGACACCCTCGGGATCCCGCGCGTCCATGTAGGCCGGGAATTCGCGCTTGAACTTCTGTACGCGCTCCAGCGGCGTGTCATGGGGCAAGAGCGCGTGGGTCGCGGCGTAAAGCAGTTCGATCTGCGCCACCGCGGGAATTGGTTCGCCGTCCTTTTGGCGCAAAAGTTCCGTCAGGATCGCGCCGTAACGCAGCGTGTCCCGGGTGGATACGTCCATGTCTGAGGAGAACTGCGCGAACACCTGCAGCTCGCGGTACTGGGCGAGCTCAAGCCGCAGCTTTCCCGCCACCAGGCGCATGGCCTTGCGTTGGGCCGCGCCGCCGACGCGGCTGACCGACAGGCCGCCGGAAACCGCCGGCCGGATGTTCGATCGGAACAAGTCGGTATCCAGAAATATCTGCCCGTCGGTGATGGAGATCACGTTGGTCGGGATATAGGCCGAAATGTCGCCGGCCTGGGTCTCGACGATGGGCAGCGCGGTCATGGAGCCGCCGCCCATCGGGTCAGATAGGCTGGCCGCGCGCTCAAGGAGCCTGGAATGCAGGTAGAACACGTCGCCCGGGTAAGCCTCGCGCCCCGGCGGGCGGCGGAGCAGCAGCGACATTGCCCGGTAGGCGACGGCATGCTTTGACAGGTCGTCGTAGATGATCAGCGCGTCCTTGCCGCCGTACATAAAGTGCTCGGCCATCGCGCAGCCCGCATAGGGGGCGATGTACTGCATGGTGGCTGCGTCGCTGGCGGTGGAGCAGATGACGGTGGTGTAGTCCAGCGCGCCGGAGGACCGGAGCTGCTCGACGAGCCGCGCCACCGACGAGGTCTTCTGCCCGATGGCCACGTAGAAGCAACAGACATCCTTGCCCTTCTGGTTCAGGATGGCGTCCAGCGCGATGGCGGTCTTCCCGGTCTGCCGGTCGCCGATAATCAGCTCGCGCTGGCCACGGCCGATGGGCACGATGGCGTCAATCGCCATCAGTCCGGTTTCAAGCGGCCGGTCCACCGGCTTTCTGGACAGGATAGGCGGCGCGGGCGCCTCGATGGGGCGCATCTCGTCGACCAGAATGGGCCCTTCGCCGTCCAGAGGCTCGCCCAGCGGGCTGACCACGCGGCCCAGAAGCCCTTTGCCGCAGGGCACTTCCAGCACGCGGCCGGTGCCGCGGGCCTGGGCGCTTTCCGGCACGGAGGAATCCCCGCCCAGGAGCACGACGCCCACGGTTTCCCGGTCCAGATTCATCACGACGCCGTTTCCGCCGCCGTCAAATTCGATCAGCTCGCCCAGGACGCAGTCAAAAAGCCCGCTCACCACGGCGACGCCGTCGCCCGAGGTCAGCGTGACACCCGCGCTCTGGACATTGATCTTTGTCAAGTCCAGTTCATCATTTACCTGATTCAGTCGGGATTCCAACGCCCGGCCGATGGTCTTCCACTCAAGCATCGTGGCCCGACCCCCGTTTCGTGAGCTCGCGCCTGACGGTCGCAAGCCTGCCTTTGAGCGAATTGTCCATGACGCGGCCGCCGATTTCAACGGTGATCCCGGCGATGAGCGCCTCGTCCAACCGTTCGGTCAGGCTCACCGGAGCGCCGTAGAGCTCCTGAAGCCGCGCCTCAAGCGCCGCCTTTTCTTCGGGCGTCAGCGAAAAAGCGGTTTTTACAACGCCTTCTATCATTCGCTTTTGCCCGCCTTTTCAAGAAACTCCCTGAGCAGCCGCTTGTGGTCCTCGATGGTGACCTCGCGCTCCAGAACCATCGCCGCAATCTGTACGGAGAGCTTCGCAGCATCCTCGTAGAGCTCCTGACGCGCGTTCTGCTCGATAATGCGCACCTGCACCCTGGCCTTGTCGGCGATCTGCCTGGACTCCGCCTCGGCGGCGGCGATCACGGCGTCGGCGCGGGCCTTGCCCTGCGATTCGCCTGTCCTGATGAGGCTTGCGACCTCGCTGGCCGCGCCGTCGAGCTGCTTTTTGCGCTCGTCGAGCAGTACAGCCGCCTTTTTCTGGCTCTCCGCGGCCTCGTCAAGCTGCCCCGCCACCTTGTCCTCCCGCGCCTTCAGGAATTTCCTGACGGGTTTGAACAGCAGGAAATACAACGCGGCCAGGAGCAGGGCCGTGTTGAACATGTGCAATAGAATGGTGGTTGGATTAAACAGTCCTTCCAAGCCTCGATCCCTCCGTTTCTGGTGCCTTTGGAAGTGCTACACCTTGGCGCCCAGAACGAAAATGAGCAGGATAGCCACCAGAAGCGCGTAGATGGCGCAGGTTTCCATCAGGATAAGGCCGAACAGCAGCGACGAGTTGATCTTGCCGTGGGCTTCCGGCTGGCGGGCAATGGCCTCCGAAGCCCTGGCGGTCGCTATGCCCATGCCGATTGCGGCGCCCGCGCCGCACAAAACCGCGATACCTGCGCCGATTGCGATGAGTCCAAGTGGTGACATGATGGTTCCTCCTCTTGTTCGCTGGTTTACGAAACCTTATTCAACGGCCTCGCTGGTGTAGATCAGCGACAGTAGGCCGATGACAAACACCTGGATGCCGATCTCAAACACCGTGAAAAACGATGAAAACGCCGCCGGTACCACCACGGGCATGAGGTGGTAAATCATCTCCATGATGACCGCGCCCACGAGAATGTTGGCGAAGAGACGGATGGCCATCGAAAATGGTGTGATGAAGTCCGTCAGGAGGCGGATCGGGAACACGACGGGCGATGGGTGGCACATCCCGGCGAGACGGCCCTTGAGGCCGCGATAGCGGAAGCCCGTCACATTGACCCCGATAAAGCAGGTGAGGCCCAGCGCCAGCGCGCAGTTGATGTCGCCCGTGGCGGCGGGCAGGCCGAACAGTTCGATGATCGACGCAAAGAACACGTAGACCATCAGGGTCAGCGTCAGCGGGGCGATGAACGGGGCGGACTCGCCTACATAGCCCCTGGCCCACTTCTCGATGCCGCCGATCATCATCTCAAGCACCGTCTGAAGCCCCTTGGGCCTTTCGGAAAAGCGCTTGCGGATGTAGCGATTCACAATAACCAACAGAGGGATCAGAACTGCCAGAACGCCCCAGCCCAGCACCACGCTCTGTCCGACGTTGACGCCGAACACCTCAAAGGGCACAGGATAGATGTTGACACTTACTTCCATACGAAAGGCTCATTCTCCTTTGCGCATTTCGCGCCAACGGACGACGCCGAGGGCGATGAATGTGATGGTCGCGCCCGCCGCAAAGCCGGCAAGGCTCCAAATTGACACGGCCGCAGCGGCAAGCATGGTCGCCAGCCACAGCGGCAGCTTGACCGCGATCAACCAGATTTTTCCTTGGAGCACGGTCAACTGCAGCAGCCTGAACTGCGCCCAGCCAACCATTGCCCCGATAAGCGCCGCGCACGCGGCAAATATGGCATCCATATTAAGTATTATACCCCTCGCCGCCCGCTTGCGCAATAAGTCTCACTGTGAAAAAATGGGGTTCAATTCTGTTAAGCTTAGACTTCCTCGCAAAGACACGGGCATCATACCTCAAAATTGCAGTAATCCGCCAGCAAAAATGCAAAAACGAAGCCATGCCGCCCAGAACACTCCTACGTACCGTTCGCCGAACTTTTACCGCGAATCTTCAGAGGGGCCGCAGCTGCAAACCCGCGCCTTTCATCAGGCCGCACTTGACAAAGAGCTTGCCATTGACACCAGAAATCCCGGCGAAGACTTTTCACAGCCCCCGAAACGTGGTATAATACCTGTAATCATATCGGAGGTTTAAGAAATTATGAAGATTTCCGCGAAGGGCCGATACGCGCTCAGGCTCATGATCGATCTTGCACAGCACGATACCGGGGAGTGGATCGCGCTCAAGGATATTTCCAAGCGGCAGGGCATCTCGGTCAAATACCTGGAGCAGATCGTTTCCGGCCTTAGCCGCGCGGGCCTTCTGCGCTCAAGCAGGGGCGCGGCCGGCGGCTACCAGCTCACCCGCCCCACCGCCGAATACACCGCCGGTGAGATCATCCGCGCGTTGGAAGGTCCTCTCGCCCCGGTGGCCTGCCTGGACCACGACCCCAACCGCTGTCCTCGCCGGGACATCTGCCCGACGCTGGGCCTTTGGGAAGGGCTGTACAAAGTGGTCAACGAGTACCTGGACTCCGTCACGCTGGCAGACGTCGCGGAGGAGGAGTCCCCCGTCTGCGATTACTCCATCTGATAAAGCATATGACGGATATTCGCATCTGGGCATAAGCGCCCAAGCGATATCTTTCGGCCGGGCTCCCTTCCACGGGGGTCTGGCCATTTGTTTTGGCAAGACCGCAGAATCCCCTGGTTCCTCGCCAATCATGCCTCCGGGGTCTCGGAGCGCTTCGGCTTTCCCTTGAGGCCTCAAATGATTGATCCGGGCTCCCTAAGCGGAAGCCCGGATCATTTTAATCAGCTTTTCTGCGCTCAGCAGCAGCCGCAACCGCAGCTTCCGGCATGATCCACGGAGTACATGTACTTCGCGAGTTCGACAACCTTGTTGGAGTAGCCCCACTCGTTGTCGTACCAGGACACGACCTTGATGAACGTGTCGGTCAGCGCGATGCCGGCCTTGGCGTCGAAGATTGAGGTCCGCGGGTCATGGATGAAGTCGGAGGAGACGACCTCGTCCTCGGTGTAGCCCAGAATGCCCTTGAGCTCGCCTTCGGAAGCTTCCTTCATGGCGGCGCAGATTTCGGTATACTTGGCGGGCTTGGCGAGGTTGACGGTCAGGTCGACCACGGACACGTCGGCGGTCGGCACGCGGAACGCCATGCCGGTCAGCTTGCCGTTGAGCTCGGGGATGACCTTGCCCACAGCCTTGGCGGCGCCGGTGGAGCTGGGGATGATGTTGAACGCCGCGCCGCGGCCGCCGCGCCAGTCCTTCTGGGACGGGCCGTCAACGGTCTTCTGGGTGGCGGTGGTGGCGTGCACGGTGGTCATCA
>JAEYPB010000095.1 GCA_023411175.1 Bacillota bacterium | reverse complement strand
AGCGCCCACCGAAGCGCCCACCGAAGCGCCCACCGAAGCGCCCACCGAGCAGGTGGTGTCCGATGCCGTCGTCGACGAACTGGTCGGCATGCTGAGCGCCGCAGCGCCGGGAACCCCCTTTGACCGGACCTCAGCGGTGGAATGGCTCCAGCAGAAACTGACCGACGGCGGATACCTCAGCATGGCGGACCGCTTCATCCCCGGCCTGTACGACCAGCCCACCTATGACGCCGTAGCCGACCTGCAATCCGCGCTCGGCATGACCCCCGATGAATTCGGCGTGGTGGATCAGACGTCCTTCGACGCGCTCTTCGCGCCGGGCGGAGAAACCGGCCCGTAGCCAGAAAATTGCTGCGAGAGAACGGCGAACACCAACACAAATGCAGAGCGGCCGGGGCGAAATGCCCCGGCCGCAGCGTTCCATATACGGAAAATAAACCCTTACAGGTTGTAATCCCCCGCCGCTTCCGGCTGGTAAATCAGCTGCTTTATTTCGATGCGGGTGCGCCCGCCGGCCGTCTCCCAGTCGATCTCGTCGCCTTCGCGGTAGCCCAGAAGCGCCGTGCCCACCGGAGACAGGACGGACAGCCGCCCGCTCGTCCAGTCCGCTTCTTCGGGGTAGACCAGCTGGATCTCCTCCTCTTCGCCGTCCAGCGCGATCAACGCCTTCGAACGCATTGAAACCACATTCTGGGGCAACCCCTCGGGCTCGACGACGCAGGCGCGTTCAACCTCGCGCCTGAGCGCGTGGTAGGACCTGTCCTGCTCCGCGCGTCCGTACAGCGCCTCGTCGATCAGTCGGTTCAGCCGTTCGCGGTCAATCCGCGTAATGGTCAACTCACCTGCCATGAAAATCCCTCCCTGAATCATGCGAATATACTCGCGCATCGTCAACATATGGCGCGTCCACTGGCCGTCATGCTCCTGCCGAAAGCCCGCGCGGGCGAAGAGGCGGAGCGAGCGGTGGTTGTCCCGGTGGATGACGGCGGCAACCGATGGCGCGCGCATTTCAAAGAACGCGCACTTCAGCACCTCGCGGAGGATCGCGCCGCCCAGCCGCCGACCCCAGCGGCCCTTTTCCACCACCAGCACAATCTCCGCGGCGCCGCCCGCCATCTTAAGCCGCGCAAAGCCCACAGGCGCGCCCTCGTGCTCGGCGATGAAAAACCGCCCGCCTTGGTTGAACAGATGGGTCACCACGTCCAGGTGCGCGCTGTCCAGCGCGCGGCGGATGGCCGCCGAAACGCCGGGCGCTTCACTTAAATGGCTGAGCGTCTCTTCATCCTCAAGCCACCCGGCAATGCGCCGCGCGTCCGAAGAAGTAATTTCCGGGCGTAAACAAATAAAAGGCCCTATCACTTTGCACACCCCGCTGCGATTGATAAAGCCTTTCACGCAAATGCTCTAAATTCGGAGATTTGCCATGACGGTTCTTTGCCCTTTAATTCTACCAGATGCATATGCGGTTGTCAAATTCCATAATGGGGCATCGCCGGTCCCTGAAGAACCGACGCCTATAAAGCAGAGGACGCGGCCGCGGACCTGCGCTGCGGCGAAAAACCAAACTTCGCTGCCCCGGTTGACAGCCCGGCCCCGGTACAATTGGGCCTTTTAAGCGGCGTCAGTGCCTCATGTTCATCTTTTCCGCCAAGTGGTTGGACAGGATGGCCAGCGAACTGGCCATGTTCTCGTTTTGAACCAGGATGCCCTCCGGCACCACCAGACGAACCGGCGCAAAGTTCCAGATGGCCAGAACGCCTGCGTCGATCAAGAGGTCGCACACCGACTGCGCCGCGGGTGCCGGCACGGTGATGATGCCAATGCGCACGCCCAACCGCTGGCAGGTGTCCTTGAGCACCTCGATGGGCATGATGGGCCGGCCGTTCTCGTCCTCGCCGATCAGGCTTTCGTCGGCGTCGAAGGCAACGAGAATGTTGAGGCCGTAGTCCCGAAATCCACCGTAACTCATCAGCGCGCGGCCCAGCTTGCCCGCGCCGACGATGACGGCTTCGTCCGCGCTGTCGTAGCCCAGAAACGCCTTGATCTCGCGGATCAGATCCCGCCGCATGTAGCCCACCTTGGGCTTGCCGGACGAGCTGACAGAAGCGAGGTCCTTGCGCACCTGTACCTGGTTAAGACCCAGCGCCGCCGCGATCGCCGTGGCGGAAATGTAGCGCACCGTTTCCGGCAGCGATTCAAGATGGCTCAAGTACTGCGGCAGCCGGGATAATGTCTGTTTGGAGACTGTCTGGGTTGCCATGGCTGCTCCTCCTCATGCGTTTACACGATTCTCTTCTATTATATGAATATTAAGTTATCGATAAAAGTGGCTGTAAGTTAATTTTTTGTGTATTTTTATCGCTTTTCCCGTTTTTCTCCGAGGCGCACGGGCTTGCCGCGTCCCGCGTGTTTTGTTATAATATGGCTGGGTATATTAGGCTTAGGACAATCGCGCCGGGCGACCCGCGGCGCGCTTCCATTTGCGCGGGCGGCGTCATCCGCGCAGCGGCCCTCGAAGGCTGCGGGCAATCGATACATATATAACCCGATATTGAAGGAGGGAATCTCATGCTCAATTTTGATTTCTACAACCGCACCCGGCTGATCTTTGGACGGGACGCGCAGCATCAGATCGGCGCGGCGCTGGCCCCCATCGCCAAGAAGGTGCTTTTGCACTACGGCGGCGGAAGCATCAAAAAGAGCGGGTTGTACGACGAAGTCGTGAAATCGCTCTCGGACGCTGGGATCCAGTGGGTTGAGCTATCCGGCGTCAAGCCCAATCCCCGCCTTTCGCTGGTGCACGAGGGCGTCAAGCTGTGCCGCAGCGAGCAGGTGGACCTGATCCTCGCGGTGGGCGGCGGCAGCGCCATCGACTCGGCCAAGGCCATCGCCATCGGCACCTACTACGACGGCGACGTGTGGGATTTCTACGGCACGGGCAAGCCCGTGGACAAGGCGCTGCCGGTGGCCACGGTGCTCACCATCCCCGCCGCGGGCAGCGAGGCCTCCGTCGGCTCGGTCATCACCAACGAGGCGACCAGCCAGAAGATGGCGTGCAATTCCCTCCAGATCCGCCCGGTGGTCAGCTTTGTGAACCCGGAGCACTTCGCCACCCTGCCGAAGAACCAGATCGCCAACGGCGTCGCCGACATGATGAGCCACATCTTCGAGCGCTACTTCACCAACACCACCCACACCGACCTGACCGACGCGCTGTGCGAGGGCACGCTCAAGACCATCATGAAAAACGCGCCCATCGTCTACGACAACCCGTCGGACTACGACGCCTGGTGCCAGGTGGGCTTTGGCGGCACGGTGGCCCACAACGACCTTCTGGGCATGGGGCGCGCCCAGGACTGGGGCTGCCACGACATGGAGCATGAACTCTCCGCCATCTACGACGTGGCCCACGGCGCGGGGCTTGCGGTGCTGACCCCCGCCTGGATGACCTACGTCCACCGGGAGAACCCCGGCATGTTCGTGCAGTTCGCTGTGAACGTCATGGGCGTGGGCGGCGATTTCCGCGATCAGGAGGCGATCATCCTCGAGGGCATCGACCGGCTGCGCCGCTTCTACCGCCGGATCGGCCTGCCCCAGACGCTGAAGGAGCTGGGCATCGACCGGGCCAATTTGGAATTGATGGCGAAGAAGGCCACCGGCGCCGCCTACGGCAGTGAGCACGGGGTGGGCGGCCTCAAAAAGCTGATGTGGCAGGACGTTCTGGCCATCTACGATCTGGCGGCGGAATAGTCAGACAGCGCCTCGCCGGGCGAAACCCTTTCATAACCATAGGCCGCCGCAAATTCCTGCGGCGGCCTAAAAGCATTAAAAACCCTGTTTTTCAGATTGCGGGCTGTCTTCTCGCGCAGACCGCCAGCATGCCGCGTCCCACGTGGGCGGCGAGGGCGGGCCCCAGCGGCAGGATCTGATCGGCGAGGATGCCGGGGATCTCCCGCAGTTCGTCGAGCAGCTTCCTTGCGTCCGCCAGCGCGCCCGAGTGGACGACCGCAAGCTCAAAGTTCTTTCCCGCCGTGAAATCCGAAAGGATGCGCTTCACCGTCTGCACGGTGCGGCGCGCGCCGACGGCGGTGGCGCGGGGGTAGTACACGCCGTTTTCGTCGCAGCCGATGATCGGTTTGATGTTTAAGAGCTTACCCACCATGCCCGCCACGCGGCCGATGCGCCCACCGGCGACCAGGTGCTCCAATGTCGGCAGGAAGAACATGCAGTCCACATTCTCGCGGATCTTCGGAAGCGCCTGCTCCAGCTCCTCAAACGAGGCGCCGGCGTCAAGCTGCTCCATCGCGCTCATCACAATGTAGCCCAGGCCCATCGAAAGCACCTTCGTATCGTATACGAAGGTCTCAAATTCCTTGTGCTGCTGGCAGGCCAGCCGCACCATGTTGACCGTGCCGGAGAGCGCGCTGGACATCAGCACGAACGCGATGTGGGTGAAGCCCTTCTCCTTCAGCTCCGCCAGCAGCTCGTCCAGTCCCCCGGGATCGGGCAGGCTGGTCTTGGCCGTCTCGCCTTTTTCCATGCGCTCGAGAAGCTGCTCGGTGTCGATGTCGACGCCGGAGCGGTACTCGCCGTCGTCAAGGCGCACGACCAGCGGAATCACGAACAGGTTCTCAAACTGCTTGACATAGGATTCCGGCAGGTCACATCCGCTGTCGGTGATCATGGCGATTTTCTGCATTCGTGCGAAGCCTCCAGATAGATTTGGACTTCCCCTAGTATTGCACAATCCGGCCTTTCCGACAAGCACTCTTCCGGCAATCTTGAGAATATTCCTCGAAAACATCTCAATTTCGCCGTATTTTCGCCCCGCTGCGCATAGATTTAAGGCCGGAGGTGAGGCGATCGTGCGCCTTCTGGCGGGGTTTGTCTTTGTGGCGCTCCTTCTGGCCAACCCGGTCGAGGCGCTGTCGGCCGCGCGGCAGGCCATCGGCGTATGGGCGATGAGCTTCGTGCCCGCGCTGCTGCCCTTTTTCGTGGTGACGCCGGCGCTGTCGTCGGACGAGGCGGCGCGGCTGTACGCGCGGGTGTTCGGGCGGGCATTCGGGGCGCTGTTCGGCTGTCCGGGGGCGCTCTCCGGCGCGGCGCTGATCGGCCTCATGGCGGGAAGTCCCGCCGGTGCCATCGCGGCGGCGCGGCTGCGGGAAAATTCGACGGATGCGGAGCTCGCCCGGGGCGCGCTGCTCGCCTCCGGGGTCAGCCCCGGCTTTCTCATCAGCGCGGTGGGCGCGGCGATGCTGGGCGACCCCGCCGCCGGAGCGATGCTGTTTCGCGCCCAGCTGGGCGCGCTGCTCGTGGGCGGGCTGATCCTCCGGCGCGCCTTCGGCGGCGGCGGCCCCGCCCTGTGCGCCGCGCCTCCTGAACCCAAAAAGGGGGATTCCTTCTCCCTTGCGGCGGCGGCGATGCTGAACGTATGCGCCCACATGGTGGTCTTCGCGGTGGCGGCGCACCTCGTCACCAGCTTTCTGCCGCCGGATTTCGAGGCCTGGGTGCTCTCTTTGATGGAGGTCTCCGGCGGCTGCGCGGCCGTGGCGGCGGAGGCGCTGCCGATGGGGCTCAGGCTGGTCCTGATGGCCTTCTTCGCGGGGTTTGGCGGGCTTGCGATCATGGCGCAGAACCTTTCGCGCCTTCCGGGCGTGAAGCTTCGCTGGTATCTGGGCGGGAAGCTGCTGCACGGTACATTATGCGCGCTTTTCACGTGGGCGCAGCTGGGCATGGCGCTGCCCGCCCTGGCCGTGCCGGACGCGTGGCAGGGGCCGCTGGTCACGGCATCGGCACTGGTCGTTTTGACGGCGCTGGGGGTTTTTTTGACCAAGCTCACGTGGTATAATGCCGGTACACAGAAGAAAGGGTGAATTCTATGGCGCTTTTTCATGCCGAGCTGTATTCCGGGGTTCTGGGGATGCAAACCGAGGTCAACGTGATTCTGCCCAACCGTGTGCGGGATGGCATGACCGGCCCCGGCGCAAAACGGGAAGGGCCCCTTCAGGCGCTCTACCTGCTGCACGGCATGTCGGACAACCACATGGCCTGGTGCCGCCAGACATCCATCGAGCGCTACGCCGCCGAGTACAACCTGGCGGTCGTCATGCCCACCACCGGACTCTACTGGTACACCGACGCGCCCGGCGGGCAGAAGTGGTGGACGTACGTCAGCCGGGAGCTGCCTGAGCTCATCCATGATTTTTTCCCCGGGATCAGCACGCTGCCGGAGCACACCTTCGCGGCGGGGCTGTCGATGGGCGGCTACGGCGCGCTGAAGCTGGGGCTTCGGGGCGGCGGGCGCTTTTCTTGCGTGGCGTCACTGTCCGGCGCGGTGAACATCGCCCGGGACCATGAAAAGCCGGGGGCAGACGATGAAAACACCTACTTTAACGGGATCTTCGACACGAACGAAGCGGCCACGGGCTCCTTTAACGACCTTGTGTCCGCGGCGGAAGCGCTTGCGGATGCGGACAGGCCCCGGGTCTACATGTGGTGCGGCACCGAGGACTTCCTCTACGGCCAGAACGCCGTGATGCGGGACCATCTGACGAGGCTGGGCTACGACCTCACCTACGAGGAATCCCCCGGCGACCACCAGTGGAAGTATTGGGACGAGAAGATCCGGCGCGTGCTCGAGTGGCTGCCGCTCCGCCGGGGTTAAGGACCAAATGTAATATATCGGAAGTAAGTACACCCATTTCAACATATTGTTATATTGACAATTGTGCGGGTTCGTGTTATCTTTACATGTGCTGAACATTTACTGGGCACGGATCTTGGAATCGAGGTGGACGCATGGAAAACGCGATCGCGCAGGATGATCTTCTGCGCATGGAGGGCATAGAAAAGCTCTTCCCCGGCGTACACGCGCTGAACAACTGCCGCTTTGAAATTCGCCGCGGTGAGGTACACGCGCTGGTGGGCGAAAACGGCGCCGGAAAATCGACCATGATGAAGGTGTTGACCGGCATCTACAAGCGCGACGGCGGCACCATTCACTACAAGGGCCGGGAAATCGACCTTTCCTCTCCCGAGGAGGCGCAGGCGCTGGGCATCGGCATCATTCACCAGGAGCTGAACCTGATGCCGCACCTGAGCGTGGCGGAAAACATCTTCATCGGCCGCGAGCCGATGCGGGGCCCGTTCCTTGACAAAAAAAAGGCCAACGCGGACGCGCGGAAGCTCCTGAACTCCCTCCGGATCGACATCGACCCGACCATCCCCTGCAACAAGCTCTCGGTGGCCAAGCAGCAGATGGTGGAAATCGCCAAGGCGCTGTCCTACGACAGCGAGCTTCTCGTGATGGACGAGCCCTCAGCCGCGCTGACCGAGGCCGAGGTGCAGGAGCTGTTCCGCTTCATCCGGGACCTTAAAAAGCGCGGTCACGCGATCATCTACATCTCGCACCGGCTGGACGAGCTGCCGCAGATCACCGACCGCATCACCGTCATGCGGGACGGCCAGTACGTGGGCACCGTCAACACGGCCGACGTGACCAAAGAGCAGATCATCGCCATGATGGTCGGCCGCGTAATCTACGAGCAGCCCAAGACCAAGAGCGAGGTGCCCGAAGGCGCGCCGGTGATCCTGGAAGCCCGCGGCCTCATCGCAAACAATGTCAAAAACGTCAGCTTCAAGCTGAAAAAGGGCGAGATCCTGGGCTTTGCCGGGCTCATGGGCGCCGGGCGCACCGAAACCATGCGCGCGCTCTTCGGCGCGGACCCGAGGGCCGGCGGCGAGATCCTCTTAAACGGCAAGCCCGTAAAGATTGAATCCCCGGCGGACGCGGTGGACCTGGGCATCGGCTACCTGTCGGAGGACCGCAAGGCCTTCGGCGTGGCGGTGGGCCTGTCGGTCAGCGAAAACAGCGTCCTGGCCAACCTGGACAAATACTCCTCCGGCGGGTTCGTCAACCGAAGGCGTGTAAACGAGGTCACGCAGGAGTATGTGGACAAGCTGTCCATCAAGACCCCCGGCGTCCGGCAGCTGGTGAAAAATCTCTCCGGCGGCAACCAGCAGAAGGTGGTCATCGCCAAGTGGCTGATCAAGAACTGCGACATCCTGATCTTTGACGAACCCACCCGCGGCATCGACGTGGGCGCGAAGAGCGAGATTTACCAGCTGATGAACGAGCTGGTGCGGATGGGCAAGTCCATCATCATGATCAGCTCCGAAATGCCGGAGCTTCTCCGGATGAGCGACCGGCTGGTCGTGATGTGCGAGGGCCGTGTCACGGGCGAACTGGACATTTCGGAGTCCACGCAGGAAAAGATCATGACGCTGGCCACGATGGCGAAGAGTGAGGAGTGACGGCCATGACACATCAAAAAGAACTGAAGACCCCGGCGGCGGGCGGAAATTTTGACCTTCAGAAGCTGTTTGCGCCGCTGGCGATGGTAATTCTGTACATCTTCTTCGCAATCTTCGGCGTCAACTTCTTCTCGGTGGAGTCGCTGGTCAACATCCTGAACGCCTCCTACTTCATCGGCTTCATGGCGCTGGGCGTGACGTTCGTCATCATCACCGGCGGCATCGACCTGTCCCTGGGTACCACGATGATCTGCGGCATGCTGATCGGCGGCATGGCACAAAACGCGGGCTTCAGCATCTGGGCCTCGCTGGTTCTGGGCGTCGCGGTCTGCACGGTCATCGGCCTTTTGAACGGCGTCATGATCGCCTACCTGAAGCTGCCCCCCTTCATCGCCACCCTGGGCACCCAGATGATGGGCATGGGCTTTGGCGCGATCATCACCAAAGTCACCACCATGCGCTATACCGACCAGACCTTCAAGCGCCTGTTCTACAAGCTCGGGAACGAGGAAACGATGGGCATCTTCCGCTCCTTCCCGATCGGCATCGTATGGCTTGCTGCGGTGTTTCTCATCGCCTGGGTGGTCTTAAACCGCACGCGGTTTGGCCGCTACACCTTCGCGATGGGCTCCAACTATGAGGCGGCGCGCCTCTCCGGCATCAAGACGAAGTACTGGCTGACGCTGGTGTACACGCTGTGCGGCTTCTTCTGCGGCCTGGCGGGCATCTTCTACTCGGCGGTGTACACCACCATCATCCCCTCCACCGGCAACGGGCTGGAGCTGCTCGCCATCGCGGGCGTCGTCATCGGCGGCACGTCGATGTCCGGCGGCACCGGCTCTCTGACCGGCACGCTGATCGGCGTTTTCACCATGTCGATCCTGCGCACGGGCCTGATGTCCATGGGTCTTCAGGGCCAGTGGCAGACGTTCATGACCGGCGCGGTCGTCGTGGGCGCGGTGCTCCTCGACCAGTACCGCGTGCGGCAGACCAACAAAGTCCGCAAGGCATAATCGATTCTTTGCGGCCAAACGGCCGCTGGAATAAAAAGTTATTGGGAGGAACCTCGTATGAAGAAGGCCTTGGCATTGGTTCTCGCTCTGGTCCTCGCGTTTGCGATGGCCGCCCCGGCGTTCGCCGAAGCGAAGCCCTACATCGCGATCATCTCCAAGGGTTTCCAGCACCAGTTCTGGCAGACCGTCAACCTCGGCTCCAAGGATGCCGCCGAGAAGTACGGCGTGGACATCACCTTTGACGGCCCGGCTTCCGAGTCCGAAATCCAGGTTCAGATCGACATGCTCAACGCGGCGCTGGCGAAGAACCCCAAGGCCCTGTGCCTTGCGGCCCTCGACACCGAGTCCGTGACCGAGCAGCTGCTCTCCGCAAAGGAAAAGGGCATCCCGGTGGTCGGCTTTGACTCCGGCGTGCCGAACGCCCCCGAAGGCTCCATCGTGTCCACCGCCTCCACCAACAACGAGGCCGCCGGCGCGCTGGCTGCCGAGCAGATGTTCGCCATCCCCGAGGTGAAGGCCGCCATCGAAGCCGCCACCCCCGAGGCTCCGATCATCCTGGGCGCCATGAGCCAGGACGCCACCTCCGCCTCCGTTGTGGGCCGCACCGTCGGCTACCTCAACAAGATGTGGGAACTGATCTCCGCCGTGAAGCCGGGCGAAGTCGCCATCACCGGCCACGACAAGTACAACAAGGCCTCAGAGTCCGGCAAGACCTCGGTTGAGCTGAACATCCTGGTGCCCGCCACCACCAACATCACCGACTGCCAGACCACCGCGCAGGGCCTGCTCCAGAAGAAGCCCATCTCGGTGTTCTGCTCCAACGAAGCCACCGTGGCCGGCATCCTCGCCGCCACCACCGACGGCCAGGATCTCGACCGCGAAAACGGCGCCTTCAAGGACGTCATCGTGATCGGCTTCGACGCCGGCAAGAACCAGAAGGAAGCCGTCAAGAACGGCTGGTTCTATGGCTCCGTCACCCAGGATCCCTACATGATCGGCTACCTGGCCGTCGAGCTGGCCGTCAAGGCCATGAACGGCGAAACCGTTGAGCCCATCGTGGACACCGGCTGCCAGTTCTACACCGCCGCCAACATGGACGACGCGAAGATCGCGCCGCTGCTCTACGACTAATTAAAGAAGAATCCCTTTGACTCAACGAAGAGGGCCGGAATCCGCAGTGCGGGTTCCGGCCCTCAAAGCATCAAAAAGCCCGCTGGTTTTTTGATGCGAAGGAAAAACCCCTGCGTGCGCCTGAAATTCTCTGGAGTTTCCGGGCGGCGCACTGACCAAAGGTGTGGATAGCGCCACCTGTGTCTTAACTGGTGGCGCTATCCCGTGCCCGGCGTACACGCCGCCGGGCACGATTGAAACCCCGCGGGGACTTTGTTGATGGTCTGAGGCCGGCTCCCCGCGGGGGAGCCGGCCATCTTCTTAAGGCTCCGTTTTCCCAAGCTCTCCCGCTTTATGAGGCGATGAGCACCCCATTCTTATCCACCGTCATCGGTTGCAGCGTGGATTTATCGATGGTAAACTCGTAGCGGAGCACATCGGTAGGATCGGGGTAGTTGGTGTTCTCAGTGTTTGCGCCCTTGCTGTAGAGCGGCAGTTCGAACACCACGACCTCCCCTTTTCCAAATTCGGAGATGTTCAGCGGCGGGCAAACGTCGTACTGGGTTGGGGTATCGTCGCCGCTCATGCCGCCGCCTGCGTTTGCGGCGCGGTAGCCATTGATGGTCACGACGGGATCGACCATCCATTGGTAAGGACTGTTCGCAAAATTACCCTCGACATTAACAAGGAACTCCAGCCGGTTGACGTCTGCGCGGAAGTTGGCGCCGGTGATGGTCATCTTCACGCCGTCTTTTTCCTGGGTCAGGTTCAGCCCTGTCAGGTCGTAGCCCACGTCTTGCGCATACTGGCTGTACAGCGCCTTTTTCAGCCCTTCGGCGTCCTTCACCCAGGTCAGCATTTCCGCCTCATCTTTGGGCATCGAAGCCTTCTTGTTCCTCCAGTTGTACTTGAACGCCACATCCTTTGTTGCGCCGCTGTCGCCAAGCTCCAGCGTCAGCTTGATGAGGGATTCCTCCGGGAGATTCCGAGGATCGCGCCCCAGCGGATACTGGTAGACCGCGGTGTAGTTGCCGTCCTCGAGCGCGTCGTTGTCCGAGCTGCCCCCGCCCACCATCATGCCGTCCACGGTGACGTCCCCGAGCCAGAAGCTCATGCCCGCCAGTTTGGGGTTCTTCTCCGTGACGCCGCCGAAAGCCGCCGTAAAGTACAGCTTCTCATTGGCGTAGGACATTTCGGAGATCGCCCATTCGTACCCTTCGGTGCTGCCGGTCAGGCCCACCGGCACAGCGCTCTCCTCCATGGACTCCAGTTCGTCCTTTCCGTGATTGAAATTCTCCTCGCCCAGCTTCAGGCTGATCTTGGCCGACTCAACAGCCGCCTCGTGGGCCTTGGCGGGATCGTATTCAAAGGGGATCGAGAAGGGTTGACCGTCGATGGTCGCCTTCAGTTCGAGCGCCTTCGCATCATCCCACCGCCAGGTGTCGATGTCAAAGCTCAGCCAGGTGGTGAACACGCCTTCCCACAGCTGGGAATTGCTCAGCGTCCATTCGCTCGCCCACTGCGCCTCGGTCAGCGTCTGCCCGCCCTCGTCGCGGTACTGT
Source organism: Bacillota bacterium (assembly GCA_023411175.1). Taxonomy (GTDB): domain Bacteria; phylum Bacillota; class Clostridia; order Christensenellales; family Aristaeellaceae; genus JAEZHK01. Next base: position 16,218 of record JAEYPB010000095.1, on the reverse strand, counting down.
TTGAACTGTTCGTCGATCTGCATCGGGATTTCTTTTCCGTCGATGACGATAAAGAAATCCACCCGGCTCGGATCGAAGGCAGGAATGGCCGAATACGTCAGCCACAGGTCCAATTCACCCTTGTCGCCCTCGTTATACTTGTCAACAGGGGTTGTGCGGATCGACTTGACCGATGCCGTCACGCCACCGATCTGGGTGGTAGCCCCTTTCACGTCGTACTCGCGCAGCGAGTCCTCGCGCTCCGCGACCAGCGCCTTCAACTTCTCATCCTCCGGCAGCGCCTGTTCTTGCTTGATGTCCGAAACCACCTGCCCGAACAGCCGCTGGTACAGCCGCGCCGCCGCCTGTACCAATGTCGGCGCGGTGAATACCAACAAAAGCGCCAGCGCCGCCGCGACAGACGAAACCGCCAATACCCTGTTCTTCAAAGACCTGCGCTTCCGCTTGGGAAGATTTCTCAGCGTCATCTCCGTCACCTCATAAAACCCCCGGCCGGGCGCATAGCGCGCGGCACGGATTCGGGCTCTTTCCTTGTCGTGCCTATTGTTCATGGCCATACCCCTCCAATACGTTCCTAAGCTTTGCCCTGGCGCGGAAGAGCCGGGACCGGACCGTTCCCTCCCGCATGCCGGTTGCCAGCGCGATCTCCGCGGTGGGCATGTCCTCAAAATAGAACAGCACCGTGCAGATGCGCGTTTTCACATCCAGTAATTCGACCGCGCGCCGGACGTCCAGGCGTTCCTCATGCCTGATGTCCCTGGCGGGCAATTCCATGATCAGCGGCACGCTGGGCTTTCGCTTTCGGGTCATATTGATCGCGGTATTGACGGTGATTCTCGTAAGCCAGGTGGTGAAATAGCTCCTTTCGCGCAGCGTAGGCAGCTTTTCCCACCCCTTCAGAATTGCCTCCTGCACGCAGTCCTGCGCATCCTGATCGCTTCTGAGAATCGCCCGCGCTGCCGAATACAGCGTGCGGCTGGACGCGCGCACCAGCTCGGCAAAAGCCTGCTCGTCACCCGCCGCCGCCATATCCGTCAGCCGCAAGGCTTCAATTGCCACCATCGTCGGCCTCCTGCATTGTTTTTGAAGTACTTCAACCATTAGACAGGGCAGCGCATGGATTTGCTACACGCGGCACAAAAAAATTCGCCGCCCCAAACACGGGGGACGCGGCGTGCATACCCGAGCTCCCGCGGCCGGGCGGCGTATCTGCCCACAAAAAGAATCCGGAACGCCACACATGCGGCGTCCCGGCGTTCTCTCGCGGCCCGTATTTGCCGGACCGCAATTTTTTATCGGGGCGGGGTTTTTTCCACCCCGTCGGCGGGACCGCCCGCCGGGGTTTTTTCAGGGTGCGCCAGAGGCGCGGTCGGGAGAGGTTCTAGGCGCAGCAATTTCCGCGGATCAGAAAATCCAGCATGTCGCGCGTGTCCTCGCGGTTGTCGAGCCTGAGCTCCACGTGGTCCACCGGCGCTTTGGATACCGCGGTCCACAGAGACTTGACGGTTTCTCCCTCTTCTTTCCAGTCGAAGGCCTTGCCGTCCGGCATAACCATCTCGACGTGGCCGGTAAGTGAATCCAGCCGGTCAAACAGGTTCTCGGGCTTTGAAATGTTGTACAGCATCATGGTCGACACCTCCTCTTTCGGGTCTTTTCTTTTTCTTCTTCCGACGCTATTAGTATAAGCGGCCTTCGTTATGCGAAGGCCGCTTTTAAGCTAAATCCACGAGAACATATGTTATACCAATGCAAAGATTAATGCGTCCAAAGCGGCGAGGAATTTTCTGCGCGAAAAGAACCGGCGCGACGACGCATTTATATCTGGAATTGGTAATATCTCACGGGAAAGGGATTGTGTGGAGGACGCCTTCCTGCCACTTCGCGCTGAATCCGCGACCGTTTTCCACCTGCCACGCATAAAAATCCCGCTTCGGGTGGGCGCGGGCCTCCAGGATCGCCATCAGTGTGCCGCCGTGGGCGACGACGCCGACGTCTCCGGGCAGCTTTTCCGCCTCCGCGGCCACGCGGTCGAAGGCCGCCACCACCCGCTCGCAGAATTCCGCCCTCGCTTCGCCGCCGGGAAAGCCGGTCATCCCGCCGGATTCCATCCACGCCCTGTAGCGCGGGTCGTCCTTCAGGTCTTCATAGCGCAGGTATTCGAACAGCCCGAAGTCGCACTCCCGAAAGCCGTCCACTTTTTCAAGGGGCGCGCCCGGCCAGAGAATGCGGGCCGTCTCCACCGCGCGAAGGAGGGGGCTTGAATACACCCGCGTTACGGGCGGCGCGTAGGCCGCGCGAAGCGCCTGAGCGGCTTCGGGCAAGAGCGGCTCGTCGGTTCGGCCCACGTACCGCCTTTCGAGGTTCCCCTTCGTCGCGCCGTGGCGCAGTAAATAGAAGGTCATTTGATCCTGACCGGGATGCCGCAGGTGACGCGGGTCACCGACTGCGCGCTTGCGGCCAGAAGGCACATCGCCCGGCCGACGGCCTCGCGCCACAGCCGTCCCTCTGGCTCCAGCGGCACGACGCCCATGCCCACCTCGTCCGCGACGATCACCGCGTCCGGGTTTTGTTCAATCACCGCCTCCGCGAAAGCGCGGGCCTCGGCGGGGGTAAGGCCCCGCAGGAGCTCGTGAAAGTCGTTTATCGCGGGGGCGGACAGCGCCGCACCCCGGCTCACCGGCTCGGGCTTCAGGCCGGTTTCCCGCTCCGCGGCCTCCGCCTGCCCCTGAAAGCTGCCGCCGATGTAGATTTTCATAAAAAACACCCCCCAATCGCCAGCGTCATAAGGATGCCGAGCTCCGCGACCTGCAAAAACCAGCCCGCCACGTCCCCGGTGATGCCGCCCAGCCGACGGACGATCCGAAGGCAGAACAGCACCGAAAGCGCCACCCAGAGAAGCGCGATGGCCGACAGTATCGGCGCGGCCCACAGCATCAGGACAGAAAACGCGGTGCCCCAGCCGATCGAGGCCAGCATCACCGCGGCGGCGCCCTTTTCCTCCGCCGCATCCTTGACCGCCGCGGCCATGCCGTCCGGCCGCGCGGCGGGCAGCGCCGCCATCAAAAAGGCGCTCGCCGCCCGGGATACCACAAAGCCCGCCGCCAGCGCCACCGCCGGATAGAACGTGAGCGACGGCAGCGCCGAGAACTGGGCGATCAGGTACAGGGCGCAGCCCATCACCGCGAAGGCGCCGGTGTGTGGGTCCTTCAGGATGCGCAGCGTATCCTCCCGCTCCCGGCGGGCGCCCAGCGCATCCAGCGCGTCCATGAAGCCGTCCATGTGGATGCCGCCGGTGACGAGGAGCGGAACCGCGCAGCCCACCGCGCCGGTCAACATCGCGCCCAGCGAGAAATGGGAAGCGAGGATCAGCCAGCCCAGCTCCAGCGCGCCCACGAAAACCCCCACCAGCGGGAAGAAGCACAGGCTGTACCGAAGGCCCTGCCGCGTCCATTCGATTCTCGGGGTCGGGATGCGCGAGTAGGTGGCGATCGCCATCAAAAGGCCGTCGATCATGGGCACTCCCCCTTCAGGATGACCGGCACGGAATAGACCACCTCAACGACGAGGTCCGCCCGCCGGGCGATTTCGCGGTTCAGCGCCGCGAGGCATTCGATGTAGCGGCGGGTTTCCGGGTCGTACGTAAGGCCGTCCGAAAACACGTCGTTGGTGACGACGATGAGGTGATTCGCCCGCTCCGCAAGCGAGAAAACGCCCGGAAGCACCCGGTTTGCGTCGCCGCCGAACATCTCCCCCGCGAGGAGGGTGGGCAGGCATTCGAGAAGCACCGTCGCGCCCGCCGGAACCGCCGCGCCGCCGATGTCCACGGGCTGTTCGATGGTTTCAAAGCCCAGGCCTGCCCGCTGCGCCCGGTGGCGCGCCACCCGCTGGGCGCATTCGTCGTCCACCACCTGCATGGTGGCGATGTAGCACTTGCGCCCGCCCAGCCCGACCGCCAGCTTTTCCGCCCAGGTGGACTTGCCGCAGCCGCTGCCGCCGGTGACGAGGGCGATCATGTGCCGCCCTCCTGGGGCACGTAGGCCTCGACGGCGATGTCCCCGAAGGTCGCGCCGCGGTAGACCGCGAGCGCCATGTCGATCAGCGGCATCACCGCCACCGCGCCGGTGCCCTCGCCCAGCGCCATGCCCGCCGCGAGGATCGGCGTCAGCCCCAATTGTTCCAGGAGGAACGCCCCGGCGGGCTCCCGGCTGACGTGGGAGGCCAACATGAAATCCCGCGCCTCGGGCATCATCCTCTGGGCGCAAAGCGCCGCCACGGAGGCGATGAACCCATCCACGAGCACCGCAACGCCGTACTTCGCGCCGCCCAAAAACGCCCCCGCCATCGCCGCGATGTCAAACCCGCCGACCTTTGCGAGCACGCCCACCGGGTCGTCCCGGTCGGGGTGGTTGACCCCGAGCGCCCGCTCTATGGCGGCGACCTTTCTCGCCAGTCCCTCGTCCGAAAGCCCCGCGCCGCGCCCGGTCATGCGGGAAACCTCCGCGCCGGTCAGCGCGCAGGCGACGGCGGAGGCGGTGGTGGTGTTGCCAATACCCATCTCGCCCACGGCGATGAGCCGATAGCCCGCTTCCGCCATGTCCCGCACCATCTCCTCGCCGGCGAGGAGCGCTTTCTTGCACGCCTCCGGCATCATGGCGGGGCCCTGCGCGATGTTCTTCGTGCCGGGGGCCACCCGCCGGTCGATGATGTTCGCTTCTTGCGCTTTTTCCAGCATCCCGACGTCCACCGCCACCACGTCGCACCGGGCGACGCGGGCCATCTGGCAGATATTCCCGGTGCCCCGGGCGATGGAGCGAGCCACCGCCATCGTCACGGCGCTGTCCACCTGGGTGACGCCCTCCGCCACCACGCCGTTGTCGGCGCAGAAGGTGAGACACACCCGGCGGCTCACGTCCACGTCCGGCGTATGCTGGATGCCCGCGATTTTAATGACCATTTCTTCAAGAAGTCCAAGGCTTTTGAGCGGCTTGGCCACCGCGTCCCAGTTTTCGCGGCACCTTTGGGCCGCGAGAAGATCAAACCCACGCATTGATCGTTACGCCTCCGATGTATTGGAATCCGGGGCCGTCAACCCGTCCTGGCCGCCCTCGGTGAGGCCCGCGTCCTCGCGAAGCCGCGGGATCACGCCGTCCGGCGCGAGCTTCGGCAGCTTGACCCCGTCCGAGCCGGGGATCCCCGGCGCGATCTGGCACAGGGGCTTGTAGTCGCAATAGTCGCAGGCGCTGCCATTTGCGAAAACCGCCGGGCGGATGTCCGTTTCGCCGCCCCGGATGCGGGAGAGCGCGTCGGCGGCGAGGTTTGCCGCGCGATCCATCAAAAGCTGAAAATCCTCCCCCTCGATCTGGCGGCTGGACTTTCTTCCCTTGGAAGGGTTTACGCCGAGCACCGATTCGGGGCTGGGCGACATGGCGGTGATGACCCGGTCGTCGTCCAGCATGAGGCCGTCCAGCTTCAGCGCCTTGTCCCGGAGCGCTTCGATCTCGGCCCTGTCCCGGGATGGGGTAGGCACCAGCGGGTCGTCGATCGTGAAGTAGAAGACCCCCGCGGGCTTGCCGCCCTTCGCCACCGAAGCCGCGAGGTACAGAACCAACTGCAGCTGCAGCCCGTAGTAGACCTCCGGCAGGCTGACCGATTTGCCGCCGGTTTTGTAATCGATGATGCGAAGGTACCGATTCTCCCCATCCTGCCAGGCGTCCACCCGGTCGATGCGCCCACGAAGGGGCACGTCCCGAAGCAGGATGCGCCCGTCCTTTACGCCAAAGTCGACCTCCAGCGCCACCGGCTGAAAGCGGCTGCCGGACAGGTGTCTGATGAGCGTCCGCGCCGCACGGTTGGCGACGGAGGCGATGCGCGCCCCCTCCCGCCCGGCGACGGCGCTGTCCCCGATGACGCGCTCGGCCAGGTCCGCCATCAGGCTTTCGGTTGCGCGGTTCATCCGCTCGACGGCCTCGTCCTCGGTCATGTCCATCAGATGGTCGGCGTTGTCGCGGGCGAAGGCCTCCAGCGCCGCGTGGTGGAAGTTGCCCACCTCCCGGGGCGAAAGGTCGAACTCCCGGTTTTCCTGGGGCCGGAGAATCGAGGCCACGAAATCCTTGAACGGGCAGGCGATGAACCGCTCGAGCCGGGTCGCGCTGACGGCGGGCGCCGGGTCTCGAAGGTGCTGGGGCAGCGGGCGGGATTCCACCCGGTGGTGAAACGCCCGCATGAGGGCGCGAACCTCCCCTTGATACTCCGGGATCTCCGAGAGGATTTCGAGCGCCGCGCGGGCATCGGGGTCCATTGGGTTCTCCCGAAGGAGCGCGCTGGCGCGGCTGAGCGCGGCCACGGGCGCCATCAGCCGAAGCCGCTTCTCGAGTTGCGCGGTAACGCCGCCCTGCTCCACGAGGGCCGGGAACAGCCGGTGTATGAGCCGGATCAGCGAGCCGGGGCGCTGCGCCACGCCGGCCATGTCGCTCCTCGGGAAGGTGACGTACACTTCCTCCGCCGCCAGCTCCAGCGCGCTCTTCACGCTCTGCCGGATGATCCGGGCGCGGTCCTCATCGGATAGCCCCAGCCAAAGCCCCTGATCGGTCAGTTTGGCGAGCTCCCGCTCGCTGAGCAGCGCGCCGCCCCCGCCGGGGGCCGCGTCCGTAACGCCAAGGATGAAAAGCGCTTTCACCGGACGCCCCTTCATGTGATCGAGCCCGCCGCCCATCACCGCGTCGCCGGACTGGGGCAGCTGCTTGACCTCCGTCGCGCCAAGCGCCCGGCGCAACAGCTCGTACAGCGACCGAAGCGTCATCGGCTCGCCCTGGAGCAGCTCGTGGGCCTGGTCGAGGGCCTGAATGATCCGGTTCCAGACCTGCGCGCCCTCCATCGCCCACTCGCGCCGGTTCATTTCAGTTAGGAGCCGCTGCTGCGCCTCCATCTTTTCCCGGGCGCCGGCCTCCTCCAGAAACAGAAACGCCGCTTCCAGTGCCTTCTCCGCCGCTGCGTTGCGCCCCCGGCGCTTTAGCGCCTCCACCGGGTCCATCAGCCGCTTGCGGATGGGTTCCAGCGCCTCGACGACCTCCGCCGTGCCGCGGGTGAGCGGGCGAAGCCACGCGCGGCCGCGAAGCCCCCACTCCAGCGCGTAGTTCATCAGCCGGTCGGCCTCGTCGTCGTCGATGGGCGCGAAGCCCGACCGGGCGTACGCGCCCACGTCCTCCTGCGAGAAGCGCATGGAGGCAATCTTGAGCGCCGACAGGAGGCACCGCGCCAGCGGATGCCTGTCCGCCGGGCGGCTCTGGGACAGAAACAGCGGCACGCCGTACAGCTGGAACGCGCGGCTCAGCGAGAAGATCGTGGCCTCGTCCAGCGACTGGCAGGCGACCATCACGTCCCGGTAGCGCCAGCCCCGCTCCATGACCATCGAACGGATCTTGGCGGCGGCGTATTCGGCCTCGTCCTGGGGATTGTCGAGGGCGGCGACGGTCAGCCCCTCCGGCGCGGCTTCATATTTCACCGGCGGCCAGCAGTAGATTTCCCGCGCCAGGTGCCGAAGCGCCGGGGCCTCAACGGCATCCTCCGGCTCCGCGCACCGAACCCGCTGCCAGTTGGTCCCCGCCGCAATCACCTGCCGCTGAAGCCGCTCGAAGGCCTTCTGCACCGGCTGGTAGACGGGGAAATCCCGCGCGTCTCCGTCGTTTTCCAGCGTCAGGAAGAGGTGCACATCCTTCGCGCATTCCGCGAGGGCGAGAATCGACCGGGCCATGGCTTGGGTGATCAGGTCAAAGCCGTAGAAAAACACCTCGCCCCGGGCGACGGGTGCGTCCTTCATGCGCAGCGCGGCCTCCCGCGCCTCGTCCTCGCCGTCCAGAAATCGACCGGAGAGCGCCTGCTCGTAGGCGGCGTACAGCCGTGCGATGTCGCGAAGCTTTTCCCGAAGCGCGCCGCTCTCGCCCGTTGCCAACGCCTGAACCTCATCCGGTCGCAGGCCGGACTGCTTGAATACCTCGATCTGCTTTACCGCGCGCTCGGCAAAGCCCGGGCGGCGGGACGCCCCCCGGTACCAGTTGAGCGAATCCCCCAGCGCCTCCGCCGCCCGCTGAAGGAGCATCACGCGGCCCTCAACATCAATCCTGACCCGCGCGGGCCGCCCGGCGGCCTCGAACACGCGCTGGTAGAGCCGTTGGGGCGACAGCACCTGAAGCCGAAACGAACCGTTTAGGTTCAGCCTGTCCACGGCGTCCAGCTCGGCTTCCAGCGTGAACTGCGCCGGCACGACGAAGAGCACCGGGTGGTCGCCGGCCGACATGGCGCGGCCCAGCGCTTCAAAGAGCGCCTCGCGCACCGCGCGCGCGCGGCCGGTATGATACGTAAGCATCCAAAGCACCCCTTTGGGATGAGTATAGCACAGCGCATCCGGCGGCACAAACAAAATTCGCGCCGGCGCGAGGGGCGGTTCTTGGCGGGTGATGGATGCTCCGCCCCGCGTCTATGGGCTTTCTCCATGCGGCGCGCAGTCGCAAGCGCGGGAAACCGGCGAAACCTTCCATGGATCGGAAAATTTCCGGTGAAGTGCTTACTATTTTCCGGGTGATTTTGATAGAATCTGTGGTATAATGATGAGGGTCATATTAAGAAAGTATAGGAGGCGAAGATTTCTTCATGGCATTGCCCGGAAAACTGACCATCGGATACGTCCATGAGGACAATCCGGTAAAATTTTACTTCCGATTCCGTCCATTGATCTCGCTGTTGGAGACCGGCTTTGAGCCGGTGGACGAGGGCATTTCGGCACAATTCCCCGAGGACGGCTTTATCCGCATCGTCCCCGACAAAAACGAAATCAGCCAATTCAAAGCCCGCATGCGCCAGTTGGGTCGCTACTGCCTTCTGGACTTGCGCCGCCATCCAAACGAAAACGACAAGATCCGCCCCAACAAGAATTATGCGCCCGAAAGCGCGGAGCGCAACGCCCACATCGTCTATTCGGATGTGATCATCTCCCTCTCTTCCGAAATGGCTGTGGAGGTTCTGGACGCCACCGGCGTTTTTGACGGCGACGCCATCACGCTCCGATCAAGCACACCGGGCACCCGGTTTGTGGCGATCCGGCGAGACGACCACCTGTCCGGCCCCTGGGTCTGGACGGAGACGCCGGACATCCCCGGCTGCATCTCGCTCTCCATCGCGCCGGGCTTTGACCGGGCCGATGTGCCGCTGAGCGACGCGCTCATCCTTGATGTGGAAACGCCGGAGGGGACGTTCGCGCTGATGTACAACCCCGCCATCCTGGGGCTGACCGCCCCGGTTCCCGAGGCGGAAAAGCCAGAACCCCGGGAAGCCGCGCCAGCCCTTCCGGAAGCGCAGGCCTTCCCCCCGCCAGTTCAGCCCGCACCCCAGAGCGTTCAAGCCGTACCCCCGCCGCATCCGCTTCAGCCCGCACCCATTCCGGTTCAGGCTGTAACCCCGCCGCATCCGGCGCAGACCGCCCCCGCCGTCCACCAGGAGGCAACCGCGCCCCAGACCGCGCCGGAGGAAGCCGCCGCGAAGGCCTGGATCACCAAGGATGAATCCTACCCCCGCGCCGTATCTAGGCGCATGCGGGAGCCCTCCGACATGCAGACCGGCATCAACCCGCGCCGCGGCCGCAGCCTGAACGAGGTTGTGGACGAGCAGTGGCGGCGTTCCCGGTGCGACCAGCTGGGGCACCCGGTTCCGCCGGAGGCCACCTCCGTACCGGCGATGAGCCCCATCGACCGGGCGCTCGAGGCGCTCCGGGAGGCATGGGCGCTGCCTGCTGCACGGGAAAGCCTTTTGAAGGCGCTGGAGGGCGACGACGCCGTCGGCGGCGCCATCCGCGAGCGCTATGAGGTTCCCAAGGCCCAACTGGCGGATGAAACCGCCGAACGCCTGGAAGCCTCGAGACTCCAGCTGATCACCGAAATCGACGCGCTGCGCCTCAAGCGGCAGGACATGCGCCAGACGCTGATGCAGGAGCTTCGCGACGCCCGTCGGGACGAGTTCAGCCGCTATGAGCAGCAGAACGACGCGCTGCGCCGCGAAGTGGAAAAGAACGAGCAGGCAGCGGCGGCAGCCCGCATGGCCGCGGAGGCCGCAGAAAAGCTGCTGGAGGAGACTTCCGACAAGCTGGAAGAAAAGCTGCTCGACAGCATGGCATCCAGCCACGCGCGGGAGCTGCTGCTTCGCATGACCGACGCCCACCGGCGCCCGGTGGGCCATCCGGAGGTCTACGCGCCCACCGCGGGCGAGCTGATCAGCGACCTCAGGGTGCAGATGGACGCCGCGGGCTACCCGCTGTCCAACGATGAAACCGTCAACCTGGTGGCGTCGATGGTCGTCGGCGGCACGGTGATCCTCTCCGGCGCCCCCGGCACCGGAAAGAGCGGCCTCGCCCGGGCGCTGGGCGCGGCGCTGGGGCTCTCGAGCCCCGCCAGCCGCTTTGTACAGACCCGCTCCGCGGAAGACCCGGCGCTGGAGCGCCTGCTGGAGGGCGCGGACGACCTGACCCTCTCCGCCGCGCTGATCGACGACGTGAACGACCTGGGCGGCGACGTGCCCTGCGCCCACATCATCGGGCTGCAGGAGCGCATCTACGCCAAAAACGCGCCGGTGGTCGTGATGTTGACCGCTCAGGATTCTCCGGACGGCAAACCGCTTTCGGCGCGCCTGCTGGGAAGGGCGTTTTTGATCCGCCTCAGCCCCACCGCCGCCGACGCGCCCTGGAAGCCCCGCCCCCGCGCCACGCCGCAGCCGGGCCGCTCGCCGTCCCTCGCGTCGCTCCAGAAGATCTTCGCCCCCGGCGAGATCCCCGGCGAGGTCGAGAACCGGCTGAACGCGCTCAGGCAGGGCCTTGCCGGGATCGGCTGGACGCTGGACCGGCACACGTTGGACCAGACCTGGGCCTACTGCGCCGCCGTCACCCGAATGATGACCTGCGCCCCGCTGGAGGCGCTGGACTGGGCGCTTTCCCAGCGCGCGCTGCCCGCCATGCTGGCGGCGATGGATCTTTCGGCGCTCCGGGTGCTGCCCAGCCTTCTCACGGGGCTGCCCCGCTGCAAAAAACTGATGGACGAGCCGCTGCCACTTCCGCCGCTGTAACCACACGCTGCTGCCCTCCGGCTTCGCCGGGCGATGAAAACCTGCTGCCGCATCTTTTCTTTGCGTGTCTGATGCCGCCGCCGCATACCGGCGGCGGCATTCTTTTCTCCAAGCCAATGACTCGCGGAAGATTCACATGGGCTTTCGTCCGCGCGTTTCAAACCAAATAGTTTCCCGCGCGCAAAAAACCGGAGCATTTCGCTCCGGTTTTTGTTTGAATTTTCTGCTTGGATTACTCCTCTGTCTCGACCGCGACGCGCCAGGCAGCGCCGATGTTCTCTTCGCTCAGCTCGACCTTCAGCGTTTCGCCGTTTTCTCCGTCGATGTTCTTCCAGTCCTCACCGGGGGCCTTGACCTGCCAAGTGAGGGTGTACTTGACGCCTTCGAAGCCGGTGAGCTTGGCGGTCAGCTTCAGCGTGTCTCCAACCTGAAGGGAGGAATCCTCGGCCACAACCTCGACGCTCCTGCTGACGGGGGTTGCATCCGGAGTGGGCTCGACCGTCGGCTCGGCGGTGGCTTCAGGTTCCGCGGGCGCTTCCGGGGTGGCCTCAGGCTCGGCGGTGGCTTCGGGCTCCGCGGGCGCTTCCGGAGTGGCTTCAGGCTCGGCGGTGGCTTCGGGCTCCGCGGGCGCTTCCGGGGTGGCTTCAGGCTCGGCGGTGGCTTCGGGCTCCGCGGGCGCTTCCGGGGTGGCCTCAGGCTCAGCGGGCGCTTCCGGCGCCTCCGCAGTCGTCGCGGCTTCCGGGGCCTTGGTCTCTTCGACCTTTTCGGGCTCCTGAGTCTTTTCGGGTTCCTCCGCCTTCACCGGCGCGGAAACCTCGGGCTGCTGCTCCGGCTGAGCCTCCTCCGCAAAGACCGCAGGAACCGCCAGCGCCAACACCATGACGGCCATCAGAACCGCTACCAGCTTCTTCAAGTTCTTCATCTTTGTCTCTCCTCTCGCGATCTTTGCGCGGTTGCTCGTTCTATGCTTTCGTTACCGCCGCTCAAGGGCGGGTTCTCATCTTGATGGCATTATTGTACCCGTCCGCAGTTACACGGTCGGTTACAGACCCTGGATGGCAAAAAAATGCCTGACGGGGGGTGTTCGGATGGAATGTTACGCGACCGGACCCGCCCGTTTCCTTGTTTTTGCGCATGAAACGGCATTTTTGGCGGGTTCCGGCGCATGAAACCGGGCCGCTTCCGGGTTTTTCGTGCAGAAACAGGCCGATTGCTTCGGCAGAGTGCCCGCGCTATTTCAGCAAGTTATGTTAATCGTTGGTAAATTATGGCCGGGTGGACAAGTTTTTTGGAGATGAACCGGCGATTCCATCCCTTTTCGCGGGCTGCGGCGCCATCCTGCCGGGTTTGGCCGCCGGGTGACATTTTCCACAGGAAGCATCGGCCTCGCCGTAATTCTGTTCGTATTTCCACAGGATTTCGGTCTGCCCAAGGTGCCCATTCAGGCGTGAGGCGCTTATTAAGGATGGAGAAGTTTCCGCGCCAGGGCAACAGAAAAGCCCCGCTCAATGCGGGGCTTCAAAGCATCAAAAAACCCTGGCTTTTCAGTTTTGCGCCTGCGGGCCGCCCAGGAATCTGGCGGTGCGCGGGTTCTCGGAGGCGAAGAGCCGGGCGGGCGGGCCCTCTTCGACAATCTGGCCGTTCTCCATCAGGATCACGCGGTCCGCCACGTCCCGGGCAAAGCCCATCTCGTGGGTGACCACCATCATCGTCATGCGCTCGGCGGCGAGATCCCGCATGACGGCGAGCACCTCCTGGGTGAGCTCCGGGTCCAGCGCGGAGGTGGGCTCGTCAAAGCAGAGCATCTCCGGCTGCATGGCGAGCGCCCGGGCGATGGCCACCCGCTGGGCCTGTCCGCCGGACAGCTGATGCGGGTAGGCCTTCGCCTTGTCGGCAAGGCCCACTTTTTGCAGCAGCGCCATCGCGCGCGCCTCGGCCTCCTCCAGGGGGAGCTTCAAAACCGACACCGGCGCGTCGGTGAGGTTTTTCATGACGCTCATGTGGGGAAAGAGGTTGAAGGACTGGAACACCATGCCCATCCGGCGGCGGATGGATTGAAGCGTCTTTTCGTCCGCCTCCCGGAGCTTTCCGCCCTCCATCCAGCACATGCGGTCGCCGTCCAGCGAGATTTCACCGGAGTCTATTGTTTCCAGCCGGTTGACGCACCGGAGGAACGTGGACTTGCCGCTGCCCGAGGGGCCGATCAGCGCCACAACCTCGCCCTTCTGGATCTCGACGGAAATCCCATCCAGCACGCCCAGCCCGTCAAAGCTCTTTTTGATGTCGATGGCTTTCAGCATACGCTCTCCTAATAATAGTTCAACTTGCGCTCGACCAGCTTCATGGCCTGTTCGGCGACACCGTTTAAGACCAGGTAGATGATCATCGCGACGATGTAGGGGTCGATGGACACCGCGCTGTTTGCCTGTTTCTTGGCGATGTTGAGCACTTCCATCACCGCCACGGAGGACGCCAGCGCCGTATCCTTGACGAGGGTGATGACTTCGTTGGTCACCGGCAGGATCACCCGCTTCACCGTCTGCGGCAGGATGATGCGAAAGAAGGTCTGAGCCTTGGTGTAGCCCAGCACCTGAGCGGCCTCCCGCTGCCCCGGCGGAATCGACTGGATGCCGCCGCGGAAGATCTCCGCGAAGTAGGCGGCGTAGTTGATCACGAAAGAGAAGATCACCGCCCAGAAGCGCTCAAAGCGGAAGGGCAGCACCTGCGGCAGCAGGAAGTAGATGAACATCACCTGCAGAAGGAGCGGCGTCCCACGCATGATGTAGATGTAGAACGCCACCGGCTTTGACACGACTTTCAGGCGCGACATGCGCCCCACCGCCACCAGCATGCCCAGCGGGATCGACAGAACCAGCGTCAGCGCGAACACCGACACCGTCGTCCCGACGCCGCTTAAGAGCAGCCCCGTCATGTTTATGAGCCGTTCCGGATCGCTGAAGAATTTGCCCAGCATGGCCTAACCCCTTACGTCAACGGGGCCGGCCGCCACGCGTGCAGCCAGCCCCGGATCCCATTGTCGCTTGTTATTCGGCGGTGATCAGCGAGATGTTCTCGCCGAACCACTTGGCGGCGATTTCATCCACCACGCCGTCCTTGGCCATTTCCTTAAAGATCTCGTTGACGGCGTCGCGCAGCGCCACGTCCTCCTTGCGGAAGCCCACGGCGTAGTAGTCGTCCGCCAGGTTGTCGATGGTGAACAGGCTCTCGTCGCCAATCTGCTTGAGCTGGTAGTTGGCCACCACCAGGTCGATCAGGATGCCGTCGATGCTGCCGTTCTGCATGTCCATGATCGCGGTCAGGTAGTCCGGGTAGGCCAGCACCTCGCCCAGCGAGCCGTAGAAGTCAGCCAGGCCCGCATCGGTCTCCAGCAGTTCCTCCGCGTAGGAGCCGGACTGCACGCCCAACTTCTTGCCCACCAGATCCTCGCGGCTCTTGAAGGACGGGTCCTTGACCAGGAACACCATCTTGTTGTTCAGGTAGTCCATCGACAGGGACATGGACGCCTGCCGCTCGGGCGTGTCGCTCATGCCGTTCCAGATGCAGTCGATGTTGCCGCTGGAGAGCTCCATCTCCTTCGCCGCCCAGTCGATGGGCTGCAGCTTCAGCTCGACGCCGAGGCGGGACGCGACTTCCTTCGCAAGGTCGATGTCAAAGCCGACGATCTCGTTGTTCTCGTCCCGGAAGCCCATGGGCGGGAAGCTGTCGTCCAGGCCCAGGATCAGCGTGCCCTTTTCCTTGATCTTCGCAAGCGATTCGTCCTCGGCCAGGGCCGGAACGCCCATCATCAGAACCAGCATGGCCGCCAGCAGCATCGCGATCAATTTCTTCATTGTCTATCCCTCCGCGCTTTACTTTGCTAACGTGATAAATCATATCACAGCCGAGACCACCTGTCAAGCGCGGGGCATGTTAAGAAATGCACACTCGCAGCGGCGTTATAAAAACCGTTCCCGGCGCTCATGTCGCCGGGAACGGATGGCAGGGGTGACGGGGGAATGGCGGCACACGCGCCAATTCAAATGGGATTCGGTGGTGGCCTGTCAATAGGGCTCGGGCGCTCTGCGGTCGACCCGATGGCACTCGCCCTCCGGCGTCAGGCCCGGATCACCGTACCCGTGCGGCCCTCAACGCCGTCCAGCGCCTTTTCAAGCAGCGTGATCAGCGCGTAGCGGCCCGGCTTGCTCGCGGCAAACCGCATGGCGGCCTCCACCTTGGGCAGCATGGAGCCGGGGGCGAAGTGCCCCTCTTTCACGTATTGTTCGGCCTCGTTCACAGTCAGCTCGCTCAGCCACTTCTCGTCGGGCTTTTTGAAGTTGATGGCCACCTTTTCGACGGCGGTCAGGATGATGAGGCAGTCCGCGTCGATCATCTCGGCCAGGCGCTCGCTTGCAAAGTCCTTGTCGATGACGGCGGGCACGCCTTTCAAATGCAGCCCTTCGGCGACCACCGGGATGCCGCCGCCGCCCGCGGCGACGACCACCTGCCCGGCTTTCATCAGGTCCTTGATGGTCTCGATCTCGACGATCTCGACCGGCTTCGGGGACGCCACCACCCGGCGGTAGCCGCGGCCCGCGTCCTCCTTCACGATCCAGCCCCGCGCCGCCACCATCTCGTCGGCCTCATCCTTCGACATGAACTGGCCGATGGGCTTGGTGGGGTTCATAAAGGCGGGGTCCTCGGGGTCGACGCGCACCTGCGTCAATACCGTCGAAACCGGCTTCGCGATGCCGCGGGTCAGCAGTTCCTCCCGGAGCGCGTTCTGCAGGTCATACCCGATGTAGCCCTGGCTCATGGCAACGCACACCGAAAGCGGGATGCGCGGGATGTTGTGCAGCTTCCCGTATTCGCCCATGGCCTCCTGGATCATGCCCACCTGGGGGCCGTTCCCGTGCGACAGCACCACCTGATGGCCGTTCTCGATCAGTTCCGCGATGGCCACGGCGGTCTTCTTGACCGCGGCCATCTGCTCCGGCAGGTTGTTGCCCAGCGCGTTTCCGCCCAGCGCAATGACAATTCGTTTGCCCATACGCCCTACGCCCTCCTCGGCGCTCGCCATCTTCGGCGTGATAATCGGGAGGAAGCGGCGGGGGCGCG
>JAEYPB010000052.1 GCA_023411175.1 Bacillota bacterium | reverse complement strand
TCAATGGCAGAGCATTCGGCTGTTAACCGAAGGGTTGTAAGTTCGAGTCTTACCTGAGGAGCCAGCACAGGATTCGCGATAGCGAGTCCTGTTTTTTGAAACCCGCTTCATGTGCGGGCTCTTTTTTGTGCCATCAAAAATCAGTTGAAAGCGGTCGTCTTTCAGGTGCACATCCTTTATCCTTCAAAGTATGGCAGGGCAGGCGTAAGGCCTCGCCGGGCGCTGGGAAACATTGGCTAACGCTTTGTGGCAACCCCGGCATCTGCCTAGGGGTCTAATTGACAGATTACAGAAAAGGAGGGTTATTTATGAAAAAGAAACTGGTTGCCCTGGTACTCGCGATGACCCTGTGTCTTCTGGCTGTCGCACCGGCCGCGGTGGCTGGAACAGCGACCTCATTTGTCAAGTTGCCGTCCACGATGGGCGGGCTCAATGTGCGCTCCGGTCCCGGCACCAACTACAAGGTAGCGGGCTGGGTGGTGGACGGGGACGAAATCGACCTGATCAAGGTGGGCTCGACTTGGACCAAGATCACCGTGCTCAGGACCGACAAGACCGGGTACATCCGCAACAACTACATTGAGGACCTGGCGGATGGGGATGCTCCGTCAACCAGCGGCACCGCCACCGCCGGCCGCGTAACCGGCAACGGCGTCGGCCTGCGCAAGGGCGCGGGCACCGGATACGCCAGGGTGGCCAAGCTGTCCATTGGAACGAAGCTCAAACTGTGGGACGAGAGCGGCAACTGGTACTACGTAACCACGCTGTCGGGTACAAAGGGCTGGGTTTCCAAGACCTATGTCGCGACCGGGTATACCATGACGACGTCCGCCAATGTCAATCTGCGCAAGAGCGCCAACGGCAAGGTCGTCAAGACGCTGGCAAAGGGCACGAAGGTGAGCGTGGAATCAATCACCGGCGGCTGGAGCAAGGTCACGGCGGGCTCCGTCAGCGGGTACGTGTTCAACGCCTACCTGAGGTAACGCCCGGTTTAGAAAAGGGACCTAAACGCCAATGAAGAAGAGAGTATCGGCCGATCCGGCGGCCGGTGCTCTTTTTTGTCCTCAGTAACCATGGAGACCGCTGTGCGTTCGCCAAAAATTTTTTACGCCGGCGGTTCATAAAACTGCCGGCGTAAATCATGCTTTTTGCGGCGCTCCGTACTTACGGCTCAATATCCAGTAGGCTCATCGTCGCGGGCATTTCGTGGGCGGTGTTGACCTTCTGGTCGTCCACCACCAGGTCGAAGCAGCTGACCACGATCTGCCCGTTCCACACGCAGGGCTCGCCGGGCTCGTCCAGCCCGCCGTCGAAGCCGTCGCAGTCCGGGCTCTGGGCGATGCGGGTGATGACGCCCTCCGGGGAGATCCTGCCGATGGCGTTGCAGGAGAAATCCGCCACGTAGATGTTGCCGTAGGGATCGATGGTCATGCCGTCGGTGGTCAAAAGGTTCTCCGGGTCCCGGCACCAAAGCTCGTTCTCCAGCACCTTCGCGCCGTCGTCGGACAGCGTCAGCCGGTGCACCGAGCCGTCGCCAAAGTTGCCGATCACCAGCCGCCCCTCCCGGTCGAACACGATGCCGTCCACGCCGTACTGGCATTTGGGGTTCTCGGTCACAAAGGTTTCGAGGATGTTCTCGTCGGAGAGCGTGTTGGTCACATGGATGCCCTGGTCGTCCAGGCCGAAGCGGTACACGCAGCTCACGAGCTTTCCGCCCGGCCCCTCCACCTTCGCCAGCGTGGACTGGGTGACGTATAGATTGTCTCCCCGGATTCGGATGCCGTTCGGGTGCTCCATGCCGTCCGCCACGACGGTGGTCCTGGCGATTTCGTCCCCATCCAGCCGGACGCGCAGGATGCGCCCGGTGTAGACCAGATCCGCCCGGCCCGTCCAGCCGGGGTTGTCCACGATGTACAGGTCGCCGTCCGGCCCGAAGGCGATGCCCATCGACCGCGCCTCGTTCGTTTCCGGGTTCACCGGCACGTCAAACCACTTGCGGACGGACTTGTCTTTCGAAATCTTCAGAACGCAGCTGGGCATGGACATGTCCGCGAAATTGGGGCAGGACAGGATCAGGTTGCCCTCGGCGTCGACCTCCATGCCGTCGGGGGTGGACACGTATTCCTCCGGCAGCAGCATGAACAGCTTGGGCGTCTGCATGAAAACGTCTCCCTTCGTCACTTGCCCGCCATCTTTTCGTAGACGGGCAGCATGGACTGGTAGCACAGCTCGAACATTACCTTGACCGGTTTGTAGGCCGCCACGTTTTTTTCGATGGGCTCGTGGGTGTACTTGACGTCGATGAAGCGGTCGATGGCGTCGAAATCCTTGAACAGCCCCGCGCCCACGCCGCCGGTCACCGCCGCGCCCATGGACGTTGCCTCTTCGAGGAGCGCCGGGGCCACGATGCGGGCGCCGTAGATGTCCGCCATCATCTGCCGCCACACCGCGCCCTTCGCGCCGCCGCCGATGACCAGGATCTCGTCGATCGGGATTTGCTGACGCAGGATGTCCAGGATGATCGAGAGGTTCATCGTCACGCCCTCGAGCACGCTTCTGAACATGTCCCGCCGCCCATTTTCCATCTTGAGCCCCAGAAACGCGCCGCGGGCGTCCACGTTCCAGCGGGGCGCGCGCTCGCCCAACAGGTAGGGCAGGAAGATCACGCCGTTTGACCCCGCCGGGCTCTCGGCGATCTGGGCGTCGATCAGCTGGTATGGGCTGAGGCCGAGGCGCTGGGCCTCGAAGGACTCAAACCGACCCAGCTCGTTTTTGAGCCAGGCATAGGCGCCGCCCGCCGACTGCATGGTGCCGTTGGGCGCGTAGAGGCCGGGCACGATGTGGGCCCAGGTGACGGTGCGCATCCCCTCGTCAAGGACTGGCACTTCGCTGGTGGTGGCGATCCACGCGGAGGAGCCCACGTAGCTGAAGCTCTTGCCGGGCTTCACCGAGCCCGCGCCCACGTTGGCGCACAGCCCGTCGCCGCCGCCCATCACGACCCGGGTACCCACGGCGAGGCCGGTCTCCGCCGCGGCCGCAGCGGTCACGCCGCCCGCCACAAAGGTGGAGGGCACGATCTTTGGGAACTTGTCGTAATCCACCCCGGCGTATTCGATCAGCCGCTCAGACCAGCCGAGGGTTTTTAGGTCCACGCAGGCGTTGGAGGACGCGTCCGAAGGCTCGGTCAGGAAGTTTCCGGTGAGCTTCATGACGATGTAGTCCTTGGCGTTCAGCGTCTTGTAGGTGGCTTCGTAGATTTCCGGCTCGTTGTCCCGCACCCACATCAGCTTCTGAAGGCCGTAGGAGGCGGCGTTCCGGTGGCCGACGATTGAGTAAAACTCCCGGATCGGGATCTTTTCGCCCAGCGCCCGCGTCTGCGCCTGGGCGCGCTGATCCGCCCATATGATGGACTTGCGAAGCGGGTTCCCCGCCCGGTCGACGCACAGGCAGCCCATCATCTGCCCGCTGAAGGAAACGGCGGCGATGTCGGCGCTTGGAATTCCGGTCTCGGCGATCAGCGCGCGGCTGGTCTCGCACACGGCGCGCCACCAGTCCGCCGGGTCCTGTTCCACCCAGGTCTCGTTGAAGTATTCGGTTCCGTAGGCGTAGACGGCGGAGCCGATCAGCCTGCCCTCCTCGCTGAACAGCGTCGCCTTGTTGCCGGACGTGCCCAGGTCGTGGGCGAGAATGTATTTCATGCCGCAACCCTCCCGGTTTTCGCTAGGCCCCGTTCCACTCTTTTTTCGGCGTGTACGACGGCAGTCGCCTCGCCGCAATCCCTTCACGCGTTCCCGGCTCGTGCGCCGAAAACCGAAGATCAGACAACCCCGTCGTCCTTCTCACCCGTTCCCGGCTCGTGCGCCGAAAACCGAAGATCAGACAGCCCCGTCGTCCTTCTCACGCGTTCCCGGCTCGTGCGCCGAAAACCGAAGATCAGACAACCCCGTCGTCCTTCTTACTCGTTCCCGGCGACATGCGCGCCGGGAACGGTTTCCATAGCCAGTGCGCATACTGGCGGAGGAAACACTTCCTCAAGTCAGCGAGCCGCCCGAAACGCTTTGGCGTTTCAGGCGAGCGCAGTTCCCTCCGCGAAGAAAGGCCGCGAAGCGGAATTTCTTCGCAATAGGCGAGTGCAGTTTCCTCCGCGAAGAAAGGCCGCGAAGCGGAATTTCTTCTCAATAGGAGAGCGCAGTTCTCCCGCGCTGAAAGATCCGAAGGAGATTTCAGCGCTCGTTCAACGCAATAATTAGGTTTTCCGCAGCCATCCGCCCCATCTGAAGGCTCGCGCCCTTTGTGGATGCGGCGCAGTGCGCGCCCAGCACCACGTTGTCCAGTTCGAACCATTCGGCGGAGGGCGGTTCTTCCCGGAACGCGTCGAGTCCCGCGCCGCCGATCGCGCCCTCTTTCAGCGCCGCGAGCAGCGCGTCCTCGTCCACCAGGCCGCCCCGGGCGGTGTTGATGAGGATCGCGCCGGGCTTCATCATCCCGATCTCTTCCGCGCCGATGAAGTTCTCGGTGGACGGGATGAGCGGCAGGTGCAGGCTGATGAAGTCCGCGGTTCGGAGGATTTCCTCCGGCAGCGCGTATTCGATGCCGTTTTCCAAAGCGTAGCCCTCGTCCCAGGCGACATCGAAGGCCAGAACCCGCATGTCGAAGCCCCGCGCCCGCTTCGCCACCAGCTTCCCGATGGCGCCGAGGCCGATCAGCCCCAGCGTCGCGCCGGTCACGTCGAGGGTGGTGATCTTCGACCAGTCCCCGGCGCGGCACTTTCTGTCGATCACGACCAGCTTTCGGGATACCGCCAGCATCAGCGCCATGGCGTAGTCCGCCACGGCGGAGGCGTTGGCGCCCACCGTGCGGCTGACCCGGATGCCCCGCGCAGCCGCGGCGGAAAGGTCGATGTTGTCCACGCCCACGCCGTACTTGGCGATGGCGCGAAGGCGCGGCGCGGCGGCGATCACGTCGGCGTCGACGGGATCGACGCCGACGATCAGCCCGTCGCAGGGCGCGATTCTTTCGATCATCTGTTCCTTTGAGAGGATCGCGCCGGTGTCGTTTCGGACCACCTCAAAGCCCGCCCCCGCGAGGCGGTCAAAGAGCGACGGGTCCTCTTTTCCGAAGGAGCGCGGTGTGACGAGTACCTTGACGGACACGCTTATCCCTCCCTATCGCGCCAGCCGGTCGCACATTTCGAGGCGCTCGCCGGTGATGTCGGTGTGGAAAACCTCCGCGATCACCTGCGTCCAGCCGTGGATGAAGTAGGTCCAGCCGTCCTCGATGATGAGGCCGCGAGCCTCCTTCTGCGCCTCGGCCTGGTGCATGAACTCCAGCGTACCGCGGTAGTTGAACTCCCAGGCGACGCCCCTTTCCGGGAAGCGGCAGGCGTCGGTCAGCGGGGAGCCGGGGCGGTCCTTGCCGAGGCCGGTGGCGTTGATGACCATCGAACCCTCCGGCAGCGAAGTCACGATCCGATCGTTCAGCGCGGGCTCCGGGCACAGGTGGAAGCTCAGCGGAACGCGGGAATCCTTCAGGATGTTCACCGCCTCGCCCAGCCGGGGCGCGGAGCGGTTGGTCAGGTGGATGCGCCTGGGCACGCTGTCCCCGTGGCGCGGGTCGGCCAGGTACGCGCTCACCGCCAGCGCGCTGCCGCCGGCGCCCAGCACGCAGACCTCCGCGTTTGGGAAGGCGCGCCAGTGGGCGGCGGGCAGGAAGGCGTCCAGCGCCAACCCCACGGAGATCGGGTCCTTCGCGTGGCCCAGGAGCTTGCCGTCCTCTTTTGAAATCGAGCTCAGCTCCCCGAAAAGCAGCGCGTAGGGGTCGAGGTAGTCGAACAGGTCGCGGCACGCGGCCAGAAGGTCGATCTTGTGGGTGGTCACCAGCGCGCCGAGGGAGAGTGGGTCGCGCTTTATGAACTCCACCACCGCGCGGTAGTCCTCTTCGGGTGCGTGGATCGAGATGTCGATGCCCTTGATGATGCCGTCGATGCCCAGCGCCTCCGCCCAGATGGGGAAAAGGCGCATGATGGAGGACTGGCCGGTGGTGACGCCGATAAAGTACATGGTGGGGCGGTCGGCCGGCGCGGGAAGCGTAATCATAAAGGGCCTCCTTATGTTCACAGTATATGGAGAATTCCGGGTTTTGCAAGGGTTTTGTGCGGGACAACGCCCCGCCGATGATCAATATGAACGTGGGCTTCCAGTAGATGTTTTTGAGGTCTTATCCGCGCTTCTGGAGCGAAAAGGCGCGGGCGGGGTTTCTGCGGGTGATGGCTTCGATGTCCGCGGGGGAGACCCCGGCGGCGAGCATCGGAAGAAAGGTTTCGATGAGGTAGCATAGGCCGATTTCGCCGCCGTAGCGCATTAGCCGCGCGGCGGTGGTGTCGAGGGAGAGGAGCAGCCTGTCCCGATGGCCTTTTTCCAGCATGTGGAGGATCAGGCGGATTTCCGATTCGTCGTCGTGGTAGCGGAAGCGGCCGATGGTGTCGTACTCGAGGGATGCGCCGGTTCGCGCCGCCGCCTCGTGGGGGCGGAAGTCCTCCGCCTGCCGGTCGAGGTGGCACAGGAGGATTCTCGCGGGGTCAAGCCCCGCGCGCTCGCAGAAGGCGACCGCCGCCACCGGGTCTGCACCCGGTTCCGTGTGCAGGATCAGCGGCGCGCCCGCCATCGCCGCGGCGCCCGCCGCGGCGCGGAGCAGCAC
>JAEYPB010000050.1 GCA_023411175.1 Bacillota bacterium | reverse complement strand
TCAATGGCAGAGCATTCGGCTGTTAACCGAAGGGTTGTAAGTTCGAGTCTTACCTGAGGAGCCAGCACAGGATTCGCGATAGCGAGTCCTGTTTTTTGAAACCCGCTTCATGTGCGGGCTCTTTTTTTACCCGCAACAAGAAGTTGCGGGCGGTTTCGTTTATTTGGCACTTTTCATTGAGCTTCAATGGAGAAGAACGGTTCACTACACGCAGGGCGTTTCCCACCAACCGAAGGCGATTTGCCCCGTTATTTGATCGGAACTGTACTGCGGAGGCAGGCAGTTGATAAGAAAGTTTCCGTCTGGTGGGATGATGAATTTTCCGTCTTCCTCCGAGACGATCGTCGTGTCCGGCGGACAACGGCGGCCGAAGACCAGAGACCCGTCGGAGGGCCCGGCGTCCACATTTTCGGCGTACAGAAGTTGTGTTTTCGGTTCGGGTATCGGGCAGATGGCGGTGTTGGAGGGACTTACAAGCTCGGACAGACTGAACAAGCCCGACGTTTGCGCGTTGAGCCAGATCTGGAAGGAAAAGGGGATTTCAGACGGGTTGCTGACCGTAAAGACATTTACAAAGAGAAGTACGCCGGAGCAGGAAGGGTTGAAAAGACCTGCCCAGGCATACTTGCCGTCTCCGAAGGCCTCGCTGCTCATCCCGACGAAGTATTTCCCCTGAAGCGATTGATAGAGTGAGACCGGGCAATCTGGCTCACAACACAGGCCGTGTGACATGGAAACGCTTCCTTTCGAGCCGATGCATGTTTTCATTCCATTCTATGTGACGTCGAAGAGAGCGTGCGTCCTCTTCCGGCTTAAAACCTGTACGGCACATTCTGGTCAGGAGTTTTGCAGATTGAAACCCGGCCCCACAATCGCCGCCATTCATGGGCGGTGTGAAAAAGGGTGTAGGGGTCCAGCTCCATCTGCCGCCGGATAGGTTCATTTTATCGCTTGCTTTGACGCCAGACGGATGGTAGAATGTACGGAATAACGCTGAAACGGGGGAATGTGTGTGAAAGAGGAGATTCGGAGCCTCATCCTCGGTCTTGGCGCGGACGTATGCGGCTTTGCGGAAGCTTGGCGCTTTGACGGCGCCCCGGAGGGCTTTCACCCTGCTGACGTCTTCCCCGCGTTCAGGACGGCGATCATCTTCGGTGTGGCGTTGCCGGAAGGGCTCTTTTTTGTGCCACCCCGGTTGGTCTACGGGTACTTCAACGAAATGTCCTGCCCTCGGGTGGATGCCATCGCCTTTGAAGCCGCGCGAGCGGTGGAGCGACACGCCGGCTGCCGGGCGGTTCCGATGCCGGCGGATTCCCCTTATGAATACTGGGACTCGGGCGCGACGGAGGGGCGCGGGCTGATCTCCATGAAGCACGCGGCGGTGCTCGCGGGGCTTGGAACCCTCGGCAAGAGTGCGCTGCTTCTCAATGAGAAATATGGAAACCGTCTGACGCTGGGCGCGGTGCTGACGGACTTGATGCTACCGGGAGATCCGCCTGCGGAGCGCGTCTGTATCGAAGGCTGCGAAAAGTGCATCCAAAACTGCCCGACGCAGGCCCTCGCGGCCGGGCGAGTCAATCAAAAGCTTTGCCGTCCCCACGCATATGGGAAAAATGCCCGCGGTTTCGATACCGTGGACTGCAACATCTGCCGGACCGTTTGCCCGGTGCGCTCGGGTGCGGCCGCCGCGCGGTAGATGTAAATCAACAGGGCGAGCACATGGCGCTCGCCCTGTTGATTGCGGGAACGGGTGGGATTATTCCCCATCCATCAGCCGGGCACAGCCCCGTGCGACCATGAGCTCCTCGTTGGTTTCCATTGACCAGATTTCGATGCCGCTCTCCGGCGCGCTGATTTTCCCCTCTCGGCCGGGGGTATTCAGCGCCGCATCCAGCGCAGCCCTGACAAAGCCCAGCTTCTCCGCGATCCGCGCTCGGAGCGCCGCCGCGTTCAGGCCGATGCCGCCGGTGAACACCAGCGCGTCCAACCCGCCCAGGAAGGCCGTATACATGCCGATATAGCCGACCACCGCGTCGGCATACGCGGCGATGGTCAGCTCCGCCCGGGCATTTCCGGCCTTTGCAGCTTCCTCCACGAGGCGAAGGTCGCCGCTGACGCCGGACAACCCCAGAAAGCCGCTGCGCCGCGACAGTGCGTCGAGCGCTTCCGCCTGTCCGCCCAGCTTCTCAATCAGCGTCGGCAGGCAGTAGGCTTCCATGTCACCCACGCGGTTGTTGTGAAAGAGCCCGCTCTGAAGCGTCGCGCCTAGTGAATTGGCCACGCTCCTGCCGTCCAGAATCGCGCAGAGCGAGCTGGAGCCGCCCAGGTGGGCGCTGATGATGCGACGAGCCGAGGGCGCGTCTTGCGCCATCTTCCAGGCGATGTAGCTGTGGCTGGAGCCGTGGAAGCCATAGCGGCGCAGGCCGAACTGCTCCACCCACTCGTAGGGTACGCCGTACACCGCCCGCTCCAGCGGCATGGTGGCATGGAAGGTGGTTTCGAAGCAGGCGATCTGGAGAAGCGAGGGATACCGCTCGCGCACGCTGCGCATCATCGAAAGATACACGGGATTGTGGGCCGGCGCGAAGGGAATCATCCGCTCCATCTCGACCATGAGCGCGTCGTTCACGAAGCGGGAGCCGGAGATCGAGCCGCCGTGCACCGCCTTGTAGCCCACGGCGTCCAGCGAAGCCACGTCCACCGGCACGCCCAACCGGTTCAGCGCGGCCATGCACAGTTCAAGGCCGTCGGCGTGGGTTTCGCAGGCGCAGGCGTTTCTCTCCGCCTGACCACCCGCTCGGACGACGTAGGCGCCGTCCCCGCCGATGGATTCCACCCCGCCGGTGGCGAGCATCACTTCCTCCGCGCCCATTTCGTAGAGCTTGAACTTGAAGCTGGTGGAACCCAGATTGAGTACCAGAATGCGTTTCATGCGGTATCCTCCCGGCGCGGTTTTTCTACAGTTTATCATATTCTGGCGCATCGCGCCACAGGAGCGCGGCGAACCTGGCGCTCATGTTGCGGACATTTTTTTTATAGCTGGCGGGCACACAGGCGCGAGCGAACTGGTAATTTTTACAATAAGTGGATATAATTATATAGTTGCAACAGACGATTCCAGCTGCTGGTTCGGGCGACAGTACCGCCTGCGCGAGAAAACAGGAGGGCCCCAATGAAAAACCCCAGATGGACGGGCGCGGTCGCGCTGATCATGATGATGATCCTGATGCTGACCGTTCTTCCCGGTGCGGCGGCGCCATCGGCGCCTGTGCCTACGGGCAGCGACCTTACGGAAGAGGACGAGCAGATGCTCCAGAACACATTCGGCGGCGATGCGGATGAGGGTGAAACCGCAGAGGAAGCGGGGGACGACGCGGTCGTTGAAAACCCGGACGAGGAAGAGGCGTTCCTTGAAGACCTCATGGCCGAGCTGGACGTGGACGAGGCCAACGCCCTCGACCAGATCAACGGAATGACCCACATCCTCCTCATCGGCATGGACGCGCGCCCCGGCCACAAGTCCGGCCGCAGCGATACGATGCTGCTGCTGACCATCGACGCAAAAAACAAGTGCATGAAACTCACCAGCTTCATGCGCGATTTGTACGTGGAGATTCCCGGCCACAAGAACAACCGGCTGAATTCCGCTTTCATGTTCGGCGGGCCGGAGCTTTTGATCAAGACGCTGAAGAAGAACTTCGGCGTCAAGGTCAACTACTACGCGGCGGTCAACTTTTCCGTGCTGGCCGATCTGATCGACCAGATCGGCGGGCTTACGCTCAACATCGAGTCCGAAAAGCAGATGAAGTACATCAACCTCGTCATCAAAGAGGACAACGTGGTCCTGAAAAAGGCCTATCCAGACAGGGGCATCCAGACGGAGGACAATCTGCTGACCCAGACTGGAGAACAGCTTTTGAACGGCCGGCAGGCCCAGGCCTACGCCCGGTACCGGAAGGGTTCCAGCGATTTCCAGCGCACCAAGCGGCAGCGAGAGGTCATCCTGAAGGCCATCGAGAAGGTGCATGAAATGTCGATGATGGACCTCGGCAAGCTGGCGATGGCGAACCTCGAGCAAGTGAACACCAACCTGACCGTGGCGGACATCCTGCGCCTCGCGCCCGCCGCCTTCAAGCTGAAGGACGCTGAAGTCAAGCAGCTGCGGATCCCCGTCGACAAGGGGTACAAGTCCAAGACCATTTCCAAGATGGACGTTCTGGTGCCCGACCGCAAGAAGAATACCAAGGCGCTGACCAAATTCCTTTTGAACTGAAGCCGCATCGCGTCGGCTGACGCTACGGCGGCCATTCCGCGGGGTACCGGCGGGATGGCCGTATTTATTGTCGAGGTTTGGCTTCGCATATTCGCGCAAGACGGGTTGGAAGTCGCGCGCGTCGGCGCTTTACGTTCCGGCCCGCGATGCGAAGCCGCAGGGTGCCTGTACGTGAAGATGCCAGCCTAAAGGCGATACGTTTCGCTCTGCGAGCGAACTATTTTTGTCAAGATCCTTATGGATTTGGGCGAGGAATCAATACAATACAAACAAAAATCGTGGAAAACCGCGCATAACGCGCAGAATAATGTTGACTTTTTGTGCATAACTGTGGTATCGTTTAGAAAAAGAGCGGAGCGGGTGCGGATGCCAGCTACGATGAAGGATTTGGCCCGCGAAACGGGGCTGGGCTTGGCGACGATCTCCAAGTATCTGAATGGCGGCAATGTGCTTGAGCGCAATAAAACGCTCATCGATGATGCCATCCGGCGGCTGGATTTCCGCGTCAATACGCTGGCCCGTGGGCTTAAAACCAACCGGACGATGACGGTGGGCGTCATCATCCCGCATTTTTCCGGCCTATTTTTCACAATGGTCGCGGCTGGGGTGGAAGACGCGCTGGGAAAGCACGGCTACGGCATCCTGCTGTGCGACAGCGAGACGAAGCGCCGGGGGGAGCGCGAGGCGGTTGAGTTCCTCGTGGACAAGCAGGTGGATGGGATCATCGCCGTCACAAACGACGACACCATGGCCCCGTTTGTTTTGGCCCGAAAGCGAAACGTTCCGGTCGTCCTGATTGACAATGTGCCCACAAGCCGCATCTACGACGTGGTCACCACGGACAACTTGAACTCCGCCCGGGAGGCGACGGCCCACCTTCTTTCAAAAGGGCACCGGAAGTGCGGCGTCATCTGCGGACCCAGGCAGATCTATACGGCGCGGGAGCGATTGGCCGGGTACATGGATGCCTACCGCCGCATCGGCCTTGAGCCGGACATGGACCTGGTCGAGACCACCGACTACAGTCTGCGAGGCGGATACGACGGTTTTTTCAGGCTCATGGAGCGGCGCCCGGATATGACGGCGCTGTTCACCACCAACTACGAGTTGACCATCGGCGCCATCATGGCCATTCAGAAGATGGGCGTCGAGATCCCCGGCAGGCTTTCATTTGTGGGCTTTGACGACATCCTGCTGAGCGACGTCGTCCGCCCCAGGCTGACGCTGGTGTCCCAGCCGGTGCAGCGGATCGGCAGCACCGCCGCCAACCACCTGCGCAAGCTCATGACGGGCGGAGAGCCCGGCGGAAAGATCATACAGGTGACCAACAAGCTGGTCGTGGGCGAGTCGGTCCGCGAGGTATAGCGGCCTGTTCGAAACCATGGTCCCCGGCGGCGTCGGGGCTCTCCCGAATGACGCGGCCTCCCAGAATAAAAATCACCGGCACTTCTTCGGAAGATAATTCAAGGCTCCGCTCCATTGATATTCCACGGGATCGGCACTCTTTATCATGTCCAAAAGCGAAACGTTTCGTTCTTCTGAATCGTTCGAACCAGCCATTGACAGGGTGCGCCCTGTTGTTTGGAGATCTAGCGGACAATGGAAAGGAGAAGTATCATGAGAAGGATCCTCGCTACGACCCTGACGCTCGTCCTGCTCCTCTCGCTCACGCTTTCCGGAGGTGCTGCCCTCGCTGAGCAGAACATCAACATCCGCATCATGACCCGATGGTCCGACGACTCTCCCTTTTCCGTCTACTGGCGCGAACAGGTAAAGAAGTTCAACGAATCCGGCAGGGGAATCACGATCGTCGACGAATCGCTCTCGGATGAGACGGCCTATCTGGACAAGCTCCGCAGCCAGATCGCCACCGGCACCCAGCCGGAGATCTTCATTGAATACGGCGGAAGCCGGATCATCGACTACGTGGAGGCGGGCATCCTGGTGGATGTGCAGCCTTATCTGGACGCCGACCCCGAGTGGAAGGCCAGCTTCCTCAGCGACACCGCCACCAAGTGGCAGTTCGCCGATTATCCGGGCACCTTCGGCGTGCCCTGCCAGTTCTACTCGGTGTTCCTGTACTACAACAAGGAACTGCTGGAGAAGAACGGCTTTGACGGCCCGCCGGAGAGCTTTGAGGATTTCCGCAACATGTGCCAGGCGCTGCTGGACAACGGCCAGCAGCCCATGACACTGGGCGAGAAGGACGTGTGGCGCGCAGGCCATTTCTTCAACAACCTCATCATGAAGAGCTACGGCGCCCAGGCCGTCGAAGACCTGGCGGCCCGCAAGCTCAAGTACGACGGGCCCGAGATGCTGGAGCTGTACGGCATCATCAAGGAATTCAACGACAAGGGCTACTTTGGCCCCAACGCGGTCGGCGTGGACGTCAACACCGAGGACTCCGACTTCCTGACCGGCAAGACCGCGATGCGCTTCAACGGCACCTGGTTTATTCCGCAGATCGTGGCGGACTATGCGGGCGACCTTGACAACATTGGCATTGCCCGCTTCCCCTACATCAAGGAAGAGTACAAGGAAAGCTACCAGGGCGGCACCGCCGAAGCCTACTCGATCTCCAACCGCGAAGGCACCGTGGAGGCCTCCATCGAGGTCGTCAAGTACCTGACCTCGCAGGATTTCTTCCGGGGTGCCGAGGCTTACTGCAAGGGCGGCGTTTACGCGGTCAGCTTTGAGTCCGACCCCAGCGTTTCCATCGACCACCTGACCATCGACGCCAAGGCGCTCCTGGCCGAGGGCAAGGAGTTCCGCGACGACGTGCAGACCTACGACACCGAGTCCCACATGCTGGACACCGTGCGCGCGGCGCTCCAGGGCCTGTTCATCGGCAACACCCCCGAGCAGTGCGGCGCGGAGATCGTCGCCAAGATCCAGAACAAGTGACGCCCGCACCGGGCCGCCCCGCGAGGGGCGGCCCGGCGAAGCCGGCGCGCGGGGAATCCCGCGTATTCACGATGAAGGGGAGGGGATGGCGTGCGACAAAGACAGCACACGCTTCTCTATTCCGTACTGTTCCTGCTTCCGGCGCTGGCGATCTTCTGCCTCCTTCTGCTCACGCCGATCATCCAGGCGATTTACCAGTCCTTCTTCTCGTGGAAGGGCATTGCCGGCGCGCCGATGAAGCCGGTGGGTGTGAGCAACTACGTCGCGACCTTCGCCAACCCGCTTTTCTGGAGGAGCCTGGGCAATTCGCTGATTCTGATGGCCGGCGGTTTTCTGGTATTGATGCCGCTGTCGTTCATCCTGGCGCTCATCATCACTTCGAACATCAAGGGCGTCCGCTTCTACAAGACCGCGTATTTCATGCCGGTGATGCTGCCCATCACCGCCGTGGGCCTCATGTGGGTGTACATGCTGGAGCCCAACTGGGGGCTTGTCAACGCAATCCTCAGAAACATGGGGCTTGAGCGCTTCGCCATTGCGTGGCTGGCGATCCCCACCGTCAACGTGGTGGTGGTGACGCTCGTCAACGAATGGATCTACGCGGGGCTCAACATGCTGATCTTCGCCGCGGGGCTGGTGGCCATCGACGAAACACTCTACGAGGCGGCGCAGATCGACGGCACGAGCGGCTGGCAGCGGATACGCTACATCACGCTGCCGCTGACCAAGAATTCCTTCAAGGTGTTCTCCGTGATGTGTGTGACCGGCTGCCTGAAGGCCTTCGACCTGATCTACGCGATGACGCGGGGCGGCCCCAACCAGACGAGTGAAATGCCGGCGACGTTTCTGTACAGCCAGGCGTTTACCTACCGGTACTTTGGCATGGGCAACGCCGTCGGCACGATCATCCTGGTGCTGGGCCTCGTGCTCAGCCTTGTGATCAACCGAATCCTGACCCAGGACGATTGAGGTGGCGAGCATGAAAAACAAGCCTTTCAGGGCCGTAACCTACGCCTTCGCCGTTTTCTGGGCGCTGGCAACCCTTATCCCGCTGCTCACGACGCTCCTCTCGTCGTTCAAGTCCAACTCGGACATCTTCGGGGGTTCGCTCTTTCTGCCCACCGAGTGGCTGTTTGAAAACTACCGCGACGCGCTGATCGACGCGAATATTCTGGCAAGCGTCGCCAACTCTCTCATTCTGGGCCTCGGAACCACGGCGGTCGTGGTCCTTGTGTCGCTCCTCGCGTCCTACATCCTGGCGCGGCAGAAGTTCTTCTTCATAAAGCCGTTGTACCTTTTCTTCCTCACAGGGCTGATGCTGCCGGTGCACGCGACCATCATTCCGATTTCCAAGATCGCCGCGTCGCTCAAGGCGACGGACAACTTCCCCTTTATCATCCTCGTTTACGCGGCGTTCCAGCTTCCGCAGGCGATCTTCCTGATCACCGGCTACATTTCGGGCGTATCCCGGGAGCTGGACGAGGCCGCCATCATCGACGGCTGCAGCCTGCCGGGCACGCTGTTTCGGATCATCACGCCGGTGTCGTCGCCGATCCTCAGCACCGTGGCCATCCTCTCGTTCATCTACGGCTACAGCGAGCTGGTGTTCTCGGTCATCCTGCTCAACAACAAGGCGCTCTTCCCGGTTTCCCGGGCGCTGATGTTCTTTACCGGCGAGCGCGTGACCCGGATGGGCCCGGTGTTCGCGTCGATCATCGTCGCGGTGCTGCCGATGGTCATTCTCTACATCCTGTTCCATGAAAAGGTGCAGAAGGGCATGGTCGCCGGCTCCGTCAAGGGATGACCGGGCGTCGGCGCGCATGCGCCACAAAGTAACTTGGGAGGGTTTTCTACCATGACGAACGAACAGGCCGCGCTTCAAAAGGAGATTCTGGACCGGGTGGAGGAGGTCATCGCCCGCGGGCCGTTTACGGACACCTGGGATTCGCTTTGCGACTACCAGCCCCCCAAATGGTACGAGGACGCCAAATTCGGCATCTTCGTCCATTGGGGCGTGTATTCCGTCCCGGCGTTCGGCAACGAGTGGTACCCCCGGCACATGTACATTGAGGGCACGCCGGAGTTCGACCACCACATTAAGACCTACGGAAGCCAGAAGGATTTCGGGTACAAGGACTTCATCCCGATGTTCAAGGCGGAAAAGTTCGACGCCGCCGAATGGATGCAGCTTTTTGAGGACGCGGGCGCGAAGTACGTGATGCCCGTGGCCGAGCACCACGACGGCTTTCAGATGTACAAAAGCGGGCTGTCCCGTTGGAATGCAACCGAAATGGGGCCGAAGCGGGACGTGCTGGGCGAACTCAAGCGGGAGGCGGAGGCGCGGGGTATCCGGCTCTGCGTATCCGATCACCGGGCGGAGCACTGCTGGTTCTTCAACGGCGGGCTGAACTTCGATTCGGACGTTCCCGGGAATCCTGATTTCTACGACCTGCAGGTTCCCTATGAGGAGTCCCAGCGCGCGAAGCACGACCTGTACGCGCCGGTGCCGCCCGCGGCGCACCTCAATAATTGGCTGGCCAGGCTCTGCGAGCTCGTGGACAACTACCGGCCGAAGGTCGTCTGGTTCGACTGGTGGATTCAGCAGGTAGCCTTCAGGCCCTACCTTCGGATGTTTGCCGCCTACTACTATAACCGCGCCGCCGAATGGGGCGAGGGGGTGGCCATCAACTACAAGTACGCCTCCTACATGTTGGGCAGCGCCGTGTTCGATGTGGAGCGCGGGCAGCTGGAGGCCGTCCGGCCGCGGCTCTGGCAGACGGATACCGCCATCGCAAAGAATTCCTGGGGCTATACGGAGAACAACGACTTCAAAAACCCCGAGGACATCGTGGGGGATCTCGTCGACATCGTCAGCAAGAACGGCGTGCTGCTCCTAAACGTCGGGCCCCGCGCGGACGGCACGATTACCGACGAGGACCGGCATGTGCTGCTCGAGATCGGCAAGTGGCTCAAGATCAACGGCGAGGGCATCTACGGCACCCGCCCGTGGGTGAAATTCGGCGAAGGTCCGACAAAGATCAAAGAGGGCGCGTTCTCCGACACCAACCGCGAGCCCTTTACCCCGGAGGACATCCGCTACACCTATAAGCCCGGGAAGATCTACGCCTTCTGCATGAAGCGCCCGGCGGACGGCGTTGTGCGCCTGAAGGCGCTTGCCCGATGCTTTGAAGACGACGCGGATTACGATGTGAAGCGCGTGACGCGGCTGGGCGGCGGCGACGTTCCATACGAGCGGGACGAGGCGGCCATGACCCTTCGCATCGGCGCGGAGGCCGACGACGGCTACCCCGTGGGCTTTGAGATCGAGATCGACTGACCCGAAATCCAAGAAGTACGCGGGCGTGCCGCCCGTGCAATGGGGAAAGGATTGGGACTATGGAAAACAAGCGCTTCTTTGAGCCGACTTGGGAGAGCGTCAAAACGCATGCGCTGCCCGCATGGTATGACGACTGCAAGCTGGGCATCTTCATCCACTGGGGGCTGTACTCGGTTCCGGCTTGGGCGGAGGTCACTTGGGAGCTGGGCGGCGAGCCGTCCGCCGAGGAGTGGCACAAGCATAACCCCTACGCGGAGTGGTACCTGAACACCATCCGCATCCCGGATTCGCCCGCCCGCAGGCACCACGAGGAGACCTACGGCAAGGACTTCCCCTATGAACGCTTCACGGAGAAATTTACCTGCGAAAAGTGGAACCCGGCACAGTGGGCGAAGCTGTTCCGAGAGGCGGGCGCGGGCTATGTCGTGCTGACTACCAAGCATCACGACGGCTTCTGCCTGTTCCCGTCGAAGTACACCGATTACAATTCCGTCAAACTCGGGCCGAAGCGGGATTTGGTGGGGGACCTGACACAGGCGGTTCGCGCCGAGGGCCTCAAGATGGGCACGTACTTCTCGGGCCTTTTCGACTGGACGACCTTTGACCGCCCGCGGCTTCGCCACACCAATGAGGACAACTACAACCACACCTACGCGTTTTCGGACTATTCGTACAATCAGGCGCTGGAGTTGGTGGACCGCTACAAACCGTCGGTCTTGTGGAACGACATCGGATGGCCGGAGAAGGGGCGCATGGACCTACCGCACCTGTTCGCCCACTACTACAACACCGTGCCCGAAGGCGTGATCGACGACCGGTGGGACGCGGACTTCTGCGACTATACGACCGCTGAATACCTGCACGGCGCGCGGACGCTTAACAAGAAGTGGGAGATGTGCCGGGGCCTGGGCCTTTCGTTCGGTTACAACCAGAACGAAGGGGACGAGACTGTCCTCTCCGGGCGGAACCTTGTGCGCATCCTGGCCGAGTACGTCAGCCACAACGGCAACCTTCTGATCAACGTCGGCCCGAGGGCGGACGGCACCATCCCGGAGATACAGGTCGACCGGCTGAAAAAATTGGGCGCGTGGATGAAGCAGCACGGCGAGGCGATCTACGCTACCCGGGCGTGGGCGGAGCGCCAGCAGGACCAACTGGAAAACGGCGCGACGGCCTTCTACACCCGCAAAGGGCGGGATCTCTACGCCA
The DNA here is from genome assembly GCA_023411175.1 of Bacillota bacterium. Lineage (GTDB taxonomy): Bacteria > Bacillota > Clostridia > Christensenellales > Aristaeellaceae > JAEZHK01. Next base: position 17,996 of record JAEYPB010000050.1, on the reverse strand, counting down.
TCGTGGACGGCCTTGCGGTGGGGACGGCCAGCGTAAAGCTGCCGATAACCGACGCCGCGCTTCCGGTCGAGGTCCGGGACGAATACCCCGTCCACGTGAAGCTGCCGGACTTCTTCCGCGACTGATCCGATAACGAGTACAGGTAAAAACTGCTCCGGCCTCCGCCGGAGCAGTTTTTATTGGTGATGATAGGTAGAGGAAACGCGCACCCCATACGGAAGCGCTTGGCTACCGGCATGCGTCAGAAGCGCGATTTCAGAACGATCAGGTCGTCGTCCTTCTGCAGCACCGTCTGGGCGTCCAGCGCCGCCAGAACCTCGCCGTCCCGGATGATCATCAGGATGTTCATCATCTCCGTCTGGCGCAGGCGCAGTTTGGCGAGGGTTTTTCCGATCCATTCGGGCAGCGGTTTCATCTCGATGATGTCGTACCGGTCGGATCGGTGGATCGATTCCATCAGATCGTTGGTGATCAGGCCGTAGGCGATGCGCTCGCCCATCTCGCGCTCGGGCAGCACGACCCGGTCGACGCCGATGGACTCGAGAATCTGCTTCTGGCGGATTCCGTTGGCCTTGGCCACGATGAACGGAACGTTCATCTCCTTCAGGATCGTCGCGGTGACCGCGGCGGCTTCGAAGTCGGCGCTGAAGGAGATCACCACCACGTCGAAGTTGGAAATCCCCAGCTTTTCCAGAACCGCCTTGTCGGAAGCGTCGGCCTGCACGATATGGGTGGCAAAGTCCGCGGCTTCATGGACGATGTTTTCGCGCAGGTCGCAGCACAGCACGTTGAAGCCGTTTTCGTAGAGCGTCGCCGCAATAGAGCGGCCGAACTTCCCAAGCCCCAGAATGGCGAACTGGGTGTCTCTGCTCACGGTAATTTTTCTCATGGCGCTTTCCTCCTCGTCAGCCGATCAGCACGTCTTCATTGGGGTAGTGAATGCGGTCGCTGACGCTCGCCGTGCGGTGCGAGGCGGATACGACCAAGGTCAGCGGGCCGATGCGCCCGATGTACATCAAAAGGATCAGGATTACCTTGCCTGCCGAGGACAGGTACGGCGTAAGGCCGGTTGTCAGGCCCACGGTACCCAGCGCCGAGGAGACCTCGAACATGATCTCCGCCGCGCCGTGGGGGAAGGCGGCGTTGGCCTCGGTAAACGAAAGCGCCAGCGAGCCCGCAAACCACAGAAACACCATCGCGACGACGACGGTTAGCGCCTTTTGCAGCGATTGTATGGGCAGCGACCGCTGAAATACGTTGAGCCGACCATCGCCCCGGAGCGTACCCCAAACGCCGAGCAGAAGCACCATGAGCGTGACCGTCTTCATGCCGCCCGCCGTGCCGCCGGGGGAGCCGCCGATCAGCATCATGACCGAACTCATCAGCTTCGAGCCTTCCTTCATCGCGTCCTGCGATATCGTGGCAAAACCAGCCGTGCGCAGCGTCACCGACTGGAAGTAGGACGCCAGCAGCTTTTCGCCCACCGGCATCGGCCCCAGCGTACCGGGGTTATCGTATTCGTTTGCGAAGAAGAAGAGCATTCCAAACAAGATGAGGAACGCGGTTGAAACCAGCGCCATTTTGGAGTGGGTCGTCAAATGGATCTTGCGCTTCAAGTTGGGCGCCAGGCGGAATTTGATCTTCACGTAGATGTCCCGCCACACGGTGAAGCCAATGCCGCCCGTGATGATCAGCGTCGTGATGATGAAGTTGAAGAACGTCCTGTCCGCATAGGGGATAAAACTCGCCTCGCCGATCAGGTCAAATCCGGCGTTGCAGAAGGCGGAAATCGAATGGAACACCCCGTAGAAGACGGATCTGGACAAGCCCATGCCCTGCCTGAGGAAGAAACCGGTGAGGCAGGCGGCGCCGATCCCCTCCGCCAGGAACGTGCCCCGGATCACGAGCAGCAGCATCTTGACCATGCCGCTCAGGTCGTTGGCGTTGAACGACGCCTGAAGGTTCAGCCGAGCCTTCAGCGTCACTTTGCGGCCCAGCTGCACCATCACCAGCATGAACAGCGTGGTAAAGCTCAAGCCGCCGATCTGGATCAGCAGCAGTATCACGACTTTGCCGAAGATGCTCCAGGAAGTTGCCGTGGTGACGGTGACGAGCCCCGTTACACAGACCGCCGAAGACGACGTGAAGAACGCGTCCAGCGGCTCAACGCGAACCCCTGGAGCCTGGGAAATCGGAAGGCTCAGAATCAGCCCGCCGACCGTGATGACCAGGAAAAAACTCAGCGCAACAATCCGGGAGGGCGTCAACCGCATCCGGATACTCCGTACGATGGAGGAAAAGGACCCCGAACCCGTAATCACAATAAATCTGCCTGCCTCGATTCTTTGAATCGAGGCAGATTATATCACAAGTCCATCAGGAAAGATAGTGTGGCGGCAGAAAAATGCGAAAAAAGGGATGATTTGGAAGGGCCGAGGCCATTTGGCCGAGGTCTGAGAGGCGAGAGGATTTGCCCCGCGCCGGCACGGTTTTCCGGTGCAAAAAACGCGCCGAGCCAGCGGCGCGCTTAAAAATGCATCCCTCTATCCCTCTATCAAGAATAGCAAAAGGCTCTCGCGTGCCGCCTCCGCGGCTTTCCGAGGCCTGTGGCTACTTTGCCGGGTTCAGACGGATGTCCAGGCACATGCCGCCGACGCGGGTAAAAAAGCACAGCGCGGCGTCGGTCAGGACGTCGTGGGTGCCGGGATCCCGCAGCTCGGGAGGCAGGATATCGCAGCGCACGTTCGCGCCCTCAAGCAGCGTCATTACGTTACCGCTGATGATGTTGGCGATCTCTGAAATGGCGGAGGTGACAAATTCGTCCACGGTTTGCACTTCCATGCCGCTCATGATGGTCACGATTCCCAGCGAAGTTGCGTTGGGGAAGTGGTATACGATTTCACCGGTGAGATCGCCGGTGACGCCGACCATGATGTCCTGCGCGTCGTCCGGGGAATCGTCTTTTGAGGGGCTGCCGGCGTCGAGGGAGAGGTCAAGCATCATTTGAAAGACGTTTTGCGTCGCTTCGAAAAACGGATTGTGGAGATCGGCGGTCAAAGCTGGTACCCTCCCTTTTCCCTTGCGTGCGCGGCGATGCGCTGATCCTCCGCGGCGACATGGTTGATAAGCCAGGACAGGAGCTTGCCGGCAAACTGCTGCATCAACCGTTCGCTGCAGCCGCTCTCGGCATACTCCTTGGAAACCTGCTGTACGTACGCGATCATGTCCGCGTGTTTCCGGCTGTGGGCTTCGTAGCCCGGGTAGGCGATGGCCTGCTGGTAAGCTTCCTCATCCCGAAAATGCTCCACCACGTAGGCGTTCATGAATTCCAGGGTCTCGTTGACTTTCTGAACCTTGTCCTCCCAGGGCAGGCTGGAGCGAACAGTTCCCATAAACGCGTCGACGCGCTGAAAGAGCTCCCGGTGCTGCGTATCGATCAGCGAGTCGCCCAGCGCATACTTTTCCTTCCAGAGCATATTCTTCCTGTCCTTTCCGCATGTGGTTGCGTTGTCAAGTGTAATGTTCCATCCTTATATGTATCGGTTCTTTTTCCGCGTTTTTTAGCGGATATGCCATCATTTTATACTCAATCGAAGAGTAGAGGTTACACGGCGGCACGCCCGGGACGCGCCGCGCGTTGTTTTTGAGGGTAATTCTGTGGCGGAAATGTAAAATTTCCAGAGCCGTTATAATTTCCGCCGCGGCGTTCGATATATGTGATGTACGAGTAAGCGTGCTTCAAACACAGCTCGTAGGAGGGGTAACATGGCAGGTTCCATCAATGCGTCGACCTTGCGGCTCACCGGCATGGCGTCCGGTCTGGATACGGAGAGCATCGTCAAAGGGCTTATGACGGCCAGCAATACGAAACTTCAGACCGTTCAGAAACAGAAGACGAAGCTTGAATGGAAGCAGACTGCCTACAAGGACATCCTTTCCAAGCTGAGTTCGTTTCAGACCAAGTATTTCGGCACTTCGGCGACGAGCAGCTCTTCCACAATTCTTGGGAGCAGCCTGACAAAGCTCGGCGCGAGCTACAGCTCCCCTTATGTATCGATTTCGGCCGGCGCGAATTCCAGCGCGGGTTCCATGTACATCTCGGACATCGTCAGCCTGGCCTCCAGCGCCAAGCTTTCCGGCGACACCGGCGTCAGCGCAAATCCGACGATTGAGGTGGACACCGGAAACCTGGATGAACTCGCCGGCAAGAGCGTGAGCTTCACGCTCAACGGCGTGAGAAAGACGATCACCTTCTCGGACAAGACCTATTCTTCCGTCACTGACGTGCGGGATGAATTGAACGCACAGCTCCAGTCCGTCTTTGGCTTCGGAAAGATCACGGTTACCGGGATGGGGGATTCGATCTCGCTGGCGGCCTCCAACTCGCAGCTTTCCATGAGCGTGCCCGCCGATACCGCTCAGGACCCTTCGGGCGTACTGAACTTCGGCAGCTATACCTCAAATCGGCTGAGCCTTACCACCGCCGTATCGGACGCGGGTTTCAGCTCCAACGTGGTCGGCCAGGATGACACCGTCGCCTTCCAAATCAACGGCAAGGCCTTCTCCTTTGCGGCCACGAGCTCCATGAACGACATCATGAAGGCGGTCAACGCCAGCGACGCGGGCGTGAAGATGAGTTACTCCACGCTGACCGACAGTTTTACCCTCACCGCCACCGAAACCGGCGCCACCTCTTCGATCTCGTTTGAGGACACCTCCGGCAGCATGATGTCTTCGCTCTTCGGCGGCGGGACGCTGACCGCGGGCACCGACGCGGAGATCCGCCTGAGCCTGAACGGCTCCACCGACGAGGCGGACATGATTACGCTGAAGCGGAGCACCAACGTCTTTGATGTGGACGGCACGCAGATCTCGCTTCTGGGCAAGGCCTCCGGCGACGCGCAGGAGGGCATCGGCGTAACGCTTGCCTACGACAGCGAAGCGATCTCGAAGAAAATCACCGATTTCGTGAACGACTACAACGAGCTTTTGAAGACCCTCACGGGCAAGCTCTCGGAGGAGATATACAAGGATTATCAGCCGCTGACCGACGACGAAAAGGAAGCGCTCAGCGATGATGAAGTCAAGCTGTGGGAAGAGAAGGCCAAGAGCGGCCTCTTGCGCGGCGATTCCAACCTGTCTTCCATCGTCTCGGAGCTTCGGACCAGCATGAACTCCATCATCAAGTCGATGGCCGGCGAAACCGGCAGTTCAATGATGTTGTCCGATATGGGCATTTCCACCGGCGTCTACTCGGAGAAGGGGCAGATCCACATCGACGTTGAAAAGCTCAAGGCGGCGATTGAGAGCGACGCCCAGAAGGTGCTCTCCGCGTTTACGCAGAAGAGCAGCATCAGCTACTCTGCGTACTCGACCACCGAGCAGCAGTCGCAGCGATTCTCCGAATCGGGCGTTCTGTGGAGGATCTCCGACATCCTGTCCAAGAACCTTGCGACGGTGGGCAGGAAGGGCGCGCTGATCACGCTGGTCGGCAGCCCGAACAGCACCTTGAAAAACTCCGATTATGCGAAGCGAATCAGCAACATGGAGGAAAAAATTGAGCTTATGAAAGAGAAGCTTGTAGACGAAGAGGACCGCTACTGGTCCAGATTTACCGCGATGGAAGAGGCGCTGTCCAACCTGCAGTCGCAGAGCGGATGGATTTCGAGCATGCTTGGCGGCAGCGGAAGTAACTAAAGGACAGGAGTGAACGGCGAATGACCCTTGCAAATCAGTACATGAAATATATGAGCCAGTCGGTGAGCGCCTCAACGCCCGGCGAACAGATTGTCATGCTCTTTCAGCATGCGGCGCTCAAGCTGACAAAGGCGATCCAGTGCATTGACGCCAGGGATGTACCCGGCGCCCACAACGCCATCGTGCGCGCCCAGAACATCTACCAGTTCCTGTCGGACAACCTGGACATGCGCTATGAGATTTCCAAGAGTCTCTACGCGCTGTACCAGTTCGCCGTCGACGAATTGACCACCGCCATCATCAAAAAGGACCCCGCCATCCTCCGCCAGATTCTGAAGATGACGCGGGAGTTCGAGGACACCTGGAGAAAGGCGGATCTCAAGACCCGCCTGGAGAGAGCGGCAAGGTGAAACCAATGCAAAGTGACATCCTTCAGAAAATTGAAACGATGTCCCGCCAGCGGTTGAACATGATTAAGCAGTTCAGCGCGCTGTCTGCCAGCGCGCTCCAGTGCCTGGACGGCGGGGATATCGAGGAATTTGCGCACAATATCGAGGCATCCGGTGCGTTGATCCAAAGGATCGATGCACTCAGCGCTACGATTGAGGCGCACGTGTCGCAGCTGGGAAGCGCCAGCGCGGCCACGGTTCGCGCCGTGTTCGCCTCGGGCGAGGAAAGCGCCGCCTACCCGGAGTGGTGCGCGTCGCTGGCCTACGACAGTGCGAACATGAAAAAAATACTCACCAATTGCGCGAGTCTGAACGCGAAGATGGAGGCACGCGCGCGGGTCGTCAGTTCGGAGATCCGGGATCAGCTCAACCGCATCCGGATGAACCGCAAAATCCACAGCCGATACGCGGCGCACGGCGCAACGGCGGGTATGCACATTAATTACACACTCAAATAGCGATCGCTCGCAGAACCAGGAGGTTGGCCGATGGACATATCCACCATTCTGGGTCTTGTATTCGGCTTTGGATTCGTCATTTTCGGCTACACGATGGACGGAGGGAACGTCGGTTCGCTCATGATGGGCAGCGCCATCATCATCGTGCTGGGCGGCTCCATCGGTGGCCTTTTCGCTTCCTTCGGAATTCGACAGATTGCAAAGCTGCCCAAGCTCTTTCTGGAAGCGTTCATCCTGCCCAAGTCAAACGTCACCCAGACCATTGACTACCTGATACTCTTGGCCACCCGGGCGCGTCAGGGTGGACTTTTGAACCTTGAAAAAGAGATCAACACCGTCGACCCCAAAAACCCTGTGGATCCGTTCATCAAGCGCGGCATCCTGATGGTGGTGGATGGCACGGATTCAGACAAAATCAGCGACATCCTTCAAAACGACATTTACATCTATGAGACGGAAAAAAGTGTCAACATCACCATGTTCGATTCGCTGGGCGCCTTTGCGCCGGCCTTCGGTATGGTCGGTACGATCGTCGGCCTCATCATGGTGCTCCAGGCGGGTATGGGCTCTCCGGAAGAACTGACAAAGGCCATCGGTGTCGCGTTCATTACGACATTGTACGGTGTGCTGCTGGCAAACCTTTTCTTCCTGCCCATCGCCACCAAGATGCGCGCGCGCATGTCCATGTATCGGCTGGAAAAGGAAATGATCATTGAGGCCGTGTGCGCGATTCGAAACGGCATCAACCCGAGGCTCCTGCAGGAGCAGCTCTCATCCTACTACATTCTCGCGCCGGGCAAACCGAAGCAGAAGGGCGAGCAGAAGGACAACGTCCGCAGCATAAAGGGCAACAAGGGGAAGGCGGCCTGAGTATGTGGTTGGACGCGGCGCGATTGCCCGGCAGCCGCCTGAAAAACCCTGACGGAAAGGTTGCGCATTATGGCAAGAAGATCGCCGCCTGAAGCAAAAATCGACACAGGCAGATGGCTGCTCACCTACTCGGACCTGATGAACAACCTTCTCGTGTTGTTTATCATGCTTTACTCCATGAGCGTCATGGACCTCACCAAGTTCGAGCAGCTGGTGGTTAGTTTTGCCGAGACATTCGGTACCGAGCAGCGCATCCAGGCGCTGGAAGGCACGGGGGATTTTTCCATTGAGGATATAGACCCGGATATACTCGACGCGATGATGGCGGAGCATTCGCCGCAACCGGGCGAGGCGGGGATTGTAACCCCTGAGCCTACGCCTGAGCCTACGCCCAACGCTTCCCTGGATCCCGAGGCCGACGAATACGATGAGCTGGTTGCCCGAATTTCCGCGCTTTTGAGGGAGAACGGCTATGACGAGCACATCACCGTTGAAAAGAGCGGCGACTACATCTACCTGCGCTTCCGCGAGGGCATCCTTTTCCTCCCAGATCAGGCGGTCATGCGGGAAGGCGCGATGCCAATACTGGCAAACATCAGCGAGGTCATTCTGGACTCTTACGACCTGATCAGCAACATCGACATCAGCGGGCACACCGCCCGGATCCCCTACGATCTGCCCAGCAAGGACAACCTGTTTTCGTGGGAGCTTTCGACCAATCGGGCGCTGACGGTGCTGGAATACCTCGTCCGCCAATGTGATATGCCCCAGGAAAAGCTGTCCGTCACCGGTTATTCCAGCAATCTACTGTACGTTCAGGGGAATTCCGAAGAGTACTGGGCACAGAATCGGCGCGTCGAGATACGCCTTTCGAAGGCAAAGAGCCAACCTAGCGCGAAGACAGCGCCGGATAAGAAATCGACATCCTCCTAAGATCGGACCCAACATTGTTCCGGCCGGTTGTGATTTTCGATAAGCAGCGCTGCACTACGCGGCGCTGCTTGCTTTATGTTACAGCAAAAGCGACATGGAATGATAGACCAAGATGGCGCCAATCAGCCCGACGACGGCAGGGGCTAAAATGTTTGCCCATTTTGAAAACAAGCTCTTAATGCGGCCGTACAGGCGGTCAAACCGATCCTGCGCCTTGATATAAACATAATACAGCATGATCAAAGGCGATGTATAAATCATATTGTATACGATGAGAATGAACATCAACTGGGGAATAGTCAACTTGTAATTAAAAAGGATGGCCAAAAAAGCGAAGTAGGGCAGCGCGGTTGTCAACTCCGAAATCGTCGCCCCCACGCCTAAGGCGACCAGCGCCATTGGCGATACGGATTTTATTTTGAGAGCCACTTCCGCTTCGTCATCACCGCCATCGCTGTTCGCGGCAGCCTTCTTCGTTTGAACCCGTTTTTTGCGTTCACCGCCTGACAGCATAAACCCGACCGAAATAAGGAGGGCAGTACCGAGGATCAGTTCGGCGGCGAACAGAATCTGCCCGTGTTTTTTCAAAAGCGCTTCCCAGAAGCTCCCGATAAAAGCGGCCAGCCCGAAATACGCCAAGAATCCACCGATCAGGTTGGTGATCCCGGTTGCCAGAATGAAATACCAGATGTGTTTCGGTTTTCTCACCATGCCCTGCAAGACAAATTGCTGTGTGATGGCGACAGGATTAAGGCTGTCCGCCACGCTTGTCAGAACCGTTGGAACCAATAATCCCCACATGGTTAGGCCCTCCCTTTCTACAAAAAAAGCCCAGGAGTATTTTGAAATACTCCTGGGCTTTTATCCCACCGTGTACACAATCACGAAATTGTGCGCTTTCTCTCGGTCCAGACCAACAGATCCTGTTGCGGAACCCTAGAAAACCAATGCTATTTAAATGTGACCGCAGTGATGATATCAAAAATCGCGGAACCTGTCAACGGATTACGCATTAACCGGAGAAGCCGCCGCAACGAATAAGCGCTATGAAGGCTTCGATCCTGTTGGGAGGCCGGAGAACCGGCCCCCTTTGGTTTTTCTTTCTACCGCTTGGAAAGGTACTGCACCAGTTCGCCGGGAATGGCATCCAAGCTCAGTTGCTTGGCCACCGCGCCCATGTCGTAGGCGGCCTTGGGCATGCCGTACACCACGCTGCTCTTCTCGTCCTGACCAAGCGTGTAAGCGCCGCTTCTCCGCATGCTGAGGAGGCCGCGGGCGCCATCCCGTCCCATGCCGGTCAAGAGGACACCCACCGCCCGGTCGCCGCAGGCCTTGGCCATCGATTCAAACAGCACGTCCACCGAGGGGCAGTGGCCGCTCACCTTTTCGCCCTCGGACACCTCCACCTTGTACCGGTCGCCCACCTTGCGAAGCTGCATGTGTTTGTCACCCGGCGCGATTAGGACGGTGCCGGGCTCCAGGAAGTCGCCCGTCGCGGCTTCCTTGACGTTCAGCGCGGTCTGGGTATTCATCCGTTGGGCGAACATGGTGGAGAAGACGGGGGGGATATGCTGCACGATGACAATGCCCGGAATGTTGGCGGGAAGCGCCCGTAGCACGCGGTAAATGGCCTCTGTGCCGCCTGTGGAAGCGCCGATGCCGATGACCCTGGCGGGATCAAACTGCGCCTGTGCGACCCTTTCCTCCACCTGCACGCTGGGCCTGCGGCGCATCTGCACCTTCGAGGCGATGACGATCTTGGCGATGAGGTCGCTGACCAACGTCTCGACGCCCTTGGAGGAGCGGTCGTCGGGTTTGCTCACAAACTCCACCGCACCGGCGTTCATCGCGTCAAAAACCGCGTCGGACACGCTGGAGACCACGATAACGGGGATGGGGTATTGCGAAAGCAGTCGGCGGATGAACTCAATGCCGTTCATCCGGGGCATTTCAATGTCGCAGGTGATGATGTCGGGGTTGGTCTCCAGGATCTTGTCCCGCGCCTCGAAAGGGTTGGACGCCTTTGCGACCACCTCAATGCGCGGATCCGCCGCGAGTCCGCGGGAGAGGACCTCCCGGAACACCAGCGAATCATCTACAATCAGAACCCTGATCTTTTTTGGCTGTACCATAATTGTCCTCGCTTGTCACCGTGTCGCGGCTCAGAGCTTCCGATAAACCGCCGGCAATACGTACTTGTAGTTCGATTTCGATCGGTCAATGGCTTCCGAATGCCCGATGAACAGGTAGCCACCCGGCTCTGTCATGTCGTACATTTTCTGAATGATGGCGTTGCGCGTGTCCGCGTCAAAGTAGATCATCACATTCCGGCAGAAGATGACGTGAAACTTCCGCTTAAAGGGGTAGGCGGCGTCGATCAGATTGAAACGCCGGAAGATGACCTCCTGCTTGATGCGGTCAACGATTTCGTAACGCCCGTCCGGCAGGCGCTTTAAATAGCGCTGCTTCCACAGGGCCGGGAGAGGATCGATGCGCTCCTGGGCATAGATGCCCCGCACGCCTTCCCTGAGGACCTTTTCGGAGAGATCGGTCGCCAGCACCTTACAGTCCCAACGGGACTTGTTGATGTCAAAGAACTCGTCAAGGAGCATGGCGAGCGTGTAGGGTTCCTCGCCGCTGGAGCAGGCCGCGCTCCAGATGCGCAGATCCCTGTCCGCTACAGTTTTCTGCAGGTAGGGGAGCACGGTATCCCGAAAGAGGTTGAAGTGCGCCGGTTCCCGCATGAAATAGGTGTGGTTGGTCGTGATGCGGTCCACCAGCGCCGCAACGGATGCGCCGCTGGTGTCCGCGATCAGCGAATTGTAGTATTCGGTGAAGTTTTTCCGACCCGACTGTGCGAGCACGCCCGCAAGCCTGCTGGTGAGCAGCGCCTGTTTGGAATCCTTGAGCGATATTCCGCTGACTTTGTAGATCAGCGCCGAGAGCTTGTGATATTCGGCTTCCGTCATTTCGGGCATGGCTTGGGCCATGAGCGGGCTGTTGGGCATGACTATGTCCAATGTCTGACATCCTTTCGGACGAGGGGCTAATACTTCCCGAACTCACGGTCGCTCAGCGAAACGTTGGATTGCCTTGCGGGAGGCGCGGGTAGGTCGTCTTCCTCGCCCAGCGAGATCTTTTTGGGCCGGGTTGGCGCTTTGGGCTTGTCCTCTTCACCCAGCGAGATCTTCGCGGGGCGGGCGAGGGCTTTGGGTTTGTCTTCTTCGCCCAGCGAGATCTTCGCGGGGCGGGCGAAGGCCGCGGTTACGACGGCTGCCGCAGCCGAACGGACGGATTCCGGAACAGCCTCGGCCCTTCCCGGTCTGGCTTCTGGCGTCGCCTTTCCCGGTTTGGCTGCAGCGGCTTTCGCGGGCTTTTCCGACGCTTCGGCCGCGATCTTCTTCGGGGCGGGCGCTGCGGAGCGGTGCACCATGGCATCCCGAACGGTGAGAGCTTCCGGGGCGACCGCCTCGTCCGGGACATCGGCGGAAGGTGCCTCGAGGGATGCATCCGACCGCTTCAGCGTGAAGCCGGACACTTGATGGCGGAGCGAGTCGGCCTGTGCGGTGAGTTGCCTGGAGGCCGCGGCGGACTGCTGCGAAGAGGCGGAGATGGACTGAACCACCTTCGAGATCTGCAAAAGTCCCTGATTGATCTGCTCAATGCCGGAGGACTGCTCGCCGGAGGAGACGGAAATACCGTTCACCAGCGTCGCAACCCGGCTGACCTCCGAGACGATCTTCTCGAGAGCCTCCGCCGTTTCCCGGGCGAGTTTGGAACCGCCTGACACGCTCTTGGAGGACCCTTCGATGAGTCCCGACGTCTCCTTTGCGGCGGCGGCGGATTTGGCCGCCAGATTGCGGACCTCCTCGGCCACAACCGCGAAGCCCTTGCCGTGTTCACCCGCCCGCGCGGCTTCCACCGCGGCGTTGAGCGCCAGGATGTTGGTCTGGAACGCGATGTCGTCGATCACCTTGATGATCCGGTTGATGTTGGCGGAGGACTGATCGATTTCATCCATCGCCTTGAGCATGTTGCCCATCTTTTCATTGCCGCGCTCGGCCAGGCTCCGGGCGGTGTTTGCAAGATCGTTGGCCTCGTTGGCGCTTACTGCATTCATACGGGTTTGGGAGGCGAGCTGCTCCACAGAGGCGGAAAGCTCTTCCAGCGCGCTGGCCTGCTCGGTGCTGCCCTTTGCCAGGTGCATGCCGGAATCCGCGATCTGCCTGGACCCTGACGCCACCTGCTCGCTGGCGGTATAAATGCTCCTGAGGATATTGCTCATGTTGACGGCAATGGCGCTGAAGGCACTGGCGAGCACGCCCATTTCATTCTTTGCGCGCACATCGAGTTCCACATCCAGATCACCCGCGGAGAACTTCTCCGCAGCCTGCGTCAGCTTGAGGATGGGCCTGTGCAGGCGGTTGGCGATCAGAAGCGCGGCCATCGCGCTGATGAACGCCAGGATGATTGCCGCCAACAGGAGAACCTGCTGCAATCGGTTGATCCCTTCAAACACCTCGTCGCGAGGCGCGGTCAGCGCCATGCTCCAATGGGTGCCTTCGATGGGCGCGTAACCGGCATATTTGGTCACACCCCTGTAGGTGTACCCGCCAACGCCGGCCTGTCCTTCGAGCATCAGCCGCATCATGTCCGCCAGGCCCTGCTGCTCGGGATCCTTTTCGGCCTTCTCAAGGGTGCGGTCCTGGGTGCGCACCATCTCTCGATCGGGATGGGCGAGCATTACGCCCTCGTCGTCGATGATGAAGGCATAGCCGGTCTTGGCGTAGGTGAAGCCTGCGATCAGGTCGCTGAGCTCGTACCCGTCGACCGTCATCATCAGAACGCCTTCGTTCTGTCCGGTGGAGGTTATAATGGGCAGCGAGTAGGTCATGGTGACCTGGTCGGAGCCTTCCACCGGGGCGGGGCTCGATGCCCACCGCTCGCCCGCCATGCCCTTGACGTAGTTCACGCTTTCCGTGACGTCCGTCGTCGCGCCGGTGCCGTCGAAGGCGATGCCGTCCTTGCCCGCGAACATGAGGTTCAGATACCCGCCGGCCGCGCGCTGTTTGAACAGAAGCACCCTTATCTGGTTCTGGTTCATGCTCGCGGCTTCAAAGAGGCTATCCGCGGCGATGATCTCCAGCGCGCCAAAGTAATCCTGGACCTGTTCATTAATCTGCGCCGCGCCCTGCCTTGTGACGGCGGAGAGCGACGATTCCATCTGCTCCGAGATGGCGGATTGTGAAAGATTCATCGCCGCGACATAGAACGCGACGCAGATGAGGATGCTCAGTCCCAGTACGGCCGCCAGCAACTCCGCGCGGATGCTTCTCAAGCCGTTCTTTTTCACATCGGTCACCCCTCTTTACGAATCGCTGGATGTTTCACTCGCGGACGCTTCCGCGCGGACGACTCCCTCGAAATCCTCGTCGGCGACCAGCTTTTCAAAGTCCAGAAGCAGCTTGATTTCCTGCTCGACCTTGCCGATCGACTTGATGTAGCGGTTGCTGGTGCCATTGATCTTGGGCGGCGGCGCGATGTTCTCGTCGGCCAGCTGCACCACTTCGCATACGCTGTCCACGATGAGCCCCACACACAGGCTGTCAGTGCGGGCGACGATGATGCAGGTGCGCTCGTTGTAGGGGATTTCGGGCTTGCCAAAGCGCAGCCGGACGTCCATGACCGGGATGATCTCGCCGCGCAGGTTGATGATGCCCTTGACGTAGCGCCGAACCTCCGGCAGCGTGGCGATGGGCTGCATCTGGATGATGTCGGTGATGAAGCTGATCTCCATGCCGTAGCACTCTTCGTCCAGCATGAAGGTGAGGTATTTGCCGTGCAGGGTATCTTCCACGGCGGGGACGAATTCCGTCGAAATCTCGCTCATGACTGGGGTCCTCCTTCAACCGCGCTGTTGATGTTCGTTTCAACCAGCCAGCCCGCGTCCAGAATCAGGCTGATGCTGCCGTCGCCCAGCAGCGTCAGGCCGGAGAGGCAGCGTGACAGCGGCGTCTTTTTGAGGTACGTGGGCAGCGCCTTGACGACGACCTGCTGACGCCCCACCAGCTTGTCCACAAAGACGCAGCGCTTCTTTCCGTCCTGCTCCACCATCATCAGGATGCCGTCCGGCAGCTTTGTCACCTGCGGCTCGATGCCCCATTGCCGGTGCAGGCGGAGCACCGCGTAGCATTCGCCGCGAACCATGATCATCTCGTTGCCCTCGGTGTCGCGGAGGACGTCCTCCGCGCGGGGCTTGAAGGATTCGCAGATCGCGGAGATCGGCACGGTCAGCCGCGTGTCGCCCACGCAGACGTTCATGCCGTCCAGGATCGCGATGGTGAGCGGGATCTTGAGCAGCACGTGCATGCCCTTGCCCGGTTCGCTCTCGATGGAAACGGAGCCGCCGATCGCCGAGATGTTCTGCATGACCACATCCATGCCCACGCCGCGCCCGGAGAACTCGGTCACCTTCTCCTTGGTGGAGAAGCCGGGCATGAAGATCATGTTGTAGACCTCGCGGTCCGTATAGTCGTTTTCGGGCTTGACCAAGAGGTTGTTCGCGCGGGCGCGGGCGAGGATCTTCTCCCGGTTCAGGCCGCGGCCGTCGTCCCGGATCGAGATCAGCACGTTGCCGCCTGCGTTCTGCGCTTCCAGCGTCACGGAGGAGGTGGGGCTCTTGCCGGCCTTTGCGCGATCCTCGGCGGTCTCAATGCCGTGGTCTATGGAGTTTCGAACCAGGTGGATCAGCGGGTCGGCGATGTGCTCAATCACGTTTTTGTCCACGCTGGTGTCTTCGCCGATCAGCGTAAGTCGCACGTCCTTGTTCAGCGCATTGGACATGTCGCGGACAATCCGGTGCATCCGGTGAAAGGTGGCGGACAGCGGCACCAACCGCATCGTCATCACCAGTTCCTGCATTTCGGCGACGATCTTGCTCAGGTGAGCGGCGGACTTTTGGAAATCCGCCACTTCCAGCCCAGCGATCTCCGGGTTTTCCACGACCATGGTCTTGGCGATGACCAGTTCGCCCATCAGATCCATCATCATGTCGAGCTTGTTGACGCTGACGGAGATGATCGACTGCGGCTGCTGATGGTACTGGGCGACGGAATCAGGGCGGGGTTCGCCCTTTTTCGCAGCCGTGTCACCGGCAGGGGAGACGGTGTCCGCGGCGTCGGAGGCGGCCTCAGCCGCCGGTGCGGCGCCGGATTCCACGGTCAGGGCAAGCTCGCTCAGGAATACCGTCTGAAGGAGCTTTGCGCGCACCTCGTCCTCGGAGAGCCCGGTCTCGAAGTGGATCGTGAACCCGTGGGCGCGGATCTCCTGCGCGGAGTTTTCGTTCTCCATGATGTCCGAGGGCTGATAGGAGAGGACGGATGCGTACTCGGCCACCTCGACCGTGACCGTGTAGGCCCGGACATCCTCCATCGCGCAGCCTTCCTCAAAGGTTATGACGGCCTTGTAGCGCTTCATCCCGGCGGAATCGGCAGCCGGAGCTTCGGCCTTTGTTTCGCTTTGGGGTTGCGCGGCGCCGCCCGCGCCCGTCATCTCGGCCATCAGCGCGTCGATGCGATGGATCAGAAGCGCGTTGTCCTCCTGTCCCGAGGGCTGCCCGGCGCGCACGTTGTCCAGCTCCCGGTTGACATAGTCCATGCACGAGAGGATCATATCCGATATCGCGCGGGGATCGTACCGGGCGTCCGCGTTCTCACGGATGTAGAAGAACAGGTCTTCCATGCGGTGCGCGAGCGAGGCGATCCCGGTGAAGGACATCATCGCGGAAGAACCCTTGATGGTGTGCATGATCCGAAAGACTTCGTTGACTTCATCTCCGGAAAAGCGGCCTTCGCGTTCCGCGGTGAGCACAACCTGTTCCAGCTGCTGCGTGTTCTGCGATGTTTCAAAAATAAACAACTCAAGCAAGGAATCGTCCTGGTTGCTTCCCGGAGTCATGTGGTTTCCCCCTCAGCCTTTGGACGCCACCTTGAGCAGCGTCTGCGTAATGTGTTCCTCTTTGTAGGGCTTTACAATGAAAGACTTTGCGCCACTCAGGATGGCCTCCTTGACCATGCTTTCCTGGCCCATTGCCGAGATCATGACCACCTTCGCCGACGGGTCGTACTCCCTGATCAGCTTGAGCGCCTCGATGCCGGTCATATCCGGCATGGTGATGTCCATCGTGACCACATCCGGATGGAATTCCTTGTACTTTTCGACGCCTTCCTGGCCGTTTTTCGCATCGGCGATGACGGTAAAACCATTCTTGGTCAGGACGTTCTTAATAGCAAGCCTCATGAACGCCGCGTCGTCAACCACCAGTACACTGATCAATAGTATTCGCCTCCGCTATTTATCGATCGAGTCCGAGTATCGTAACGCTCCAAAGGGCGGGATCATTTAGGAGATCCAGAACGGCGTCATCGACCCGGACTTCCTGTTTGCCTATGTAAATCGGCTTTACCTTAGGGCGCATCAGGCTTTCCTTGTTGGTCGCGACCACGATGGCGGTGAGGCCGTTGCTGAGTCGGACCTTGCTGCCCACGGGGTAGGGGACGACTTTTTTCATGAACGTTGAGACAACCTGAGGATCGAACATGACGCCGGAATTGCCCATGATGTGCTCGATGGCCTCGGAGGGCGGCAGCGCCGAGTGGTAGGAACGGTCGGAGGTCATGGCGTCGTATACGTCGCTCAACGCGATGATTTTGCCCTCCAGCGGCTGCTTGTCGCCGATGAGGCCCAGTGGGTAGCCGCCGCCGTCGTACCGCTCGTGATGGGTGAGCACCGCCACGACCGATTCCACCGGCCCGCCCCACTGCTCGCGCAGATAGTCGTAGCCGAAGGAGCTGTGGCGCTTCATTTTTTCGAACTCTTCGGTTGTCAGGGTGCTGGGCTTGTTGATGAGTTCCCTCGATATGAAGACCTTGCCGATATCGTGCATCAGCGCGCCCATGCCCAGCTTGTACAGGGCGGTGCGGTTCATGTTCGCGGAAATGCCCAAGAGGACAGAAAGCGTCGCGACGCTTACGGAATGATAATAGGTGTACTCGTCATGCGCCTTGAGATCGGCCATGTTGATCAGCATGTTCCGGTCTGCGGAGAGCTCGTCAATGATCTCGTCCAGATAATGGCGCAACTGAAGAAAGGAGTGGGACTGTGCCTCCCGGTTGTCTGATTCAATATGAGAAAAGAGCGCGCGCACAGCATTGACGGTGTTCCGCTTCAGGCGCAGGCTGATGATGCCTTCGTCTTCGGTGGCATCGTCAAGGTTGTCGACGATGTATGCGTCCTTGTGCTCGATCTGGCTGAGCCGCGCGATGTTCGCAGCCGTCAGCAGGTGCCCACGGGTCAGCAGCACCTCGTTACGCGGTCCGAGCAGATCCCGGGCTAATACCATGCCGGGCTTCAGGTTGTCTGACTGTACAAAAATCATCTTCGTTTACGCTGCGTCCTTCAGGTGTTCCTTCTTTCCCGCCGGCGGCTTGCTCCCCCCGCGTCTGTGCCCGCTCTGACGCCCGGCAGCAGGGGGTCTCCCTGCTGCCTGACGCCAAACCTTAAAGTGAATTGTCCGCCGGGGCGGTGCGCC
>JAEYPB010000036.1 GCA_023411175.1 Bacillota bacterium | reverse complement strand
AACCGGGGTGCAGGGGGTGGGGTATAACGCCACCATTATACTGGTGGCGTTATCCCGCGCCTTGTCCGTGCGCCGCCGACAGAATCACGGAGAAATCTAGGCGCACGCGGCCTCGCGGGTTCCTCTTGACAGCTTGTCTTCAAAGCCATACAATTCAAGAAAGGTTACAACATCGCGTGACCGGGGTATGTGCCGGCGAGTCGCCGGCATCAACTGACCGGGCCCGCTTCGAGGGAGGAGGGGAACATGAGTCTTTCGGCAAACGCGGTTTTGAACGGATACGCCATCGCGCTGCTCGCCCTGATGCTCGCCTATTCGTCCGGCGGAGGATTCGGAAGGTCCCGTCAGCACGGGCTTTATATGGCTATGCTCTCCACCACGATGCTGCTGCTCGCGATCGACACCCTTTCCCGGTTCGACGGCCTTGCCTATCCGGCTTTTCCTGCGATCAACCGGATTGGCAACCTGCTGCTGTTTTTGTCTACACCCTTTCTGCCCTCGCTTTGGGTGATGTATGTATACTGCGTTTCAAAGAACGAGGGCGGGCTGACCCGCGCCGCGCGCATCGCGCTGATCTCGCTCAACGCCGCAAACTTTTTCATGGTGATCGCGTCGCAGTATACGGGGTGGTATTATACCATCGACGCCGCCAACATCTACCATCGCGGCCCGATCTACCCCTTTCACCACCTGATCCCCCTCATCCTGCTGGGGTGGTCGCACTGGATCTCCTGGCGGAACAAGCGCAACATCGACCGTCGGGTACTCTTCTCACTGCTCGTTTTCCCGATTCCGTCGCTGATCGGAAGCCTCCTTCAGGCGCTTTTCTACAGCTACGCCTTCGCCCTGGTGGCCGCGCTTCCGGCGCTTCTGATCGTTCTGTTATACGCGCAGGACGACAGCATTTACAACGACCACCTGACCGGCGTCGGCAACCGGAAAAAGCTGGAGGAAGTGCTTAAGGAAAAGGTCGCCCGCAGCTCACAGCGGCGGACGTTCTCCTTTGTCATGCTGGACATCGACAACTTTAAAACCATCAACGACACCCTCGGCCACGAAATGGGCGACAATGTGCTCAAAACCGCGGCGGGCCTTTTGAAAAAATGCGTCCGGGCCAACGACTACGTGACCCGCTACGGCGGCGACGAGTTCTGCCTGATTCTCGACGTCAGCACCAATCCGGCGCTCACCCGCGTCATCAGCCGCCTAAACGCCGTGCTTGAAATGTTCAACCGCTCGGGTGAACTGCCCGTCCGGCTGTCCTTCAGCATGGGATGGTCGGTCTACGATTTTGATGAGCGGCTGGAGCCGGAGGCATTTTTGAAGCGGGTGGACCTTTTGATGTATGAGGACAAGCGTACAAAGATTCTGGCGCGAAAGCTCGGCGCGGAAGCCTGACCGGCCGCGCCCATTTGCCCATACGTCAGCCACATAAAAAACTGGCCGTTCCCGCGCCAGTCGGCGGGAACGGTTTTTCATTTCGTCAGCAGTGGAAAATGACCGCCCCATATCATGCTCGCAAGCTCTCTGCGCAGCGAAGTGAGGACAAAAAACCACCGGGTTCAGGCCAGGCTTCCCCGCGGCGCGCGCCAACTTCCGCTTATTGCTGCTGCCTTCCGGCCCTGACAAGGTTCGCGGCATGACGCCGCACAGGACCCAACCGTCATCACCCGTGTGGCAACGGTCATTATAGCACAGCCGAGCGGCGCGCGCAAGCCCCTGATGCGCATTTGTTGGGCGCACTCCTTGTTTCTTAACGCGCGGCGTGCTATAATGCTGAATATCATGTACCACAGGGAGTTGATTTTCGTCCATGGACCCGGACAGTTGGCCTATAGCATCCCTACTCGTTTTAACCATCATTTTGAGCGGCCTGACGTCATCCATTGAGATGAGCTTTAACGCGCTCAACCGCGTCCGCATTCGTAACAGCGCGGAAGACGGCGACAAACGCGCCCGCCGCGCTATTCTCATCCTCTCCCGGTTTGAAGAAGCGCTCACGACAATTTTGATCGTCAACAACGTCCTCAGCATCGCTTCTGCATCGCTGATGACGGTTCTTGTCACGCGCCTCTGGGGCAGCGGCGCGGTGGCTTGGGCGACCATTGTGCTGACGGTGGTGTTCTACATCTTCGCGGAGATGCTGCCCAAAACCGTGGCGCGCCGCCGCGCGGACGCCATCGCGCTAAATACGTCGGGCGTCCTCCTGTTCCTCATCCGCGCGTTGAAGCCCTTCGCCTTCCTGTTTACCAAGTGGGGCGAGATGATCTCCCGCCGCTTCCCGGCGCCCGCGGATCCGTCCTTCACCGAGGACGAGCTGCACGACATCATCGAAACCATCGAAGACGAGGGCCTCCTGGAGCCCGACCAACAGGAGCTTTTGCAGTCGGCCTTTGAGTTCGGCGCGATTTCCGCGCGGGACATCCTGATCCCCATGGAGAAGGTCGTCATGATCGATTCTTCCTCCACGCAGGACCAGATTGCCGACAAGCTCGCCGCCTATAAGTATTCGCGCTTCCCTGTATGGGACGAGCGCCGGGGCCGCGTGACCGGCATTTTGCAGGTCAACCGCTTTCTGACGGCGCGGCTCACGGGCAGCTACACGCGGCTGCGCTCCTTGATGATTCCGATACGAACCTACCGCGCCGACATGCACATCGACGACCTGATGACCCAGATGAACCAGCACCGAAGCCACATGGCGCTGATCGCCGACGAGACCGGGAATGTCCTGGGCATCGTCACCATGGAGGACATCCTGGAAGAACTGGTCGGCGAGATCTACGACGAGAGCGACCCGGCGGCCGAGCCCGCCGCGGCGCTGTGAGGTGCGGCATGCTGATTACGAACATCACGGCAATCTTCTTGCTCCTCGTGGTATCGGCGTCCTTCTCCGCGGGAGAAATTGCCTTCACATCGCTGAACGCGCGGCGCCTGCGCCGCGCTGCCGAGGACGGCGACAAAAAAAGCGCGCTGGCGGTTGAGATTTACGACCACTTCGACGACGCGCTCTCCGCCATCCTGATCAGCAACAACCTGGTCAACATCGCGGCCTCTTCGGTGGCGACGGTTCTTGCCATCTCCCTCGCGGGTGAGGCGGGCGCGGGCATCGCGTCGATCGTCATGACGGTCCTCATCGTGCTCTTTGGCGAGATCACGCCGAAGATCCTTGCCAAGCGCAACTGCGACGCCTTCGCGCGGCAGGCGTCCTATCCGCTGCGGACGATCATGCTGGCGCTGAAGCCGGCGGTTAAGGCATCGCTGTTCATCGTGGAGGCCCTTGCCCGGGCGCTTGGCGCGGGCGAAAAGGCCGGTCCGGCCATGACCGAGGAGGAGCTAACCGCCATCCTCGAGACCGCCGAGGACGAGGGCGTGATCGACGAGGAGCGCACCGACCTCGTGCAATCGGCGCTGGAATTTGACGACCTGACCATCGGCCAGATCCTGACGCCGCGCATCGACATGGTGGCCATCGATGTTGAAGACGACCTCGACGACGCGCTCCGGACCGTGATCGAATCCCAATACTCGCGCATCCCGGTCTACGAGGACACCATCGACAGCATCATCGGCATCCTGCACGTCAACCAGTTCCTGCGGGCGTTGGACAAGGGCGCGCCGATAGAGCTCAAAAAGCTCCTGATGCCGCCATTGGTATTGCACAAGACGATGAAGCTGGACGACGCGCTGAAAATGATGCAGCGGGCGCGCACCCATATCGCGGTGGTCGCCGACGAGTACGGCGGCACGATGGGCATCATCACGCTGGAGGACCTTCTGGAGCAGTTGGTGGGCGAGATCTGGGACGAAAACGACGACATCCTGGAGCCCTGCGTCGAAGTGGGGGAAAACCTGTACGAGTGCAGCGGGCTGATGGGGCTGCACGACTTCTTCGACGAGGTCGACTACGACGGCAAGAACTTCGAGAGCGAGTACACCACGCTGGGCGGATGGGCCGTTGAAATGCTGGACGCGCAGCCGGAAGTGGGGCGCTCCTTCGATTATGATACGATGCACGTCACCGTCGAGAAAATGGACGGCGTGCGCGTCGACAAGCTTCGGGTAGCGGTCGACCGCCCCGCCGACGATTTTCATGACATCTGATTAAAATTCACGAAAAACCCCGCGAAAGCGGGTTTTTTCACGCCCGCTTGTTGACAGAGGCGCAGCCTGTTTCTATAATGTGATCGGGAATAAATTGGGATGGTGAAGGCACGGATGGCGATTTTGCGCAGGCGTGGATTCCGGGTCACGGTAGCGCTGATCGCGCTGGGATGGGTGCTCTTTCATGTGGGCAGGCTCCAGACGGCGGAAGCCGTGGATGCCTTTATCGGGGCGGACGGCCTTTGGAACGGCACCAAGGGCATCTTTCTCCTCATCCATTATGTATCGCTTGCGGCGCTGTCGGCGTATCTCTTGTCAAACGCGTGGATAAGCATCCGAGATGTGCTCCGGCAGGTGCGTTTTGTACACGAGGCTGATCGCGCATCTTCTTCCGGCCAGCCCTACGCCGTCGCCACCGTGGCGGCGACAGGCTTTGCCCGGCTTTCGCGCAAGCGGAGCAGCGGCGCGCTGAACAGCCTCAGGCTCTACCTTGACGGCTTTGCCGAGCCTGGCGAGCGCTGCGCGCGGCTGAGCAGGTACAGCTTCGCGCTGCTGCTGCGCTGCGAAGACCGTTCGGCCTTTGAAAAGCGGCTGGCCATCCTCGAGCAGGACACCGGTTTTCTGTTCATGGCTTCCCATCCCGGGAAGTGCCTCGGCGCGCGGGTGTCGGCCTGTCGGATGGACGAAGCAGGCGGCGCGGCCAAAGCCCTTCGCCGAGCCCTGTCAGCGTCCCACGGCGCGCCGCGGATGAACGATACCGGGGTGGACAAAAAGAGCGCCTAACCGGCGCACTCTTGATTGGAACGGGTAAAAGCAGATGAAAATTCTCTTGATCACCACCGGCGGCACGATTGCCGCCGTGCCCACCCCGGAGGGTCTCGCGCCCGACGCGCACGGCGGCGCGCTGCCCGCAGTGCTGGGCATGCTGGGCGGATGCTACGACATCCGGCACATCCCGCTGTTCAGCATCGACAGCGCCAACATGCAGCCCGAGGAGTGGCGCGAAATCGCCCGGTGCGTGTATGAAAACGCGGCGGGACATGACGGCGTCGTCATCACCCACGGCACCGACACGATGGCCTACACCGCGTCGGCGCTCACGTTCATGCTCCAGGGGCTAAAGCTGCCGGTGGTCCTAACCGGCTCGCAGCTTCCCGCTTCGCACCCGCTGACCGACGCGGTGGAAAACCTGCGCCTGGCGTTTGCGATGGCGGCCACCGGCGCGCCGGGGGTTTTCATCGCCTTTGACCGGCAGGTCATGCTGGGCGCGCGGGCCGTCAAGGTGCGCACCACCGGGTTCCGCGCCTTTGAAAGCGTCAACCTGCCGCCGGTGGGCGTCGTGGACGGCGAGGGGCTGACCCTCCGGCGGGAGCTTCTCCCCCGCCATGCGGGCCTCATGGCGCTTCGAAACGACCTGTGCAACGACGTGTTCCTTTTGAAGCTGACGCCCGGCTTTCAGCCGGAGTTTCTGGACGCGCTGGGCGCGATGCACTACCGCGGCGTGGTCATCGAGGCCTTCGGCGCTGGCGGGCTGCACTTCATCCGCCGCAACCTCGTGGAGCCGCTGGAGCGCCTCATCAGAAGCGGCACGGCGGTGGCGGTATCGAGCCAGTGCCTGTATGAGCGAAGCGATTTCTCCCTCTACCAGACCGGGCGCAAGGTCATCGACGCCGGGGTCATCCAATGCTATGACATGACCACCGAGGCCGCCGTCACCAAGCTCAAATGGGCGCTGGGGCAGACGGAGGCGCTGGAAGAGGTGCGCAAAATGTTCGCCACCAGCTACGCCGGGGAGATTACGCTGCCGTGATCCTTGCCCCATAATTAATTGAGCCGCCGGCAAATGCCGGCGGCTCAAAGCATCAAAAAAAACCGGCGGTTTTTTTGATGCGAAGGAAAAACCCTGCGTGCGCCTGAAATCCCCTGGAATTTCCGGGCGGCGCACTGACCAACGGTGCGGATAGCGCCACCAATATGCGTACTGGTGGCGCTATCCCGTGCCCGGCGTACACGCCGTCGGGCACGATTGAAACCCACGGAGGACTTTGTTGATGGTCTGAGCCGCCGGCAAATGCCGGCGGCTTATGTTTATGCCTTCTTGCGCGGTTTTCAAAGCACCCGAGGTGTGGCGGGGACGGCGCCCTGTCCCTCCCCTTTGCCAAGTTAGTCGATGGAGTCGCCCTCGTACAGGGGGAACTTCTCACACAGCGCGATGACCTCTTTTTTGACCTGCGGGATGGCCTCCTCGCCCTTTTCGGTCAGGAGCGCGATGAATCCGGCGATCTTTTCCATCTCCGCTTCCTTCATGCCGCGGCTGGTGACGGCGGGCGTACCCACGCGGATGCCGCTGGTGACGAAGGGGCTGAGGGTTTCAAAGGGCACGGTGTTCTTGTTGACGGTCACGTTGGCGCGGACGAGGAGCCCTTCCAGCTCTTTTCCGGTGCGGCCGGTGCCGGTGAGGTTGATGAGCATCATGTGGTTGTCGGTGCCGCCGGAGACCAGGCGAAGTCCCTTCGCGGTCAGCGCCTCGGCCAGCGCCTTGGCGTTTTTGACGATCTGATGCTGGTAGGCCTTGAAGTCCTCCCCCGCGGCTTCTTTGAAGCATACGGCCTTCGCCGCGATGACGTGCATCAGCGGCCCGCCCTGCGTGCCGGGGAGGATGGCCTTGTCGATGGCCTTGGCGTAGGGCTCCCGGCACAGGATCATGCCGCCCCGGGGGCCGCGCAGCGTTTTGTGGGTGGTGGTGGTGACGATGTCGGCGTAGGGCACCGGGCTCATGTGCTCACCCGCCGCCACGAGGCCTGCGATGTGGGCCATGTCCACCATCAAAAGCGCACCGCACGCGTCCGCGATCTCCCGGAAGGCCTTGAAATCAATGGCGCGGGGGTAGGCGCTGGCGCCGGCGACGATCATCTTGGGCTTGATTTCCAGCGCCTGCTTTTTGAGCGCTTCGTAATCAATGGTCTCGTCGCTCTCCCGTACGCCGTAGGCGACGAAGTTGTAGAGCTTGCCGGACATGTTCACCGGACTCCCGTGGGTCAGGTGGCCGCCGTGGGACAGGTTCATGCCCAGCACCGTGTCGCCAGGCTCCAGCAGGGCGAAGTACACCGCCAGGTTCGCCTGTGCGCCCGAGTGGGGCTGCACGTTGGCGTGCTCCGCGCCGAAGAGCTGACAGGCGCGGTCGCGGGCCATGTTTTCCACGATGTCCACGCACTCGCAGCCGCCGTAGTATCGCTTTCCGGGGTAACCTTCCGCGTACTTGTTGGTCAGGTGCGAGCCCATCGCGGCCAGCACCGCCGGGCTGACGAAGTTTTCGGAGGCGATCAGCTCAATGTGCTGACGCTGCCGGTTTAGTTCCAGCTGCATGGCCTCGGCCGTCTCCGGGTCGGCCGCGCGGATGGTTCGAAAATCGATCATGGCGTAATCCTCCATACCCTCAGATGAGCTAAAATCCCGTGCCTTTCACTATACATGCTTTTGGCCCGCCGTTCAACCCCCCACCGCGCTTTTCCCGTAGAATTAATCCTCCGCGCGTCCGCAATGTACGGGTTTTGGGGCATTACAGGCGAATTAACCGAAGCGTAATTTGACTTTTCTTGCCCTCCATTCTATAATAGTCAAAGAAGATCAGTAAAAAGGAAGGATTTCCATGAACGCTCAAAAGTTCACGCAAAAGTCGCTGGAAGCAATCCACGCGGCGCAGAATATCGCGATCCAATACCAGAATCAGCAGGTGGATCAGCCCCACCTCTTGCTTGCGCTGGCCGATCAGGAGGGCGGGCTGGTTCCCGAGCTTCTGAAAAAACTGAACGCAGAGCCCGACGAGGTCATCAAGGCCTGCGAGCAGTTGATCGCGCGCATCCCGAAGGTTACCGGCGGCGGCCGCGCCCAGGGCACCGTATACGTATCCCAGGATCTGGACAGGACGCTGGTGGAGGCGGAGCAGACGGCGGAACGCATGACGGACGAATACGTGTCCGTCGAACACATCCTCCTCGCGCTCCTCGACACCGCGGGCCCTTCCATGAAGGAGCTGTTCCGTCGCTTCAACCTGAAAAAGGACGCGCTGCTCACCGCGCTGCAATCGGTGCGCGGCGGCCAGCGGGTGACGAGCGACCAGCCAGAGTCCACCTATGACGCGCTGAAAAAGTACGGTCAGGACCTGGTGGACCTCGCCCGCAAGCAGAAACTGGACCCGGTGATCGGCCGCGACACCGAGATACGGAACGTCGTGCGCATCCTGTCCCGGAAGACGAAGAACAACCCGGTGCTGATCGGCGAACCCGGCGTCGGCAAGACCGCCATCGCCGAGGGCCTCGCCCAGCGCATCGTGCGCGGCGACGTGCCGGACTCGCTGAAGGAGCGGCAGATCTTCGCGCTGGACATGGGCGCGCTGATCGCGGGCGCAAAGTTCCGCGGCGAATTCGAGGAGCGTCTGAAGGCGGTACTGGCGGAGATCAAAAAGTCCGAAGGCAAGATCATCCTGTTCATCGACGAACTCCACCTGATCGTCGGCGCGGGCAAGACCGAAGGATCGATGGACGCCGGCAACCTTTTGAAGCCCATGCTGGCCCGGGGCGAATTGCACTGCATCGGCGCGACGACCCTCGACGAGTACCGCAAGTACATCGAAAAGGACGCGGCGCTGGAGCGCAGGGTCCAGCCGGTCGTGGTGGGCGAGCCGACGGTGGAGGACACCATCTCCATCCTGCGCGGCCTCAAGGAGCGCTACGAGGTCTTCCACGGCGTCAAGATCACCGACCAGGCGCTGATCGCCGCGGCCACCCTCTCGAACCGCTACGTCACCGACCGCTTCCTGCCGGACAAGGCCATCGACCTCGTGGACGAGGCCTGCGCGATGATCCGCACCGAGATCGACTCCATGCCCACCGAACTGGACGAAATCTCGCGCAAGATCATGCAGCACGAAATCGAAGAGGCGGCGCTCAAGAAGGAGACGGGTTCTCTCGCGAAGGAGCATCTGGCCGAAATCCAGAAGGAACTGGCCGACATGCGCGAGCAGTTCAAGGAGATGAAGGCGCGCTGGGAGCGTGAGAAGGGCGCCATCGGCACGGTGCAGAAGCTCCGCGAGGAGATCGAAAAGGTCAACGCCGAAATTGAGCTCGCCCAGCGCCAGTACGACCTGAACCGGGCTGCCGAGCTGAAGTACGGGCGGCTGCCGCAGCTGACCGCGGAGCTTGAAAAGGAAGAGGCGCTGGCCGAAAAGAACAAGGGAACCACGACGCTTCTGCGCGACAAGGTGACGGAGGACGAAATCGCCCGCATCGTCGCCCGCTGGACGGGCATCCCGGTTTCCAAGCTGATGGAGGGCGAGCGGGAAAAGCTCCTCAGGCTCGAGGACATCCTGCACCGGCGCGTCATCGGTCAGGACGAGGCGGTGAGCCTGGTCAGCCAGGCCATCCTGAGATCCCGGGCCGGCATTTCGGACCCCAACAAGCCCATCGGCTCCTTCCTTTTCCTGGGCCCCACCGGCGTGGGCAAGACCGAGCTGGCCAAGGCACTGGCGCAGGCGCTGTTTGACGATGAGCACAACATGGTGCGCATCGACATGACGGAGTACATGGAAAAGTTCTCGGTCTCGCGCCTGGTCGGAGCGCCTCCGGGATATGTAGGTTACGAGGAGGGCGGTCAGCTGACCGAAGCCGTGCGACGCAAACCCTACTGCGTGGTGCTGTTTGACGAGGTGGAAAAGGCGCACCCGGACGTGTTCAACATCCTATTGCAGGTGCTGGACGACGGGCGCATCACCGACTCGCAGGGGCGCACCGTGGACTTCAAGAACACCATCATCATCCTGACGTCGAATCTGGGCTCCAATTACATCCTGGAGGGCATTGACGGACGGAACCAGATTTCCGAATCCGCCAGGGCTTCGGTGGAGCGGCTGCTCCGAACCCAGTTCCGCCCGGAGTTCCTGAACCGGCTGGACGAAATCGTGTTCTACAAGCCTCTTACAAAGGAAGAAATTGGAAAAATTGTTGACCTGATGGTGGGGGAACTCAACGCCCGCCTCGCTGAAAGGCAGTTGACCGTCTCTCTGACGCCCGCCGCAAAGGCGCTGGTCGCGGACATTGGCTATGACCCGGTGTTCGGCGCGAGGCCCTTGCGCAGGTCACTCCAGCGCCGCGTGGAGACGCCGATCAGCCGAATGATCATCTCTGATCAGGCGCCGCCCCGCAGCCACCTGACGGTCGATGCAATTAACGACGAATTTTCCATATCCATTTCGTAGCAATTGTTGATTATACTGATTTTATGTTATGTTTTGATGATGTTTCGAGATAGATGACGTGTTGACTTGACAATGCAATCTGCATTTTGCTAAAATTGAATTGCGGAAAACGAATATGCAAGGTTGCCGCACCCGGCGCAAGGGCTGAGCGTTGTTTTCAGCCGCCGGGCGCGGCAACGGATTTTAAGCGATTCGCTCCACCAGCGCCTTACTTGGGCGGCTGCGCGACCAGAAGCTGCCGCGGAACATTTCCACGTCCGTGTAATCCTATACGGACATGGCCGCGACAGCGCATTTTTCGTAGAACTCAATACATCTTTAGCGCAAGGAAGGATAACACATGCAGAGAAAATCGGCGCTCAAGTCCCGTCACGCGGCGGCCATGCCCTATGTCACCAGCGAGATGGCGGCAATCATGGAGCATGTCAAAGCCGAAACGAGCGACGAGGCGCTGGCTCAGGGTATACACTTCAGCCCCACCGCCCTGACCCTCGTGCGCCGCGTGATGATGACCGGCGGCACGATCGTGGCCGATACGGGCCTGGCGCTCTCGGACATCGACAAGCAAAGTGCCCGCAAGCTGGGCGTTTCCACCGTCTGTTACCTTGACGATCCTCAGGTTCTGGCTCTGGCGGAGCAGAAGCGCACCACCCGGGCGGAGGTGGCGCTGGACTTCGCGCTGTCCCAGCCGGGCGTGAAGCTTCTGGTGGTGGGCAGCGCGCCCACCGCGCTGGACAGGCTGCTGCGCCGCCACCAGGCCGAGGCGCAGAGCGACTTGGTGGTGCTTGCCGCGCCCACGGGCTTCGCCAGCGTCGTGCAGCTCAAGGAGCGAATTTGGGAGAGCGATCTCCCCGCCATCGTCGTGCGCGGCAAGCGCGGCGGCACGAGCGCGGCCGTATCGATCGTCAACGCGTTGATGGCGGAATTCATACGGCAACTGAACCTGTAGGCGGCAAACCCTCGCCTCCTTCATTGCGAATGGCAACACCGGCGCTGAGCGCCGGCCTTTCGGCAACTTTCCGCCATACGCCATCCGGCGCAATTTTCGCAGCTTGGGGAAGATAGCCTCCACATAGCAAAACCGCCCCCGCATCAAGCGAGGGCGGTTTGTCATGCATTTCGATTTGGCGGCGGGTTTTAGCCCTTTCGCCGGGTCAAGGCCGCTGCCCCTGGCAGTCCTTCGGTCAGCCCTTCGACTTGTTCTGAATGTACTCGTCGATCGAGGCCGCCGCCTGCTTGCCTGCCCCCATCGCCAGGATGACGGTGGCCGCGCCGGTCACGGCGTCGCCGCCTGCATAGACGGCTTCCTTCGATGTTTTGCAGGTGTCCTCATCCACCACGATGCCGCCCCACTTCTGGGCGACGAGGCCGTCGGTGGTGGAGATGATGAGCGGGTTCGGGCTGTTGCCGATTGCGACGACCACCGTCTCGACATCCATCAAGAATTCGCTGCCCTTCTCCGCGACGGGGCGGCGGCGGCCGGAGGCATCCGGCTCACCCAGCGTCATGCGTACGCACTCCATGCCGGCCACGTTGCCTTTGCCGTCGTCGAGGATGCGGGTCGGGTTGGTCAGGAAGTGGAAGACGATGCCCTCTTCCTTGGCGTGGTGGATCTCCTCAAGCCGGGCGGGCATCTCCGCTTCGCCGCGGCGGTAGACGACGGAGACCTCCTCCGCGCCCATGCGCAGCGCGCTGCGTGCGGCATCCATGGCCACGTTGCCGCCGCCGATGACCGCCACGCGCCTGCCCACCCGGACGGGGGTGTCGTGGGCCGGGAAGTCGTAGGCCTTCATCAGGTTGATGCGGGTCAGGAACTCGTTGGCGGAGTACACGCCGCACAGCGCCTCGCCCTCGATGCCCTGGAAGCGCGGAAGGCCCGCGCCGCTGCCGACGAACACCGCCTCGAAGCCCTCCTGTTCGATCAATTCGTCCAAGAGGATGCTGCGGCCGACGATTACGTTGGTGAGGATCTTGACGCCCATCTCGCGCAGGTTGTCGATCTCCTGCTGCACCAGCTTTTTGGGCAGGCGGAATTCCGGGATGCCGTACATCAGAACGCCGCCGGGGGTGTGCAACGCTTCGAAGATGGTCACCTCATAGCCCAGCGCGCGCAGCGCGCCGGCGCAGGAGAGGCCGGCGGGGCCGGAGCCCACCACCGCCACCTTATGGCCGTTGTCAGGCGCGGGCCGGGGCGGTTTTTTGCCCTGTGCCATCGCCCAGTCGGCTACATAGCGCTCCAAGCGGCCGATGCCCACCGGGTCGCCCTTGATGCCACGCACGCACACCTGTTCACACTGGGTTTCCTGGGGACAGACGCGCCCGCAAACCGCGGGCAGCGCGTTGCAGCCGCTCAGGATTTCGTAAGACTTTTCCAGATCCCCTTCCTTGACGCAGGTGATGAACTCCGGAATCTTGACGCCCACCGGACAACCGTTGACGCAGGGCCGGTTCTTGCAGTTCAGGCAGCGCTCGGCCTCGTTAACCGCCATTTCATCGGTATAGCCCAGCGCAACTTCTTCAAAATTGCCGCCGCGCGCCTTCGGGTCCTGCTCCGGCATGGGGGTCTTGTTCTTTTGCATGTTTGCCATTATCGTACCTCTCCCGTAAGGCGGCAAAGATGGGTCTCTTTTGCCAGCTTCTCCTGATCCATGTACATCCGTCCCCGGGTGACGGCGGAATCAAAGTCCACCGCGTGGCCGTCGAAATCCGGCCCGTCAACGCAGGCGAACTTGGTCTCGCCTCCGACGATGACGCGGCAGCCACCGCACATGCCCGTGCCATCCACCATGACGGAGTTGAGGCTGACGATGGTCTTGATGCCGTAGGGGCGCGTCATCTCCGAGACCGCCTTCATCATCATGAGGGGGCCGATGGCGATGACCACGTCGTATTTCTCGCCGCCCTCCAGCTTCTTCTGGAGTGCCTGGGTGACGAAGCCCTTGTTGCCGTTGGAGCCGTCGTCGGTCATGATGGTCAGATCGTCGCAGGCGGCGGTCAGCTCATCCTTCAGGATGACGAGGCCCTCGTTTCGAAAGCCCACGATCAAGTCGACCGAAACGCCCGCGTCGTGAAGCGCCTTCGCCTGCGGATAGGCGATGGCCACGCCGAGACCGCCGCCGATGACCGCGGCCTTCTTGTAGCCTTCGGTCTCCGAGGGCTTGCCGAGGGGACCCGCGAAATCCTGCAGGCTCTCCCCTTCCTCCAGCGTATCGAGAAGGCGCGTCGTCGCGCCGACCTTCTGGAAGATCACCGTCACGGTACCGGCCTCTCGGTCGTACCCGGCGATGGTCAGCGGAATGCGCTCGCCGCTTTCATTGACGCGCAGCATGATGAACTGGCCGGGCATCGCCCGCCGCGCCGCGTAGGGCGCTTCGACGCGCATCAGCGTGACCTCGTCATTGAGCCTGCGTTTTTCCACGATCTTGTACATGCTCCGTCCCCTTTTTCTAGATGTAGTCGATTAACCGTTTTTCCCGTAAACGCCGTTTACGGCGGTGTGCGGAACCTCGTGAAACCAGTTGGCCATCTCCGCAAAGAGCTTCTCCCGGCCCGCGTCGCCCATGGGCACCAGCGGCGGGCGCGTCTTCCCGTTGCCAAGGCCGATGCGCGCGAGCGCCTCCTTGACCGGCACCGGGCTGACCTCCAGAAACAGCGCGTCAATCAGCGGGTTCAGTTGAAGCTGGAGGTTGCGGCTTTCATCAATGTCTCCGGCGAAGAAGGCGTCCGTTACCGCCTTCATCGCCTCCGGCACCAGGTTTGACGCCACGGAGATCACCCCGGCGGCGCCCAGTGCGAGGGCGGTGAAGGTGTGCTCGTCGTTTCCGGAGTAGACCGTCATCTTGCCGCCAAGGAGCCGCGCGCCCTCGGTCATCTGGTGAAGGTCGGGGTTGGCCTCCTTGAGTGCCACGATGAACGGGTGTCCGGCCAGCCGCATCGCGGTCTCCGGCAAGAGGTTGAGCCCCGTGCGCGAGGGCACGTTGTAGAGCACCACCGGCAGTTCCGCCGCGTCCGCGACCCGGGTGAAATGCTCAATTAGCCCGGCCTGGCTGGTTTTGTTGTAGTAGGGCGTTACGGCGAGGATCGCGTCCGCGTCCAGTTTTTTCGCGGTCTGTGCCCTGCGGCATACCCGCCGGGTGTCGTTGCCGCCGACGCCTGCGATGACCTTCGCCCGCCCGGCGGCGCGGCTGGTGGCGTAGCCGATGACCGCATCCTGCTCCGCCTCGCTCATGGTGGCCGGTTCGCCGGTGGTGCCGCAGACGATGAGCGCCGAAATGCCGGCGTCGATCTGTCTGTCGATCAGTCGCCCGAACAGGTCAAAGTCGATGGTATCGTCCAAGGCAAACGGCGTGACGAGCGCCGTGCCCACGCCGGAAAAAAGTGGCTTCATAGCAAAGCCCCCCTCTTGAGGTCGACGCGCTTTCTGTAACGACCAGGGGGGCTTTGTTCATTTGTTCACGATCCAGCCCTCGTGGGCAAGCAGCTCCGCCGTCAGAACCGCGCCGCCCGCCGCGCCGCGCAGCGTGTTGTGGGAGAGGCCGACGAACTTGTAGTCCAGAATCGCGTCCTCCCGAAGCCTGCCGACGGCGATCCCCATGCCGTTGTAGAGATCACGGTCCAGCCGGGTCTGCGGGCGGTTATCCTCCTCAAAATAGGTGAGGAATTTCTCCGGCGCGCTGGGCAGCTTATATTTCTGCGGCAGGCCCTCGTAGGAGGCCCAGCGCTCAAGGATCTCTTCCCTGGTCGGCTTCTTGTGGAAGCCCACCGAAACCGCCGCCATGTGCCCGTCGGTGGCCGCCACGCGGTAGCACTGGGCGCTGATGACCGGCTTCTGCGCCGGCACGATGCGTCCGCCTTCAATTTCGCCCCAGATCTTGAGAGGCTCCTGCTCGCTCTTCAGTTCTTCGCCGCCGATGAACGGAATCACGTTGTCGACCATCTCCGGCCAGGTGCGGAAGGTCTTCCCCGCGCCGGAGATCGCCTGATACGTGGCGACCATGACCTTTTCAAGGCCGAACTCGCGAAGCGGCTCCAGAGCGGGCACATAGCCCTGGATGGAGCAGTTGGGCTTGCAGGTTATAAACCCCACCCTGGTGCCCAGGCGCTTCCTCTGCGCCTCGATGACGGCCATGTGCCCGGCATTGATCTCCGGGATCATCATCGGTACATCCTCCGCCATGCGGAAGGCGGAATTGTTGGAGACGACCGGCGTTTCGGCCTTCGCGTAGGCGGTTTCGATTTCGCGGATCTGATCTTTGGGCATATCCACCGCGCAGAACACAAAATCCGCCTGTCCGGCGACCTTCTCCACCTCGGCGGCGTCCTGAACGATCATTTCCCGGACGCCTTCCGGCACCGGCCACTCGAACGCCCAGCGCCCGCCGACCGCGTCAATGTACTTTTGTCCGGCTGAACGCGCGCTGGCCGCCAGCACGGTGATTTCAAACCACGGATGCGCCGCCAGAATCGATACGAACCTTTGCCCGACCATGCCTGTTGCCCCGATGATGCCAACCCGGTATTTCACATTTGCTCCCCCCGTATCCCACAGTATTCCGCTCGCGCCGGACGCGTTATGGTCTTTTCAATAGACGTCAATCGACGGGTAGCGCATTTGCATCTCCGCCGGGCGAAACCCGGACGTCGCCGCCAGACGCTGCGCCCCGGTCAGGCGCGTTCGGACATCGAAATAAGCTTCGGAAAGTCCCCTGTCCAGGAAGTACAGCCTCGCCAGCTCCATCAGGTAGCTCGCGACGCCCCGGCGCTGCCAGGCGGGCGTTGTGATGGCGATGCCGACGACGCCGCGCCGGTTCTCCTCCCAGACGATCATCTCGCCCGCAAGCCCTGACGGCGAGATCATGATCAGCCGCGCAAATTCGCTCATCTGCTTAAGGCCTTTGAGCCAGGCCGCGTCGCGGCTGCGGCCGAACATCGCGTTGTAGCGCTCTAGAAAGTACTTGCTCTCGCCCGCGTCGGACAGATAGTCCCGGACGATGGTGCATCCGGCCGGGAGCGGGCGGATGATGGGCCCGCGCTTCAGGACCCGTCTCGTGCGCACGAGGCCGTCCTCATCCCGGTAGCCAAGCGCCTCCAGCGCGTTCATGCGGGCCTTGTCGCCCGGCTTGCACTCCGCGTACACCAGGGCGGGCATGTCCGGCTTCTGCCGGGCGACCACCAGCGCGCGGGCCGTCGCCGCGCCCAGGAGCGCGCTCTCCGCCTCCGGTTCGCACTCGGCGCGCACCAGGATGTGGTGGGGGCGTTCGGGGCACAGGGCCGGAACCATCGTCTCCTGAACGCCGGCCTCGCCGATCTTCGATTCCAGATCGTCCAGCGCGATAAACGTATTTTCGACGGGCATTCCCTCAGCCGCATCGGCGTGGCGTATCTTCATGCTGCCTCCATTATTGGGCTGGCAGATTTCTGCCTCTTTGGTTGGCCGGGGGCGCGGCAATCACCGCATGCCTTTGGGAAATGCTGCGAAAGGTGCCCGCAGGCCCTACTCTTCCTCCCATTCCACCGGCGACGGCGGCGTTCCGGTCACGTCGTAAACGACGCGCCCAACGCCAGCTACCTCGACCGTCACCCGCTCCACCACCCGCTCCAGCAGGTCGTAGGACAGGCGGAAAGGGTTCGCGCCGTTCATCGCCCGAAGCGCCACGGTGCGCGCCATCTGTCCTGTGGAATTCTGGGTCGAAACGCCGGGCAGCACCGCGAAATACTGGCGGATGCGCTTGTCCAGTCCGGCTTTTTGGATTTCCTCGCAGAAGATCGCATCGGCATCCCTGAGGAGCGCCACCCTCTCCCGCGCCACAGGCCCCATCATGCGCACGGCCAGCCCTGCCGTCGGGAACGAGGGCCGCTGGATCAGCTCCGGCGGCAGCCCCAGCTGCTCGGCGACCTGGCGCACCTCTTCCTTAAACAGGCGGTGCACCGGCTCGATCAGTACCTTGAAGGGCGAGTCCGGGGATGGGGTTCTGTCCGTCAACAGGGCGCCGTTCACTTCGTCCGAATAGGTGACGCCGAGTCCAAGCGCGCTGGCGCCGGCGGCACGGGCCTCCTCTTCCAGAACGAGGAAAATCTCCCGATCCACCAGAGCGGTTTTTCGCGCGGTGCCGCTTACGCCCTTGAGCCGCTCGATGAAGCGCTCCTGGGCGTCGATCACCTTGAGGCGCACGCCCTGGGGCTCAAGGCTCTTTCGGGTCAGGTCCAGATCGCCTTTTCGCATGAAGCCGGTGTCGACGTGCACGCAGGTGA
Organism: Bacillota bacterium; assembly: GCA_023411175.1. Taxonomy (GTDB): domain Bacteria; phylum Bacillota; class Clostridia; order Christensenellales; family Aristaeellaceae; genus JAEZHK01. The sequence goes on along the minus strand of JAEYPB010000036.1, from coordinate 18,494 downwards.
GCTGCTCGCCCAGCGCCCTGTGCATAATTACCGCGCAAACCACCGAATCAACGCCGCCGGACACCGCGAGGATCACTTGAGCGTCCTGCGCCTCGTGCTGCACCCTCTGGACGGTCTCCTCAAAGAAGCGGTCAAAATTCCAGACGGGTTCGCACTTGCAGACGCCGCGGGCAAAATTCCTGAGGATCAGAAAGCCATCCGGGTCGTTCTGCTCCGCGTAAAACTGCAGGCCGAAGATGCGCTCATCCACCGTAAAGGCGGCCACGCGCCCCTCCTCGGTGGTGGCGACGGCGCGGGCACCCTCCGGCAGCTCCAGCGCATCCAGTCGCTCAAAAAATCGTTCGCTCTCACCCAGCCCGTCGAAAAGCCGGCAGGGCTCGAAGGTCACCTCGGCGGTGCTGTTTGCAACCGCCGTCGGCGCGCTGGTTCCGCCCAGTGCCTTCAGAAGAAGGCGCGTACCCGTTCCCATCGCGAGGATCGGAACGCCCATCTCGATCAGGCCCGGCAGGCTCGGGATGTCCTCCGCGCCGTCGCCCGCGATGAGCACGCCCTTGGGCGCAGCTTCGCGGACCGCTTCAATGGATGCGCTCGCCGGCAGCACTTCGCTGTACACCTGCTCGCTGCGCACCCGCCTGGCCACGTTCGCTCCGCGACCGTCGCCCAGGTCCAGCACCAGAACCATGTCAGTCATGCTTCTCGTCCTCCCGGTCCCAGCGGCTGTTGCGCCGGCCATTGACAATTTCTATTTTGCGCAGGATGGCCTCCGTTATGTCGATGCCCAGCGTGCGCGTCAGTTGCAGGCCGTACATCATCACATCGGCAAACTCTTCGGCAATCATTTGGACGCGCGCGGGGTCCTCGCCGTTCATCAGCGAGCGGACGTCCGTATCGTCCAACCATTGGAAGTGCTCGAGCAGCTCGCTCATTTCGACGGTCATCGCCATCGCCACATGCTGGGGATTCTGCACGCCGTCGTCGCCCCAGTCCTTCCGAAGGCAGAGCGCGTGCACTTCCCGCTTGAGCATGTCCAGCGTGGTGTCCCGGTCGTTCATCACAAAATTCCCTCTTGCATAAAGGCGCTTGATTGTTTCTATTATACAGATTTCTGAGAATTTCGCAAGCCGCGCATCGTGAAAATGCGTTAACACAAAGAAATGCCTCCGCGCGCCACACCGGCATTTTTTGCATATTGATCCGCCGGCTGTCATCGGCGCGCAAAAGCGCCGCCCGACCGGGCGGCGCTTTTCAACGATATGCGCTGAATTACTTGATCTCGATGGTGGCGCCGACTTCGGCAAACGCCTTCTTGATCTTCTCGGCGTCTTCCTTGTTGACGCCTTCCTTGAGGGTCTTCGGGGCGCCGTCAACCAGATCCTTGGCTTCCTTCAGGCCCAGGCCCGGCACGACTTCGCGGACGACCTTGATGACCTTGATCTTCTCGGCGCCGACATCCTTCAGGATGACGTCGAACTCGGTCTTCTCTTCGGCAGCCTCAGCGGGCGCGGCGGCGGCAGCGGGGCCGGCGGCGACGGCGACAGGGGCGGCGGCGGAAACGCCGAACTTCTCTTCGAGGGCCTTGACGAGCTCCGCGAGCTCCAGAACGGTCATCGACTCAATGGCGGAAATGAGTTCTTCGCGGTTCATGATGATATCCTCCTCATTAATGGCTGAATTGATGTTGGTTGTCGCCCGGCTACGCCGCCGGACGCGGACCGGTTATTCCCCGGCCTTCTGCTTGCGCACGGCTTCGATCGCGTACACCAGAGACCTGAGCGTCGCGCTGAGCACGCCCACGAACCCGGTAATGGGCGCGTTCAGGCTGCCCATCATCTTCGCGATCAGGACCTCCTTCGGCGGCAGCTCGCTGAGCGCCTGCACGCCCGCCACGTCGATGGTGGTTCTTTCGACCACGCCGCACTTGACCGAGGTCTTCTTCACCTTCTTGATGAAGTCGGTGATGACCTTCGCGGGGGCCACCGCGTCCTTCATGCCGAAGGCGACGGCGGTGGGACCGTTCAAATGGGGATCAAGGCCCGTGATGCCCAGCTCCTGCGCGGCGAGGCGGATCATCGTGTTCTTGAGCACGACGTATTCCACACCCTGTGCACGGCACTGGTTGCGAAGGTCGGTGACCTCCGCCACGGTCAGCCCGCGATAATCGATCAGCACCACGGAGTGGGCCTTCTCAAACTTTTCACGGATGTCTGCGACGACTACCTTTTTGAGTTCCAAACTGTTGGACATTCTTTACACCTCGCTTCTCGTCCCGTCTGTGACGCTAAAAAAATCGCCTTTGCGCCAAACGCGCAAACGGCGACATAGATGTGTCATCCGGCTACGCCTCGGCGAGCGGCCCATAAGGCCTTATGCGGATCGCACTCGCTGTCTATGGCACGGCTTATTTTTTAAGCACTTTTTAGTTTACATCTCCGTCAATAGCTTGTCAAGTTAAATCTGACAATTGAGACATATCGTTGCAACGGGGCATTCCCCGGGTTCGGCGCCGCAGCCCCGATGGAATAAAGCAGCCGAAGGCGACATGCGCGCCCGGAGGCCGTTTCCGCATTACAGGCCGCAAGGCCTTGAAGGGCTACGCAAAGCAAGCGAGAGATGCGAAGAGATTTCACTTGCAAAAAAGCGCCGGAATTCCGCTTCGCGGTTTTCCGGCGCCAGCAAATCTATTAGAACTTCAGCGAGTTGAGCTTGATGCCCGGGCCCATGGTGCTGGAGAGCACCGCGGAGCGGATGTAGGTGCCCTTCGCCGTCGACGGCTTGGCCTTGATGATGGCCTCCATCAGCGTCTTCAGGTTCTCGCCCAGCTTGCCTTCTTCAAAGGAAGCCTTGCCCACGGGGCAGTGGATGATGGCGGTCTTGTCGACGCGGTACTCGACCTTACCGGCTTTGATCTCGGTGATCGCGCGGGCGATGTCCATCGTGACGGTGCCGGTCTTCGGGTTGGGCATGAGGCCCTTGGGACCAAGCACGCGGCCCAGGCGGCCGACGAGACCCATCATGTCCGGGGTGGCGACCATCACGTCAAAGCCGAACCAGCCGCCCTGAATCTTGGCGATCATGTCCTCGGCGCCGACGAAATCCGCACCGGCGGCCTCGGCTTCCTTGGCCTTGTCGGCCTTGCAGATCACGAGGACCGACTTGGTTCTGCCGGTGCCGTGGGGCAGCACGACCGTGCCGCGCACCTGCTGATCGGCGTGGCGGGGGTCGACGCCCAGGCGGACGTGGAGCTCAACCGTTTCATCAAACTTGGCCTTTGCGGTCTGCTTGACGAGGGAGACGGCCTCCTCCGGGTCATAGGCCTTCAGGCGGTCAATCAGCTTCATGCTGTCCGAATATTTTTTGCCCTGCTTCATGAATATCCTCCTTGTGGTATTAGCGGCACTGTGTCCTCCCACATTATTTCGGCTGGAATCAGTCGACGACGACGACGCCCATCGAGCGCGCGGTGCCAGCGACCATGCTCATCGCGGCTTCGACGGAAGCGGCGTTGAGGTCGGGCATTTTGAGCTCCGCGATTTCGCGGATCTGCGCATTGGTGATGTTGGCGACCTTTTCACGGTTGGGCTTACCGGAGGCGTGCTCGAGGCCGCAGGCCTTCTTGATGAGCACGGCGGCGGGCGGCGTCTTGGTGATGAAGGTGAAGGAGCGGTCCTGATAGACGGTGATGACCACCGGGATGATCAGGCCGACCTGCTTTGCGGTACGGTCGTTGAACTCCTTGCAAAAGCCGGGGATGTTCACGCCATGCTGACCCAGCGCCGGGCCGATCGGCGGCGCGGGCGTCGCCTTGCCGGCGTTGACCTGCAGCTTAATCATTGCCGTTACTTTCTTGGCCATGGGGTATCCTCCTCTACATTATGTGGTGAAGCGGAACAACCCTTGGTTGCCCCTCCCACTCTGAAGCCCGCCGCAGGCGGGAATTCAGCGTTCGATGCGGGCCGCGCCCGCGAATGCGCCGCCGAAAGGGCGAACCCCGACGGCGGTCGATAGCCCTCTGAAATTGCCAGCAGGGCGGCAGCTCTATTCCGCGCGGACGACCTCGTCATACTCGAGATCGACGGCGGTCTCGCGCTTGAGCATGGGCACCATGACCCGGACCTTCTGCGCGCCGGCGTCGATGGAAACCACGCGCCCGGTGAAGTTTTCAAACAACCCGGCGAGAATGCGTACCTCGTCGCCCGGCTGGATGTCGATCCGGGTGGCGACGCGGTTTTCGCCGATTGCGCTGAAATCGGTCTCCGAAAGAGGGGTCGGGCGCGATCCGGGACCCACGAAGCCCGTCACCCCGCGCGTGTTGCGCACCAGGTACCAGGACTCGTTGGTCATGATCATGCGAACCATCACATAGCCCGGCAGCAGCTTGCGCTGAACCGTCTTGCGCTTGTTGTTTTTGATCTCGACCGCTTCCTCGATGGGGATCTTGACCTCGAAGATCAGATCCTGCATGCCGTTGTTCTCAACGGATTTTTCAAGGTTGGCCTTGACCTTATTCTCATACCCGGAATAGGTATGCACAACGTACCACTGGGGCTCTTGATGCTCTGACATAGCTTCTCCTTAAGCCCCGATGATCCACTGGGAGAATTTGGCGGCGCCGAAATCGATGATGCCGATAATGATCGCCATCGCCACCATGAAGACCAGCACGACCAGCGAGTAGTTGATCAACTCGGGCCGGGTGGGCCAGGTGACCTTCTTAAGCTCGGAGGCCATGTTCCGGAAGCTGTTCACGATCTTCCAGAAAAAATTCTTGAAGAACAGGCCAATCTTCTTGAAGAAGCCGGCTTTCTCCTTGCTGACCTCGGTGTCCTTCGCCATGCGCTTCACTCCTCGTCTTACGCCCAAAGGCTTAGCGGGTCTCCTTGTGCGCGGTATGCTTCTTGCAGAAGCGGCAGTACTTGTTCATCTCAAGACGGTCGGGGTCGTTTTTCTTGTTCTTCAAGGTATTGTAGTTGCGCTGCTTGCACTCGCCGCAGGCCAGCGTAACCTTGACGCGCTTGTCGGATGCCACTCGCTTTCCCTCCCACCGGACCAAATTTCATTTATCACAACCAAAGCCCCCAACGGGGGCAGCCTGATAAGATTACCATACGCGGGGGCGTATGTCAATACTTCACGGGCGAAACGCGAAATTTTTTGGGTTGATTTCTTGTGAAGACCCGCTAGCGGACGGGCCGCGCCCGCCGAATCTCCATGATGTTCCCCGCTCTTTTCGTTTCCTCGAAGCCCAGGCCCCGGTAGAACTCCTGCGCGCTGGTGGTAAAGAGCATCCACTGGTACACATCCCGCAGCTCCGGGTGGGTCAGGATGCGCTCCACCATCGCCCGGCCCGCGCCCTTCTGGCGGCTGTCCGGGTGGACGCACACGTCCATCAGGTAGCAGAAGCGGGTCTTGTCGGAGAGCGCCCGGGCATAGCCCGTCTGCCGGTCTCCCTCGAACGCGCCGACGACGATGGTCGAGTTGCGCGCGCCCATTTCGACCTCCGAACGGGAAATGCCCTCGCTCCAGGGCATCATGGCGAGCAGCGCCGCCACCTGACCGAAATCCATGCGCTCGAAGCCCTCGCGGATCTCAAAGGCGTCGAGAGCTTCCTCCAGCGCCCGGACGGCGGCGGGCAGCTCCGCGATGTCGGAAATCACCCGATCGGCGCCGGCGGCCACAAGCGCCTGCTCGCTGAAAGAGGTCGTGACCGCGATGGCGTAGGCTCCCGCAGCCTTCGCGGCCTGGACGCCGGAAATCGCGTCCTCCACCACGGCGCAATCGCAGGGGGCAAGTCCCGCCTCCTTTGCCGCCATCAGGTAGACGTCCGGAAAGGGCTTTTTGCGCTCCACGTCGTCGCCGGTCACGACCGACTGAAAGGTTGAAAACGGAATGCCCGCGACGCGCAGGTTGTGGCGGACCTTGATAAGGTCCGCGCTGGAGGCCAGCGCCATCTTCCGACCTTCGCGCTGAAAACGCGCCAGCATCGGCTTGGTTCCGTCGTAGATTTTGAGCGCGGAATCCACCAGCTCGCCGTAGATTTCGTAACAGAGCGCCTTCATGGACAGGTCGAAATCGCGGCCGTACTTTTCGGCCACGCCGCCCAGAAAGCGGTTTTCGCCCATGCCGGTAAAGGGTTTAAAATCCTCATGCACGGCCGGGATGCCGAGGCGGTTCAGCGCCTCGCAGGCCGCGGCGGTAATCACCGGTTCGGAATCAACCAGAACGCCGTCCATATCGAAGAGAATTCCCAGCTTTTTCATCCCCGCACCATCCTTCGCGGGGATAATCATATCACAGCGTTATGCAAATTACAACGAAATTTGCGCGCCGAGCGACACGCCCTGTCACATTCCAGCAAAAAATGAATACAGTCCGCCGGTTTTGTACAAGCTTCCTTCAGAACTGCGCTTTTAAACGGAGGGGGTTTCTGCATGAATCAACCCGGGGACGCGCTGATGCGGCGTGTGCGCGCGCTGGCTGTGACGCTCACCGCCTCGGAGCGCGCGCCGATGCGGCTTTTGGGCGCGCGTCCGCGGGCGCTGCGTGCGCTGGCCGCGCAGGTGGCGCGCCTCTCGGGGAGCCCCGGCGTGCCGGCGATGGAGTGGCTGCGCGACAACGTGCGCCAGGTGGGCGAAAGCGCGCTGTCCCTTCGGCGGGGCGTGCCCCTCCCCGCCTCGGGCGGCACGCCCCGCGTGCAACACCTTGCGCGGGCGCTTTCGGCGGGCGGCGACGAACTGGTCACCTTCGAGCGCCTGGCGGAGGCCGTTTCCGCCTTCGACGAGATTCAGCCGCTGACCATGGGGGAGCTGTGGCGAATCCCCGAAGCACTGGCCGTCGAGCTATGCGCGGCGTTCGAATCGGTAGGTCGCCGGGTGGTCGCTGCCCAGCGGGAGCGGCTGGCGGCGGAGGACTGGGTAAACTCCGGCGCAAGGCTGGGCGCGCTGCGCGCCAAGAATTCCGGCGCGTTCTTTGAGCGCGCGCTGCAGTTGACCCACGAACAGGAGATGCCGGCGGCGCGGCGCGCGCTGGACGAGTGGCTGGGGCGGCGGGGCGAGGATTCCGAGGTGGTCATACGCCTCGAGCACGAGCGGCAGGCGCTGGACAAGCTGTGGCTGTCCAACATCATGTCGGGCTTCCGGATGCTGGAGGCGCTGGACTGGGCCACAGCCTTCGATCGCCTCAGCCGCACCGAAAAGCTGCTGAGGCAGGACCCCTCCGGCGTGTATCCCAGGATGGACGAGGAGTCCCGTACCGCCGTCCGGGAGGAGGTCTCCGCCATCGCGAAGGCCACCGGCCAGAGCGAACTGACCGTAGCCCGCCGCGCGGCGGACGAAGCCGCGGGCCTCGAAGGTGTCCAGGGCGGCGTGTGCTGGTGGCTGTACGACGACGACGGCCGCCGCGCGCTGCTCGCCGCGCTGGGGCATCCCAGGACAGCGCTCAAGAGGCGGATTCCGGACCCTTCCGGCAACGGCCTCGCGCTCCTTCTTTATGCGCTGTCCGCTGTGATCCTGATCCTCCTCGCCGCGTTTTTGGGCGGCATCCTTTGGTTGATTCCGGCGCTGCCGCTGGCCTGCCGCTTCGCGGAACTGATCGCGGGCTACGTCGGCGCGCGGAGCCTCGCGCCCAGAAAACTCTTGAAGCTCGACATGCGCCGGGTGCCGGACGACGCCCGGACGCTGGTTCTGGTGCCGGCGCTGGTCTCCGGCGAAACCCGTGCAAAGGCGCTGGCAGACGGCTTCGAGGCGCTGGGCGCGCTGGACGGGGACGACAACGTGGAATACCTGCTGCTGTGCGATTTTTCCGATGCCCCCGAGCGCGAAAATCCCGCGGATGAGGCGCTCGTCGCACTGCTTCGCGGCCGGGTGGCCGAGATGAACCGCCGTTTCGGCTGCGAAAAGTACCATTACTTGCAGCGCGAGCGCCGCTACGCAGAGGCGGACAGCCTATGGCGCGGTCACGAGCGCAAGCGCGGCGCGGTCAAGGCGTTGAACCAGCTGCTCTTGACCGGCGACGACAGCCAGTTCACCCCCGAGCGGGCGGACGCCGGGCGGCTTTACGAGCGAGCCTTCCGCTACGTAGTGACGCTGGATGCCGACACCCGCGCGCTGCCCGACGACATCCGTCGCCTGATCGGCGCGATCCACCACCCGAACAACCGCGTTCGCTTCGAGGACGGCGTGCGCAAGGGCTACGCGCTGATCGCGCCCAGGGTCGAACAGAGCTGCGCGCCCAACCGCTTCGCGCGGCTGATGGCCGGCGAAGGCGGCCTTTCCAGCTACCCGGTGGCCGCCTCGAACCTTCTGATGGATGTCTCCGGCCGAGGCGCGTTCTGCGGCAAGGGCGTCTACGACGTGAAGGCGTTCCACAGCGCGGCCGCGAAGCTGCCGGACAACGCGATCCTGAGCCACGACCTGATCGAAGGGCTGCTCGCAGGCGCAGCTCTGGCCACGGACGTGGCGGTCTACGACGACTTTCCCCAGTCGCCGTCCGGGTATTTGCGCCGCCTCGAGCGCTGGACGCGGGGCGACTGGCAGCTTGTGCGCTTCATTCCGATGGCGCCAGACGCGCTGGGCAAATGGATGCTGCTTTCAAACCTCGCGCGAAGCCTCGCCCCCGCCGCCGCGCTGACGATCATAATCGCCGGGCTCTGGGGCGGCGGCGCAAAGGCGCTGCTCGTCGGCTTCGCCTACGCGTTCCTCCCGGCGGTGCTTCCGCCCTCCCGTGCAGCGCTTCGCCGGGCGGTGGCCGCGCTGGCGCTCTTACCCGCCGAGGCGGCGTATACCGTGAGCGCCGCCGTCCGCGCGCTGTATCGCCAGTTCCGGACGGGGCGACGGCTCCTGGAGTGGGTGCCCGCCGCCGACGCGGAGGGCGCGCCCGCGCGGGATCTCACCGTCATCGCCGCCCGCGTGGCTGCGATTCTGACGGTGCCGGGCTTCTTCAGCGCCGCCTACGCGCTGCCCGCCGCATGCCTTGCGGCTCTGTTTCTGGCCGCGCCGGGCTGGCTGAAATACCTGGCCGCCCCCACTGTGCATGAGGCGTTGTCCGACCATGAGAAGGACGAACTCCTCGCCCTCGCCCGCGCCACCTGGCGCTTCTTTGAATCTCAAACGCCGGAAGACGGGCCGGGACTCCCGCCGGACAACCTGCAGCTGGACCCGCCTGTAGGACAGGCGCCCCGCACCTCGCCCACCAACATCGGGCTGTACATGCTCGCCTGCGTCTCTGCCCAGCTTCTGGGGCTGATCGACGCCGACGCGATGCGCCGCCGCCTCGCGCGAACCGTCGAAACCCTTGAAAACCTTGAAAAATGGCACGGTCACCTGTACAACTGGTTTGACACGCAGGCGCTGAAGCCGCTGAAACCTCGCTACGTCTCCAGCGTGGACGGCGGCAACCTGGCCGCATGCCTGATGACCTGCGCCGCCCTCATCGAGCCGCTGGACGCTCCGCTGGCACGTCGCCTCGGCGCGCTTGTCCGGAGCATGGATTTCTCAAAGCTCTACGACAGTACCCGAAATCTGTTCTACATCGGCTACGACGCCGAGCGCGACGCGCTGTCCTCCGGCCACTACGACCTGCTCGCCTCCGAATCCCGAATCCTGAGCTTTGCCGCGATGGCGCTTCGCCAGGCGCCCGTCAAGCACTGGGCAAAGCTTGGCCGCGGCATGGCCCGAAGCGGCCGGCGCGCGGCGCTGATCTCCTGGAGCGGCACCGCCTTCGAATACCTGATGCCGATGCTGTTCATGCGCGCCCCCAAGGGGTCTCTCCTCCATGAGACCGAGCGCGCCGTCGTCGCGGCCCAGGCGTCCCTCGGCGCGCCCTGGGGCGTGTCGGAGTCGGGCTACAACGCCTTTGACCTTCTGATGAACTACCAGTACCGCGCCTTCGGGCTGCCCAGTCTGTCGCTGCGCGGCACCGCATTCGAGCGGGTGATCGCCCCGTACGCGTCGATCCTGGCGCTGCCGGTCGATCCGGGCGCAGCGATGCGAAACCTCGATGCCATGCAGCGCGCCGGCTTTCAGGGCCCGATGGGGCTGTACGAAGCGGTGGACTACGCGCCTGAGCGCCTGCCAGACGGCGAGTCGCACCGGGTGGTGTTCAGCCACATGGCCCACCATCAGGGCATGATCCTGGCCGCCATCGCGAACGCCTTGTGCGGCGACGCGCTGGCCAAGGCGTTTTCGGGCATCCCTGAGGTGCGGCTGCTCTCGCTCCTGCTCAGTGAGAAGCCGGCGCGGGGCGCGTTCAGGCGTGCCCAGTCGGAGCCGGAACCGGAAGCGCCCCGCGCGCGGCAGGGCATCCATGCAGGCTGCCCGGCGTCCGGCCGCGGCGACAGCCACCTGCTCTACGGCGGCGGCACCACCGCGTTTTTGACCGCGGCGGGCACCGGATTTGTCCGCGCGAAGGGCATTCTGCTCAGCCGCTGGTCGGCCCGCCCCGATACAAACGACGGCATATGGGTGCACGTTCGCGTGCCGTCGAAGCGGCTCACCTTCGCGGCCAGCGGACTGACGGGGCGCTTGGCCTCCAGCCAGCGGGTCCGGTTCGAGGCGGGCAGCCTTCAGGTGCTGACCCGGACGGACGAACTCGAGTGCCGCCTGACTGCCTGCATTTCTCCGGAGGACGGCGCGCTGATTCAGCGGCTGGAGCTGACCAGTCACGCCGCCCAGCCGCTGGAGGTGGAGATTACCGGTGCGTTCAAGGTCGCGCTGGGCGCGGAGGCCGACATCAAGGCCCATCCCGCATTCCAGAACCTGTTCGTCCGCGCCCGCTTCGAAGACGGCGCGCTCGTCTTCACCCGCAAGCCCAGAAGCGGCGGGCGCCACCCGATGCTTCTCTACGCGCTGTCGGGTGCGGAGGGCCTCAAAATCTCCCACGAGATCGACCTGGAAAGGCTGATCGGCCGCGAAGGCTCCATCGCGGACGCCGAAACCTTTGCCCGCGTCTTTTCAAACAACGTCGGCGCGACGCTGAACCCCTGCGCGGCGCTCAAGACCAGCCTGACGTTGGCCCCGGGCGGGCGGCGGCAGCTGGCGTTCGTCGCCGGCGTCGCCGGGGATGAAGAGGCGCTTTCGAGGATGCGCGTTCGGCACATGGCGGCGGAGGACGCGCGGCGCAGCCTGCTCCTCGCCGGCTCGCAGGCGCGGTCGATGCTGGAGTTCCTCGGCCTGACCCCGGCGCGGCACCAGCTTTTGCAGCGGGCAAGCCGCCTCGTCATGTTCCCGCGGCGGGACTTCTGCCCGCCGCCCTGCCGCCTCGCCATCAGTGGGCTGTGGGCGCTGGGCATATCCGGCGACCTTCCGCTGATTACGGTTCGGGTAACCTCTACCGCCCAGATGGTGCTGGTTCGGGACGCGCTGCGCGCCCACGAATTCTACCGTGCAATGGGCGTGTGGTGCGATCTGGTGCTGGTCAACGACTACGGAAACGACTACGAGCAGCCCGTCCGGGACGCGCTTCGAGACCAGGTGGCGGCCAGCCACCTGGCGGACATGGTGCTGGAGCCGGGCGGCGCGTTCCCGCTGGAGGGCGCATCGCTCTCCGGCGCGCAGAATGCGCTCTTGGAAGCGGTGTCCGCCATGTACGTCTCCGGTTCGGAGCCGGTGGACGCCGCGCTCCGCGGCTTCCTGCGCAGCCTCCCGGCGGACGAGGAAGCGCCCCGCGCGCGGCTTCGAGGTGGGTTTTCGCTGGCGGATGAGCCCCTCGAGAAATTCAACGGCTGGGGCGGCTTCGCCCGCGGCGGCTATGTGATCGACCTGCTGCCGGGAAAGCCCACCCCCGCGCCCTGGTGTAACGTGCTGGCCAACGCGGGCGGCTTCGGCTCCCTCGTCTCCGAACGGGGCGGCGGATTTACCTTTGCCAAAAACAGCCGCAGTGGGCGGCTGACCCCTTTTACCAACGACCCGCTGCATGAAGGCAAGGGCGAAAGGCTGCAGCTGTCCGACGGCCGCGCCTACGCCTCTCTTTTGCCGGAGCAGCGCGGCCTCGCCCAGCCCTTCCGGGTAGAGCACCGGCCGGGCGTCAGCCGGTTTTCCTCCGGCGCAGGCACGCTCCTTTGGACGGTGGAACAGTTTGTGGACGTGGACCTGCCCGCAAAGTGCCTGCTCATGACCATCCACAATTCGGGGGGACTTGCCCGTTCTCTCCGGCTGATCGCCTCGGTGGACTGGCTGATGGGTGTGAACGGCGACGACGCGCGGCTGATCCGCACCTTCCCGGAGCCGCCGATGCTCATGGCCTCCGGTTCGATGGAAGGGCACGGCTTTGCCGCGCTCTTGACCGGGGATGGCCGCCCACCGGAAACCCTTGAAATTGATCCGGCGCTGGGCCTGCGCGCGCAGATCGCGCTGCCGCCGGGCGGCACCGTCACGGCGCAGTTCATCATCGGGTGGTCGCCCGTCCGGGAGGGCTGCCGGGAGGTCCTCTCCGCCTGGGGCGCGGGACAGGCGCGCCTTGACCGCACCCGTGAAAGATGGGAGGACCTGACCTCGCGCATCGTGCCGGAAACCGGCGACGACATCTGCGACCAGATGCTCGGGCGGTGGCTGCCGGCGCAGGCGCTGGCGGGGCGCATATGGGGGCGCGCCGGGCTGTACCAGGCGGGCGGCGCCTTCGGCTTCCGCGATCAGCTGCAGGACATGCTGTCCATGATCCCCATTGAACCCGGCATGGTACGCGCCCACCTCCTTTTGTGCGCGGCGCGCCAGTTTGAGGCGGGCGACGTGATGCACTGGTGGCACCCGGAGCGTACCGGGGTGCGCACACGCATGTCGGACGACCTTTTGTTCCTGCCCTACGTCGCCGCGGCCTATGTGACCGAGACGGGCGACCGGGGTGTAATGGCCGAGGAAGCGCCCTACCTCCGGGACGTCCCGATTCCGGATGGCGACGACGACTGGTACGGCGCGCCGGAGGTCTCTGAACTTTCGGAGAGCCTGGACGCCCACTGCCTTCGGGCGATTCGCCGCGCCGCCTCGATGACCGGCGTTCACGGCCTGCCGCTGATGGGCGCGGGCGACTGGAACGACGGCATGAGCCGCGTGGGCGACGGCAGCGGCGAAAGCGTTTGGCTCGGTCAGTTCCTCTCCGTGGTTGCGGAGGACTATGCAAAAATCACCGAATCCGAAGAAGTAAAGGAAGAGCTTCACGAGATCGCCCGGCGGATGCGCGCCGCCGTGGAGGAACACGGCTGGGACGGCGCGTGGTATCGCCGCGCCTTCTTTGGAGACGGCGCGCCGCTCGGCTCCGCCGCGTCCGAGGGCGGCTGCCGGATCGACCTGATCGCCCAGTGTTGGGCGGTGGCGGCGGGACTCGACCCCGAGCGGTGTCTGACGGCGATGGACAGCGCCTGGACGCAGCTCTACGACCCGGAGCACCGGATCATAAAGCTCTTGACCCCACCGCTGACCGGAAGCCCCCGCGACCCCGGCTACATCGCGCGCTACCCCGCCGGCATCCGGGAGAACGGCGGCCAGTACTCCCACGCCGCCTGCTGGGCGGTGATGGCTTTTTCAATCATGGGCGACGCCGCGCGCGCCTGGCAGGCGCTCGAATCGCTGCTGCCGCCGAACCACGCCGCCACCGAGGCCGACGCGCTCAACTACCGCGTGGAGCCCTACGTCATCGCCGCGGACGTCTACGGCGAGCCGCCCTTTGCAGGCCGGGGCGGCTGGACCTGGTATACCGGCGCGGCGGCCTGGCTGTGCCGCGCCGCGGTCCGGTACCTCTTGGGCTACGAGCGGGAGGGAAACCGCGCGCGCCTTCGCGCGCTGATCCATCCGGACCGGAGCGAAGCGGGGCTCACCATCCGCTTCGGCTCCGCCAGCTACCGCCTGCGCGCGCTGCGCGGACGGGAGGGCATCTCGCTGGACGGCCGCGCCGTGGCGGGCGAATTCATCGAGCTCATCGACGACGGCCGCGTCCACGAAGCGCTGTTCCCCGAAAGAAAGCCATTGTAGCGCCCGGCAAAACATGGTAGAATACTCTCCATGAGGCTTGACAGATTGGTGGGCGAGGCGCTCTCGTCGCGCTCCAAGGCGCGGGAGGCGATCGCGAAGGGTCGCGTAACCGTAGGCGGCGCGTGTGTAAAAAACGCCGCCCATTCCGTTTCGGACGGCGACGTGGTGATGCTGGACGGCGCGGTCATCGGGGCGCGCGAACCGCTTCACCTGATGCTTTATAAGCCCGCCGGCTGCGTGACCGCGCGGGAGGACGCGCGCTTTTCCACCGTGTTTGATCTCCTGCCCGCCGCCCTACGGACGGCGGATTTGTGCGCCGTGGGGCGGCTGGATCGGGACGTGACGGGGCTTTTGCTCCTCACCGAGGACGGGCAGCTGGCGCACCGGCTGATCTCGCCCCGCTTCCACGTGGAAAAGGTCTACCTGGCGCGGGTTTCGGGCCGACTTGTTGAGGCGGATGCCGCGCGCATGGCGGAGGGTATTCCGCTCTCCGACTTCACCGCGCGCCCGGCCCGCCTTGAAATACTCGAAGCGGCGGAAGCGGGCTCCCTCGCCCGCCTCATCGTCACCGAGGGCAAGTTTCACCAGGTTAAGCGGATGTTCCAGGCGGTGGGCCATCCGGTGGAAACGCTTCACCGGCTTTCGGTCGGCGGCGTCCCGCTGGACCCGGCGCTTCAGCCCGGCGCGGTTCGCGCGCTGACGAATGAAGAACTTGAGCGCCTTCGCGCGCTGACGGAGATGAGCCCATGAGCGAGCATTACTTTACCCCCGACCCTTCCGCGCCCCATAGACCCAGGGAGGTCACCCTCCAGGCGCTGGGGATGACCCTCCCCATGCATACCGACGCCGGGGTCTTCTCGGCGGACGGGCTGGACCCCGGCAGCAAGCTTTTGATGGAATCGCTGCCGCCCCTCACGGGCCGCGTGGCAGACCTCGGCTGCGGCTGGGGCGCGATGGGCGTGCCGCTGGCGCTCAAAAACCCCGCCGCGGAGTTTATCCTCGTGGACATCAACGAGCGGGCAGTCTCGCTGGCGCGCAAAAACATCGTGCTGAACCAAGCGAAAAACGCCCAGGCACTCGCTGGGGACGGACTCTCGGCGCTGCCGGAGGGGCTTCACGCGGTCGTCACCAACCCGCCCATCCGCGCGGGCAAGCAGGTGATCTACGGCCTTTTTGAACAGTCAAAGGAGAAGCTCGGCCCCGGCGGGAAGCTGTACGCCGTCATCCGCAAGCAGCAGGGTGCGCCGTCGGCGCTCAAATTTCTTCAGGGGTTGTTCTCCGCCGCGCAGGTGATCGAGCGTGGCGGCGGGTACTGGGTGATCGAAGCAACAAAGGAGGCCTGAAATGAAGACGAACCGGCTGGCCCGCGTCATGGCGGGCATGGAAAAAATGAACGTCTCGCAACTTCTGGTCACATCCACAGAATCCATCTACTACCTGACGGGGCAGTGGATCGCGCCGGGCGAGCGGCTCCTGGCGCTCCTCATCGGCGAGGGCGGCCCCCGGCTTTTCGTCAACCACATGTTCGCGGTGCCGCCCGTGGAAGGGCTTGAACTGGTGGAATTTGACGACGCGGAGGACAGCGTCACCGCGCTGGCCGCGTTCGTCGCGCCCGGAACCATCGGTGTGGACAAGGCCTGGCCCAGCCGCTTCCTCCTGTCCCTGATGGGAAAGCGCGGGGATGTGCGCCCGGTCATCGGCTCAAAGCCGGTGGACGACGCGCGCATGCTCAAGGACGCCGAGGAGATCGAAGGGCTGCGCAAGAGCTCCCACATGAACGACCGGGTGACGGGCGCTCTCCGCAAGAGCCTCGTCGAAGGCGAAACCGAGTTGGACGTGGCGCGTCGTTACGACGCCATCGCGGCCTCCGAGGGTGCCACCGGCCTCGGCTTTTCGGCGCTGATCTGCTTTGGCGCCGGCTGCGCCGAGCCGCATCACGCCACCGGAAAAACGCGGCTTCAGAAGGGCGACGCGGTGATTCTGGACGTCGGCGTGAACGTAGACCACGCCCTCAGCGACATGACGAGAACCGTGTTCTTCGGGAGCGCTACCGACGAGCAGAAGAAGGTCTACGATATCGTCCGTCGGGCGAACGCCGCGGGCAAGGCGGCGGTTCGGCCGGGCGTCCGGCTCTCCGACATCGACCGGGCGGCGAGGGCGGTCATCGAGGAAGCGGGCTACGGCAAGCAGTTTCTGCACCGCACCGGCCACGGGCTGGGTCTCGAGGTGCACGAGCCGCCGGATGTCAGCGCGGTCAGCCCCTACGTGGCACAGCCGGGCATGGTGTTCTCCATCGAGCCGGGCGTGTACCTGGCAGGCAAGTTCGGCGTCCGGGTGGAGGACCTGGTGCTGGTCACCGAGGACGGCTGCGAGTGCCTGAACGAGCTGGACAGGGATTTCATGATTGTATAGAGTACAAGAAGGCCTCCGCGCTTACCGCGCGGAGGCCTCAGAATAACGAAAAGCCGCTATATTGAACCCGCGCCGGATAACCGGCGCGGGTCAAAATGCTAGGCGCGAACCTTCTTGAGCTTGACGAAGCGCGGCAGGCCGTCTTCGAAGGCGAGATCAGTCTGGCCCTGGATCAGCGGCAGCGCGTAGTCGATGAAGCCCTGGGTGATGCCGTCGCCGGTCTCGTTGATCCACTCCAGCGGCAGCTTCTTCTCGGCGTTGGCGACCACGGAGAGGTCGAACAGCTTGATGCGGCACTCGTACTTGCCATCCGGCCCGGTGACGCGCTCGAAGCCCACCATCTTGTCGGTGATGCCGGCGACGGCGTTCTCCACCGCGGCCTTGCCCGCCATGAAGGACTCCTCCACGTCGGTCTTGGAAGCGATGTGGGCGGCGCAGCGCTGCAGGAGGCTGAGCTCGATGCCGCGCACCTTCGCGCCGGTGGCCTTTTTGACTTCGTTGGCCAGGAAAGCGGCGAGGCCGCCCAACTGGGCGTGGCCGAAGCTGTCGCGGGTGGCGTTCTTGTTGGCGTACTCGGTGATGAAGGTGCCGTCCTTGTCGTGGATGCCCTCGGACACGGCCACGATGCACTTCTTGTGCTCGTCGTAGATCCTCTTGACGGACGCGATGAACTTGTCCATGTCAAAGGCCACTTCGGGTACGTAGATGAGGTCCGGGCCGTTGCCCTTTTCCTTCGCCAGCGCGGCGGCGGCGGTCAGCCAGCCGGCGTGGCGGCCCATGCACTCGATGATGGTGACCATGCCGGTGTCGTACACGCGGGCGTCATGGTACACTTCCATGACGGAGGTGGCGATGTACTTGGCGGCGGAGGAGAAGCCGGGGCAGTGGTCGGTGCCGGCCAGGTCGTTGTCGATGGTCTTCGGGATGCCCATCACGCGGCACTCGTAGCCCTGCTCCAGCATGTACTTGGAGATCTTGTTGCAGGTGTCCATCGAGTCGTTGCCGCCGTTGTAGAAGAAGTAGCGCACATCATACTTTTTGAAGATCTCAAGGATGCGCTTGTAGTCGGTTTCGTCCACGGAGGCTTCCTTCAGCTTGTAGCGGCAGGAGCCCAGCGCCGAGGACGGCGTGTGCTTCATCAGCGCGAGCTCGGCCGGATCTTCCTTGCTCATGTCGATCAGGCGGTCGTTGAGCACGCCCTGGATGCCGTTTTCCGCGCCCAGCACGCGGGTGATCGAGGGATTTTCGAGCGCCGTTTTGATGGCGCCGTACGCGCTGGCGTTGATGACGGCCGAAGGCCCGCCAGACTGTCCGATGATGCAAGCGCCCTTGAGTTCAGACATGGTTATTTCATCCTTCCATGCAAAGTATCTTCCACCCGTCAATGTACCATAAAGCGGGTAAAAAGTCAATTTTCGTAAGGCTAAATTCACGTTTGCCGTCGATCCAAACACACGGACACCCGGATGATATTGGCATTTCAGGCGAGCGCAGCAGCCGACACACCCACTACTTCAAACGCGGCCTCCCGCCGCCCATCCTATCAAATCCGGCGGCATGCACGCCGGATTTGGCCATCCGCCAAAGGCCGAGCTTTCCCGGCCGACGCGGATGGCATACCCGCTCCGGTTTTCGCCCGCAAACGCCCGTTGGCGGTTGAGAAAACCGGCCTGTTTTCTATGCGATAAAAAGCCGCGAAGCGGGTTTTTATCGCCTCGCCGACGGACACGCCGCGCAGCCGCCCTCGCCGGTCTCCCGGAGGGAAGCGGGCATCGACCGCCCCACGCGGCCCATCGCGTCGATCACCTCGTCGGCGGGCAGCGGGCTTGTAAGCCCCGAGAGCGCCATGTCCGCCGCCGCCACGGCGTTGACCACGCCGAGGACGTTTCGGTACACGCAGGGCACCTCCACGAGGCCGCCGACCGGATCGCACACGAGGCCCATCACGTTCATCAGCGCGAAGGAGACCGCGCTAGACGCCGCTTCGGCGCTGCCGCCGGACAGCTCCGTGAGCGCCGCCGCCGCCATCGCGCTGGCCGCGCCGCACTCCGCCTGACAGCCCGCCTCAGCGCCGGAAATGGACGCGCGCGCCGCGATCACGCCGCCCACGCCCGCCGCGGTGAACAG
>JAEYPB010000030.1 GCA_023411175.1 Bacillota bacterium | reverse complement strand
GCCGACGGCCATCAACGGAATGTGGGGGAGCGGCCCCCGCAGCGACTTCAAATACCCCGTTCCCAGGTCTCCCGCGGGAAACAGCTTGACCATCATTGCGCCCAGTTTGTGGGCGTAGGCGACTTCCGTGGGCGTCAGCGCGCCGGGAATGGCGATCATGGACTGTTTTAGCGTCTCGTCAATCACATCCGGATCGATGTTGGGCGCCAGCGCGAAGCGTGCGCCCGCGTCCGCCGCGGCCCGGGCCTGCTCCCTGGTCATGACGGTGCCGGCCCCAATCAACATGTCGGGGAAGCGCGCGGCCAGCGCCTCGATCATGCGCGGCGTAAGGCGGAGGCATTCCGGGTCGGCCTGATCAAAGGTGATCTCCATCAGGCGAATCCCGCCCTCGTGAAGCGCCTCGGCTGTCGGCAGGATCCGATCCACCGGCACCCTGCGGGCGATGGCGACGATTTTGTGTTCGCAGATTTTGTCTACCACTTGAATGGGACATCGCTCCTTTCACCGCGGCCCGTGAGGGTCGCATTTAGTTCGTATATACGAACTAAATTCTATATTCGGTACGGTTATATTACCACGCGCGAGGCCATGTTGTCAATCCCGGGGCAGATCAATTTGACTTTCAAAGGCTTTTGTGGTATTATCGGGAGACTCTTGGCTCGGCCCGGAGGAAACCGTTCGTATATCGGAACAATGGAGGCGACTTATGGAAGGTGAGCGAGGCCAGGGCGCGCCGCATCGCGCGACCGACCGGACGCTGAGGACAATCGAGTACGTCTCGGCATCACAGTCCGGGTGCACGTTCAGCCAGATCGTGGAGCATTTGAACGCGCCGAAGAGCAGCATTCACCCGATTCTTCGAACGCTGTGCGAACGCGGCTTTCTCATGTATTATGCCCAAACGAGAACGTACAAGACCGGCGTTAAGCTGTTTGAATGCGGCTACAGCTATCTGGAACAGACCGAGATCCTCGACCTGATCCGCGAGCAGATGCGGTTGATCGTGGACGTTTGCAGCGAAACCTGCCATTTCGGGATTTTGGAGGGCGGGGAGGTGCTGTACCTTCTCAAGATCGATTCGCCGGAGCCGATCCGGCTGTACTCCTCGGTTGGCAGGCGACTCCCCGCCTACGCCACCGGCGTGGGCAAGGCGCTCTTGGCGGATTACTCGCTCTCCATGCTGAAAAGGCTGTACCCGGGCGGCTTGAAGCCTCTGACCGCCAACACCATCGTGGACTTTGACCAGTTGGACGATCAGCTATCGGCCGTGCGCGAAACGGGGCTGTCCTACGAGTCCGAAGAATCCGATCAGCACGTCCGGTGCGTCGGTGTTCCGATCCGCAAGAATGGGCGGGTGGTCGCGGCCGTCAGCGTCGCGGTGCCGCTGTTCCGCGCCGGAGACGAGAAAATCAAGCTGATCGGCGCGCTGCTTCAAAACGCGAGGGAGAAAATCGAGCGCATCATTGCCGAACGTGACGTCGATTTTCATCAGATGTAGCGCGGGCCTGACCGCAGGCGGCCTACAATTCAATATGAAAAATGCGAAAGGAGCTTTTTAAGTAAGCTCCTTTCGCATATGCAAGTTTTCAAAGGGCAAAAACCCTTGACTGATCCATTTTCCGATGGCAGCAGGCCTGTCAGCCGCGGACTCCCTTTACGATCTCCCGCGCCTCCGCACACAGGCGGCGCGTTTCGGGCAGATTCTTTACATCCACCATCCAGCTGCCACCGCAGGCGAGAATCGGCTTGAAGCCCAGGTATTCGGCCAGGTTTTTCGGCCCTATCCCGCCGGTCGGCACGAACATGAGCCCCGGAAACGCAGCCGAAAGCGCCTTGATACCCTGAAGCCCCCCGTACACAGAAGCGGGAAAGAACTTGACGGCCGTCAGCCCCAGCTTCAGCGCGGCCATGACTTCCGTGGGCGTCGCACAGCCGGGCAGAACGGGAAGGCCCAGTTCCAGGCTCTTCTCCACCACGCCCTGGTCAAACCCGGGCGAGACGATGAATCTCGCGCCCGCCGCATGAGCCCGTTTCACCTGATCTTCGGTCAGAACCGTGCCCGCGCCCACGAGGACGCCTTCCGATTCTTTTGCGATGCGGCGGATGGATTCCTCCGCCGCGCCGGTGCGGAAAGTGACCTCCGCCACCGGAACCCCGCCCGCTTTCAGCGCCTCGGCCAGAGGCACGGCATCGCCCGGGTCGTCCAATTTGATCACCGGCACCACGCCGATCCTGGAAATTTCAGCCAGAGTATTCATTTTTCCTCCTGCAGAGTGTTTTGTCAGCTACTGTCGCATTTTCCAGAATAAATTATACGCTCGAAGCACTGGACTGTAAAGGGCGATTCGGTAAAGGCAAGCGCAATGTCAGGGTCAAGCGCGGCCGCGGGAATGCCGCAAACGCTTCCGAAAGGCAGTCCGTTTGGATGCCGCGCTCTGGCGATTCAATGTGTCAAAGGGTTTTCTTTGCTGGTGTCGCAAATGTTTGACAATTGTGCGGGGCAAGCGGAAGTGTTCATAAGCGCGCCTTTATGGTATAATAGAGACGGCGTCCTTTTGCGGGGCCACACCATTGCAGAGTTTGAGGGATATGCACATGAAGACGTTTCAGGAGCTTTACAATCAGGCGGTGGCGCTGGCGCTTCGGGACGATCCGGAAGGGCTTGAGAAGGCCCTGTCCGAGTACGACCCGTACCATCTGGACTGTCTGCTTCACCCGGAGAAGTATCCGCTGGTGATCAGAACCGGCAGCTGCGACTGCGGCAAAGATCAGCGGGAGTACTGCGTGAAGCGCTGCCCCTTTGACGCTATGAGCCTGGACGCGGGCGGCAACATTCAGATCGATCCTGAAAAATGCGTGGGCTGCGCCGACTGCATCGACGGTTGCTCCGCCGATAAGCTCAAGGCCTCCACCGACATCCTGCCCGCGCTGAAGGCGGTACGCGCGACAAAGGGGCTCGCCTACGCGCTGGTGGCGCCGGCGTTTCTCGGGCAGTTTTCAAAGGACGTCACCCCCGGAAAGCTCCGAACCGCGCTGAAGGCGGTGGGCTTTGACGGCATGATCGAGGTAGCGCTGTTTGCCGACATCCTGACGCTCAAAGAGGCGCTGGAATTCGACCGGAACATCAAGACCGAGGCGGACTATCAGCTGACCAGCTGCTGCTGCCCGATGTGGATCGCGATGATCCGAAAGATATACCACGACCTGATGGGCCACGTGCCCGGCTCCGTGTCGCCGATGGTCGCCTGCGCGCGCACGGTGAAAACGCTGTACCCGGACGCGGTGACGGTCTTCATCGGGCCGTGCCTCGCCAAGAAGGCGGAAGCGCGGGAGAAGGATCTCGCGGGCGCGGTGGATTATGTGCTGACCTTCAGCGAGACTCAGTCGATCTTTGACCTTCTGGGCATCGACCCGTCCAGTTTGGAGGAGAGCGATAAGGACCATTCCTCCCGCGCCGGGCGTATCTACGCGCGGGCGGGCGGCGTCAGCGAAGCGGTGCGCGAGACAGTCGGCCGGCTCAGCCCCAACCGGGAGATCACCGTCAGGACGCGGCAGGCCGACGGCATTCCCGCCTGTCGGGCGATGATGAACGACATCCTCGCCGGGAATGGCGGCGGCAACTTCTACGAGGGCATGGGCTGCCGCGGCGGCTGCGTGGGCGGCCCGAGGGCGGTGACGCCGGCGGAGGAAGGGCGGCAGGCGGTCGAGGTCTACGGCGATTCGGCCCAGTACCACACGCCCGCCGAAAACCCCTATGTGATTGAGCTTCTGCACAGGCTGGGCTTTGACACCGTTCAGGAACTTCTGGAGAAGGACGAGATCTTCACCCGCCACTTCGATTGACCGGGCGTTTGAGTTTAAGTCGGGACCGTTTATACTATGAAGGCAGGCCTCGCGGGGCGGGGCGCGGGAGGAAGCGCGTGCACGAATTGCCAATCACCCAGCGGATCATCGACATCGCGTCCCAGGCGGCGGCAGAGCGCGGCGAGGGCCGGGTCACAAAAATCTTTCTCGTGGTCGGCGACGCCTCCGGCTACATGGCTGACTCCATCCAGCTGTACTTTGACCTCATCAGCGCGGGCAGCCGCTGCGAGGGCGCGGCGCTGGAATTTGAGTCCGTCAAGTCCATGCTGAAGTGCGAAGCCTGCGGCGCGCTTTTTGAGCGAAAGCCCTTTGACTTCACCTGCCCCTGTGGGGGCCAGGGGCGGCCGACGGAGATCGGCCGGGAATTCTATGTAAAAGCAATCGAGGTAGAAAAAAATGAGCCAGATTGACATCCAGGAATCCATTTACAAGCGTAACGACGAGCTGGCGGCGGAGCTCAACCGCGACCTCACCGACCGCGGCGTGTTCTGCGTCAACGTGATGGGCGCACCCGGCATCGGAAAGACCAGCGTGCTGACAAGGCTGATACCGATGCTCGGCAGGAGGGCCGCCGTCATCGAAGGCGACATCGAATCGGATATTGACACCGAAAAGCTCAGAAAACTCGGGATTGAGGCGCACCAGATCAATACCCATGGCGCGTGCCACCTGGATTCGCCAGTAGTGAAGGACGCCGCAGAGGCCATCGGCCTGAAAGAGGGCTTTCTCTTCATCGAGAACATCGGAAATCTCGTCTGCCCGGCGGAATTCGTGATCGGCGAGCACATCAAACTGCTCATCACCTCGGTCACCGAGGGCAGCGACAAGCCCTATAAATACCCGCTGGCCTTTGAGAAGGCGGATGTGATCCTCCTCAACAAGGTTGACCTCGCCCCCTACGTGGACTTCGACGAGGCCTACTACATGAAGGGCGTTCGCGCGCTCAACGAGAAGGCGCAGGTGTTCCGCGTCAGCGCGCGCACCGGCGAAGGCTTCGAAGAGGTGGCAAAGTGGCTCAACCACCGCGCGAATACCGAAGAGTAATCCTCTCCGGCCAGATACAGGGCGTGGGCTTTCGGCCAACGGTGGCGCGGCTGGCGGGGGAGATGGGCATTGTCGGCTGGGTTCGCAACGCCGGCGGCCTGGCGGAGTGCCTGCTCGCGGGCGCCCCGGAGGCGCTCACCGCGCTGATGGCGGAGATCCGGGCACGGTTTTCGATCCTTCGCATAGATTCCGCCGACGCGCCGCCCTTTGACGGGGAGGGTTTTCGGATTCTCGAAAGCACCGCCGCGCCGGAGGGCGCGTCGCTGCCCCGCATCGTACCGCCGGACGCGCCGGTCTGCGACGATTGCCTGCGCGAGCTTGGCGATCCCTCGGACAGGCGCTACCGCCATCCGTTCATCAGCTGTGCGGCCTGCGGACCGCGCTATTCCATTCTTCGGGCGCTGCCCTACGACCGGGATGCCACCGCCATGAGCGGTTTTCCGCTGTGCGAGCGCTGCGCAAAAGAGTACGCCTCCCCCTCGGACAGGCGCTTCCATGCCCAGACCGTCGCCTGCCCGGACTGCGGGCCGGTACTTTCATACCGGAAGGGTGGCGCGGTGAACGAAGACCCCATCGGCGCCGCCGTCCGGGACATTCTCTCCGGCGGGATCGTGGCGGTCAAGGGCATTGGCGGTTTTCACCTGGCCTGTCTGCCGGAGGAAGCGCCGGTCGCCCGGCTTCGGGAGATCAAGGGGCGCGAAGCGAAGCCCTTCGCGCTGATGTTTCGGGATGTCTCGGATGTCGAGGCCGTTTGCGATGTGAGCGAGGCCGAGCGCGCGCTCCTCACGAGCTTTGCGCGGCCCATCGTGCTCATTCCGGTCAGGGTCAGCGCCTTCAGCGAGAACGTGACCGGCGGCAGCCTGGAATACGGCTGCTTTTTGCCGTACACGCCGGTGCACCGCCTGCTTCTGGACGGCGTCCGCGAGGCCGGCGTAAAGGCGCTGGTGATGACCAGCCTCAACGTGAGCGGCGAGCCGATCCTCTACGAGGATGAGCGGCTTCCTGCCTTCGCGCATGACGAGATCGCGGGAATCCTGACCCACGACCGGCCCATTGTCAATCCTTCGGACGACTCGGTGGCGCGGGTGATCGACGGAAAGTCCCAGATTTTGCGCCGCGCGAGGGGCTACGCGCCGCTGCCCCTTTTCATTGGCGGAACGGGGCAGGCAGTTGCCGCAGGGGGCGACCTCAAAGCGGCCTCGTGCGTATTTTCGGAAGGTTACGCCTACATGGGCCCCCACGTCGGCGACCTCGAGGACGCAAACTGCATGGAGCGTTACGGCATGGTGGCGGACAACCTTCAGTCGCTCCTTGACGTCATGCCGGGGACGGCGGCGGCGGACATGCACCCGCGGTATTTCAGCCGCGCCTGGGCCGAGGCGCTTCGCTTGCCGCTCATGCGCGTGCAGCACCACCACGCCCACATCGCCTCCGTAATGGCGGAGCACGGAATGGCCCGCGTGCTGGGCGTGGCCTTCGACGGCACCGGCTACGGCCCGGACGGAACGGTGTGGGGCGGCGAATTCCTGCTGTGCGACGGCGCGGAGTACGTGCGCGTGGGGAGCCTGATGCCGGTCCTGATGGCGGGCGGCGACGAATCGATGCGGGACGCAAACAAGATCGCCGCGTGTTACCAGGCGATGAGCGGCGTCATACCGGGCTACGGCGGTTGGGGCGTACTGGAAAAGGCGCTGCGGCTTAAGATCAACACCGCCCGCTCCTCCAGCATGGGCAGGCTCTTTGACGCCGCCTCCGCGATTCTCGGGATCTGCCGGGAGAACCGCTACGAAGGCGAGTGCGCCATCCGGTTGGAGCAGGCGGCAACCCTTGCGCGGCGCGGCGGCGTCCGCCCGGCGGAAATGGCTTTCGACATCGCGGAACGGGATGGTTTCATTGAGGCGGATTGGCGGCCTGTGATCCGCGCGCTGTCCGCCGGCGGCGACAGCGGGGCGCTGGCGCTGGGCTTTCACGAGGCGGTTGCGGACATGGTGGAGTGCACCGTCATGGTGCTGTGCGAACGCCATGAAGTCCCGGACGTGGCGCTGTCCGGCGGCGTATTTCTGAACCGCGTTCTGACGGAGCGCTGCCTTGCGCGGCTTCGGGCGCGTGGGGTAAGCGCGTACATCAACCGCCAGGCGCCGCCGGGGGACGGCGGCATCAGCCTCGGGCAGGCATTTATCATATCGAGGTGATTATTATGTGCGTCGCCGCTGCGGGCGTCGTGGTTTCTATCGACGGGGACTGGGCGAAGGTGGATGTATTCGGCAACCGCGTCAGCGTACACGTGGGTTTTGTCCAGCCCCAAATAGGGGACTGGGTGCTGGTGCACGCGGGTTACGCGATGCAGGTGCTGACGGAGGAAGCCGCCAGGGAGATCGAAGCGCTCCATGAGGAAATCGGAGGCGCGCTATGACGGCGGCCGCGCTTCTTGAACGCATCCGGCGCTACGACGGCCCGGTTCTCAAAATCATGGAGGTGTGCGGCACCCACACCGCCGCCATCGCCCGCGCGGGCCTGAGGACGCTTCTGCCGGAAAACATACGGCTCGTGTCAGGCCCCGGCTGCCCGGTCTGCGTGACGGAACCGGGCTTTATCGACGCGCTGAACGAGATCGCGCTCCGGCCGAGGCACCGGGTCTTTGCCTTTGGCGACATGCTTCGGGTGCCGGGCAGCGAAATGAGCCTCGCGGGCGCGAAGGCCGCGGGCGGGCGGGTCTCGATGTTTATGGGTCCGCACGACGTGATCGCCTGGGCGAAGGGCCACCCGGAGGAGATCTCCGTGGTGGCGGCGGTGGGCTTTGAGACCACCGCGCCGGTGTACGCGCTGCTCCTCCGCGAGGCTGAAAAGGCGGGACTTCAAAATGTGCGGCTCGTCGCCGCTCTTAAAACGATGTTTGAACCGCTTAAGTTTCTCGCCGGCGCGGAGAACAGCATCGCCGCGTTTCTCTGCCCCGGACACGTGGCCGTTCTCACCGGGAGCGAAGCCTTCCGGCCGCTGGCGGAGGAATTTCAAAAACCCTTCGTGGTCGCCGGATTTGAGCCGATGGACATCCTCGAAGCGGTCTCGGAGATCCTGGATCAACTGGAGGCGGGTGCGCCCCGGATGGCGAACCTCTACGCCCGGGCGGTTACGCCTGAGGGGAACCGCTCTGCGATGGAAGCCGTGGCTTCGTACTTTGAGCCCGTAAACGCCCGGTGGCGGGGGATTGGCGAAATTCCCGGCTCCGGCCTGAAGCTGCGCAGCCAGTACGCCAATTTTGACGGCTGGCCCGGCGCGTTGCCCAGAGGCGCGGAAAGCCCCGCCTGCCGCTGCGGCGACGTGATGCTGGGGCGGCTTCTGCCGCCGGAATGCCCGCTCTTTAAGCGCGGGTGCGATCCGGCGCATCCGGTGGGCGCGTGCATGGTATCGGCGGAGGGTTCCTGCGGCATCTGGGCGAGGGAGGCGGACATATGAAAATCGAAATGGCCCACGGCGGCGGCGGCGTCGAGACCGGCGAATTGATCCGGTCGGTCTTCGCCCGTCATCTCACAAACGAATATCTGGATCCGATGGGTGACGCGGCGGTTCTGGACATGCCGGCGGGCAAAATTGCGATGACCACCGACGCTTTTGTGGTGAAGCCGCTGTTTTTTCCGGGAGGGGACATCGGCAGGCTCGCCGTATGCGGCACGGTCAACGACCTGTTGATGGCGGGCGCTGTCCCGATGTACCTGACAGCCTCCTTCGCCATCGAGGAGGGCATGGAGACAGAGAACCTTGACATCATCGCCCGGTCGATGCGCGAGGCCGCAGACGAGGCGGGCGTGAAGATCGTCGCCGGGGACACGAAGGTCGTGGAGGGGAGCGGCGGGCTCATCATCACCACCGCAGGGGTCGGTGCCATCGAGGGCGGCGCGGTGTCCATCGCCGGCGCGAGGCCGGGGGACGCGCTGATCCTGTCCGGTTTTTTGGGCGACCATCACGCGGCGATTCTGTCCAGCCGCATGGGCATCGAAAACGGCATCATGAGCGACGACGCGCCGCTGACGGAAATGGTTTTCTCCCTCCGGCGCGCGGGCATCCCGATCCACGCAATGCGGGACGTGACCCGCGGCGGCCTTGCGACCATCCTGAACGAGATCGCAAGCGCCTCCGGCTGCCAGATCGAGGTGGAGAAGGCGCGGCTTCCCGTAAACCGGGCGGTGCGCGGGCTTTGCGAGATTCTGGGCCTTGACCCGCTCTACATGGGCAATGAAGGGAAAATGGCCGCCGTGGTGCCTGAGGAACATGTGGAGGCGGCGCTCGGCCTCATCCGGAAGAGCCGCTACGGCGAGCACGCGGCGCGCATTGGCTCCGTAAAGGCGGGGAAGGGCGTGACCCTCCTCACGGAGCTCGGCGGCTGCCGCATCCTGCCGCCGCTGACCGGCGAGGGGCTGCCAAGAATCTGCTGAAGTACGATCCAAGCAAACCTGACCCAAACAGGGCGCATTCACCGTGGGAGGAAACGCCATGACGATCGACGATCTCGCAAAAGCCGCACGAAAGCCCGAGCCCTACGAAGTGGGGGCGGAGCTTTGGAACGATCCGCACATCTCTCAGGGCATGCTGGCCGCGCACCTGGAGCCTGAGACCGACGCCGCCAGCTACCGGCCGGAGCGGATTGACGCGATCTGCGAGAACATCATCCGCATCGCGGGGCTCAAGGATGGCGATTCGGTGGTGGATCTGGGCTGCGGCCCGGGGCTCTACTGCGCACGGCTCGCCGCCAAGGGACTGCGGATGACCGGGATCGACCGCTCCGAGCGCTCGATCGAATACGCGCGGGCACAGAACACGCCGGGGGCGGACTACATGCTCGGGAGCTATCTCGATCCCTTCGGGAAGGGGCTGTACGACGCGGCGCTGCTGATTTGGCAGGACTACGGCGTTCTGAATCCGAAGGACAGGCTGAAGCTGCTCAGAAACGTTCACCGCGCGCTGAAGCCGGGCGGATGCCTATTGATGGACGTGGCGGGCGCGGCTGCGTTCCAGCAGCGATTGGAGAACTCCGCTGCCCGTTGGTACGCGTCGGACGCGGGCTTCTGGCGTCCGCACCGCCATTTTGTCATGGAGGATCTGGTGCCTTATCCGGAGATTCCGGCGCTCTGCGACCGGTACGTGGTCGAGGATCCCAACGGTGTCGCGATCTATCGCGTCTGGCAGACGTATTTCACGCCCGACACGCTTCGGCCGGAGCTTGCAAAGTGTGATTTCTGGGCGGAGACGCTGATGGCCGGGCTGGACGGCGGCGAATATGCGGAAACCTCGCCGGAGATCGGCGTACTGTGCAGAAGGATCTGACCGCAACGAATGAAATTAGGGCCTGCCGCTTCAGCGGCAGGCCCTCAGACCATCAACAAAAGCCCCGTAGGGTTTCAATCGTGCCCGGCGGCGTGTACGCCGGGTACGGGATAGCGCCACCAGTACGCATACTGGTGGCACTATCCACACCTTTGGTCAGTGCGACGCCCGGAAATCCCGGAGGGTTTCAGGCGCACGCAGACTCTTTCCTTTGCATCGGAAAAACCGAAGGGTTTTTCGATGCCCTTAATCTTTTTGGAGGGTGCTTTCAGAAGTGCGCCCGGATGGCGGTTCGGAGGGCGTCGCACACGCTGTCCACAGCGGTTGCGACGGGCGGGGTTAACTCGCCGTCAAACTCCAGGCTTTGCCCCTGGATGCCGAGGAGCGCCGTTTTTACGCCCGTATCGCCTGCGAGGTAGTTGATCAGAACCTTCAGCGGCAGCATGTGGGACAGAAACGCGGGGCCGCCGATGCGCTCGTGGGGCACCAGCGAAATCTCGCCCGGCGCAAGGCCGACGTCCGCGGCATCAACCACCAGCATGTGGGAAGGGAGGAAGGCGCGGATCTTGCCGCTGAAGTTTTCCGGCGCAGTCTCGCCGGGGCAAAACAGGACGCGGGGATAGTCGTCCGGCGGGAATTCCTCCGAGAGGCGCTCCACCACATGCATACCCGCGGCGTCGTCCGCCCGGAGCATGGAGCCTGCGCCGAGCACGACGAGGCCTGTCGCGCTTTCCAACCAGTCGTCCAGAAACGCTCGTACGTCCATCAGATCTCCCTCGTCAGCGAACTCTTGTCGGAGCTGGCGAGCTCGAAATCCTGGGTGTTTTCCAGCGCGCCCTTGTTGCAGCTGTCCACACACTGGCCGCAATACAGGCACTTGTCCAGGTGAACGATGGCCTTAAACTGCTTGTCGGCCACCTTTTCAATGGTGATGGCGTTTGCCGGGCACATTCGCACGCACAGCTTGCACCCAACGCACCGATCGCCGTGGAATTTCAGCATGCCCCGGAATTTGTCGGGCACCTGCGCCTCCACAGCGGGGTACAGCACGGTATCGGTCTTTTTGGTCATCATCCTGAGCAGGAAGGGGACCATTTTTCCAGGGGACGTATTCATTTAGAAAAGCGCTCCTTTGACAATCATGTCGATCAGGATCTGTACGAGGGCGATGGGGACCAGCACCTTCCAGCAGAAGTCGATCATCTGATCCATGCGGATGCGCGCCAGCGCGGCGCGCATGGCAGCCAGCAGAAACACCACGACGAAGACCTTCACGAGGAAGAGCAGAAAGCCCACCACGGCGTTTCCGCCGATGAAAACGGGGAAGAAGACGGCGGCGATCAGCGCGGCCAGCACGACCATTTCGGCACTGATCGTCATCTTGAACATGGCCAGAAGACGGCCGCTGTACTCGGTGAACGTGCCGCCGACGATCTCGGTCTCGGCGTCCGGGATGTCGAAGGGCGCGCGCTCCAGTTTGCCCTGGGCTGCGATAATGCACACGACAAGACCCGGAATGTTCGCAAGCAGGAGCAGCGGGTGCTCGTGGTAGAACTGGGAGATGCCGCTGATGGACCAACTGCCGGCCAGAAGCGCCGGGCCCAGAAGCGCCATGTAAAGAGGCACCTCGTAGGCGAACAGCTGCGTCATCGCGCGGATTGCGCCCAGCTCCGCGAACAGCGACGAGGAGAACCAGCCCGCAAGGAAGAACGTCAGCGTCGGGACGGTCAAAAAGTACATCACGACGATCAGGTCGCTGGAGAAGGGCATGAGCGAGGTCGTACCCCAGATCGGTATGTACAGAAACGCCGCGCAGGTGGCCGCGAAGGCGAAGACCGGAATCGCGCTGAAGAGGCGCGGCTCGGCCTCGCTGGGGATGATGGCCTCCTTGGACAGAAGCTTCACGAGGTCCGCCAGCGGCTGATACCACGGCGGGCCGACGCGGTTCTGCATCCGGGCGTAGAGCTTCCGGTCCACGTACTCAAACACCAGGGACATCGCGCCCAGAAACAGAAAACCCGGAAAGATGATAATTTGGAACAGGGCAAGCCACACGTTGCTTTTCCCCCTTAAGGTTTCATGCGGAGCGCGGACAGGTCGACGCCCTGATCCGCATACCACTTCGCGCTGTAGTTCCGAAGGCCTTCCCAGTCAAACCGCTGCGCCCGGCCCGATGCGGCGTCCGTCACGCGCACCATGCGGTCCGTGCAGGAGAAGCAGGGGTCGATGGCCGCGATGACGATGGGCACGTCGGCCAGGTAACCGCCCTCGATCATGTGGGCGATGGCCGCGGAGTTCGCCAGCGTAGGGGCGCGAACCTTGACGCGGTCCGGCTTGTCGGTGCCGTTGGAGCGGGTGTAGTGAATGTCCTCCCCGCGGGGCGCTTCGTAGCGGCTGATCGCCTCGCCGGCCGGGATGCGCATGGGCACCCGAACGGAAATCGGCCCTTCCGGCATCTGCTGGAGGATCTGGCGGATCATCTTATAGCTCTCCATCAGTTCCAGCACCCTTACGACCGTGCGGCCGTATACGTCGGCGTGCTCGTCGGTGATGACTTCGAAGTCCAGCTCAGGGTAGATGCCGTTCGGGTCGTCCCTGCGAACGTCGCGCTTGACGCCGGAGGCGCGCAGCACAGGACCCGTGGCACCCAGGCGCAGGCCGTCCTCCTTCGAGAGCTTTCCGACCCCGGACAGGCGCATCACAACGGTTTCCTCACCCAGCACCGCATTTTTATAGTATTCGGTACGGGATTCGAGGGCGCTCACAGCCTCCACGATCTTTTCGGCCTGAGCAGGCGTGATGTCGCGCCGAACGCCGCCAATGGCGTTCATGCCGTAGTTGATGCGGTTGCCGGTCAGCATTTCCAGCGTATCCATGATGATCTCGCGGTCGCGCCACGCATACATGAACAGCGACATGAAGCCGATCTCATGTCCCGCGATGCCAAGCCACAGAAGATGGCTGTGGATGCGCTCCAGCTCACCCACCAGCGCGCGCAGGTACAGCGCGCGGCGTGGGATTTCGACGTTCGCCAGCGCCTCCACCGTCTGCACGTAGCAGGTGGAGTGGGAGTGGGAGCAGATGCCGCAGATGCGCTCCAGAAGATAGATGTTCTGAGTATAGGTGCGGCTCTCCGCTGCCTTCTCCATGCCGCGGTGGTTGTAGCCCAGCGCCACAGACGCCGCCGCGACGCGCTCGCCTTCCAGCAGGAGGTTAAAGCTCTCGGGCTCTTCCAGCGCGGGATGCTGCGGGCCCAGAGGGATCATGATCTTGTTGTCTCTGTCCATGTCTATACCCCCTCGGGTTCTGTCGGTTGGGGTTTGGCCGCGTCCTGAAGGGCCGAATCGGCTTTTTTGCCGGGCTTCCAATCCTTGCGCTGCGGGTATTCGCCCGCCGGCCAGTTGTCGGGCAGCGGATACTGCCTGCCCTCGGGCAGACCCTCCACCTTGACGCCCAGGAGGCCTTCCAGCTCCCGTTCGTAGAAGATGGCGCCGGGGTATACCGGCAGCACCGTAGGGATCACCACGGGATCCTCGCGGGGCGTTTCGTATTCCAGCGTCATGAGAATGCCGCCGGGCTCCGCGATGTGGTAGAGGAATTCAAAGTGTTCGCCGGTATCGAGCCCCGTGATCGTGCACAGGTGGTCGAAGCCGAGTTCATCCCTCAGGTACTTGAGCGCCTCCATGAAAATCTCCGAGGAGACTTTCAGGTAAACCCTCCGGGTCTTGACGACCGCCTGACCCGCATCCACGCCAAATCGTGCGGACAGGCGTTCGAGAACGCCGTTTTCCCTTTCAAATACGGTCTCCATGCGTCCGCCTCCTTACGATTTGACTTCTTTCCCGACAGCTTCGGGTTCCGCCGCGGCAGCGGGGGACTCGATGCCCTCGGGGGCTTTGACGGCGGGGGATGCCGCCTTACGCCATCTGGACTTCTTCGGCTCGTTCCCCTCCAGCCCTTTTAAAAGCTTCACGACGCCGTCAATGATGGCCTCGGGCTTTACCGGGCAGCCGGGCACGTACATGTTCACCGGGATGGCGGTGTCCACGCCGCCCTCCACGCAGTAGCAGCCGTCAAACACGCCCGCCGAGCAGGCGCAAGTGCCCACGGCGATGACGAACTTGGGCTCGGGCATCTGTTCGTAGATGGTCAGAAGCCGCTCGCGCTGCTGCAGCGTGACCGGGCCGGAGCACACCAGTACGTCCGCGTGGCGGGGCGAGCCCTTGAGCTGTACGCCGAAGCGTTCCACGTCGTAGCGGGGCGTCAGCGCGGCCAGCACCTCGATGTCGCAGGCGTTGCACGCGCCGGAGTTGAAGTGGATGATCCAGGGTGACTTCAGCCGCGCCCAGGTGATCAGGCGTTCAATGGTCTTCATGCACTACCTCCGAAGGAGCATGAACAGCGAAAGCACCGTCACGCCCAGGTATACCGCCGACGTGACCGTGAGGCCCGCCGGGTCGGTGGCCACCACCAGCACGACCACGTGCATGATGGTGAAGAAAAAGGCGAATTTGAAAAACTCGGAGTAATCCGGCTGGCCCCGGTTTTCCTCCATATCCTCGCCGCAGGCGTAGGCCTGCATCTTGTACTGGGAGTCCTGCCCGCGGGCTGCCAGCCGCTTCGAAACAAACGAGACGCCGAAGGACAGCAGAAGAATCACAAGAAACGCGACCGGCGGCGACATGATAAAGCTTTGCATCGGATGCCTCCATCCATTCATCGTAAATGCTCTGAAAGGCTACCCTTTCAGGTTGTTGAGCTTGTCGGTCATCAGGGAGCCATTGTTTTTGAAGGCACCGAAGAGAAGGCCCGTGGCGATGACCAGCAGCATGACCTCCACTACGATAATCGTAATCACAAACGACTGCGCCACGCCCATGTTTCCGGTTTCGTAGCCCGCGCCGATGATCACCAACGTGACCGCCTTGGTGAGTACTTCCACCGACAGCACGATGCGCATGAGGTTTCGGGTGACGATGATGCCGTATGCACCCACGGCGATCAGGAGCACCGCGCCAATTAAGAAGACGCCGAACAGAAAGCTCATCGCTTGTCAGCCTCCTTGAAGAAGATCAATACGCCGAACACGCCGGCCAGCGCGATCACGATCTGGCCCAGAAGGTCGGCCTGGCGCTCGTTCCAGAACACGGTGGCCTCCGCCGTGGTGGGGACGTCCGGGATGACGGCGGGGACGAGTTCACCCATGTGGGGGATCATCAGGGCTAGGCCCGCGGACACCAGCGCGATCACGACCACCGGCAGCAGGCTGAAGCGCTTGCGGCGCTCCTCCTGATGCTTTGCGATTTCCTCTTTGGTGCGCAGCTTGGTCATCGAAATGGTGCTGATGAACACCACCGTAATCAGCCCGGCACAAACGCTCAGCTCAAACACCGCGGCCAGCGGCGCCTTGAGCAGGAACAGAATGATGGTCAAGACTGCGCTCATCGCCGACAGCGCCACCGCCGCCATGAGCAGATCCCGCAGCATCACCACGAGCAGCGCGGAGACCACGAGCCCCGCCATAAGCAAAATCATCACCGCAAAGTTCAATTCTCTACACCTTCCATCGCAAGGATCTGTCGTCAGAGGATGCCACGGCCGCTGAGGTAGACGATCAGGAGCGGGAACAAAAGCCCCGCCAGAACGTTGACGGCGGACAGAAAGATTTCAACCAGCTTCATGCTGCTGCCGCACTCGGTGACGGCTTCCATCGCGGGCGAAGGTTTTCCGAAAAATACCTTCTTCTGCAGTATAAGAAAATACCCGAGGGTAAGCCCGCTCAAACAAAGCGCCGCGATGGCGAAGCCGGGGGAGACCCGCCACACCGCCATGACGATCAGGAGCTTCGACCAGAAACCGGACAGCGGCGGAATGCCCGCCATTGACATCAGCCCCAGGATGGAACTGACGCTCGTCACCGGCATCTTCGCGCCCAGGCCGCCCATCTGATCCATGTCCCGTGTGCCGGTCTCGTGCACGATCGCCGCCGAGTCGACAAACAAGAGGGACTTGAACGTCGCATGGTTGAAAAAGTGCATCACAGCGCCGACAAAGCCCAGCATGGAGCCGGTGGAAACGCCCAGGATGATGTAGCCGATCTGGCTGACGCTCGAGAAGGCCAGCATCCGCTTGATGTCCGTCTGGCCGATGGCGCCCAGCGCGCCCACGAGGATCGACACCACCGAGAGAATCATCAGCGCCGTGCCGATCTTCGGGTCGTTCAGGAACACGTCCCGGTAGACGCGCATCAGCGCGTACACGCCGGACACCTTGATGACCACGCCCGCCAGCACCACCGACACCGGGGACGGTGCGGAGGAGTGGGCGTCCGGAACCCAGGTGTGGAACGGCACGACGCCGGACTTGATCGAGAGCGCGACGATGAACAGGATCATCGCCACATTCATGAGCAGCGGGTAATTGCCGTTCAGCGAGGCCACGTAAGCGGATACCGCTGTGTAGGAGGTATCGCCGGCCTGCATGTAGATCAGCGCGATCGACAGCAGCATCAGCGTCGTGGCCAGCGCGCTCATCAGGTAGTACTTGAACGCGCCCTCCACCTCGTCCCGCTTTTTGTTGATGGCGATCAGGAGGAACGAAGCCGCGCCCGTCACTTCAATGAAGACGTAGAGCGTGAAGATGTCGGTGACCATGACC
The DNA here is from genome assembly GCA_023411175.1 of Bacillota bacterium. Taxonomy (GTDB): domain Bacteria; phylum Bacillota; class Clostridia; order Christensenellales; family Aristaeellaceae; genus JAEZHK01. The sequence goes on along the minus strand of JAEYPB010000030.1, from coordinate 31,966 downwards.
ACGCCGTTCATGCCCATCATCAGGATGAGCAGCGCGCTGCCGAAGGCGAAGCGGCTGTCGTGAATGGTGTTTGTGGCCACCAGCGCCGTAATCGCGGCGATGAGGCCGATGATGATCAGAACGATCGCGGCGAAGGTGTCCACCGAAAAAGTCCCAAAGAAGGTGGACACGACGGGGGCGCCGGTCGCGATGGTCTGAAAAAGGTCCCAGGCGCCCAGCCCGGTCTGGACGAGCGCCACGGACAGGGCTACCCACAGCGCCGACCAGCGGCTGTTCCAATTCAGCACGTTCAGGATCACCACGGCCGCCAGCGGGATCCCAATAAACAGAAACGGCACGGACATTTCCTCCTTAAACCCGGGAGTTTACGCTTCAGGAAAGAACAAAGATCGCCACCACGACCGCTGCACCTGCCAGCACCCAGACCACATACCGGGACTGGCTGCCGTTGTGCGCCTGCTTGACCAGCGTGGACAAAAAGCCGATGAAGCGGACGACCGCAACGTCGTAGAACCAGCTGATCGCGTCGTTGACCGTGAGGGACAGGTTCGAGTAGGTCTTGACGAGCCGCGCTGCGGCCGGGTAGGGGTCGAAGCGGGTTTTTTCAATCCAGCCCATCAGGCCGTCCGGCTCAGGCAGCCCCACCACCGGCGATTTGGAGAAGGTGACGTGGGCCAGATGGATCGCGCCAGTTATGCCAAAGAGCGCGCCGACCAGGGCCACGACCGCGAGGATCAAATCGAGGATGCCGTCGTGAAGCGCGACGCGCACCATTGCGCCGCCGAAGATCACCGCGGAGGCGACGAGCGCCGCCAGCCAGTAGACGGTGGTTGCGATGGGCGGATTTTTTTCTCCGGCCCGGTCCAGCGCGCCGCCGGTGAGAAGAAGGAAGAATCCGGCCGCTGCCGCGAAGATCGCGGCGAAGGCGAAAGCGCCGCCCGCCTTGGAGGTGGCGCCCAGGATCAGCGCGCCGCCCTCGGCGATCACGAGGGAAATGGAAAGCTTCTTATGGGTGTTCGCGGTCAGCGAAAGCGAACCGGAAACCAGCGCGGTGCCTGCGGCCAGCGCCAGAACCGTCAGTACCGGCCAGGAACTGCCGCTCAGTTCGAACATGCCGGGGAGTTTCGAAAGCAGGCTCGCACCCATGAGGAGGTTCAGCCCGCCGGGGACGAGCGCCAGAAACGACTCGGGCGCTTCTTCCGCCGCGTCGTACAGCCAGCCGTGGAAGGGGATGGCCCCTACCTTGGCGATGGCGCCAACCGCCAGAAGCACAAAGCCCACCGCGCCCAGCGGGCCCGCTTCCACGTGCATGTGGTCGATGGTCATGCTCTCTGCGGCGACGCTGGAAAAGCCGATGCCCAGGATCATCGTCAGGTCCGCGAGGCCCGCGGTGAACACCGCCCGGACCGCGCGCTTCCAGGCGTTTTCGCTGCCCGCTCGAATCATCACGAACAGCGGCGCCCACATCGCCTGCCAGAAGAACAGCATCGCCACCAGGTTGTTGGCGATGAGCGCGCCGGTAACCAGCGAAAGCGAAACGAGGATGCCCGCTTCAAAAAGCTTGCCGTAGTCTTTGGATTTGCCCGCGGCGGTGCACAAGGCCGCAGCCAGCGTGACAGCGGCGGCCGCGACAACCAGAGCGCCGCCCATAGAAGTCATCTTGAGGGAGAAATCCATGCCCCAGAACGCCCATGCGCGGGTGAACTCCAGCGGTTGGCCCTGAATGTAGGCAGCCAGCGTGAGGGATGCTGCCGCGCCGACAATCAGCGCCGCGCGCCGCGCCTTGACGAGGCCTTCGGGCAAGAGGAGTATCAGCGCACCGAAGGCTGCGGGCACGAGCACGAGAACGAGGGGCAGGAACGAATCAAGGGTGTGGCTCATCGGAGGATCACCGCCATTTGCTCAACAATTGCGTGCACCAGGTTGGCCGGAAAGTAGATCAGTAGGCCGCTTATGAGGGACAGCGCCGCCAGAAGCGCCACGGAGAACACCATCGTGTCCCGGCCCTCGTGGGGGACATGCTCCGCGTGGGAGGTCCCGAGAAATACCCGGTAGAAGGCGCGAAGCAGGTAGAGGACCGTCATCACCGCGCCCAGGATGAACACCGCTGCGATCCAGGGGTGACCGGATTCGATCGCGCCGTGAATGACCATGTCCTTGCTGAAGAATCCGCCGAAGGGGGGGACGCCCATGACGGAGAACGCGCACAGGAAGAAGGAGGCCGCCGTCCAGGGCATCGCCTTTCCGAGGCCTCCCATCTTGCGGATGTCCTTGGTGTGCAGGCTGTGCTCGACGATGCCGGCGCAGAGGAACAGGCCGGCCTTTGAAACCGCGTGCATCAGGATGTACATCAACCCGCCGGCCATCGCCGCCTCGCCGCCGATCGAGAGCCCCAGCAGGATGAAGCCGATCTGGCTGACGGTGGAGTAGGCGATGATGCGCTTGATGTCGTTCTCCACCACCGCGGCGCCCGCGGACAGAAGCGCGCTGATCGCCGCGATCACCGGAACGGCCGTATACCAGAAATCCGCCAGATGGAAGGTCACGCCGAAGAGCCGCGCGTACACGTACACGCCGATCTTGACCAGCACCGCCGCGTGCAGAAGCGCCGTCGCGGGGGTGGGGGCGACGCCCGCGTCCGCGATCCACGAATGCAGCGGTAGCGTCGCGGACTTTGACAAAATGCCAAACAGGATCAGCACCATGGCCGCATTGGAAATATCCTTGCCGCGCAAAAGTAGAAGATCCGTTGTGCCATGCTGGAAGTAGACCATCAAAAAGCCCGCCAGCATGATGAGCGCGCCGACGCCGGTGATCAGAAACGCCTTGTTGGCGCGCCGGACATTTTCCTTCTCGCGGAAGAAGCCGATCAGCCGCCAGCAGGCGAGGGCGGACAACTCCCAGAAACCATAGAGAAAGATCAGGTTTGTGGTCAGCGTGATGCCCATCATCGCGCCGAGGAAAAGCACAACATAAAAATAATACTCGTTCTGGTTTTCGTAGTGGCCGAGATACCCAAACGAATATATCACGATGATCAGCCCCAGGAACGAGGAGATCAGCGCCATGAACACCGCGAGGCCGTCGGCGTGGAAGCCGAAGCTCAGACCCAACGGAAGCGGGATGTCAAACGAATAAGGCGCTTCGGAAAGCGCCGCGGGCAGTATGGCGGTGAGCAGGCCGAAGGGAATGGCGACAAGCACAAAGGCCAGCGCGTTCCGCGCCCGGGGCGACGCATGTCCGACCAGAGGAAGGATGCATGCGCCAACGAGCGGAATAAACACAATAAAGAGCAATAGGGCGGGACCTGTCATTTTTATACCCCCTGCGCCGAGATGGCGGTGTTCATACAAGACCACCTGGTACCCGTGGTCTTTAAAGCGCAGGAAATACAGCGGCCCAAAGACCATCAGCCATTATAGTCCTCGCTACCTCGGGTGTCAACAGATATGAAAATATATCTGTCTATTATATATAGGAAGAGATGGGTACACCAGGCATCTTTCTTTGTTGCGCGGGTGTGCAGATTTCCTGAATTCCGCGCCCGAAGACTGTCGATTTCACGGATTTGCGATGGATGCGCTATCGGGGAGCGAAAGCCGAGAAAGACGGCGGACGAATTCTGAGCACGCATAAAATCTCAATGAATATTCAATGATCGAATAACTATTGGTGCAAAAACACAATACTTTTATGACATGGCGGGGCGTTCGGAACTGCGCGCGTTCTCGAAAAGTGAATAAACAGAATTTTCAAAACTTCAAAAATGCGCCGCAAATTCATGAAGAATTCGCTTTTTCTACTTTATTTTACGCGCCCGCATGTGGTATAATTAGGGTGGTCGATTTTGAGATGTTAGGAGCGGTAGTTCATGACGAAGAACAAGAAACTTTTGCAGTGGATTGAAGAAGTCAAAGAATTGTGCCAGCCGGATGGCATTTACTGGACCGATGGGTCGGAAGAGGAATATCAGCGCATGCTCAAGGAGATGGTGGACGCTGGCATGGCCATTCCGCTGAACCCGGAAAAGCGCCCCGGCTGCTATCTGTTCCGCAGCGATCCTTCGGACGTTGCGCGCGTTGAAAACCGCACGTTCATCGCCTCCAAGAAGCAGGAGGATGCCGGCATCACCAACAACTGGATCGATCCGGAAGAGCTCAAAAAGACGATGAAGGGCTTGTACGCCGGCTGCATGAAGGGCCGCACGATGTACGTCATTCCCTTCTCGATGGGCCCCGTCGGCTCGCCCATTTCCAAAATCGGTGTTGAAATCACCGACAGCCTCTACGTCGTGGTCAACATGCGCATCATGACCCGCATCGGCAACCAGGTTCTGGACGTGCTGGGCGACGACGGCGATTTCGTGCCCTGCCTGCACTCCGTGGGCGCGCCCCTTGAGCCTGGACAGAAGGACTCTTCCTGGCCCTGCGCGCCGATTGAGCAGAAGTACATCAGCCACTTCCCCGAGGATCGCACGATCTGGTCCTACGGCTCCGGCTACGGCGGAAACGCACTTCTGGGCAAGAAGTGCTTCGCGCTGCGCATCGCGTCCGTCCAGGCCCGCGACGAGGGCTGGATGGCGGAGCATATGCTGATCCTGCGCCTGACCGATCCCAAGGGCAACGTCAAGTACATCGCCGGCGCGTTCCCCAGCGCCTGCGGCAAGACCAACCTGGCCATGCTGATCCCGACCATCCCGGGCTGGAAGGTCGAGACCGTTGGCGACGACATCGCGTGGATGAAATTCGGCAAGGACGGCCGCCTGTACGCCATCAACCCCGAGGCGGGCTTCTTTGGCGTGGCGCCGGGCACCTCCGAGCACTCCAACCCCAACGCGATGCACACCATCACCAAGAACACCATCTTCACCAACGTCGCGCTGACCGATGATGGCGATGTGTGGTGGGAGGGCATCGGCACGCCCGCGCCGGATCACCTGATCGACTGGAAGGGCAGAGACTGGACGCCCGACAGCAAGGACCCGGCGGCCCATCCCAACGCCCGCTTCACCACCCCCGCCAAGCAGTGCCCGTCCATCGCGCCCGAGTGGGAAGATCCGAGCGGTGTGCCGATTTCCGCGATTCTGATCGGCGGCCGCCGTCCGTCCACCATCCCGCTGGTGAACGAGAGCTTCGACTGGAAGCACGGCGTGTTCCTCGGCTCTGTCATGGGTTCCGAGATTACCGCCGCCGCCATCTCCGCCAAGATCGGCCAGGTTCGCCGCGATCCCTTCGCGATGCTGCCGTTCATCGGCTACAACGCGGCGGACTATCTCAAGCACTGGCTTGAGATCGGCGAGGCGACCGATGCCGACAAGCTGCCCAAGATCTACTACGTCAACTGGTTCCGCAAGAGCGCAGAAGGCAAGTTCATCTGGCCGGGCTACGGCGACAACAGCCGCGTGCTCAAGTGGATCGTGCAGCGCGTCTCTGGCGAGGTCGGTGCCGAAGCGACCCCCATCGGCAACCTGCCCAAGAAGGAAGATCTGGACGTCGCCGGCCTTGACATGAAGGATGGCGCGCTGGACGAGCTGCTCAAGGTGGACAAGGAAGGCTGGAAGGCCGAGCTCGAATCCATCAAGGAGTACTACGCCACCTACGAAGGCAAGCTGCCCCAGGAGATGTACAACCAGCTCGACGCGCTGGAAAAGCGCCTGCAGGGCTAAGCATTGTCTGAAGCATAATCCCATACCGCGTATTTGCGCCGGAAATCCGCACGGATTTCCGGCGTCTTTTATTGGCGTCACGCCGCCCACCGGGGTTGGCATTCGAAGTGAAACCATAAAAAGTCATCTCTTTCTACATGGTTAATTCTCCGCGCCCCATTGACTGCAGGTTTTAAACTCATTATGATGTTGTTAATAAACGGAGCTGTATAAATTCCCAAGGAGAGGCAAAATGATGGTTTCGTCTGTTTCCATTCTGTGCATGGCGGTGTCCGCGCTGCTCTCCATCGGCGTGCCCGTCGCCCTTTTGATCGTCTTCCGAAAAAAATACGGCGCGAAAATCGTGCCCGCGCTGGCCGGCGCGGCGGCGTTTGTGGTGTTTGTCCTGGTTCTGGGGCGGATCATGAACCAGTTCGTCATGAAACCGGAAGCAGACGGTTCCATCTGGATAACGAACTACCCGTTCTGGTACATGCTCTATAGCTGCTTTGCCGCAGGCATCTTCGGGGAAACCGGCCGCTTTCTGTCCTTCAAGCTTCTGAAACGGCGCTATGGCGGCATCGAGACGGGCCTTAGCTACGGTGTTGGCTACGGCGGCAGCGAGGCGATCCTGCTGGGCGGGATTGCGATGATCAACGCCCTCGTCCTGAGCGTCATCGCCAATTCCACAAATGGCTCGTACGACACAATGGTCTTCATTGAAGCTGCAGTAAATGCCGCCCAGCCGCCCGCCACATTCCTGCTGTCTGGCATCGATCGGATATTCACGCTGTCGATCCACATTTCGCTGTCGGTCATCGTGTTCTACTCCGTATACGAAAACCGCAGACTATGGCTGTATCCCGCCGCGATCCTTCTGCGCGCGCTGATCAACATCCCTGCGGCGCTGGCGCGGGTAGGCGTATTGACCAACGATATTCTCAATGAGGCTTTCTTTTACCTCGGCGCCGTGGCGCTGGTTCTGATTGCTGTCCATACGCACCGCAAGCTGAAACCCGTGGAAATCCCTGTCACCGAGGATGAAAACGCGGATGAGAAATTTTGAGCGCTTTGCGAGCCCGCTGAGACGGTTGGCCTCCTGATGTACCTCTCTCATGCTGCCGGGGCTGATTCTCCGGGCTAAATACAACGGTCAGGCATGGTGTGAGAGGATTCCCTATTTGGTTAAATCTCCGCGCGTTATTGACAGCAGGTTCCGGCGGTAGTATGATTGTGATGGGAAAATTAGAAAGTTATCTAAATATCTAAGGGAGGCCTCAAGATGGTCGTTTCGTCCGTTTCCATTCTTTGCATGGCGGTTTCCGCGCTCGTTTCCATAGGCGTTCCGATCGCGCTTCTGATCTGTTTTCACAGGCGGTACGGCGCGAAAGTGGTGCCGGCCCTGGTCGGCGCGGCGGCTTTCGTGGTGTTCGCGATGGGGCTGGAGCAGATCATGCATTGGCTGGTCTTAAAGCCGGGCGCGGACAGAAGCACATGGCTGTCGGCCTACCCGCTTGCCTACATGGTGTACGGTTCGCTGGCGGCGGGCGTCTTTGAGGAAACGGGAAGGTTCCTTTCTTTCAAACTGCTTCGGAAGCGGTACGGCGGCATCAAAACGGCGCTTTCCTACGGCATAGGCCACGGCGGCATCGAGGCAATTCTTGTGGGCGGGATTTCCATGATCTCCACCATCGCGACCAGCGCCATGGTCAATGGCGGAAACGCGGCGACGCTGACGACAGGCCCGAATGGAGAATTGGTTGCAAAGCAGCTGCAGGCGCTTGCCGAAACGCCGTCCGCCATGTTTCTGGTCGCCGGCGCCGAGCGTATGTTCGCGCTGACCATTCACATTGCGCTGTCGGTCATCGTGTTCTATGCGGTGTACGGGAAGCGCCGGACTTGGCTGTATCCCGCGGCGATTTTACTGCACGCCCTCATCGACGTTCCGGCGGCGCTGGGGCAGGTGGGCGTGATAACCAATGTCCTGGCGCTTGAGGGGCTGGTTCTGCTCTCAGCGGTTGCGCTGGCATTCCTTGCGGTCTTCACGCATCGCAGGCTGAAGCGGGAGGCCGAGCCGGTGCCCGATTCCATTTAGGGGATGAAGCGAGGGCGGGTTCGCGTATCGCAGACTCGTCCGGAGCGCCGGATCAGCGCCTTCTTTCGCATCGAGAAGCCCAAAAGGTTTCGATCCTTGAGCAAACGGCCGGTGAACGGCCGTTTGCTTTTTTGCTGTGGATATGGTACGATTTTTACAACAAGGGGGTGGGGGCGTGGAGGGTTCCGGGCGAGTGACGACCGGTATTTCTGCGGTGGATCGGGTGGTCGATTCCCTCCGGCTGGGGGACAACGTGGTCTGGCAGGTGGACTCCGCGGACGACTACCGGGCCTTTGTAACACCCTTTGTGGAAAGCGCCCTCGCCGCCGGGCGGCGCGTTGTCTACATCCGCTTCGAGGAGGGAGCGCCGCTCTGCGAACAGGAGGGGGTGAAAACCTTCACCCTGGAGGCGGGATGCGGTTTTGAGTGCTTCGCCTCCGCGGTCAACGCGATCATCACCGCCGAGGGGCGCGGCGCGTTCTACGTGTTCGACTGCCTGACGGCGCTGCTTGGCGAATGGTGTTCCGACCTCATGATCGGAAACTTTTTCGGCATCACCTGCCCGTACCTGTACACGCTGGATACGGTGGCTTACTTCGCGCTGCTCCGGGGGAGGCACTCCTTTGAGGCCATCGCGCGCATCCGCGAGACGACGCAGCTTCTGATCGAGCTGTACAACATTGAGGGCGATATTTATCTGCACCCGCTGAAGGTGTGGGAGCGCTATTCGCCCACGATGTTCCTGCCGCACCGCCCGGCGGAGGGCGTCTATACGCCCGTCACCTCCAGCGGCGAGGCGGCGAAGCTCTTTTCCAGAAGGCTCCTCGAGCGGGAAGCCGGGCCGGTGGACTACTGGGACAGGCTGTTTTTGGACGCGCGCGAGATGACGGCGCTGCCGCCGGACAACCCGGAAGCGGTGCGGCTCAAAAAGCGAATCATCCAGATACAGATCGCCCGGGAGGCGCGCATCGCGGCCCTCGCGGAAAAACACCTGTCGCTTCACGACCTGCTGGCGATCAAGGGGCGGGAGGTTGGAACGGGTCACATCGGCGGCAAATCCGTGGGCATGCTGCTGGCGCGGGCGATCCTGTCTTCCAGCGGATTCGACCATCTGCTGGAGCCTCACGATTCGTACTACCTGGGCGCGGACGTGTTCTACACCTACCTCGTCCACAACGACTGCTGGCGGCTTCGCATGCGGCAGAACACGCCGGAGGGCTATTACGCGCTGGCCGGAGAGCTGGCCGAGAAGCTGCTTCAGGGCAGCTTTCCGCACCCCATCCGGCAGCAGTTCACGCGCCTTCTCGACCACTTCGGCCAGTCTCCGATCATCGTCCGCTCCTCGAGCCTTCTTGAGGACAACTTCGGGAACGCCTTCGCGGGGAAGTACGAGAGCATATTCCTCGCCAACCAGGGCTCGCCGGAGGAGCGCCTCGCCGGGTTTGAAAAGGCGGTCAAGCAGGTTTACGCCAGCATGATGAGCCCGGACGCGCTGGAATACCGGATGAAGCGAGGCCTCCTCGGCCGCGACGAGCAGATGTCGCTCCTGATCCAGCGGGTGTCCGGCGACCGGCGTGACGGCTGGTTCTTCCCGCTCCTCGCGGGGGTTGGCAATTCCTACAACCTCTACGTGTGGGACGGCGCGATCGACCCGGAGGACGGCATGATCCGTCTGGTGTTTGGGCTGGGTACCCGCGCGGTGGACCGCGTCAGCGGGGACTATCCGCGCGTCGTGAGCCTGTCGAAGCCCCTCGCCTGGCCCTGTCCGGCGTCGGAGCGCGCCCAGTTCTCCCAGCACTACGTGGACGCGATCAGCCTTGAGCGGGGCGGCCTGGAAAAGGCGTATCTGCCGGACCTTCTGAAACAGCTTCCCTCGCTGGATATGGCCCTCTTCGGCGAGGACGACCGGGAGGCACAGCGCCGAGCCCGGGAACTGGGGCTTGCGCCCGAGCGCTACTTTACGCTGACCTTTGAGCGGTTGCTCCGCGATACGCCCTTCGCGCAGCAGATGAGGCGCATCCTGGCCTGTCTGGAGGCGGCCTACGAGTATCCGGTGGATGTGGAGTTTTCCGCGAATTTCGACGCCGCGGGCGCGCTCAACTTCAACATCCTGCAGTGTCGGCCGCTGCAAACCCACGGCGTGGGTGAACAGGTGGAGATTCCAAGGGTACGGGACGAGGATGTGCTGTTCCGCCAGACGGGCGGCTTCATGGGCGGCAATGTGCGGCTGAAGCTGGATGCGGTCGTATATGTGGACCCGGCGCTCTACGCGCGGCTAAACGAGCGCGAGAAGTATGCCGTCGCCCGCGAGGTTGGGCGGCTCAACGGATTTATCCAGCGGGAGAGGCTCAACTGCGCGCTCATCGGCCCGGGGCGCTGGGGCACCACCACCCCCTCGATGGGCGTGCCGGTGCGCTTCTCGGAAATCGCCGGGATGGCAGCGCTGGTTGAAGTGGCCTTCGAGGCTGAGGCTCTTGCGCCGGAACTGTCCTATGGCAGCCATTTCTTTCAGGATCTGGTGGAGACGGGCATCTTCTACGCGGGCGTCTTTCCAGGCAAAGAAGGCGCGCTGTTCCGGCCGGAATTGATCGTGGGCGAGCCGATCCCGGTTTCCGCGCCGCTTTCCGCCGTCGTGCGCGCGGTCAGAATGCCGATCGGGCTCTATTCCGACGTAGTGAGCCAGCATCTCCTGTGCGTGGCGGAGGAATAGTTCCGCCCGGAGATTCCAGAGAACTTCAGGCGTACGCAGGTTTTTTCCTTCGCATCGATAAAATCGCAAGGTTTTCAATGCCAAAAGGCCGCCCGGCGAACCGGGCGGCCTTTTCATGCAAATACTCGTGGCGATTCGCGCTGCTAGATGAACAGAGACATGTCCGATTCCTCCGCGTTGGCCAGCATGGCTGCCGCGCCGGAGAACCTGACGCCGTCGATCAGTTCCTCCGCCTTGATGCCCATCACGTCCATCGACATCGAACAGGCGACCAACTCCACGCCGTTTTTGCGGGCGGTGTCGATCAGTTCCTCAAGGCTGGCGATGTTCTTTTTCTTCATGACGCCGCGGATCATCATCGGGCCCATGCCCAACATGTTCATCTTGGACAGTCCCAGCTTCCTGGAGCCTCTGGGCATCATCATGCCGAACATTCTAGACAGGAAATCCTTCTTCACGCTCACCTTTTCCGGCTTTCGGAGGATATTGAGTCCCCAGAAGGTGAAGAACATCTCCACATGCCTGCCCATTGCGGCGGCGGCGTTTGCGATGATGAACGAGGCGATGGCCTTGTCGAGATCGCCGGAGAACACGATGATGTTCTTGGCATCCCGTCCGGTGGCGCAGCCAGCCTGCGTGGGCTTCTCACCCTTCTGAACGCGGGCGTGGGCGATGCCCTTCTCGCTCACGTTTTCCAGCAGAAAATTGCCCGTGCGCCGACAGAAGGCGGAGAGGTCCGACGCGAATGCCGGGTCTGTGGACGAAATCTCGATCACATCGCCGACGTCGGCCGCGTTCAGCGCTTCGGACAGCTTTACGATCGGGCCGGGGCACTGAAGGCCGCAGGCGTCGAGGCGCACGACCTTTGCGGACGCTTCCTTCTTCTCCGGCAGCTGGGTATCGGTGTTGACCGTCACATGCGCCTCGCGGGCCTCGTGGGGCCCGAAGATCGAATGGTACAGCCGATAGCCGCCGCTGAGGTTGTAGGCGTCGAAGCCATTCTGCGTCAGGATGCGGGTGGCGACGTAGCCGCGCAAGCCCACCTGACAGGTGACATAGACGGGCTTTGCCCTGTCCAGTTCGTCCAGCCGGGCGCGGAGCGAATCCAGCGGAATGTTGATGAAGCCGTCGATGTGGCCGTTCTCATACTCCATCGGCGTCCGGGTGTCGAGCAGCGTCACGCTGCCGTCGCGGGGAAGAGAGGCCACGTCGTGCCAGTGGAAGTTTTTGACCAGCCCCTTGAGCAGGTTCTCGATGGCGAAGCCCGCCATGTTGACCGGGTCCTTCGCGGAGCCGAAGGGCGGCGCATAACACAGTTCGAGCCTGGCGAGGTCATGGGCGGTCATCTTCGCGCGGATGGCGGTGGCAATCACGTCCACGCGCTTGTCGGTGCCGTCATAGCCCACTGCCTGCGCGCCGAGAATCCTTCCGGTGTCCTTCTCGAAGATCACCTTGATCGACATATTGACCGCGCCGGGGTAGTAGCCCGCGTGATTGGCCGAGTAGGTGAAGGACTTGTCGTAGGGGAGATTCAGCCGTTTGGCGGTCTTTTCATTGATGCCGGTGGAGGCGACGGTCAGGTCGAAGACCTTGAGGATCGACGAGCCCTGCGTGCCTTCATAGGCGCTGTCAATGCCGCAAATGTTGTCCGCCGCGATGCGCCCCTGCTTGTTGGCGGGACCCGCCAGCGGCACGTAGCCCTTACCACCGGTGACAAAATCGGTGATCTCCACAGCGTCGCCGACGGCGTAAATGTCCGGATCGCTGGTGAGCATGTGGTCGCTGACGATGATCGCGCCCCGAGGATTGACCGCGAGGCCCGCCTCTTTCGCAAGGTGGCTGTCAGGACGCACGCCGACGGCCATGATCAGCATGTCCGTGGGGATGTCGCGGTCGCCCACCGTCACCGCGAGGCCGTCCTCCGTCTCGCGGATGCGGCCGACGGACTTGCCCAGCATCAGGCAGACGCCCTTTTGCTCCATGTGGCGGTGCACATCCTGCGCCATGTCAAAATCGATGGGCGCGATCACCTGATCGAGCATCTCCACCAGCGTGACCTCGATGCCGGCGTAGGTCAGGTTTTCCGCCATCTCGACGCCGATGAAGCCGCCGCCCGCGACGATGGCCCTTCTGGGCTTATTCTTCTCGATGTACTCCTTGATGCGGTAGGTGTCCGGGATGTTCCTGAGCGTGAACACCCGGTCGGAAGTCGCGCCCTCCACGGGGGGGACGAAGGGCTCCGCGCCGGGGGAGAGGATCAGCTTGTCGTAGGGCTCCTCGTAGGTTTCGCCGGTCTGGTGGTTCAGAACGGACACCGTCTTCTTCAGCGGGTCGATCTTCACCGCCTCGCTCATGGTGCGCACGTCCACGTTGAAGCGCGCGTTGAAGCTCTTCGGGGTCTGCAGCGTCAGCGCGGATTTCTGCTTGATCTCCCCGCCGATGTAATAGGGCAGGCCGCAGTTGGCGAAGGAGATGTACTCGCCCTTCTCCAGCATCACGATTTCGGCCTGTTCGTCGAGCCTTCTGAGCCGTGCCGCGGCAGAAGCGCCGCCCGCCACGCCGCCGATGATGACTACCTTCATGGCCATTGCCTCCTGAATTGACTTTTGGTGAACACACGATTATTATAAGGTTGAAAGGGGTTTTTATCAATGCCGACGATCGAGCCGGGGGACTTCTTCCCGCGGTTTTTCCCCTTCTGGCCGCAACTTTCGCTTGCGCAGCGGGAAACGCTGCTCCTGGGCGCCGCCTGCCACCGCTACCCGAAGGGATACAACATTCACGGCGGTTCGAACGACTGCGCGGGCGTGCTTCTGGTACTCTCCGGGGAGCTGAGGGTCTACATGCTGTCCGAGGAGGGCCGCGAGGTCACGCTGTACCGGATGAACGAAGGGGATGTGTGCGTGATGGGCGCGAGCTGCGCGCTCAGCGCCATCACCTTCGAGGTGCGCATCGACGCCGCCACGGACTGCGAGCTCTGCGTGGTCAAGCCGTCCGCCTTCGACCAGGTTCAGCGGGAGAACGTCCACGTGGAAGCCTTCGCCTACCGGCAGGTCACCGAGCGGTTTTCGGACGTCATGTGGGCCATGCAGCAGATCCTGTTCATGAGCTTCGATAAGCGCCTTGCCGTGTTCCTGCTGGACGAGGTCGCCCGCACGGGCGGAGACAATCTCAAAATTACGCAGGAGGAGATCGCGCGCTACCTGGGGGGCGCGCGCGAATCTGTCACGCGGATGCTGAAGTACTTTCAGCAGGAGGGGCTTGTGAAGCTGTCCCGAGGCGGTGTAACCGTCCTGAACCGCAAAGGGCTGAGGGCGCTTCTCTGACCGCTGAAGCCGAAAAGCCCGATGACTCCGTGGGTTTCTAGTCCAGCATCGCGAGGATCGCGGCCTTCGGGCGCGCGCCGACGACCGACTTTGAGAGTTTCCCGTCTTTAAAGACCATCAGCGTCGGGATGCTCATCACCCGGAAGGCGCTGGCCAGTTCCGGCTGGGCGTCGATGTCGACCTTGCCGACCTTGACTTCATCATTCTCCGCCGCGATCTGGTCCACCAGCGGGGAGACCATGCGGCAGGGGCCGCACCAGCTGGCCCAGAAATCGACGAGCACCGGTTTTTCGCTATTCAGCACTTCGCGCTGAAAATTTTCCATGGTAAGGTTGACGACGGACATTGTGTATCGCACTCCTTTTATTGATTGTAAGACGAGTATACGCCGTCCAGCCTTCCGCTTCCGTGACCAGATCACACAAGAAAAAATTTGGGAGGACAAGATGCGCTATCCCTGCCTGGTGCTCGATCATGACGATACGCTCGTCCGTTCCACGCCGGAAATCCACCACCCTTCCTTTGTGGAGACGGTGCGGCTGCTCCGCCCGGATATGCCGCTACCCACGCTGGCGGAATTTATCGCGCACAACTTCGACCCCGGCTTTCTGCCCATGTGCCGGAACGTCTATCGATTCACCGACGAAGAGATGAAGATCGAGCAGGAGATCTGGCAACGGTATACCGCCCGCATTCCGGACTATTACGACGGCTTTGAAAGGCTGCTCACGCGCCACCGGGCGCAAGGCGGCAAGGTGTGCGTGGTGTCCCACTCGGAAAAGCGCGTGATCCTTCGGGATTATCGCGCCCACTTCGGCTTTGAGCCGGACCTGGTGTTCGGCTGGGAGCTTCCGGAGGAAAAGCGCAAGCCCCACGCCTACCCGCTGGACGCCATCATGGAAGCGCTGGGCTTTTCAAACAGGGAGCTTTTGATGGTGGACGACCTGAAGCTCGGGCTTGACATGGCCAGAAGCCGCTCTGTTGATTTTGCGTGGGCGGGCTGGTCCGATACCGCGTTCGTGACGCGGGATTTCATGGAAAAGAACGCGACGTACAGCTTCGGCGCGCCCGGTGCGCTGGAAGAATTTCTGATGGGCGCACCCGAGCTTTCTTGAATTGGGTTCAAGAGGCCGGAGGTTCGCCCCCTCGCCGCATTTGCAAGCCCGAGGCCGCATGGCTTCGGGCGGTGTTTTCATAAAAATGGGGACATGTTTTGGGTTTTGTGTCAAGTGAAATTTTGTTGCGGCGCGATGGCCTTCATTCGCGGCGGCCGTTCGGGGTATATCAACCAATAAAGACTGCGCCAGACGGCGGAAGGCGCGGACGGCATTTGAGCGGCGGATAGAATGGAGGATAAGCATGAGGAAAATCCTAAAGTCCATCGACATACGGGCGCCCCGGGAGGCGGTGTGGGCGGCGATCATCAACGTTGCTAAGTACCGATTGTGGACGTCGGCCTTTGCCGAAGGCTCCTACTTTGAAGGCGGATGGCACGAGGGAGACGCGATACGGTTTCTGATGGTCGACGAGGAAGGCCGCCGGATGGGCATGGTATCCCAGATCACCGCGAGCGAACACCTGAAGACCATTACGATTCGGCATCAGGGCCTCATAACCGATGGCGTGGAGGACTATACCAGCGAGGAAGCTCGCAAGTGGGTACCCGCCTATGAAAGCTATCATCTGGAGGCGATCGATGGAAATTCCACGCGCTTTACCGTGGATGCGGAGATTGGCGAGGAGTTTTTCGACATGTTCGACAGGCCGTGGACCGTCGCCCTCGAAGCGCTGAAAGCAGTCTGCGAAGAAAACAGGGCTGCCTTTTTGCCGATCACGATAACCGCCGAGGTCAACGCACCCCTGGAGCGGGTTTGGGAATTCTGGAACAAGCCGGAGCATGTCGTGAAGTGGAACGCCGCCTCGGACGGCTGGCACTGCCCCCAGGCGTTTAACGACCTTCGGGTGGGCGGACGCTTCGTCTACACGATGGCGGCGCGGGATGGCAGCGCGGCTTTCGATTTTTCCGGAACGTATACCGATGTGGTTCCGGGCGAGCGCATTGTGAGCCAGCTCGATGACGGGCGCATGACGCACACGTCGTTTGAAGCCATCGGCCCGTCGGCTGCGCGCGTAGCGGAAACCTTCGAGGCAGAAGGGGAGAACGATCCGGATTTCCAGCGCGCGGGCTGGCAGGCTATTTTGGACAACTTCAAGCACGTCGTGGAAAGCGCCTGAGGGCGGGAAGGTTGCCGCGCGTCACCGCGCGTCCGCTTCGAGCCACCCGGGCGCGCCTTCGCCCGCCATTACGATCAGCGCGCCGTCCCGTACCTCGATGCGGGATGGATTTCCTGTAAATTCATTGCTGACGCCGATGGGCACGTCCGCGGTCATGGCGTAGTCGTGAAGCGGGTATTTCAGCCCTTCCAGCGTCACGCCACGGGCGGTTCCGTCTGCGGTGAACACCGAAACCGTGCCTTTGGCGCTTATCGAAAAGCGAAGCTCACCGTTTGATACGGCGGTGACGGCGGCGTCTCTTCCGATCAGCCAGCCCCGCGCGCCCCGACGGGCGAGGTAAACGAGGGTCTGCAGGTTGGCGAAGCTGTGGTCCAGCCGCCCGCCCAGCCCGCCGTAGATGCGGAATTCCCGGCATCCCGCGTCAAGACCGACGCGCACCGCCAGCATCATGTCGGTTTCGTCCTTCTCCGCCGGGTGTATCTCGACATCGGGATGCTGTGGCGCCGCGCCCAGCGAATCAAAGTCGCCCACCACCCGGTCAACCCGGACGCCGAGACGGGTGAGCGCTTCGTAACCCGCGTCGGCCGCGACGACCATGTCGCCCGCCGGAATGGGGGGCAGCACCCCCGCCCATTCGCCCGCGCCGGCTATCCAGCAGGTTTTCGCCATGTACAGCGCCCCTTTTCGTTCGTTTCAGCCGAATCATACCATATTCCGGGCCCGCCTTCAACCGGCGCGGCGCTTCCGAAATTAACATCGGTGCCTTTTTCAAACCCTTGACAAAGGAATATCCGGTTCATATAATTAGTTAGACTAATTAAATGACGGGGTGCGGCATGGATCCTTTTTCCACCCAGCTCAACGAGATGCTGGTCAACACCTACCGCTCTGTGCAGGCCATCGAGGAGGCCATGCTGGTAAGCCTCAGCGGCGATAACCTGTCCATCAGCGAGATGCACACCATCGAGGCCATCGGGGACGGCGGACCGGACGGCCGCACGATCACCGACATCGCCCAGGCATTGGATATTTCGCCGCCGTCGGTGACGATGATGGTCAAGCGCCTTGAGAAGAAGGGGTTCGTCCACAAGGCCCGCTGCGAGCGGGACGGGCGGCGCATCTACGTGAGGCTGACCGAGTTGGGCCGCCGCGCCGACATCTCCCACCGATTCTTTCACCGGCAGATGGTGCGTGCCGTGGGCCGCAGCATTCCGGAAGCGGAAAAGGCCGCGCTGCTCCACGGCCTGAAGGCGCTCAATGAGTTTTTTGAAAAGCGGGCGCTGGAGCTCATGCCTAAATCTCCCGATGGAGGCGCAGATTCTTGAGAATTCTTTCCACCGGCAGCGCGCTGCCGTCCAGAGTTGTGACCAACCAGGAGCTGACCGGATTTCTCGACACCAGCGACGAATGGATCTCCACGCGCACCGGCATCCGGGAGCGCAGGGTTCTCGGCGATGAAGCGCTGAGCCATCTCGCGTCCCGCGCGGCGAAGGCTGCGCTCGAGGCCGCGGGGATTGGCGCGGGGGAGATCGATTTCATCATTTGCTCCACCTTGCAGGGGGAGTGGGTGACCCCCGCCCTCGCCTGCATCGTACAGCGAGACCTGGGCGCGTCCTGTCCGGCCCTCGACGTAAACGGCGCGTGCGCCGGTTTCGTCTACGCGCTGGATCTCGCCGACGCGTACCTCCGCGCGGGAAAGGCAGGGCGCATCCTGATCGTCTGCGCCGAGTCCATGAGCCACATTGTGGACTGGACGCGCCGCGAGGAATGTGTGCTGTTCGGCGACGGCGCGGGCGCGGTGGTGGTGGACGGCGGCGAAGGGCTTCTCTCGACGCGTCTTACCGCGAACGGCGGCAGCATGCCGCTGTACATGTGCGCCGCCACCGGCAACAGCCCCTTTGAACAAAACCCTGTGGCGCAGGATTACCTGCACATGGCCGGGCAGGAGGTGTACCGCTTCGCGGTGTCCGCCTCCGCCGAGGACATCCGGGCGCTGCTCACCGAAAACGGCATGGAGCCGGGTGATGTCGACTTCTTCCTTTTACATCAGGCAAACCTTCGCATCGTCGAGGCGGTTCGCGCAAGGCTCGCGCAACCGCCCGAGAAATTCCCCCATAACCTCGAACGCTACGGCAACACCTCGTCGGCGACGCTGCCGATCCTGCTGGATGAGTTGAACCGCGCGGGGGCGATCAAGCCCGGGCAGGTTCTCGCGATGTCCGCCTTCGGCGCGGGCCTCGTGACCGGCGCGTGCCTCATCCGGTGGAACCCTTAAGGCCGCAAGGCAACAGCCATCACATATTCTAAAATTTATTTGGAGGACATTCACATGACGTTTGAAAAGGTTGCGCAGGCGCTCTCAGAGTACAAGGGCATCGACATTTCTTCCATCAAGCCGGAGAGCACCTTCGCGGAGCTGGACTTCGACTCGCTGGATGTGGCGGAGATGGCCATGAAGCTGGAGGACGAATTCTCCATGACCATCGAACTGGACGCCACCGACAAGACCGTACAGGACCTGGTCAACCGCATCGAGGGGACGAAGTAAATGACCACCAGAGTAACCCGGGCGCTGGGCATTGAAAAGCCGGTGCTTCAGGGCGGCATGGCCTGGGTCAGCGAAGCGTACCTGGCCGCGGCGGTTTCAAATGCCGGCGGACTGGGCATCATCAGCGCGATGAACGCGCCGGGCGAATACCTGCGCGAGCAGATCCGGCTGTGCCGATCGATGACGGAGAAGCCCTTTGGCGTCAACGTAATGCTGATGAGCCCCTACGTCGAGTCGGTGGCGCGGATTGTGCTCGAGGAGAAGGTGCCGGTGGTGACCACCGGCGCGGGGCTTCCCGGAAAATTCATGAAGGACTGGGTTCCCGCCGGCATCAAGGTTGTGCCGGTGGTGCCTTCCGTCGCCATCGCCCGGCGCGTGGAGCGCGAAGGCGCGACGGCGGTCATTGCCGAAGGCTGCGAATCCGGCGGGCATGTGGGGGAGACCACCACGATGGCGCTGGTGCCGCAGGTCTCGCAGGCGGTTTCGATTCCCGTCGTCGCCGCGGGGGGCATCGCGGACGGACGCGGTTTTGCGGCGGCGTTCATGCTGGGCGCGGAGGGCGTGCAGATGGGCACCCGCTTTCTATGCGCGACCGAGTGTCGCATCCATGACGCCTACAAGGAAAAAGTCGTAAAGGCCAAGGACATCGATACCCAGGTCACCGGAAAGCGGCTGGGACACCCGGTTCGGGTGCTCAAAAACCTGTTCAGCGCGCAGCTTGGGCGCATGGAGTACGATTCCAGCATCACCAACGAGGAAATCGAGGCTTTCGGCACAGGCTCTCTCCGGATGGCCGCCGTCGAAGGGGACCTTGAACGCGGCTCCTTCATGGCCGGGCAGATCGCGGGTCTGGTCTGCGACATTAAGCCCGCCGCCGAGATCATCGACACCATTCTGACCGAGGCCCGGAAGCTGTTCTCGGAGGCGACGCAATGGACAGAATAGCGTTTGTCTTTGCCGGTCAAGGCGCCCAGGCGCCCGGCATGGGCAAGGATCTCTATGAAAACATCGACTCGGTGCGGCCGTACTTCGACCGCGCCGAGGCCATCCGCCCCGGCACGCTGAAGCAGTGCTTCGAAGGCCCGGCGGAGGAACTGGCCCAGACCATCAACGCGCAGCCCTGCCTGTTTCTCGTGGACTATGCCTGCGCGGTCGCGGCGCGGGAAATCGCAGGACAGCCCGCCTTCGCCGCAGGTTTTTCTCTGGGCGAAATGGCCGCCGCCGCGTTTTCCGGGATACTCACCTTTGAGGAGGCGTTCCGGCTGGTTTTGAAGCGCGCAAAACTTATGCAGGACGCGGCGGAGAAGCACCCCGGCGCGATGTTCGCGGTGGTCAAGCTGCCGGCCGAAAAGGTGGCCGAGCTTTGCCGGGGCCTTAACGAAGCCTATCCGGTCAACTTCAATGCCCCCGGTCAGACGGTCGTCGCGTGCGCGCAGGAGACGGAAGCGCTCGTCGCCGCCGCGCGCGCCGAAGGCGGACGGGCGATCCGGCTGAACGTATCCGGCGCGTTTCATTCGCCGTTCATGCGCCCGGCGACGGAAAGCATGCGGGCCGCGCTGGCGGGGACAAGGTTCTCTGCCCCCGCGATGCCGCTCTACGCGAACCTCACCGCCCGGCCTTACCTCATGGGTCAGGAGGCGGACACCCTGTCCGGGCAGATTTCCTCGCCCGTCCGGTGGCAGGAAACGGTGGAACACATGATCGCGGAGGGCGTACGCCTCTTCGTCGAAGCAGGGCCGGGCAACACGCTGAGCGGGCTGATCCTGAAGATCGATCCACTCGTCGAAGCCATTCCGGTCGGCGGGCTGGAAGGGCTCGCCGCGCTCAAGGGGAGGGTTTCATGAAAGGGAAAATTGCGCTCATTACGGGCGGCACCCGCGGCATCGGCCGGGCGGTGGCGCTGAAGCTGGCCGCGCTGGGTGCGGACGTGGCGCTGTTCTACGCCGGAAATGCGCAGGCGGCCCAGGAGACCCTTGAAGAAATCCGGGCGCTGAACGTCCGCGCGGAGGCATACGCCTGCGACGTATCGGACGGCGAGGCCGTCGCCCGCGCGGTGAACGAAGCCCGAAGCGCGCTGGGGCCCTTCGACATCCTGGTCAACAACGCCGGGATCACCCAGGACGGCCTTTCGATGCGGATGCGCGAGGACGACTTCCGCCGCGTGGTGGACGTCAACCTGACCGGCGCGTTCCTCGTGGCGAAGGCCGTGATGCCGGACTTCATCAAAAAGCGCGCGGGGCGCATCATCAATGTTTCGTCGGTGGCGGGGCTCATGGGCAACGCCGGTCAGGCCAATTACGCCGCCGCGAAGGCGGGCATGATCGGCCTGACCAAGACGCTGGCGCGGGAGCTTGCGGCCCGGGGCATCACCGTCAACGCGGTGGCGCCGGGCTTTGTGAAGACGGAAATGACCGCCGCCATGAAGGAAGAGGTGCTGACCGATGCGCTGAAGGCCGTACCGCTTCGGCGCATCGGCACGGCGGAGGAGGTTGCGGAGGCAGTTTCGTTCCTGGCGGGCGAAGCGGCGTCCTACATCACCGGCGCGGTGCTTCAGGTCGACGGCGGCCTGTACATGTAGGGAGGGGTTCAACGTGAACCGTGTGGTCATCACCGGCATGGGCGTCATATCGCCCGTCGGAAACGATATCAGGACATTTGGCGAAAATCTCTTCGCGGGGGTGAGCGGCATCGGCCCCATCACCCGCTTCGACGCGGCGGATTTCAAGGCAAAGGTGGCCGCGGAGGTCAAGGGCTTCAGCCCGGAAGCCTACGGCACCGACAGGGGCGAGGCCCGCAGGATGGACCTTTTCACCCAGTATGCGATGGCGGCGGCGCAACAGGCCGTCAGCGAGAGCGGGATTGTCGGCGCGGTCGAGCCGGAGCGCCTGGGCGTGTACATGGGCAGCGGCATCGGCGGCATGCACACCTTCGTCGCGGAGACCGAGAAGCTGCTCACCCGCGGCCCGAACCGCGTGTCGCCGCTCTACATTCCGATGATGATCTCGAACATCGCCTCCGGCAACATCGCGATCCGCTTTAACGCCCAGGGTCCCAGCTTGCCGGTGGTCACCGCCTGCGCCACCTCCACGAACTCCGTCGGCGAGGCGTACCGCGCGATCCGGCACGGCTATGCGGACGCCGTCATTGCGGGAGGCTCCGAGGCGACGATTGAGCCGATGGGCGTCGCGGGCTTCATCAGCTGCAAGGCGCTCTGCGAGACCGACGACCCCGAGCGGGCGTCGCTGCCCTTTGACGCGCGCCGCACCGGCTTCGTCATGGGCGAGGGCGCGGGCGCGGTGGTATTGGAAACCTACGAGGGCGCAAAGGCGCGGGGCGCGAAGATTTTTGCGGAGGTCGTTGGCTACGGCAACACCTGCGACGCGCACCACATTACCGCGCCGCACCCCGAGGCCGTCGGCGGCGCGCGCGCAATCGCTCAGGCGCTTCGGGAAGCGGGCGGCACCGGCGGGCAACTCTACATCAATGCCCACGGCACCGGCACGCCGCTCAACGACAAGCTGGAGACGCTCGCCATCAAAAAGGCGCTGGGCGAGGACGCGGCCCGCAAGGCGCTCATCTCGTCCACCAAGTCCATGACCGGCCACATGCTGGGTGCGGCGGGCGCCGCCGAATTGATCGCATCGGTGCTGGCGCTGAATTCAAACAGGGTTCCGCCCACCATTCATCTGGAGGAAGCGGACCCGGAGTGCGACCTTGACTACGTGCCGAATGCCGCGCGGGATGCGGTCATCGACATGGCACTTTCGATTTCGCTGGGATTTGGCGGGCACAACGGGGTCCTTGCCATCAGGAGGTGCGTATGAACGTCAGGCAAATCAGAGAATTGGCGCAGATTTTAAGGCAGAACGGCCTGAGCGCCATCGAGGTTTCTGAAAACGAATACCACGTCCGGCTGGAGTGCTCGGCCTGTGCCGCGCCGCTGCCGCCCGTTGAGGCGCCGCCTGCGGTCGCTGTACAGCCGGCGGCCGCGTCTGAGAAGCAGGCGGACGTGGGGGTTGACTTCAACGACATCATCGAGGTAAAATCTCCGCTGGTGGGCGTTTTCTACGCCTCGCCCGCGCCGGACGCCGAGCCCTTCGTAAAGGTCGGCGACAAGGTCAAAAAGGGCGACGTGCTGTGCATCGTCGAGGCGATGAAGCTGATGAACGAGATCACCGCCAGCCATGATGGCGAGATCGTCGACGTTTGCATTCAGAACGGCTCCGTGGTCGAATTCGGCCAGACGCTGTTCAAGCTCTACTGAGGCTCCATATGAACAGACATGAAATTGAAGCGATCCTCCCGCACCGGGGTAAGATGCTGCTGGTGGACGAGGTTACGGTGGACGGGGAAGGCGCGGCCAGGGGAGAATACCGGGTGCGCGGCGACGAATGGTTTTTGGACGGACACTTTCCCGGAAACCCTGTGGTGCCGGGCGTGGTGCTGTGCGAACTGATCGCCCAGGCGTCCTGCGTCCTCTTTCAGGAGGCCATCGGCGGCGGCACGCCCATGTACGCCGGCATCGACAAGACCCGATTCCGCCGAAAGGTGAAGCCCGGCGATCTGGTCGAGACCCGCGCGACGCTTCTGCGCAGCAAGATGAACGTCCGCGTGGTCGCGGGCGAGGCGCGCGTCGGCGGCGAGCTCGCGGCATCCGGCGAATTCACGTTCATCATCGCGTGAGCCCCACTACACCCGGCATTCCCGCCGGAATGCCCCCGCAGGAGGCTACATTGTGTTTCCAAAAATATTGATCGCGAACCGGGGCGAAATCGCGGTGCGCGTGATCCGCGCCTGCAAGGAGATGGGCATCTCGACGGTCGCGGTGTTCTCCGAGGCCGACCGCGACGCGCTGCACGTGTCGCTGGCGGACGAGAGCGTCTGCATAGGGCCGCCCCCCGCGCGCGACAGCTACCTCAACATGGACAGAATCCTCTCCGCCGCGCTGGTGACCGGCGCAAAGGCCATCCACCCCGGTTACGGCCTTTTGTCCGAAAACGCCGCTTTTGCCCGGCGCTGTGCGGAACACCACATCAAATTCATCGGCCCGTCGGCCGATACCATCCGCAGGATGGGCGACAAGGACGAGGCGCGGCGCACCATGCGCGAGGCGGGCGTCCCCATCGTGCCCGGCTGCGACCTGATCGCAGGCGCGGCTGAAGCCCGTGCCGAGGCGGAAAAGGCGGGGCTTCCCGTGCTCATCAAGGCGCGTGCGGGCGGCGGCGGGCGCGGCATCCGCCTGATCGAAAAGATCGAGGACGTGGAACGCGCGTTTCAGGCGGCGCAGGCCGAAGCCCGGGGCGCGTTTGGAGACGACGGGGTGTACCTTGAAAAATACCTGACCCGCGTCAAACACATCGAGGTGCAGGTGCTGGGCGACCAGGAGGGCAACATCGTTTGTCTGGGCGAGCGGGACTGCTCTGTCCAGCGAAAGCATCAGAAGCTGATCGAGGAGAGCCCCGCGCCCACTGTATCCCCAGGCATCCGAGAAGAGTTGACCCGCGCGGCGACGAAGGCCGCCCAGGCTGTCAACTATGAAGGGCTGGGGACCATCGAATTTCTGATGACCCAGACCGGCGAATTCTACTTTATGGAGATGAACACCCGGCTTCAGGTGGAGCATCCGGTGACCGAGATGGTCTCGGGGGTGGACCTGGTCAAGTGGCAGATCCGGGTGGCGGCGGGCGTGCCGCTGCCTTTCTCGCAGAGCGACGTGCGCATCCGCGGCCACGCCATCGAGTGCCGCATCAACGCCGAGAATCCGGCGGAGAATTTCCGCCCCTCCTGCGGGAAGATTGAACTGTTGCACATCCCCGGCGGCCCGTGGGTGCGGTTTGATACGGCGCTCTATCAGGGCTACCAGATGCCGCCCTACTATGATTCGATGGTTGGGAAGCTGATCGTGTACGCCGCAACCCGCGCCGAGGCCATCCGCAAGATGCGCGCCGCGCTGTGCGAGATGGTCATCGAGGGCATCGACCACACGGGCGAGCTCCAGCAGGACCTGATCGGCGAGGACGCGTTTTTAGACGGGCGCTACACCACATCCTTCCTGGAGGAACGATAAATGCTGCCCAAATATTTGTTTGGAAAACCGAAAAATGCGCTGGAGGGCGAGAACAGGGCGTTTCAGGCGCTGAACGAGTGCCCCAGCTGCAAAAACCGCGCCACCGACGCGGAACTGGAGGAGGCGTTCTATGTGTGCCGCCGATGCGGCGCGCACATGCGCCTGCCCGCAAGAAAGCGCATCGCGATCACCGTCGATCGGGACAGCTTTCGGGAGATTGACGCCGCGCTTTCGTCGATCAACCGGCTGGGATTTCCCGAGTACGACGACAAGCTGGAAAAGGCCAGGTCGTTAAGTGGAGAGGCTGAGGGCGTTCTGACGGGCACCGCGTCCATCGGCGGAATTCCTTGCGCCGTCTTCGCGATGGACCCGAACTTCATGATGGGCTCCATGGGCACGGCGGTGGGCGAAAAAATCACGCGCCTTTTTGAGCTGGCAACAGAAAAGCGGCTGCCGGTTGTGGGCTTTACGCTTTCAGGCGGCGCGCGGGTTCAGGAGGGCATCCTGTCGCTGATGCAGATGGCCAAGACCTCCGGTGCGGTGGAACTGCACAGCCGGGCGGGGCTTCTCTACATCGCGGTTTTGACCGACCCGACCACCGGCGGCGTGGACGCAAGCTTCGCCACCCTCGGCGACATCCTGATCGCCGAGCCCAGGGCGCTGATCGGCTTCGCGGGGCCCCGCGTCATCGAGCAGACGATCCGGCAGAAGCTGCCGCCGGGCTTTCAGCGGGCGGAGTTCCAACTGGAAAAAGGATTTGTGGACATCATTTCGGACAGGCGGGAACTGAAGGGACTGCTCTCGAGCCTCCTGTCCTTGCATGGGGAGGTGTGCTGATGGACGCGTACAGCCGCGTACAGGCGGCCCGGGCAAAGGGACGGCAGACCTCGATGGACTTCATCCACGCGCTCTTTGAGGACTTTGTGGAGCTGCACGGCGACCGTCGCTACGCGGACGACCGGGCCATCGTGGCGGGCATCGCGCGCCTTTCCGGCCGCCCGGTCACGGTGATCGGCATCGAAAAGGGGCGCGACACCCAGGAGCGCGTCAAGCGCAACTTCGGCTCGGCGCACCCGGAAGGGTACCACAAGGCCATCCGTCACTTTCTGATGGCTGAGAAGTTCAAGCGGCCGGTGGTCTGCTTTGTGGACACCTCCGGCGCTTACTGCGGCATCGGCGCGGAAGAGCGCGGACAGGGCCCGGCCATCGCCCAGTCCATCGCCACATTGATGGGGCTCCGGGTGCCGGTCATATCGGTCATCATCGGCGAGGGCGGCTCCGGCGGCGCTCTGGCGCTGGCCGCGGCCAACGAGGTGTGGATGCTGGAAAACGCGGTGTACTCCGTGATCTCGCCGGAAGGCGCGGCCTCGATCATCTGGAAGGATGCGAAGCGCGTCAAGGAGGCCTCGGAATGCCTGAAGTTGACCGCGCAGGATCTTCTGAAACTCGGCGTGGTCGAGCGGGTGTTCGAGGAGGGCGGCGCGGAGGCGCTGAACGAACGGCTTGGCCGACAGCTTGCTGAAACCATCGAAAACTACACGCGCATGGACGCCGCGGCGCTGACGGCGCAGCGGTACTCGAAATTCAGAAGCATCGGAGGACAGGCGCTATGATCGCGATCGTGACCGACAGCTCGGCCCACCTGTTCCGGGAGGAAGCGGAAGCGATGGGCGTCACCGTCGTGCCCATGACCTACAGCCTGTCCGGGCAGCAGACCTACCATGAGGGCTACATGGACGAGAATGGCGATTTCGAGCACCTCGTGGACGACAACATGGAGCGCCTGCGCACCTCGCAGGCCAGTTACGCCGCGTTCATGGGCGTCTTCATGGAGCTTCTGGAGTCCGGCGCGGACGTGCTGTGTCTGACTATCTCCTCGCGCCTGAGCGGCACCTTCGGCAACGCCAGCATGGCCGCGAGGGATCTGGCGCCGGAGCGCGTACAGGTGGTGGATTCCCTCACCACCAGCGGCGGGCTGTACCTGATGGTTCGCGAGGCGCGGCGGCTTCTGGACGAGGGCGCGACGCTTTCCGAGGCAGTGGCGGCGCTGAACGCGCTCAAGGGCTGCGTCCGGATCACCTTCACGGTGGACGACATCGCGCCGCTTCGGCGAAGCGGCCGACTGGGTGGGGTGCGCCTGTCCATTTCGACCATTCTCAACATCCGGCCGGTTTTGAAGTGCGTGGATGGCTCGATCATCGCCACCGGCGTCGTCCGAGGGCGCGGCAATCAGCTGAAGACGCTGACCGACAGCCTTCCGAAAGAGTCCTGTGACTGCCTGGTGGAGGGGTTCCTCGCCGACGAGCAGATGGAGCAGCTGAAAGCCCGCGTAGAGCTCAAGGGACACCGGGCGGAGAAGCGGCCTGTCGGCCCGGTGCTCGGCATTCACCTGGGGCGCGGCTGCCTCGGCGTCAGTTGGATTGACCGGAAGGGCTGCGCTCAGGGCGAATCGAAGTAGTTAAATTTTTTGTCGAAGCCCCAAATAATGAATACACCCGCCCGTCGAGGGCTCCGCCGTCTTGCATTCCGGGGGACGATCTGATAAAATACTACCGATATGACGGATGCGAAACGAAAAGGGCCAATGACGGGTCGGGATCTTTTGCTTGCGCTGGCGGTTATCGCGCTGGCGCTGGTTCTTTATTTTGTTTTCGGGCGAACGAAGACAGCCAGCGCCACCTATGTGAACGTGTACGTCGGCAGCGGCGACGAGCCTTATGAACATGTGCCGCTGGACGAGCCCCGGAGCATTCGCGTCGATCAGGGTGACGGAAGGGTCAATGTGATCGAGATCAGGGACGGCGGCGTTCAGATGGCATTTTCCTCGTGCCACAATCAGGACTGCGTGCATCAGGGCGTTGTGACGGACGAGAGCCGGCACAGCCGCCCGTTGGGCGATTGGATCGTATGCCTGCCAAATGGCGTTTCGATCCAGCTGACGGAGGGGCCATGAGCGTTAAGACACTTACGCGTATGGCGCTTTTGTCGTCGGTGATGCTGGTGCTCTCCTACATCGAGCGCATGATTCCGGCGGTATCCACCGTGCCGGGCGTCAAGCTGGGCCTTGCGAACACGGTGCTGCTCTACGCCATCTACCTGATGCGCCCCAAGGCCGCGTGGGCGCTGATGGTCATCAAGGTATTCATCTCGGGGCTGGTGTACCTGAACGGCCTCGCGATGCTTTACAGCCTTGCGGGCGGGGTGCTCAGCCTCATCGGCATGTACGGCGCCAAGCGCGTAAAGGGGCTTTCCATCGCGGGGGTTTCGGTAGTCGGCGCGCTACTCCACATCGCGGGGCAGCTCGGGGTCGCCGCGTGGATGCTTAAAACCCAGGCGCTCCTCGCGGTACTGCCGCTGTACATGGGTCTTTCCGCCGTCACGGGATTGGTTACCGGAATTGCGGCAAAATACGTAAACGCGGCATTGGAGAAATCGGGGTGGACCAGATAAAAAAGAGGATACTCGCGCTCTGCCTTGCGCTCGCTCTCCTCACCGGCTGCGGGGGAGCGAAGGCGCCGGAGAAAAAGTCGGCGGTCGGTTTTTATTTTGATACGGTGATTACCCTTTCGGCCTTCACCGACGACGACAGCGTGCTCAAGGAGGCGCTGGATGAGTGTGCCCGGTACGAAAAGCTGTTCTCCCGAACGGTTTCGGGCAGCGACGTCTGGCGCATCAATGAGGAGTCCGGCCCGGTCGATGTGTCCGCGGAGACGGTGAAAATGCTCACGACAGGCCTGGACGTGAGCGAAGCTTCCGGGGGCGCGTTCGACCCGACCATTGAACCGGAATCCTCCCTCTGGGATTTCTCTGGCGAGACGACCGTACTGCCCGACGCGGAAAAGCTGAAGGAAGCGGCCGGCCGCGTGGATTACCGAAGACTCGTGGTTGACGGAAACACCGTAACGCTGCCCGACGATATGGGCCTTGATCTTGGCGGCGTCGCCAAGGGGTATATCGCGGACAGGCTGACGGAGTTTCTCAGAGACAGGGGCATCGCCAGCGCGCTCATCAACCTGGGTGGAAACGTGGTGACAATCGGCCGACGCGCGACGGATGACCAGCCCTGGGTGGTTGGCATTCAGGACCCGAAGGCCGAAAGCGGCGTTAACAAGCTTACCCTCCGGGGTGAGAGCCTTTCGGTGGTTACCAGCGGCAACTACGAACGCTACTTTATCCTGGACGGCATCCGTTACCACCATCTGCTCGATCCCAGGACCGGCTGGCCGGTGAATGCCGGGCTGGATTCCGTCACGATCCTCTCCAAGAGCTCCGCCATAGGCGATGCGCTGTCAACCGCCGCCTATATTCTGGGGGAGGAAAAAGGGTTGGAGCTCATCAAACAGTACGAAGGGGTGGACGCGATCTTCATCCGGACGGATGGAACGGTCGGCATGACCGATGGCGCGAAAGCGCTGATCGTGGATGAACCCTAATATCAAGGAGGCGTAGCAATGGAAAAGCAAATGCCGGTTTGGGCGTCGGTGGCGCTGGTCGTGGTGGTTTCCGCCCTTCTCTTGGTCTCGACCCACTTTGTCACGCAGGTCTTCGCGCAGCCGGAGGGCGTGCTCGGCAAGGATACCCCGCAGGGCACCGCGCTCAGCGCGGCGGATTCGTTTGTGCCGGTTGAGATCGCCGCGGACAGCGGCATCGACAACTGCTATGAAGGCAAGGCGGACGGCGAGACCGTCGGCTATGTGGCGCAGGCCACCGTCAAGGGCTACGGCGGCCCCGTCGAGGTGATCGTCGGCATGGATTTAAGCGGCGCTTTGACCGGTATTGGCGTCGGCGGCGCGCAGTTCAACGAAACCCCGGGCCTCGGCGCGAAGGCGCAGGACGACTGGTTTACGGCCCAGTTCGCCGGTCTCAAGACGCCTGTGGGCACAAATGGGAGCGACGCCACCTCCAGCGCCACCTCCGCCGGTGAGACTGCGGATGTGCCCGCCGCGGGTGAGGCGGCTTCCGCCATCGATACCATCAGCGGCGCGACCATTACAACCAACGCAGTAGTGAGCGGTGTCAATCAGTGCGCCAATTTCATGAAGACACTGCCCGGCGTATCGGCTCAACCGGCCGCGCAGCCGCAGCAGGCCGCACAGCCGGAGAGCACGCCGGAGGTCGCGCAGGCGCAGCCGGAGGATACGGCTACAGGGGATAGCCCGCAGCGTGCGGTGCTCGGCGCGGCCGAATCGTTTACGCAGGTCGAGGTCGCCGCGGACAGCGGCATTGACAACTGTTACGAGGGCAAGGCGGGCGGCCAGACCGTCGGCTATGTGGCGCAGGCCACCGTCAAGGGCTATGGCGGCCCCATCGAACTGATCGTCGGCATGGATTTAAGCGGCGCCTTGACCGGCGTCAGCGTCGGCGGCGCGGCGTTTAGCGAAACCCCAGGCCTCGGCGCGAAGGCGCAGGAACCCGCCTTTACCGACCAGTTCGCGGGACTTAAAACGCCGGTGGGCGAGGGGGCATCCGCCATCGATACGATCAGCGGTGCGACCATTACAACCAACGCGGTGGTAAGCGGCGTCAATCAGTGTGCCGAATTCATGAAGACACTGCTGACCGGCGTGAACGGCTAGCGCCGTACAGGAGGAAAAGATGAAGAGCAGATTCTGGGGCGGCGTACACCCGCTGGGGGAGATTTCCTCGGGTAAGAAGCCGACCAAAGACCTTGCGGTGCAGATTTTTGCGCCCAAATCCGTCCGCATCCCGATGAACATGCACGTGGGCGCGCCTTCCAACCCCATCGTAAAGGCCGGGGAACATGTCTTGATCGGGCAATTGATCGCGGAGGCAGTCGGGCCGCTGGGCGTAAAGGTGCACGCCAGCGTATCCGGCGTCGTGACAGAGGTGCGCGAAGCGTCGAATGGCGCGCCCGCCTGTGTCACCATTGAAAACGACTTCAAGGACGAGTGGGCTGAGACGACCCCGCTTGGCGATGTGGAGACCTGCGACCCTGCGGGAATTCTGAGCGCCATTCAGGACGCCGGCCTTTGCGGCATGGGCGGCGCGGGCTTTCCGACCCACGTCAAGATGTGCATTCCCTGCGGCGATCTCTGTGAGATGGTGATCCTGAACGGCGCGGAGTGCGAAACCCATCTGACCAGCGACCACCGCCTGATGCTGGAGCAGCCCGAACGCGTTTTGAAGGGCCTTCGCGCCGCGATGCGCGCGTTTGGCTCCGGCAAGGGTGTCGTGGCAATTGAGAACAACAAAGAGGACGCGATTGATGCGATGCGCAAGAGCGCCGAAGGTCTCTCGGGCGTATCGGTCATGAAACTTGCGACCCGCTACCCGCAGGGCGGCGAAAAACAGCTGATTCAGGCGGTCGCCGGGCGCGAAGTGCCCTCCGGCAAGCTGCCCATCGACGCGGGCGTGGTGGTGCTGAACGTGGCATCCGCCGCGGCCATCGCGGATGCGGTGGAAATGGGAAGGCCGCTGGTTGACCGCATCGTCACGGTGACCGGGCACGTCGTACACCCGGCAAACCTTCGCGTCCCGATCGGGACGACGGTTGGCGAGATCATAGAATTCTGCGGCGGCGTGGCGGACGGCCTTAAAAAGAGCGCCAAGATCGTCATGGGCGGCGCGATGATGGGCATGTGCGCATCAGGGCCCGAGATGCCCGTCACCAAGGGCGCAGGCGGCATCGTCGTATACGCGCCGGAGGAAGCGCCCAAGCCCACGCCCTGCATCCGCTGCGGGCGCTGTGCCGAGGTGTGCCCTGCGGGCCTGATGCCCTATGAGATGGAAGCCCGCATCCTTTCAAAGCATTTGGCTGACGCGGAGGCAATCGGCGTGATGGACTGCATCCTCTGCGGCTGCTGCTCTTACATCTGCCCTGCGCGGCGCGTGCTCGCGCCCGCGTTCAGGGATGCCCGCGGCCAGATCATCGCGGAAAGGAGAAAGAAATGAAGTACTTCGTTTCAACCCCGCCGCACGTTCTCACGCCGGTTACGACGCCGCGGCTGATGCTCAACGTCGTTCTGGCGCTCGTACCCTGCGCGGCGCTGGGCGTATACAACTTTGGCCTTCCCGCGCTTTTGGTGCTTCTGGTTTCTACGGCCGCGGCGGTGCTCGCGGAGTTTCTCTGGCAGGCGTTCGCTCGAAAACCCATCCGCGTGGGTGACTTTTCCGCCGTGGTGACAGGGCTTCTTCTGGGCCTTACGCTGCCGCCTTCGGTTCCGCTTTGGATCGTCGCGGTGGGCAGCGCGTTTTCGATCATCGTCGCCAAGCAGTTTTTCGGCGGCCTGGGCTACAATTTCATGAATCCGGCCCTCGTCGGCCGCGCGATGCTGCTGCTCTCCTGGCCGGCCGCCATGAGCAGCTACGTCGCGCCGGGCG
>JAEYPB010000009.1 GCA_023411175.1 Bacillota bacterium | reverse complement strand
ATACGCCCCCCGACTAACTGGGCCGGGGGTATGCCGGGCGCGGGGCCTCCGATCATCCGTCATGGTCACATGAACCGTCCCGAAGGCGCATTTTGATGCCAAAAGGAGCGGCACGCTCCTATGGCGTCCGCCCCTTTGGTCAGCCTACATGATAACCTTGCCCCGGCGCGTATGGAAGTGTACAGGGCGCTTCCGGCGCTCGACAAACCGCGTCCCGCCCTGTGCAGCGTGTGAGCTGCCCTGTTACACACGCTTTTCGACCGTGCCTTGGCGCTCCCAGGCCGTCAGCAGCGCGTCCAAAGGCTTGCCACCCTCGCGCAGGTACCAAGCGGGCAGGGTGGCCACCACCCGCTCCTCCGGGATTTGAGATAGCAGCCGCTCCGCTTCCGCCTTTACCTTCCGGATGTAGCCGTCTGTGCAGCCCTTCTTCAGGGCGATGACGGAGACCTTCTGCCCTTTCACGTAGTATTCGTGCAGCACGCCGCTTTCGGCCTCGGGGAGGGCATCCAGCAGCACGCAGGCGGCCGCGAGCTCCACGCGGTAAGCGTCCTGCCGCGCTTTCGCCGCGCGCTCCAACCCGTCGATGTCGCCGACGAGGGCCGCGAACTTGTCCTGTTCGGACGTTCCACGCCCACCGCCGTCATGCTCTGCTGGCGGCGTGATATTCAGCATCGCCTCGCGCCGCCGGTCAATACGCTGAAAAATACGGCTCATATCGCCGCCGGCCTCGCGGCACCGGCGCAGAATCGTGATCGCCTTCATATGTACCCTCCTCAAAAGCGTCTGCGCGGACGCTTTTACCGGTTGTCTCCGCCAGGCGCCCCGGACCCCTTCGCCCGGATGGCCTTCATGGCCTTGTAATCGTCCCACATGCTCACCTGCTGCAGGACCACCTGGTACTCGCATCGCGGCAGCTCCCGGATGCTCGTCACCCCGGTCAGCAGCCGCACCGCCCGCCGGATCGCGTTGGCCGTCGCCTTCTCGCCTCCGGAGGCCCGGTAGCTCGCGCACAGCTGGGCGGCACGGTCCCGGATGGCGGCATTGATCTCCCCGGCCTGGGCGGGCGTCACCTTGGTGAGCAGGCGCACCTGATGTTCCAGCGCCGTCATGCGCTCGTTGGTCGCCCGGATCATATCGGCCATCCCGCGCATGACCTGCGCTATTTCGCCAAACGCCTGGGCCACCCCTGCGGGCAGCTGGTCGGGCTGCCGCGACAAATCCATCTGATCCATTACGACGCCTCCTCGCTGTCACCGCTGATGATGACGGTGCCCAGCGCCCGCCGCGCGCCGTCCACCCAGGCCGCCACCATGTCCACGTACTGCAGCATGTCCCGCCGCTCCGCCTCGCCAGCCCAGGCCAGCGCCATGCCCATGTGCGGCATCACGCCGACCGCGCCGATGAAGGACCGAACCGCCGCAGCCATGTCGCTGGCCGTAAGCCTCAGGCCGTCCGCGCTTGTCTCTCCCCGCGCAGCCTGCGCCTGCGTACTCAGGAGCGCGCTCTGTGCCGACTGGCGCTCCTCCGCCTGCCGCTCCGCGTAGGCCTCCGCGTCCCGCAGTTCCTCGGTAAGCCGGTCGATTTCGGCCTGGGCTTCTGGGCTGATGCCGGTTTTCGGGGCCGCCGCCTTAGCATCTTCCAGCTCTTTTTCCAATCGGTCGATGTCGGCACGACGGAATTTAAGCTGGTCGCGCAGGTCCCTTTCGCCACGCTCCAGGCTATGCTTTGCAGCCAGGTACGCCTCCGCATCCCGCTTTGCGGCCTTGAGCTGTGTTTCGAGCTTCTGGGCTTTTGCGTCCGCCCCCAGCTTGAGCCGCCTGATTTCCTCCTGCAGCGCCCGCAGGCTCATATCTCCCCCGGCGGCTTTCTCGGCCATCGGTTCCCGCTCCGGCTCTGGGAGTGTCAGGATAGCCTGAATCTTGCTGATGGGCAGGCGCTCCATGGCGCTGCCGGCGTGGACGCTGCGGGCAGCCTGCATCAGCTTTTGCGCCTGGCGCTCGCTCATCCCGGTGTTCCGGCGCACCCATTCCTCCCATTGACCGTGGGGCACCAGTCCGGATTCCTTGGCTTCATCCAGGCACCGCCCCACTTCCAGCATTTCAGAGTAGGCCCCTTGCATGTGGATGGCGATGCGATACTCGATCGTCTGCAGCGTCACGATGGATGCCTCGGGCACCGTGGGTGGGGCAGCCAGCTCGCCCCGGTGCATGGCGCTGTACTCGTCCCACGTGACGTTCTTGCCGTTGACCAGCACGTCCCATTGCGCCCAGCTGCTACCGTTGCGCGCATTGGATACATAGAGGTCCAGGTCGTGCTGCGCCTCCTCCTCGGTGGCATACCCGCCAGCCTTGACATAACTGCTGATCAGCTTCCGCGGAGCATCGGTCCCTTTCTGGGTCATCGCCCTCCAAATGCCGTCCGGCATCTCCGCCACGTACAGGGCCCGCCGGTTTGGGTCAATGTAAACCACCCGCATATCCTCGTTCACGGTTTTGCCTCCCCCTCCGTCAGCTGATACAGTTCGCAGTTCTGAAAGTCCTCGCAGCAGTGAATCCGGTAATACCCGTCCCGGTCCCCGCTCTCCTTGAAGGGCGTCTTGCTGGGCCGCTCCTCGCCACCGCAGACAATGTAGTTCCACAGGCGGTACCGGCTCCGGAACTTGAAGCACGGACACTTCGCCCTCAGGCCGTCCTTCGGTAGGCCGTTCACCAGCGGGCTGCACCCGCAGGTCTCGCCCGGCGCCAGCGGCCGGCCGCACTGGTAGCACTCCCGCACGTAGTGGTGTTGTGCTGGTTTCAAGTCTGATTCACCTCCGACAAAGGCACGGGCTTTGGCGGGTTAACGCTCTGGCATTCCTCGGCCCGCTTAGGCGGTAAAGGTGGAGCAGGGATAATTGGCATCTTCGAGATGATGCCGCCCCCAAACGCCCACCTGCGGTATTCGTAGCCCTTCGGCATAAGGTCACCACGACAGACCGGGCACAGCGTCTCCAACTTCACCCCGCGAAAGTAATACACGTTGCCGCATGCCATGCAGTTGTGCTCCGTGGGCTTTATCATCCCAAAGCGACGCTTCCAGAACATCAAATAACCCTCCTCTAAAATGGCGTCTCCGGGTCGTCCTCAGACAACGCCGTAAAGTCCATCTGCTGTTGCTCCTTCGTCACCGTCGGGCCGTCGATCAGCACCCGCGGAATCCACAGTAGCCGCTGACAGTGCCCGTCCACCCACTTGGGCCTGGTCGATGTGCTGCCGGTCATGGTCTCCGGCGTCAATACGCCATCCTCGCGCATCTGTTTGTACAGCATCTTGGATGTCAGCGGGAAGGCTGCTCCCTGATCGTTGCAGAGCTTCGCCACCGCTCGATAAGCCACGTTGGGCAGCAGGTAGTAAAAATCCACATCCATGTACCCGATCATGTCCCGCGTGCCCGGCCCCGCGTTCCCGTCTCCCGGCGCGATGGTCAGGTCCTTGACGCCGGCGGCCTTGCTGGAAAGAAGCTCTGAGATGGTGGAGAGGAACATGCGGCTCGGGCGCTCCTCGCGCATCTCCTCCGCCTGGCGCTGGCTGTTGGCCGTCACGGTGCGCCAGGCCTCCTCAAGTCGCTGCCGCTCTTCCTCGTCAGTTAGCAGCCCCACGGACCGCATGTACCGCAGCATATACGTGTACCCCAGCATCATGTGCGCAATGGTCTCCGGGCTCCGCTTGTGCTGCCCCTTAGCCCGGTCCTGGGCGTCGGCACGCAGCATCAGGAAATCGTCGTGCAGCGCACTCGGAAGCTCGTTCACCCTTTCAAGCAGCCATTGGATGTACCCCCGCATGCTGGCCTGCAGGTAGCCCATCCGGGCCATTTCCTGCATAGCCGTCAGCTCGTCGGTGATGGGCACGTCCTCCGCGCCGACATTCACGATGTAGTACCGTGCAAGGCCGGACTGCCCAACGCCGGGCGTATCCTCGCCGCTGATGATGGCGACGCCTCGGGGCGGCATCGCCTCCTGCAGCGTCAGGTCGCTTTTCATGCGGCCACGCTCCGCACCGTCGCCGAAGGCGCGCGCCAGGCTCTGCGCCGTGGCTTCCATCTTCTTGCGCTCCTGCAGGCTGGTCACAGGGTGGTAATCGTCGACCACGATGGGGGCATCCTTCAATAGAAAAGCCTTCTTACGGATGAAGTTTGCCGTATCGTTGAAGGACGCCGGTAAGCTCTTGGCCGTAAAGTTGCCGAAATGCGAGAGCGCCAACGCCAGCGCGGTTGATTTGCGCGTGCCGGTGCCGCCCAAAAGGAAAAGCGCGTAGGCGGGTGCCACGCCGGTGGCTGCCAGAAATTCTCGGAGAGGAGCAAGGAACATCGTACCCAGCACGGGGATGGCGACGTGCTCCGCCACGCAGTCCAGGTATTGCAGCGTGGTCTCGGCTGCGCTCTGGGTGGTGATGGCATCGAAGCCCTCCGCGCCGCCACCGTCCAGGCGATACATGGAAAGGCCACTGCCCAGGTCTACGGTCACATCGTCCGCGCCGATCGCGCCGCCCTGGAACAGGTAGGCCCATTTGCCGCCGATCTGCCGCCACCCCGTGTGGCTGTATTCCGTTGTCCGCTCCACCGTCATGCGCCCCACCTCGCTGATCGCGTACCGGATTTTGTCCTTGGTCGTATTGCCCGGCATGATAGAAGCCGCGAAGTCCCAATACTCCGCCACCCACCCCATGCCCGTGAATTGGCTGGCCTTGATATGCACTCTGGGGAGCGGCGCCCCGCTCACGCTCCAACCGTCGATTACCATTTCCTTGGTTATGTTCACGCCGTCGTCCTTCGTCACCACCGCGCGGGGCAGTGCCACGAAATTGGCCAACGGCTTCGGCCCGTCCTGGGTCGCCTGGCAGATGCGCCCGCCGTCCACACAGTACCCGAAAATCTTGCCGTAGTGTTCAGCCGCAACGTCCCTCTGCGAAGCCTGATCTGCCACGACGGCTTCCGCCTCGCGCATGGCCTTTTGCAAGGCCTCGTCGCCCGCCTTGCGGCCCATCAGCTGGTACATGTCGGTCACGTCGCCCTTGGGCGGCAGCTGCGGGCACACCTTGGCCAAGTCCATAAGGCGCACGCTCTTGGCCACCTTGACGGCTGCCCTCGCTACCGTCCGCGCGTGATCGCGCCCCACATCGTCATTGTCCGGGATGATGAAAAGGTCCGCGCCCTTTAGCGACGGCGTATAATCCCCAGCACCCCACTTTCCAGCGCCCATCGGATTGGTGGTCGCCGCATGTCTCAGCGCCGCCAGGTTGTCGCAGTCCTTTTCGCCCTCGACCACAAACACGGGCTTCCCGGCCTTGATGGCCGCCAGCACGTCCGGCAGTCTGTACAGAACCAGCCGCACGCCCTGTTTGGTGTACTTCCACTCCCCCGGCTTGTCCGGGTCGGGCTGCCGAAGGCTGAACGTCTTTCCCCCGTCTTCGCGCTGGTAGCGGCAGGCCTCAAAGAGCAGCTTCCCGGCCTCGTCGGTGTAGGAGTAGGCGCATACAAATTTACCGCGCGTCTTCTTCCCGCCGCCGTCCCTGGGTGCGGTGCCCGCCGCTCGCTTCTCCGCGCCAGGCGCTGAGGGCTTGTCCGGGTCCACGATCAGGTCATTCATGTTGAGGCCCATGCGGCCCAGGATGTCGGCCACCGTGCACTTGTTCGTCTGGCAGTGGAGATAGATTCGGCGCTTGCCGTCCTTTGCGCTCACCTTCTCGGTCACGCAAAGGCTTGCCGTTCGGTCTTCGTGCGCGGGGCATCGGCACATGTATTCGCCGCTGGCATTCGGCCCGCTGTCAACGTGCAGGCGCGAGAGGAAATCCCGCAAGTCCAAGCGCCCGCCCCCTATCTTTTGTGCTTCGGCTGTTCCCGGATACGCCGATCGATCGCCGCCCGAACCTCTTCAACGTTGAACAGGTACGCCTTGCCTGGCTTCGTATAAGGTAGCCACCCTTCGCGGACAGCGCGCCGGATAGCGGACACATTGAGGCCGATCTTCTCGCTTAGCTCCTCTATGCCTATCCCCGCGGGCTTGGTCAGGATGTCATGCGCCACGTCCAGGTCAACCAGCACCGGTTGCCCAGTCGCAGGCCGGGCACCTCTCCTTTGTGGACGGCCCGGCGCAAGGTCATTTCGCTGATGCCCAGCGCCTTGGCGGCGTCTCGGATGGTCCGGAATGCCATGATCAGCCCTCCTGTTTCAGGTTTTCGCGGCAGTACGCCAGAGCCTTGGAATACGGCAGCCGCCCGATGATATCGCTTACCCTGTTGATTTTGATGATCTCGCATTTGCGCGATCCGCGCGGTCCCGTCTCGAACGACGCGACCACCCGCACGATGGGGCCAAGATCAATCCGCCCTGCCTTCTCACGGCGCGATCGCTCCGCCCGCCATACCGTCGAAAGCATCCTCATGGACATGTTGTCCCCTTCGGGTTTGATCCCGTGCAGCACCAACAGCTGCTCCGGCGTCTCCACCTTATACTGCTTGACCACCGGTACCCCCTCCTAATCCATCGTAATGGCCTTGTCGATGGCCGACACGGTTTCCTCCATGACGCGCCTAAGCTCTACCGCCTTCGCCCGGATGGCCTGCGCAGCCGGCAGCTCGTCGGCGCTGATGCGCCCGTCGCGGGCGACGGCAGCAAACTTGAGCGCGATCTCCTGGGCGCTCTGGAAGGCCACCGCCCAGCCCAGCGCCGCCCGCGCAAGCTCACTCACCTGTTCCCCGCCGTAATCCGGCAAAAGAGGGCAGAAGGCGCGGATATGCGCCCCGCGCAAGTCCGGGTCACCGTAGGCCTCCACCATCTTCTGCACCACGTCACAGCCTGGCACCGTCAGCCCGTTCTCATAGTCCGCCAACGCCTCTGGGCTTACATAGATCTCGCAGGCCGTGCGCTCTCGGTTGGCGTGAAGCGGGTTTCGCTGCGCCGCCTGCATCCGGGCCTGGTAGTAGATGTTGCCGTTGGCTTTCATAACAGCCTCCTTGTCGAAATGTATGTACGTCGTTCCAATGTGCTTCACCGTCGGTTCCGCCTCAGGTTCTTCCTGCGCGCCTCATCTACTGGACACTCTGCGCGAAGTGTGATATTCTTGGCCTCGAAAGGTAGGTGGAACAGAATGGAAAGGCTCGATGAACGCTTGATTCTGTGGATGGTCGCGGAGTACATAACGGCAAACGATTTCCAATTTTACAACATCTCCGGTCTGCAGGGTACGTTCGCGGAGGATTCTGCTGAGGAACTTACTCAAACTGTCACCTCACTGATTAAGACCGGGTTCCTTCTGGGCATCGACATGAATGGCCAGTTGTCGAATATCTCCGTTGAAGTGGATCACATTCTTGAACTCGATGACGCCGCTCTTGCCAAGCCTGGTTTCATCCTTGCGAAAAAGCTTCTTCAAGACTTCCCGCCACACGCCAGTCCCCAATAATCAGATCCGTTTTCGATGGGGTCCAGTTTTCGGTGGTTCGCAGCAATACACCATGATCTGCCCGGTACGCTGTGCAAACACCGCCCGTACCGGGCATTGAAACGATGACCTTCTCACCGCTCGGAAGAACCCTAAAGAAGAACCCGTTCTGCAGAAACGCCTCTCGCGCGGCGAAGCCGATATTGGTTCCCCCCTGTCCCCTGGTCCAATTCCGTTCATCTGCAATGTAGGGATTCACTTCTTCGCCCTTCTTGTCGCCCACTTCTCCTGCCATCTGTGTGTGTATATTCGGAACATAGCCCATGAGTATACCCCCTTCTGTTTCCGCCATCTGGGGCGGGTTTTTCCTGCAGTTATCGCCTTCTTCACCCTACTAACACGATCATCAACGTGTTTTAATAATGCTGGGAATATTTGCATTATAATCTTGCATTACTGGAATGTCAATACGTCACGCAAAAATTACTGACGTTATTGCAAGGAATGCTAAGATAATCAATTATGTGATACAATACATAAGGAAAAGATTGGGAGGCTCAATATGGAATCGTTCAAAGAGCGCCTGCGGATGTTGCGCAAGGAAAAAGAAATGAAGCAGGATGAGGTCGCGGACGCCTTGAACGTTTCCCGCGCCACTTATTCATCCTACGAAAACGGCATAACCCCTCCGATGAAAACATGCATTGACCTGGCTGCTTTTTACGGCGTCACATTGGATTATCTTCTATGCGTTACATATGAACGAAAGCCTATGAGTGGTGCCCTCGCAGCAGCGTTCACCACCCTCGCGCAACACGCCGAAAACGATGCTCCCACCGCCACAGAGGTGGCTTCGCTTCTAGAAGCAGCCATCAAATACTACAAGGCCGGTGCGCCATGCGGCGACATCCCGCTGATCGCCTTTCGTGGCTTCATTGACGGCCTGCGCGACGCGCTGGACGCCGCCGCCCGCCGAAGCGTGCCGGAGTTGATCGATGGTGCCAACGCCACCGCCATCGCCGCGCTGGAAGCCTGTCACATGGTCAGTGCGATGTATATATCCGCGGAACAACAGGATAACCTGGTGCTGCTTCCCGTCGCCGCCCGCTCCAAGCGCGGCGGCAAACGCCTGAGCCAAATCAAGCCGAATCCCTTGATGGACAAAGAACTGCGCAACAGAAACAGTGACCCCGTGGATTAACCATTAGCTGATCCCCCGGTTCCTGCGTCGCCCGCGTCCCATCGTTGCCCGGCGGCATCAGGAGTCTATACGCCCGGTATCTCGCGGCGAGGGATGCGGCGTGGAAGGCGCTGATTGACTTTCATGTGGATCGGTTGCCGGTGCCGCTCTCGGGCGTGATGCGGCTAACCGGCATCAAAACCTATGCATATTCCCGGCATTCCGACCTGCTTGCCTACCTTCGTCTGTCTGACATCGCCCGACAGAGCTCGGGCCTGACTGTCTGCCGCGACGGCCTATGGGTTGTATTTTTTGATGACTGCATGCCCGCGCCGCGCATCCGTTTCACGGTCGCTCACGAGCTGGGGCACATTGTACTCGGCCACCTGACAGAGCCGCACTTGGACGCTCACATTTTCAAGACCCGCCAGAACATGGGCGATATGAACCTCGATGCTCGTGATCCGGAGGAACGGGAAGCGGATATGTTCGCCGCGCGGTTTCTGGCGCCGTCGGTCGTCTTGTGGGCCCTGGACGTTCACGCCGCAGACGAGATTACAGCCCTAACGGGCCTGTCGCGGCAAGCAGCGGAATTCCGGGCTCGGCGCATGGAAATCTTGTACAAGCGCAACCGCTTCTTGCTACACCCCCTTGAACGCAGGGTATACCGGCAAATGATGCCGTTCATACAAGAGAGGAAGGGGAACCCATGAAAAAGACGCTCGCCCTCGCGCTCGCGCTGCTCCTGATCCCGCTTTCCGCCTTGGCCGCCACGCTGTCCATCGACCTGACCACCGCCTCACTTGAAGAACTCCAAGCCGCCCAAGCCGCGATCACCGCGCGCATCGCCGAAATACAGGCTTACGCAACGACCGCCCCGGAAAGCGACAGCGCCCTAGCTGATGGCATCATCGAGTTCAGCGGAGAGGGCGTCTCGATGCTCGATGGCTTCTCCATCGGAGAGGGTCTGTTCCGCCTTGTGATGAACTGCGAAGATAAAGCGAAGGTATCTACCTACGTCGGTGATGCCCTTAACACAGCGGAGTACCTCCATTCTGACGTCGACTTTGGCAAGGGTCCCATATCAGTGGACTCGTTGATGGTTGAGACCTCTGGCAAGTGGTCGCTGAATATCTCGCCTATTGTTACCGGTGGGCAGTCAATCATGTCAGGTGAAGGTCCCCAGGTTGGCGACCTTTTCACGCTAGACAAGCCCCAGATTGTCACGATCACCGCGACCGGCACGCCTCGCATCCAAAGCTACTTCAATAGCGCCTATATCTACCTTTGCAAGGTAGGCTCAAACGGCTATATCGATAGGGAGTCGATGCTGTCTGACTCGGTCGATGACGGCAAGAGCATTAGCGTGGACGCTATTCTTAAGCCGGACTCTGAGAACACCGGGTATTTCTGGCTGATCAAATGCAGCCCCGGCATCAGCTGGAACATCGCAATCAAAGGTTGAACTTACAGTTCATCCTTACAGAAGATAGTGTCATCCTTACAGTTGACTTCCGGGAATAATCCACCATATATAGTGGTTTTGCAATTAGCAACCACATAATATTGTGGCTTCATCACCATCCTAGCAGTTCTTACAGTTTTACACGTAAAAATTACCATACCCACCCACACATTTCTTTCGCGGAGGCTAGTACATGGGCACCATCGAAAAGCGGGGCAAGAACTCCTGGCGCGTCGGCGTGCAGGTGCAGACCGATAAAGGCTGGGAGTGGGTTCGCACAACCGTCAAGCTGCCCAAGGGCATGAGCGATGCCAAGCAGTATAAAGAGGCGGAGAAAGCGCTTGCCCGCCTGACTGTGGAAGTCGAGGAAGGGCGTGCCAAGCCCACCCAAAAGCAGCACACGGTGCGCAGCTTTTCAGAGCTTTGGATGGATCAGCATGTGGCCCCCAACCTCAGCGCCGTGACCTACAAGAATTACCGCCACTTCCTGGACGCCCGCATCCTGCCTGTGCTGGGTGATGTGCCGCTCAAAAAGCTGACGCCGCTGATGCTCACCGCTTGGCTCAACGATGTGCGAGAAAGCGCCCGCCGCTCGACCCGGTTGCCGGAGGAGAAGCTAAAAAATCCGCGTCGCCCATCGATCGCCGCCAAGCAGGAGGCCGTGACGTCTGCGCCTCTGTCTGCCCGCACCATCCAGCACTACTACGACACGCTCTGCGCCATGCTGGATAAAGCGGTGCAGTGGGAAGTACTCGCCCGCAACCCCATGGAGCGGGTGGACAGGCCGACCGCGAAGAAGACCCGCGCCACCTTCCTGACGGAGGAGCGCGCCGTGGAGTTGCTCCGCTGCCTGCGCGACGAGGATAACATGTGTTACCGGGCAGCGATACTGTTGGCGCTTCTGTGCGGCCTGCGGCTGGGCGAGGTCGGTGCGCTTCGCCTGAGCGACGTGGATTGGGACAACGGCACCATCGACATTACCCGCGCCTTGAAGTACACCCCCAAGACCGGCAATTACGAGGGCGATCCGAAGTCCGAAGCTGGTGAGCGCCTAATTACGCTGCCCGCCGGCATGATGGCTGTGCTGCACGAGACCCGCGAATACCAGCAGGAAGCCGCCGCCCTGGTCGGCGACGTGTGGGTGGGCGAAGGCTGGATCGTCCACGCCTGGAACGGCGCGCGCCTCCATCATGATACCCCCTCCAAGTGGTTCCGCAAGTTCGCCGACGCCCACGGCTTTGAAGGCCTCAAGTTCCACAGCCTCCGCCATACACACGCCACCATCCTACTGGCCAACAACATCGACGCCGTGGCCGTCGCCTCCCGCCTCGGCCATGAGGACGCCACCGTCACACTGCAAACCTACGCACATGCCTTGAGACGTCGCGACGAGGACGCCGCTCGTGTGACACAATCCTTTTACGACCGTGTGATAATTACGTCAGACAAATAATTCCTCAGGAGGTTTACTATGAACTTTAAGCTTTTTTCTCGTCGTAAGGCAGAACTAGCGGGTGAAGTCAAAGATGTATTTGAGTACAACTTAATTCCCGTATCCTTTAGGAATCAGGTTGTGCATGTATTAAGCGCTGCAATAGAGAACCTTTCCTCTCGCTATAATCTATATGATTCTATCGAGAAGGGGTTTTCAAAGCATATGGGCGTTCTTAGCCTTGGTCGACCCGGAAACTCGATAGAGAATGTTATGAACTATATCATCCAGTCAAAGACAGATCAGTGCCTAGATATTATTGACTACATCTTACACCTTTACTGGGAAACCTATAATAGTTACAGCTATGAA
Organism: Bacillota bacterium; assembly: GCA_023411175.1. Classification (GTDB taxonomy): domain Bacteria; phylum Bacillota; class Clostridia; order Christensenellales; family Aristaeellaceae; genus JAEZHK01. Next base: position 24,552 of record JAEYPB010000009.1, on the reverse strand, counting down.
AACGTCGGATCGAGAACAATCAACGAAATCAATTACTGGTTTAAATACAATAGTCTAGGTTATGAATTTATCAATGGCGAATTAATTAGAATCAATGATATGCATATTCATCAAGAGGTTGTTATCCCCTCTTTTTTTCTACTTTCCGATAAAAGGTTTTCCGGGGCGGATGATGAAATGCGGAAAGCGTATGCATTTCGCCGAAAAGGTGATAATAAAAGCGCAATAATTGAAGCTTGCAAGGCCTTCGAGAGTACCATGAAGAGTATTTGCTCGATAAAAAAACTTAACGTTGATCCTAGGGCTACCGCCAGTCATCTTATTAAGACTTTGAAAGATAACAGTTATTTCCCGAGTTATTTGGATTCTCACATTGACGGCATTAGAATAACATTGGAATCGGGCTTGCCCACCACGCGGAATAAAATAGCTGGCCATGGCCAAGGCGAGGAGGTCGTCAGCGTTCCCGACGAATTTGTGGACTATGCTCTCAACCTTCTGGCCACCAACATCGTCTTCCTCGTCAAGCTATTGAACCCCTGATCTACCTCAAACATAGGGGCATCCCGCTATGGGATGCCCCTTTTTTCACCCCATATCCCCCACTTTTCCCCCAGTTTCTTCGCTTACTTCATCGTCTTAGGCAATATGAAAAATAAACAGGGCATCTGTTTATTACAGATGCCCTGTTTCATGGTCGAGGTGACAGGATTTGAACCTGCGGCCTTTTGGTCCCGAACCAAACGCGCTACCAAACTGCGCTACACCTCGACGTGGAGCCAATGAAGGGACTCGAACCCTTGACCTGCGGTTTACGAAACCGCTGCTCTACCGGCTGAGCTACATTGGCAGACAAATGCGCATCGGGAATGCGCATTTTTCCGCTGGTGGGTCATCAGGGACTCGAACCCTGGACACCCTGATTAAGAGTCAGGTGCTCTACCAACTGAGCTAATAACCCTTGAACGGTCGTGGCCGCGAACGGTCTCACGAGTTATTATTCTACTACGCAACAAACGATTTGTCAAGCTGTTCCCGCGCAAAAAATTCCTTGGAAATCTGTAAATTGTTCAGGCGTTTTATTGAGGTTTCCAGTACCCTTTGATATAATGGAAATTACATAATTTCCCAAAGAAAGGGGTGCAGCGTATGAAGCACTTCTTCTCGCGCCTGTTCCTGCCCGTTCTGATGCTCGGTCTGTTTGCCGTCTTTACAACCGCCGAGGCGATGCCGCTCTCGGAAAAAGCATCCATCAACCGCGACATGCCCTATTATCTGGAAGTGGACCTCACCAACCAGTACGTCACGGCCTACAACAGTACCGACGACACGGTCGCGCGGCGGATGATCTGCTCAACAGGAAAGCGCAGCGGAGCGACGCCCATGGGGACGTTCCGGCTGCAGAGCAGTTCAGTCTACCCCTGGTTCAAATTTGAGACTTGCTACATCCGCTACGGCAAGCGGATTACCGGAAAGATCTGGTTCCACTCGATCCTCTACAAGAGCAGGAGCGCCTCATCCCTTATCTGGGATTCCTTCAACAGGCTGGGGACGGCCGCGTCGGCCGGCTGCATCCGCCTTACGCCCATCGACGCGCAGTGGATCAGCTACAATTGCAAAAAGGGCACGACCGTACGCATCGGGCGTTACGCGAGGACCGCGGAAACCAAGACCTATGCGGCGGATCTCAAGCGCGACCTGAAGTCCGCCGGACACAAAGGCATCCAGCCAACGCTGGCGCCTACGCCCAGACCAACGCTGTCCATAGGCAGCAACAACAGCCGCGTCAAGACACTGCACAGCCGTTTGCGGTCGCTCGGTTTCTACACCGGCTCCATCACCACAGTGTACACCGAGGAGTACACTGTGCCCGCGATAAATGCCTATCAGGATGCTTGCAGGGCGGCCGGTATTACCATCTCCAGCAACCCTGGTGAGGCGGACAGCGCATTGCAGAAGCGAATCGAGTCCAAGAACGACGTTACAGGTCGCCTGACGACCCTTCAATACGGCAGCAACTACGTGGCCGTCACGGCGCTGCAGAAGCGGCTTCGAACATTGGGCTACCTGAAGTCCAGCTTTAAACTGTCCACCAAGTTCGGCTCCGGCACGCGCTCGGCGGTGAGGGCGTTTGAACGGATGAGCGGCATAGAGATTCCGACAGGCATTGCAACTCCGGCGCTTCAGGACCTGATTTTCGCCGATGCTGCGCCGACGCCCACCCCTACCCCGATGCCGGACTACGCCACCACGACGCGAAAGACCCCGATTTACAAAACAAAGTCCACCAGGGCGACGCGGCTGGCCTGGGTTCTTTCCGGTCGGCAGGTGATCGTGGTCACATCGTCCGATGGAACCTGGACGAAGGTACGCTACGGCTCCAAGACCGGGTACATACTGTCCAAGTACTTGATGCAACGCAGGTAGACTTCCTACCGGTTAGGGGAGCGGCGCGGCCGCTCCCCTTTTTGTCCCTTGCACAGAAAAAGCGCGGCGGAAAATCCGCCGCGCTTTATGTGAGTGCCGTCTATAAGCCGAGTTCTGTCTTGGACGACCATCTATCTAGGCCGGCAGTTGCCTACCGGCTCCAGCGATTACCCGAGGGCGTGACGGGCAGCCACATATGCCCTCCTATCAATCTTGCACCAGGTGGGGTTTACAGAGCGGACAAGTCGCCATGCCGCTGGTGAGCTCTTACCTCGCCTTTCCACCCTTACCGGACCGGAGCCCGGCGGTATATCTCTGTTGCACTTTCCTTGGAGTCGCTTCCACCGGGGGTTACCCGGCACCCTGCCCTATGGAGCTCGGACTTTCCTCGCGTTCGAGCCTCTCGGCTCTCCCCCGCGGCCGTCCGGCGGCCTCACAAACCAAAATTATCCTTCCGGCGGCAGGTAGAGAATCCTGCCGCAGTTGTCGCACTCGACGACGCGCCCATCCGTTTGGATCTGCTTGAGCGTCACCGATGGCAGCGACATGTAGCACCCGCCGCACTGTCCGCCGACCAGCTTCGCCACCGGCGGCGTTACGTGCTGCTTGATGTTCACGTACCGCTCCAGAAGATCCGGTTTGACCTCCTTGCCCGCGGCCTCCGCCTTGCGCTTCAGAGCGTTCAGCTTCTCGCTGTCCTTCCGGAATTCCTGATCATACACCTGTTTGATTTCGTCGTACTCCGCCTTGGCCTTGGCGGCGCGCACGCGAATCTCCTTCTGCTGGCGGTCGCGCACCTCGGCATCCTTGCGGAGCTTCTGGAGTTCCTGCTCATAGAGCGAGAGCGTATCCATTAGCTTCTGCACCTGCGCGATCCGGGATTCGATCTCGGCCAGCGTCTGCGGCGCGGCGCCTTCGGCTTCCGACACCTGCGTACGCACGACGCCCTCGAGGCGGGAGGCTTCATCGGAGATGGCCTCCATCCGATCGCACATGGTGGCGACCTCTTCCTCAATGCGCTTCATGTTGGCCTGCTGCTCCACGATAAAATCGCGGTGCCTGATCAGCTTCAACCGGTTGGGCGCTTGCCGCATTTCGTTCTCAAAGCGGTCGGCCTCCATGTCCACCTGCATGAATGCCCATAGCTTATCAAGCTGCATCATATTCCCCCAATCCGCACGTCAAAAGGGCTCATAAGCGCTTTCCGCGACGTGCACATTATATTGTAACGCATTTACGCGTTTTTGTAAACTGTTTCTCAAGGCTTTAACCATCACCCGCTCGGTGTGGTAATGCCCGGCCTCTACGAGCGTAAGCCCGGCCGCCGTGGCCGCAAGGGCCTCGTGGTGGCGAATCTCGCCGGTCAGGTAGGCGTCGCAGTCGGCTGCGTGCGCCACAGGCCAGAACGAGCCGCCCGCGCCGCCGCAGACCGCAACCTTCCGGATGATCCGCTCTCCGCGGTACAGCCGGGGCTGACCGCCCAGCCGCTGTGCGGCGAGCGCCGCAAGCGCCGCGCCATCGCCGTTAAACGCTCCCGCTCGAAGCCCTTGTTCAAGGGATGCGACATCCTTGAGGTCCAGCGCCTCCAAGAGCGCATCGTTAAGCCCGCCGGGTGCGTTGTCATAATTCGTATGGGCGGCGATCAGCGCGACCTTCGCGCGCATCAGTTCCGCCAGCAGCGCGCCCTCGCCGTCGTCCTCCCGGAGGTTTTTACGGCCATGAAAGAGGATGGGGTGGTGGGTGACGATCAGCTGCGCGCCCGCCTCCACCGCTTCCCGAAGCGCGCCGGGGGTCAGGTCCAGCGCCACCAGCACCCTGTCCACGGGCCAATCCGGGTGCCCGGCCAGCAGCCCGACGTTGTCCCACTCTTCCGCCAGCTCAAAGGGGGCGATCTCCCCCACCAGATCCAGAATTTTCGATACCGAAACCATCCCGCACCTCCCGCCAGAGCTCAAGCTCCCCGCGCATGTCGTCCGCCCAGCGCTCCCCGCCCTGGATCGCGCCGGGCAGTGCCCGCTCGATGACCCGCATTCGGTGCCCCGCGTAGGCCAGAAGGCTGTCCGGGCGCTTTTTTAGCAGGATCGGCCCCACCAGAAGCTGCTTGTCGTCGTACTGCGCGCGGCCAGGCTGGGCGGCGATCACTGGGTAGAACCTGCGGCCCTCGCGGATGAGCGCCTCGTCGGTGATCCGGTAGCCGTTCTCCATGAGAAACCCGCGCACCAGCGGCGCGTCGAGATTGGGCGCGAGAATCAGCTGCGCATCGCCAAGCGTTTCCCGTCCTCTGCCAATGATGCCTGTGATGAGCTCCGCCCCCATCCCCGCGATCACCGCCGCGCCGACGGGGCGCGTAAGAACTGCAGCGCCGTCGCCCACCAAGAACTTCGCCCGGTCGCTCAGCCGGAGCTTCCCGATCAGCCGCCGGGCCTTTTCGAGGCTGTCGGCGCTGATATCCACAAACTGAACTGAGGCGCACCTGCCCGTAAGTAGCAGGTGCGCACCTAAGAAGCCGTGATCCGCGCCGATGTCCGCGGCGCATTCGCAGCGCGGTACCATCGCCGCGATGGCGCCAAGCCGCGCGTCAAGGGTTATCGCGCGCATCAGTCGAGGGAATCCTTGAGCTTGCGCGAGCGGCTGGGGTGGCGCAGCTTCCGGAGCGCCTTGGCCTCGATCTGCCGGATCCGCTCACGAGTGACCTTGAAGTACTTGCCGACCTCCTCCAGCGTGCGGGCGCGGCCGTCCTCAAGCCCAAAGCGCAGCTTCAGAACCTTTTCCTCACGGGGCGTCAGCGTCGAAAGCACGCTCATCAGCTGCTCCTTGAGCAGCGTAAACGCGGCGGCCTCGGCGGGCGCGGGCGCGTCGTCGTCGGGGATGAAGTCGCCCAGGTGGCTGTCCTCTTCCTCGCCGATGGGGGTCTCCAGCGAAACCGGCTCCTGTGCGATCTTGATGATCTCGCGCACCTTGTCTTCGGAGATGCCCATCTCGATGGCAATCTCCTCCGGCGTGGGCTCGCGGCCATACTCCTGAAGAAGCTGCCGCGACACGCGGATGAGCTTGTTGATGGTCTCCACCATATGCACGGGGATGCGGATGGTGCGGGCCTGATCCGCGATGGCGCGGGTGATGGCCTGCCGGATCCACCAGGTGGCGTAGGTGGAGAACTTGTAGCCCTTGCGGTAGTCAAACTTTTCCACGGCCTTGATGAGCCCCAGGTTGCCCTCCTGGATCAAGTCCAGAAAGAGCATACCGCGCCCCACGTAGCGCTTGGCAATGGACACCACGAGCCGGAGGTTGGCCTCCGCCAGGCGGTGCTTGGCATCCTCGTCGCCGGTCTCCATGCGCCTGGCCAGCTGGATTTCCTCGTCCGCCGACAAAAGTGGAACCTTGCCGATCTCCTTCAGGTACATGCGGACAGGGTCGTCAATCGCGATGCCCTCGGGCACGCTGAGGTCGATGTCCTCGTCGCTTATCTCCAGAATGGGCTCCGGCTCGGGCTCCGAAACGGACTTTGATTCGTTGACCACCTCGATGCCCGCGTTTTCCAGCGTTTCGAGGATTTTGTCGATCTGGTCGGTGTCCAGTTCCAGTTCGCCGAGCTGCTCGATAATTTCCTTATATGTAAGCACGCCCTTGGCTTTTCCAGCCTCGAGCAGCTCCTTCACGCGGTTGGCCGCGCTCTGCATTGTCACCTTGCTCAAACGGTCCACTCCTTCCGACCGGTCCTTAGGCGCCCAAGCTCCTGAGTGAGCGCCGACATCTGTTGAATCAATTCCCGCCGCCGCGCTTCCCCGGCGGTTGCAAGTTCCTCCTGAAGGAGGTTGAGCGCGGCTTCCATCCGGTTTTTCCGAATTCTGTTCAGACTATCCTCCGCGATTTGCATCGCCGTTTTTTCGTCGGGGAGCACCTCATCCGCCAGTGCGCGGGCCGCGGCCTGGCGCTCGTCCTCGTCCGTCTGGTCGATCACCGAGGCGGCCGAGACGCCGATAAGGAGCTGCTTCGCCATGCGCGCGTAGAGCGGGGTATCGAAGTCCTCGGGTTTGACGGTTTCTCCCGGAATCAGGTTCCGGGATAGGAGCAAGAGCAGCTGCCGCTCGCACTTCTGGGTCTCGGTTTCGGCGGCGGGCTTTGGTTGAAAGCGCCGCTCGGGAACCTTGCGCTCCGGCTGAGGGCGGGTTCCGATCTGGCTTAAGAGGATGTCCCGCGCAAATCCCGTCTCGACCGTCAGCCGCGTCAAGTAGTTTTCCAGCTCCACCGGGCTCTCAACCTTGCGCAGGATCTCGCAGCACTTGATCGCGTACCCGGTGCGCCCATCCTGGGTGGTAAGATCGTATTCCCCGGAAACCGTATTCATCCGATAGTCGAAGCGGCCGATGGGTTTCAGCTTGTCAAAGCCCTCCAAGCCCTCCCGCCGGATGAAGTCGTCCGGGTCAAGTCCGTCCGGAAACACCAGCGCGCGGCAGGGAATCCCCGCCGCTTCCAGGATTTCCAGCGCGCGAAGCGTCGCCTTCTGCCCCGGCGCGTCGCCGTCGTAGGCAACCCACACCTCCGGCGCGAACCGTTTCATGACGCGCGCCTGCTCTTCCGTCAGCGCCGTGCCCAGCGTCGCCACCACGCCCTGTACGCCGAAGCGGCGAAGCGCCACCGCATCCATGTAGCCTTCGACCAGAATCAGTTTGTCCAGCGAACGCTCCTTGCGCACATAATTGATCGCGTACAAATTTTGCCGCTTGTTGAAAACCGGCGAATCCGGCGTGTTGAGGTACTTGGGCTGCGCATCACCCATCGCGCGGCCGCCAAAGCCCAGCACCCGACCCTGCGCGTCAATGATCGGAAAGATCGCGCGGCCTCGAAACATGTCGAACCGCTTTTCGCCCTTGCGCACGGTCAGCCCCGCTTTGACGAGCACCTCTTCCTCAAAATCCTGCCGGATCAGCTCGTTTGTCAGATCATCCCATTCCTCGTTTGCAGCGCCCAGACCGAATCGGCGGATGTCGCCGTCGTCCAAGCCCCGCTTATGCAAGTACCCCAGGATCTTCGCGCCACCGCTCGCCCATAAGGCGTCGTGAAAATAGCGCGCCGCGGCCAGATTGGCGGCGTAGACGCGCTCTTTTAGCGTCCTGTCAACTGCTGGTTGGTCGCTGGAATCGGGGAAAGCAATCCGCGCGCGCTCCGCGAGAAGCCTGACGGCATCCGGGAATTCCATCCGCTCCATTTCCATCACGAAATTGATGACGGTGCCGCCCTTGTGACAGCCGAAGCAGTAGTACATCTGCCCTTCGCTGTCAACGCTGAAGGAAGCGGTCTTTTCGTTGTGGAACGGGCAAAGCCCCCAGTAGCGCCGGCCTTTCGGCTTGAGCTGCACGTAATCGCCCACGACATCAACGATGTTCAGCCGCGCGCGCAGCTCATCGAGCCACGCATCCGGGATCCTTCCCGACATGCCGCACACCGCCTCGCACCGATCGCCTGCGCGATCTATTTTAGAATTCGCCGCCATCGGTGGATTTCCTGCACAAATCCGACGCCGTGCGACAAATTAATCAGAAACGACCGGCGCGCGCTTTTACGCGCTAGTGTTCCCCATGTGGATGGTATATACCACGCGAACATGCCGAAACCCTTCCCGCCCGCAAAATTAACTTTGCGTTCTGCCGAAAACAGGCATAAAACCGCCGACGCTCAAGCCGGCTCGGATGCCCGTCCCAGCGAAGATAAACATCCCGAAGGAAAAGGCTGCACAGTCCATTCTCGCATCAAAAAACGGGATTCAAATACTTTAAAGCCGCCGCGCTTTCGCGCGGCGGCTCGAATGGAGCGATTGCTCGATCAGGTCAGGCGGTCCACGTAGGTCTTGGCGTTGGCTTCGGACACCCACTTGGACACGGTCGTGTCGTAGAGGTCGTTTTGGGCCTGTTCCAGGGCCTGAGTCTGGATTTCCTCCCTGACGGTTTCCAGCGGCACCGCGCCGGGCGTCACATCGGCGATGTACTTGATGATGTGCACGCCGCTCTGTCCCAGCACCGGGCTGGAGACATCGCCCACCTTCGCGAGCGTCATCGCGGCGGTGGTGAACGCATCATCCCACATCTGGGAGGTGGCGGACACGTAATAGCCGTTGGTCTTGGTCGGCTCAGTCTTCATGCCTTCGTCCTCGCCGTATTGCTCGATCAGCTTTTCAAAGTCTTCGCCCGCGGCGATCTTCGCCTGGATCTCGTCGATCTTGGGCTGAAGTTTTGCGAGGGTAGCCGCCTTCAGGGTATCCAGCTGCTTCGTCAGCTCCGTCCTCTTGGCCTCGAGCTCCGGCAGCGTCAGGTTGTCCAGCGCGGAGATATCCTCGGTCCCTTCGTCGGTGAAGTCTTCCTCCACCAGGCCGGAAGCGTCCACAAAGTCCTCGTCACCGGTGGCGACGGCTTCGTCCGCCGCGGCGTCTTCCACTGCGGCATCGGTGGTTTCGGGCTCTGCGGTCACCGTGGCGCCTTCCACTACGGCAGCGTCGGTGGCTTCGGGCTCTGCGGTCGCCGCAGCGGCGGCAGCTTCGGTGGAATCAACGGCTCCGGCGTCGTTAAAGGCGGAGATGTCGCCCTCTTCGCCTTCGGCGGCGGCTTCGGGGTTCTGAATCTCCTCGATGCGGATGTTGACATCCTCGATCTGGGACTGAAGGTCGCTCAGCGCGGCGGCATCCTCATCGGACAGGGTGAGCAGGATGTGCTTCACCGCGCGGTAGCCCTCCGGCACCCAGGTGACGGTGTCGCCATAGGTGGCGGCGTTTTCAAAGTTGTAGTTGTCCTCCGTGTAGGATGCCTGGTCCTCAGCCACGGATGCTTCATAGGCGGCCTGTACGTCGGCATCGGAAACGGCGACATCCTTCGTGATGTCGTTCTTCAGCTTCTCCTGCCAAGCGTTGGCAAGGTTGTACTGCTGAATGCTCTCCAGCGTGTAGCCGATGCTCTCAAGATAATCCACGGCGTTCTGGCGAGTTTCCTCTTCGGTATCCCCTTCCAGATAGCCCATGTAGTAGTTGATGGCTTCTTCATACTCGGAGGTGGCCTGCTCATCCAAGGTGGCCTTCTCCTCGGCGGTCAGCTCGGTCAGGCCCATTTCCTTGGCCTTGGCTTCGACGACCTTCTGCTGCACCAGCGTGTCCAGAACCTGCTGCTTGAGATCCTTGATCTCGTTCTCATCGGTCAGGTTGTAGCCGTACATCTGGTAATAGGAGGCCCAGTTCTCGTATTCCTTCATGGCTTCGCCGTAGGACACGCTGCCGCCGCTAAACTCCGCGACGATCTGTGAATCCTTCTGAGCCTGCTCTTTTTCTTTGTCGATGGTGATCAACCCGCAGCCAGACAGGATCAGCGTGGCGCTGAGCGCCAGGGCCAACCACTTGGCAATTGCTTTCGTCATCCGATACCTTCCTTTCAGTTCCACTCGCTTCAGTTTCATTATACAGGTTTTTTTTCAGTTTACAAGCGTTTTTGGGGCAAGCCCGTGGCAAAGATGGTTCTTTATCGCGCTGATCTGCTGGTCGCAGCCGGTTTCTCCCGGAAATCCGCGGCAGGGCTGTGTCAGCCGGATCAAGCGCTTCTCCCGGGACGAAATGTCCGAAAACGCCAGCTTTGCGGCGCGGGAGTGAACCGGCCCCAAGTCCTCCGTCTGCAGGATGAGCGCGGGCGCCACCACCGCGAAGAGGCTATGCCGCGCCAGCCGCATAAGCGTCAATGCGTCCCCCGTGCCGATGGCCTCCCCGGTAAGCCGGGCGCGCGCCTGCCGGGAAAAGCGCAGCCCGAGCGGGTCGCGCAGCTTCAGCGCCGGACACACCGCAACCACCGACGAAACGGGGTATTCCGCCGCCAGGATGAGCGCCAACGCACCGCCCAGGGAAAATCCCAAGACAGCGACCGAATCGTGCGCGCGGGCCAGCCTAGAATAGGTTTCCCGCGCCCCATCCAGACACGAACGCCAATTGGACGAAAACGCGCCGCCGGATGTTTCATCGCCGCGGCGCGTATTGTGTATGACCATCGCAAAACCGGCCTCGCGCAGCGCTTCTGCGACGAGCCGTGCTTTTCCATTTTCAAAAAAATCGGGCAGCACAAGACAAGCGTGCCGCCCATCCTTTGCGAAGGCGTCGCAGCCCGGAAAGCTCTCGAACATGGCGTGTCCCCCCTCGACGCACCCTATGAGGTGCGGCGGCGGGTTATGCCAGCGCGCGGATGCAGGTGCCTTCCCAAGCGAAGCGGGGCTGGGCCTCCGTCTCAAATGCCGGGACGACTGACCACGCGCCGCCGTGATGCGGCCTGTCCAGCGCGCGGGAAATTTCGATGATGTCGCCGATGATGGCGCTGGCGGTGGGCTCCGCACCCGCGCCGCGGCCATAGAACATCACATCGCCGGCAAAGTCACCGCGGACGAGAATGCCGTTAAACACGTCGCTGACGCCGTGGAGCATGTGACCGGTCGGCACAAACGCCGGGGAAACCCAGCCCGTCCAGCCTCCGTCCGTCCGCCGCGCGTGGGCGATGAGCTTGATGGTGCCGCCCAGCGCATGGGCCTTTTCAAAGTCCGCCTCGGTAAGGGACTTGATGCCCGTGGTGGGAATCAGCTTGTCATCCGAAAACTTCGCGCCAAAGGCGGTGTTTGCGAGGATGGCCAGCTTGCGCCTGGCATCCCAGCCCTCAAGGTCGGCGTCCGGATTGCCTTCCACGTAGCCCAGTGACTGCGCCTCGCCCAGCGCCGCCGAGAAACTGAGCCCAAACTTTTCCATGCGGGTCAGAAGATAGTTCGTGCTGCCGTTGACGATGCCGTTTATCGACAGGATTCGGTTGCCCGCGAGGCAGGTGTTGAGGGGCCTGATCACCGGAACGCCGCCGCCCACCGACGCCTCGTAGCGGTACATGACGCCGTTTGCCTCGGCCAGCGCGGTCAGCTCATCGCCGTGCTCCGCCACCAGTTCCTTGTTGGAAGTCACGACATGTCGTCCGGCAGAAAGCGCGCGCCGGGTGAACTCGTAGGCGACGCCGCGCCCGCCGATGGATTCGACGAAAATTTTTGTGTCCTCGTTTGCCAGCGCCTCGTCCAGCGTCTTGGCCTGCACGACCCCCGCCGGCACCGCCACCGGGCGCACATCCAGCACATGCGTCAGGCCAACCGCTCTCCCCGCAGCCCGCGTAATCTCCCGCGCGTTTTCCGTCAGCATTTTCATTGCGCCCGCGCCTACCGTGCCACATCCCATAATCGCTACGCCCGTCATTTACATCACCTTCTGAATTGATATCGTTTTATATATATGCTGGTAGATCTCAAGCGGCGCCGCCTGCGTACCCGGGGTAGCGACCGCGGCGCCCGCCGCCGCCACGCCCGACCGGAGCGCGCCTTCGAGCGACTTTCCCTCCGCCAGCGCCGCCACCAGCCCCGCGACCATGGCGTCCCCCGCGCCGACCGTTGATCGGATGTGCACATCCGGCGGCTCCGCGAACAGGCATTCGCCGGGTGCGGCCGCCAGCGCGCCTTTGTCGCCCAGCGATACCACCACGGCCCCCGCTCCCCGCTCGATCAACTCCGCCGCGCCCCGCCGGATGTCGTCTCTCTCCGCCATCGGCCTGCCCGTGAGCCCTTCAAGCTCCCGCCTGTTGGGCTTGACCAGCGCCGGCCGGCCGTCCACGGCGCACCTCAGCGCCTCCCCATCGGCATCGAGGGCCACGTTCAGCCCCGGAACATCCGCCATCAGCCGCAGGTAAAAGTCCTTCGGGCAGCCGGGCGGCAGAGAACCGGTCAGAACCAGCCACCCGCCACGCGCGGCCATCTCGCTCACTCTCCGGCGTATAGCTTCAAGGTCCGCCTCCCCCACCGGTTCGCCGGACTCGTTGAACTCCGTCACCGCGCCCGCTTCCCGGTCCAGCACCTTAACGTTTACCCGGATCGCGCCGGGAAGAAGCACAAAATCATCCTGAACCTTCGCCTGTTCAAGTCTTTCCGAAAAGAACGCCGCGCTTTCCGAGCGCATGAATCCGGTGATGGCTGCCTCGGCACCGAGGCGCGAAGCCATCAACGCCACGTTCATCGCCTTGCCGCCCGGATCCGAGCGGGCCGCGAGCGCGCGGTTGGTGCCGTAGGGCACGAGGCGCGGCACCTCGATGGTGCGGTCGATCGAAAGGTTCAGGCCGACGGCGGTAATCAACGCTTTGTCCTCCCCGTTTATCGCATCTTTTTATCAGAGCATCATACTAAAGCCCGATGATCGGCAAAGGCGGCCTCGCGGCCGCAAAAAGCTAGAGCCTCGCCGTCATCCTTGGACGCGCCGATTTCACGCGGTCCTTGGATCGCATCGAGATGCCCAGCACGATGCCCAGCCCCATCATGTTGGTCAAGAGGTTTGAGCCGCCGTAGCTGATGAACGGCAACGGAATGCCGGTGACGGGCAGAAGCCCCACCACCATGCCGATGTTTTCGATGATGTGAAAGCCCATCATCGCCATGACGCCCAGGATCACATACGAGCCGAAAGCGTCCGTCGCGCGCATGCTCATGAATACCATGCGCACCAGCATGGCCATCATCGCGCCCACGATCACCGCCGCTCCGATAAATCCAAAAGTTTCGCAGACGATGGCGAAGATGAAGTCGGTATAATCGTCGGGGATGTAGTTGAGCGAGGCGAAGCTGCCCACCGAGAACAGGCCCTTGCCGTACAGGCCGCCCGAGCCCAGCGCGATGCGGGCATTTGCCATCTGCATGCCTGCGCCGGAGGTGTCGAGCGTCGGGTCCAGCCAGACGCGGATACGGTTGGCGCGGAAGCTGCTCTCCGATGTGTTCATGAAATACCATACCGGTACGATCAGGAGCACCGCGATACAGATCATCCCGACGATCAATTTGTAGTTGGTGCCGGACGCGAACAGCATCACCGCGAAGATGACCATGTAAACAAGGGCCGTGCCCACGTCCGGCTGCAGAACGATCAGGACCAGCGGAAGGCCTATGTATACCAATACCGGTACCAGCTCCGCCACGGTGGTGATGGGTTTTTGCCGCCCGGAAAAGAGCTTTGCCATCGCGATGATGATCGCCAGCTTTCCGAACTCGGAAGGCTGCATCGTGCGGTTGGACTCCGCGCCCCAGCGGAACCAGCCCGCCATGTTGCCTCGGCCGCGCTCCATGAACAGCACGATGAAGAGGAGCGCGATGTTCGCCCAGTAAATCAGGTTCGCCCATTGAGAGAGGTATTCGTAGTCCAGGTAGACCATCGCGGCCATCAGCACAAGCCCCGCCATGAGCCAGATGATCTGAAGCCTCGCGTAGTTGGTGGGCTGGGTGGTGAGCATCTCTATGATCGACTTGGGCTGCGCGTCTGCCGGCGCGGCGGTGGCCGCGAAGATACACACCACGCCGAACAGCGCAATGCCCATCACGAGGATGAAGAACGACCAGTCGAACGAGCGCATCATGTGCGTGTTGAACCGGTTGGCCTGTATCAGCTTCGCGATGTGCTTAAAGCGCTTCACGCCGGAAGCGGCTCTGGTTTCCTGTCTGGCTATCATTGTACAATTGCCCTCACAATGCGTTTGATCAGCGGCTCACGGGGAAGCCCCGCAAGCGGCAGGTCCTCGCCCATCAGGCGGCGGGAAAGTTCGCGGATCGCGCGAACGGCCGGGGACGACGCGTGTGCCGCGCGCTTATCCGGCATCGCAACTTGAATGGAAGCATCTTCCGGGATGACGCCAACGAGCGTCATCCCCAGTCGGTCGGCGAGCTCGAGGGGCCTGTTGCCGCCCCGCCTACCCTTCGGGGGCAGGACGCGGTTGAACGCCAGCACCGGGCTCAGGATGTCGCTGCGCGCGAGAAGGCCGGCCACGCGCTCCGCGTCCCGGAGGGACACCGGGTCTGTCAACGAGACGATCAGCGCGCGGTCCGCGCCGGAGGCGGCGTTGCGGAAACCTCGGCCGACGCCGGCGGGGCAGTCGATCAGGACGAGGTCAAAGCGCGCCTTGAGCTCCTCCATCACCTCGCGGGACCGGGCGGGCGAAATCGCGTCGCTTCCCCGGGTCTGGGCGGCGCTGACCAGGTGCAGGCCTTCGATGGACGGGTGCTTTACGATGGCCTGCTTGACGCGGCAAAGGCCGTCGGCGACGTCGGCCAGATCGTAGACAATTTTGTTTTCCAGGCCGCAAAGGATGTCCAGCGAGCGCATGCCCATGTCCATATCGACCAGGACGACGCTCCGCCCCGACGCGGCCAGCGCCGCGCCGAGATTGACGGCGACGGTAGATTTTCCGGAGCCGCCCTTGCCGGACGTAATGACGATCGACTCTCCCATCCCGCTCTCCCGCTAGTCCGCCAGACGGTCGGTGGTGGCGACCGTGGTGGTGTCCGTCTTCTTGAGGCTGTTCATGTAGTATTCGATGGTCTTGATGACACCGTTGGCCGATTTCGCGCCCGCGTAGCCGTTTTGGATGTAGGAGATGACGACGATCTCGGGGTCCTTGTCGTAGGGCGCATAGCTCACCAGCCAGGAGTTGTTCTCAACGTCCAGCTTGGTTCTCTGGGCCGTGCCGGTCTTGGCGGCGATCTTCACCGAGGATTTTGAGAAGTAGCTGGCCGCGGTGCCGTCGTTTTCGACCGAGGTCACTTCCTTCATGCCCTCCTGGATGGCCGCGAGGTAGCTCTTCGCGCCGCTGATGTGGTTGACCACCGTGGGCTCCTTGTCGATCTGCACGCTGCCGCTGGGCGAGACCACCTTGTCCAGGACGTGCACATCGTACACAGTGCCGCCGTTTGCAATAGCCGCCACGTACCTGGCCGCCGCCACCGGCGTGATCTGGGTGATGGACTGGCCGATGGCCGCCATGATGGTTTCGTTCGACGTCCAGCGCAGGTCGTTGATATAATAGTAGAATTCGTTGACCAGGAAGTTGTTCGAGATATAGCGGCTGGGCAGGTTCATGTCCTCCAGCAGGATCTTGCGGATCTTGGGCGGCCAGGTATCCTTGACGCCTTCCTCGTTGACGATATCGAGGAGCTGCTTGGTCACCTGGTCCATGCGCTCGTCGTCATACTCAATACCCCGGTCTTCGCCGATGCGCGTCAGCGCCTTTTTGATCATGAAGGCGGAGTACATGGGCTTTGAGGTGTACTGCTTGTCGATGGCGCGGTCGGAATCGTAGAGCATCAGCTGGTTGCCGACAAAGGACGTCGTCTCGTTGGGCAGCTCGATGCCGGTGCGGCTGGTGAGCCCCAGAAGCGCGCCCCACTTTGTAAGCTTCTCCGAACCCATCTTTTCGCCGACGGTGAAGAAGAAATAGTTGCAGCTGTTCTTGATGCCCTCGATGACCGTCTGGTCGGCGTGCTTCCAGCGCTGCCCCTTTGAAATCCAGCAGCTGGGCTGGTAGGAAAGGTCAGTGCCTTTGAAGGGGCCCTTGTCGGTGATGCGGGTGTCGAGGGTCAGGTCGCCCTCCATCAGCGCGCCCAGCGCGGTGACAAGCTTGAAGATCGAGCCGGGCGTGTCTCGGGTGGACACCACGCGGTTGTAGAGCGGGTTCCGCTCGTCGTTTACAAGCTCGTTCCACGTGGCGGAATCCACGCCGTCGGAGAACATGGAAAGGTCGAAGGTGGGGTAGCTGGCCATCGCGAGCACATTTCCGGTATGCGGATCGATGGCGATCATCGCGCCGGTGGCGGCGGTCATGATCTCCCGATCCTGCGCGGCGTAATTTCTGAGCTCGGTCCTGTTGGCGGACCGCCACGCCCCGCTTTTGATCAGCGCCTCCTGCTCGGCGCGGATGTAGTTGATGTTCTTTTCAAGGTACTTCTCCATCTCCGCCTGGAGCTGGGTATCGATGGTCAGGATCACGTCGTTGCCGTCCAGCGGCGCCTGGTAGGAAATCTCGCGGATGACCTTGCCGCGGTTGTTGACCTCGACGACGCGCTTGCCCTGGCGGTAGGTGATGTAGGGGGTCAGCTGATCCTCCATCGAATATTCGATGCCGGTCTGCCCCACCATTGCGTCGTTGGCGTAGCCCTTTTCCTTGTAGGCTTCCAGCGTCTTTTCGCCGGAAATCTTGGCGATGTAGCCGATCGTATGGGCGGCCAGAGATTTCTTGGGGTACACGCGGGTTGAGCTCTCGGCGATGGTGATGCCGGGAAGGTCATTCCCGCGGACTTCGATTTCGGAGACCGTTTCAAAGTCCACATTGTAGGCGATCGTGACGGGTTGGGACAGATAGTTGTACATGCGGGACTGCTGCCAGATGGTCAGAACCTTGACCTTCTCCTCGTCGGTCAGGTCGTCGGGGATGGAATAGTTCAGGCAGAGCCTATCAAAGAGCTGCTCTTCGGGGACGCTGGTCAGGTAGAAATTTTCACGCCACTGCTGCTCGCGCTTCGCGGCGGCGGTGACGTTGTCCGTGCCGGTGTTGAAGCGCCACACGCCGTCCTCGCCCTTTTCCAGCCAGAAGCCCTCGATGGTCTTTTTGCCGTTGGATTCGATCAGGCGGATGGCCTCGATGATGGAACGCGTATACTCCGCTCGGTTTTGCTCTGAGGAAAGCGTGGGGTCCCGGTAGAACTGCACATTGTAGGCGCGCCGGTCGTAGGCCAGCGGCGTCATGTTGGCATCGTAGATGGTGCCGCGCATGCCCGTCAGTGTGATGGAGCGCGTCGTTTTGCTCGCGGCCTGCTCGGCGTAGAGTTCACCGCTGGCCACCTGCATGTCGTACATCTTGAAGATGATGGCGGAAAAGACCAGGAGCAAGAGCACGATGCTGCCGATGTAGCGGCTTGTGGATGGTTTCGTGAAAATCCCTCCCTTCGCGGGGTCGGCTTGGTCAGCGTCCCGCCCAGCGAGACCAGCTGGGTCGGAGGATGCGGTCAAACAAGAGATACAGCGGCTGCACCACGACCACGCCAATGGCGACGCGGATCAGCGCGGCGCGTATGTCCGAGCCGCCCACGGCGGCGCCGGAGAGCCAGGCGTACACCCCCGTAGCCGCCTCGTATCCGAGAAACGAGATCAGCGGCGCGACGACCGGCGTCAGAATGTACCGCTGGAACCTGCGCCCCGCCACGCCGGACACGTAGCCAGACGCGATGTAGAGAACGGTGCGCAGGCCCATCGGATAGCCGGTCAGAATGTCGATCAAAAGCCCTCCGATCATGCCGTAGAGCGAGCCCCGGGTCCTGCCCAGCAAGAGGCCGAACTCCACGGTCCCGATCAGCGTCAGCATCGGCAGATACTGGCTCTGAACCAGAAACGGCAGAACCGCAAGGTCCAGGAGCACCAGCATCAGGAGCAGTATCAGCGGAAGAAACCTTCGCAAGCGCGCGCCTCCTGCATTAAACTAACGAGAAGCTTCAATCCCTCCAAAGGGCCCGCCCGGGGAGCAATTGACCTCTCGGCTGGAATCAGTCGTCCCAGGCGTCTTCGGGCAGCGTCTCGCCCGACGGTGTAGCCTCTGCCGTGGGCGATGCCGAAGGCTGCTCGGATTCGCCCGCTTCCGGGCTGCTATCCGGCATGTCGGTGGGCCAGGCCCACAGCGCGTCGTCGGGCTGCGGCGTGGCGGAGGCGTTCGGGTCGACCGTCGGCGAAGCGGAGGGCGTCGGCACCGGCGTGGGTCTGGGCGTCGGCGTAGCCAGCACCGGCAGGTTTTCCCGGTCATTCTCGACCACGGTGCGCAGCACCAGCACCTCTTCGATGTGTTGGAAGTCCACCGACGGCATGACCACGATGTAGCGTTCGGAGCTCTCCTGCTCTCTGGATACCGCCGCCACCGTACCCACCTTGAGACCCTTGGGGTAGAGCGTGTCGGTGCCGGAGGTCAGAACCACGTCGCCCGGGGCGACGTCCGAAACCTTGGGCAGGTAATACATGTTGCACTCCGGGGTTTCAGACCAGGTCTCGATCTTGCCGCGCATGACGCCTTCGTCGCGTGTGCGCTCGATCAGGCAGGCCACGGCGGATCGGGAATCGATCAGGCTCATGACCTTTGCGTAGTTGGCGCCTACCTCGTAGACGTGCCCGACAAGGCCGTCGGCGGTGATGACCGCCATGTTGACCTCGACGCCGCTCAGCGTTCCGGCGTTGATCGAAAACGTGTCAAACCAGACGCCGGGGTCGCGGGCGATCACCCGCGCGTACACCGGATCCTGGCTCTCCGAGCTCTCCTTGGCGTTCAGGAGGCTCTTGAGCCGGTCGTTTTCGATGGCTTCCTCCTGCAGCGAGACGAGCTGCACCTTTAAGTCGGTGATTTGCAGGCGCGCATCCTCGAGATCCTGCGTCATCTTGAAATAGTCGCGCACGCCCAGCGCCACATCCCGAATGTAGGTCGTGGCGGTATTGACGGCGCTGACCACCGGCGAAAACACGCTGCCCACCGCGTTCTCCGCGATGGATACGCGGCCCGGCTCGCGCATGACGAGGAAGAACACCAGCGCAAGCACCGCCGCGAGCACCAGCGCGCCAAACGCGATGCGCCCCCAGCGGCCGCCTTTTTTCTTTTTTTGTCCAATTCGCGGTTTGACCGTTCTGGCCATCGTTCACTTCTCCCTAATGTGCGGATGCCCGCCGCCCGTACCCGGCGACGCCGGAAGCCGCGCGATTTCTGCCAAATCCGCGGCCTTGCGCGGGAACGCCCTACCCCTCGACCGCTCCGGCCTCGGTGCAGAGCTTCAGCAGCGCTTCGTCCTCGGCCAGACGGCCCATGCCCAGCGCCACGTCGTCCTGCGGGTGCTCGTCCACGGAGACGGGCAACTCCAGCTTCGCAGCCAGAAGCTCCGCGAGCCCCTGCATCAGCGCCCCGCCGCCCGACAGGCGGATGCCGTCCTCCTGAATGTCGGAGGCCAGCTCTGCGGGCACCCGGCCGATGGCGTCCCGAAGGGCATCCACCAGAATCCGAATCGGCTCCCGGAGCGAAAGCGCCAGCTCTCGGGTGGTGATGGGCACCGTCACGGGCTTGCCGGTCTTGACGTCGCGGCCCTTGAGCAGCACCGTCTCACCCACCGGCTCCCCGGGCGCGACCGCGTAGGTCGGAAAGCGCAGCGCCAGCACCTCGGCGCCCTCGGACGCCTCCAGGTGCTCGAATTCGCTGCGCTCAAAGGGCGTCAGATCCTCCGGATCGTCGGCCTCCACGTCGTAGTCCGGCAGGAGCGCCGAACCGATGTCGCATTTAAGATCTTCCGCCGTGCGAAGGCCGATCAGCACATTCTTCCGGCGGCGCACGAAGCGCACAATCGCCTCGTCAAACGAAAGGCTTCCGGTGCGCATCGATCGGGCCGCCACCACCGCGCCCATGGACAGAACGGCAATTTCGGTGGTGCCGCCGCCGAGAACCACGATCATCGCGCCCCGGGGCGAATCCACCTGAAGGCCCGAGCCCAGTGCCGCCGCCAGCGGCGAGCGCACGAGCAGCGGGCTTCTTGTGCCGGTGAGCTTGGCGACCTGGGAAAGCGCGTCCTTTTCCACCTTGGTCAGCCCCTGGGACATCGACATGAAGAGCTGCATTTTCTCCAACGACTTCCGGCGCCCGGTCACCTTTTCGCTGAGCGCCAGCGCAAGGAGCGCCGCCATGTCTACGTCGGTCACCGCGCCGTCCATCACAGGCGAGACCAGCACCGCCTCGCCCGACGCGCGGCCCAGCATGGCCTTCGCCTCATGGCCGATGGCGATGACGCCCTCCGGGTCGGCCCGAAGCGCCAGCACCTGGCTGGGCTCACGCAATACGACGCCCTCACCCCCCATGTAAATGGTGGTGTTGCTGGAGCCCAGATCGATCGCTATGGCGTTTCCGGTAATCAGGCCCATCGCCTCAAACCTCCGAAGCCCGCAGGAATTTTTTCAGCATCAGGCCCACCGAATTTACGGGAAGGCCCATCACGTTTTCATAGGATCCGCTGTAGGACTCGACAAATGCCGCCGCGCCGCCCTGTATCCCGTAGGCGCCGGCCTTGTCCATCGGTTCGCCGGTTGCCACATAGCGGTCGATCTCCCCGATGTCCAGCACGCGGAAGACTACGCCGGTGCGCTCCACGTGCACCTCGATGCGGCCCGTGGCCGCGTCCATGAGGCAGACGCCGGTGAACACCTCGTGCTCACGCCCGGAGAGGCGCATGAGCATCGCCCGGGCCTCCGCCTCGTCCCCGGGCTTCCCCAGGGCTTCCCCGTCCACCGCCACCAGCGTGTCGGCGGCGAGGACGACGCCATCCCTCAACCCTTCCGCGGCGGCCAGCGCCTTTCTGCGCGCGAGGATCGCCACCGCCTGCCGGGGCTCGGCGTCAACATGCTCGTCGACGTCCGGCGATAAGACGGTGAACGAATACCCCATCCGCTCCAGAAGCTCACGCCGACGTGGCGAACCCGAAGCCAGTATAAGCCTTTGACGCCGCAAAGCGGCTTCAGGTTTCGGCATCAAGATTACCCCCATGCAAAAAACGCTTCTAGAATTATAGCATACTTGCGCGCGCTTGGAAACCGCGGCCGACAAAGGGCCTGAAATTTGTCACTTTGATAACAAAAATGCCAAATTGCCGGATAATAATTAGTAGGAAAAACCAGCGGAATACGCGCGGCGCCCGACCGTTTCAAGGACTGTTCTCTGCGCAAAGGGCGGGCGGCTAATCTGGATCGCCCGGTTTGCCGGAGGGGTGTCACATTTAACGCAAAATTACCGAGGACGCGTTGACAGCGCGGCATAACGGAGTTACAATAATAGCAAAATGAATATTAACGAATAGGATTATTCATTTCGATAGAGGCGCGGGTCTCAAAAGTAGCGCGGGCGGAGCCCCTCAAAGGGCGTCGATCCCCGGGCGAAAGGGTGGCTCGCCGAAGTGTTTCCCCGTTTGAGCGGCGAAATGCTGGACGTTTGGCAGAACATGCCGCCGTCTGTCACAATGAACACATTGTGGAGTGCTATCACCTACGCCGCAACGGGACGGCCGAAGTGATTGAGCTTCGGCCGTTATTTTATTTCCGGGAGGGTTTTCAACATGAAAAGAACGCTTGCCCTGGTTCTCGCCGGTCTCTTGCTCGCGGTAGCCTGCGCTTCGGCGGAAACGCTGCGCATCGGCATGGAGTGCGACTACGCTCCCTTCAACTGGACGCAGGCCGAGCCCTCCGACACCGCCGTGCCCATCGCCTCCGGCGGTTACGCGGACGGTTACGACGTGCGCATCGCCAAGCTGGTCGCCGAAGGCCTCGGCATGGAACTCGAAGTGGTCAAGACCGCCTGGGACGGCCTGCCGATGGCGGTCATGTCCGGCGATATCGACGCCATCATTGCGGGCATGAGCCCGACCGCGGAGCGCCAGCAGACGCTGGACTTCACCGACCCATACTACGAAAGCGAACTGGTCGTGGTGGTGCGTTCGGACAGCCCCTACGCCGCCGCCAAGGCGCTTTCGGACTTCTCCGGCGCGAAGATCACCGGCCAGCTCAACACCTTCCACTATACCGTCATCGACCAGATCCCCGGCGTGACGAAGGAGACCGCGATGGAGACCTTCCCGGCGATGATCGTCGCGCTGACCTCCGGCGCCATCGACGGCTACGTCTCCGAGCGCCCCGGCGCGCTGGCGGCGGTTGGCGCCAACCCGAGCCTGACCTTCGTCTCCTTTGATGAGGGCGCCGGCTTCACCGCGTCCCCCGAAGACGTGGCGGTGGCCGTCGGACTCAAAAAGGGCAGCGAACTGACCGCGAAGATCAACGAAGTGCTCGCCGGCATTTCGAAGGAGCAGCGCCAGGAGATCATGGATAGCGCCATCGCGGCGCAGCCCCTCTCCGAATAATCTCTTTTGCTTGAGCCCGGCCGGCACCGCCGGCCGGGCCATGTACTTTCCAAGGCGCCTTTCGGGGCGCACATTGCGTTACGGAGGTTTTTCTGATGCCCGAGTCCTTCTTCGGCGCGGTGGGCTTCATCATCCAGAAATATGGATCCCTGTTTGCCAGCGGCACGGTGACGACGCTTATCGTGGCACTGACAGGCACGGTTCTGGGCTTTGCCGTCGGGCTTCTGGTCGCCATTGGGCGCACCACCGAGGCCGGGGAGGGCGCGGGGCCCGCGAAGCGGGGGCTCGTTCGCCTCTTCCACGGCTTTCTGGGCTTCTACATCGAAGTCTTTCGCGGAACGCCGATGATCGTGCAGGCGATGGTCATCTACTACGGCGCGATGCAGTACCTGGGCCTCAAAATGCCCAACCTCGTGGCGGCGATCCTGATCGTCTCGGTCAATACCGGCGCGTACATGGCCGAGATCATCCGCGGCGGCATCATTTCCGTGGACGTCGGGCAGACCGAGGCCGCCCGCTCCATCGGCATGACGCACTGGCAGACCATGACCTCCGTCGTCCTCCCCCAGGCCATTCGGAACATCATGCCCTCCATCGGAAACGAATTCATCGTCAACATCAAGGATTCCAGCGTGCTCAACGTGATCTCCGTTTCGGAACTGTTCTTCCAGTCGAAGTCGGCGGCGGGCACCTACTACAGGTATTTTGAGGTCTTCTTCGTCACGGCGGTCATCTACCTGGCGCTGACCTTTTCCATCACGCGGCTCCTTCGGTGGGTTGAGCGCAAGATGGACGGCCCGGACAATTACACGTTCCTGGGCAGTCAGACCGACAGCCGCTCGGTGATCAAGGTGAAAAAGGAGGCGGCCGCAAAGTGAACGGACCGATCATCCGGGTCGAACATTTGAAAAAGAGCTTCGGCGACCACGAAGTGCTCTGCGACGTAAATTTTGCGGCGCAGAAGGGCGACGTGGTCTGCATCATTGGCGCCTCGGGCAGCGGAAAATCGACGCTTCTAAGGTGCATCAACCTCTTGGAAAAACCCACCAGCGGCGTCATCACCTACCACGGCAGGGACATTCAGGACGGCAGCGTGCCCATGGCCGAATACCACGCGAAGGTCGGCATGGTTTTCCAGTCCTTCAACCTCTTTTACAACATGACGGCGCTGGAAAACTGCGTGATCGGGCAGACCAAGGTGCTCAGGCGCAGCCGCGCCGAGGCGGAGGAAAACGCGATGCGCTACCTAAGCAAGGTGGGCATGGCGCCCTTTGTCAAGGCAAAGCCCCGGCAGCTCTCCGGCGGGCAAAAGCAGCGCGTCGCCATCGCGCGGGCGCTGGCGATGGACCCGGAGATGCTGCTCTTTGACGAACCCACCTCCGCCCTCGACCCGGAGATGGTGGGCGAGGTGCTGGAGGTCATGCGCGATCTGGCGAAAAGCGGGCTTACCATGCTGGTGGTCACCCATGAGATGGCCTTCGCCCGGGACGTGGCGACCAAGGTCGTGTTCATGGATGCGGGCGTCATCGTGGAAGAGGATATCCCGCAGAACATCTTTTCCAGCCCAAAGCATCCTCGCACCCGGGAATTCCTCGCCCGCGTACTGACCAGCGAAATGAAATAAACCGGCGATACCGGTATCGGGAGGGCCTATGCCACTTATAGGAGAAAAAGCGCCGAGTTTTGAGTTGCCGGACCAGAACGGGAACCCCGTCCGCCTTTCGGACTTTTCGGGCCGCAAACTGGTCCTCTACTTCTACCCGAAGGACAACACCTCCGCCTGTACCAGCCAGGCCATGGCGATAAACGAACGGCTGGAGGGCATCCGGGCGCTGGGCGCGGAGGTCGTCGGCATCAGCCGGGACACCGTCCGCTCCCACGCGAAGTTCGCCGCCGGCCTGGGGCTGAACTTTCCCATCCTGGCAGACCCGGAATACCAGGCGCTGAACGCCTACGGTGTTTTTCGTGAAAAAAAGATGTACGGAAAGCCTGTGATGGGCGTGGTGCGCTCCGTGTTCATCATCGACGGGAATGGCACGATCGAAAGGGTTTTTGAAAAGGTCAACGCGGTCAAGAGCGCGGACGACGTGGTCGCCTATCTTTCCGGCGAGGACGCATAATTTCGTCGCTTCGGGGAAAACTTGGGGCGAGGTGAGTCCCTTGGCGAAGCAAGGCATGAAGCGCATCGATCCTCGGAACCCCAAACGCACCCAGATGAACCATTGGCAGAACCTTCCGAAGAACGACCAGACGCCGGTGCCCGAGCACCGGGGCAAAAAGCCGGATGACCCGCCCAAGTGACCTCCAATCAGGCAGTCTCGTATGCGACCGAAAGAACCGGCGCGGCGTCCTTTGGGC
>JAEYPB010000074.1 GCA_023411175.1 Bacillota bacterium | reverse complement strand
CGGTAATAGGGAACGGTCTGGCTGTAGGAATCGGACGCGATCTCGTGGTCGAATATGTACAGCTGGCTTCCCCACAGGTACTTGCGGTACAGGAAAACGGCCAGTACGGATACCAGCGCGAAGAACACATAGTCTTCGAAAAAGGACCGAAATCTCCGCCCGCGGCCGGGACGGCCGTAGAGGTACAGCACCAGCGCCAACGCGGACAACACGTAGAGGACAAGCCAGGACCAATCCGTCACGTGGTCGAGCTCTTCCGTCAGCGTGAGGCACAAGTCCCCACGCTGCTCCACTTCGTTAACAAACGCAGCCCCTTTTGCGTATGCGTCGGATTCACTCATCCAGACGAGCGCGCCGCCGGGTCGGTCGCCGGCCACCGATATGTCTACGGTATACGGATAGCCGGGCTCCGCCGCGCGGTCTAGAGTAAACAAAAAAACCACACCATCGGGCGTCGTGGGAACAGCCTGCGCCCAGGTCTGCAGCGCCTCCGAATCTCCCGTTTTGCGGATTGCGATGTTCAGCACATAAGGATCGCCCTGTTCCCGGCCGCCAAGGCGCAGACGAAATCCCGACAGGTTATGTGCGCCGGCGGCAAATTGCTGGGAGACCGTTGCACCCCTGGGGATTTCGATGCTCAGCGTCTCCGCTTCACCGCAGAGCGTTCTTTCGTGTTGGACGACGACGGGATGGCGGGCGCTCCAATGCACCACTACCCCTGCGAGGACCACAGCTAGGACGGAAACGCCCAAAACTAAACGCCATCCAGCGTTCAGGCTCATGCCCTTTGCGGATTGGCGAAGCGCGCTCAACCTAAATATTCCTCCTCGACCTCGAGCTACCCCACTTTAGAGGTTAGCATTCTGGATTATTATAGCATATCCATAATCATTTTTACAAGTTGAGCGTAATACATTCTTTAATTTTTTAGAAATTCGTCATTAAGTTGCACCGATGACCAGTTGCTTGCAACCGGTACATCCATTTCTTCGAAGGGGATATCGACGACACCCTCCGGCAGGCGGTCGGGGTGTAAACAAGGAGAAAAACGGACAGCTCCGACCCTGGCAAAGCTGTCCGCTTATTCAATAAATATAGGATTATCGGTGGCCTCGGATGCGAATGGGTTCCCTGCTTCTTCCACCGTTTTTGCTTGGTGATCCAGGCGTGATTTACCGTCTACATCGTATCCGTCTTGTGTAAGAAGATATCCACCAAGTCTTCTACGCAGGCGGCCTCGTGCATCCTCTTCATATGTTCCGCCTCCTCGGCGCACAGCTTTGATACCAGCTCGAGAACCTGCGCGGACTTGTCCGCCGGAAATTTGCACGCGCCGTTTTCATCCATATGGATGATCTCGCCCGGTGCCACATCCATCCCACAGACAGAGACCGGCACGTTGATCGCGTCGATCTGGAAATCCCCATGGCCGGGGCTGACGCCCGTCAGAAGGTACTGGAAGTCCATGTCCCGGATCTCGTTCATGTCCCGGGATGGGCCGTCAGATACCACGCCGACGCAGCCCATCCGCTTCATCGCGGTGGTCATGTTGCCGCCAGACAGGCCGTTCTTCATTTTGATGTGCTCGGGCAGCGCCTGCTCCATGACGACGATGACGGGCTTGGGTGATGCGTCGATCGCGTGCAGCACATCCCCAAAGCTCAGACGGTTGAAGTGTGCATCGGGCATGCCGTAGCGCACCGTCACCGCATAGCCGACCCGTGGTCCAATCTCGGGGAAGATGCAGCGGATGCGCTGATCGGTGTACCAGTTGACTGTCCACGGGTTGTAAAGGCCCAGGCAGCCAGTTTTGTCGCCGGGGTAACTGGCGACCACGTTGGTGATCGAGGCGGTATCAAACTTGGTCAGCTGCTCCAGAATCTTCGAATCCATTTGCCAAACGCCCTCCGTTTTCCTTAATGCGTCCACGCGCCGGTGTCATACTCAAAGCTCAGGCTGCGGTTGGTCTCCACCAAAGCCAGGTAGAGGTTTTCGCCGATCTCGAAGCCGTCAACGCGAGCCTTCTCGCATCTGCGCCATTCAATCTCCCCAGGCATCAGGATTTCGTCGAAGCCCGGCGCGGGGCGGAACGCCTTTACGATGTCGATGAAGGCGTCCACCCGGGCACGGAAGGCTGGAACGTCGGTAAAGGCGGCAGGATCGATCACCGCGAAGAAGTCCGCCAGATCCGAGCCCAGCGCATCCTCCCGGATGCGTCGGAGGTTTTCCTCCTCCATGTCGAAGGCCACACCGCCCAGCCCCGCGGTAATCAGGCAGATCATCATCGCAAGGCCGGAACCCTTATAGTCCCCGAAGGGCCGCATAGCGCCCTTCAGCGCCTCAGAGGCCACGGTGGTGGGATGGCCGTCGGGCCCGAAGGCCCAGTTGTCGGGAATGGGTTTGCCTTCAATCGCCGCCACCGCCACCTTGCCCTGCGCAACGATGCTGGTGGCCGCATCGAACACCACCGGCGGGCGGTTGAGCGCCGGCAGCGCGATCGAGACCGGGTCCGTGCCCAAGACGCGCTCATCGGTGCCCCACACGGCGGTGCACGCGCCGGCGTTGCAGAGCGCCAGCCCGATCATATTCTCCTTCGCGGCCATCATCGTGTAGTAGGCCAGGTAGCCGATGTGGTTGGCGTGGGTGACGGACACGCCGGCGCAGCCGGTCTCGCGCGCCTTCTCGATACAAAGCTGCATCGCAAAGGTTCCGGAGACGAGGCCGATGGCATTGTCCGCGTCCAAAAGCGCCGTGGAGGGCGTCTCGCGCGCGACGGTGAAGTTGGGCCGCGGGTTGTACCCGCCCGCGCGCAGCTTCCGGGTGTAGAAGGGGATTCTGGAGAGCCCGTGCGACGCGAGCCCACGCATTTCCGCAAGCGTCAGGTGGTCGGCGACGATTTCAGACTGCGCGGCGGAACTGCCCATGTGTTGAAACAGGCGGGAGAGGTAGTCTCGCGATTGTGTCTCGGATAACCTGATGCGCATCGTAAACACCCCGCACATTGTTTTCTCAAATGTACCATAAGCCCTTGACGGCGGGGCTGTCAAGGGCTGGGGCGCGCGCATCGATTCCAATTGCGCATGGGATAATTCCAAAAATGCCGGTTTGTCAGAGCCGTTTTCGGATCGAGAGGTAGTTTTCAAACACGCGGCAGGCCGGGCTGAGGGTGGTGGACTTGAGCCAGACCAGCGCGGTCGTGCTCAGGATCTCCTCTTCCAGCTGGATGATCTTGCAGCCGGGCATGTCGTAGTGGTTCATGACCTTTTCCATGGTAAGAGAGATGGCGTCGCCTTTTCTGACGAAGCCGAAGGTGATCTCCGGCTTCCCGCTGACGGCGTACACAACGTTAGGGGCGAAGCCGGCCTTTGCGCAGGCGCTGACACAGATCCTGTGCAGGTCCGACTGGGTGGTGGGCAGGAGAAACCGTTCGTTTTTCAGCTCCGTCAGCGAGACGCGCTCCCGCTTGGCCAGCGGGTGCTTGTCCGACACCAGCACGATCAAGCGGTCCGCCACGAGCGGCGTGATGTTGAACACCGCCGGATCCAGAAAATCGGTGCGCAGGATGCCGAAGTCGCTCTCCATCCTGCGCAGGTTCGCCAGCACCAGCTCGCTCTCGGTTTCGATCAGGTTGAAGGCGGTCTTGGGGTGCATCGACTGGTATTCGGAGATCGCGTCTGTCAGGTGGTACTGTGGCATGACCGGGATGGCGACGATGTTGATGACGTCGCTCTTGTCCTTGACAAACTTGGCGATGTCCGCCTGCATTTTGCTGTAGGCGCTCAGGATGGAATAGGCATGGTCAAGAAAACACGCTCCGGCGGGCGTCAGCGTGATGTTCCTGCGGTTTCTGGAGAATAGCTTCACCCCCAGCTCACCCTCCAGCGCCATGATCTGTTTTGAGAAGGACGATTGCGAGATGTTGTTTTCAATGGCGGCGGACGAAAAATTTCCGATCGTGGCGGCGGATATAAAGTAGCGGATCTGGAACACATCCACGGACGATTCACATCCTTTACGTCCACTTGCCGGACTACCGAGCCTTCAGAACGGCTTGTTATGACTTCAAGGTGAACATTATCTGCCGGCATGACGCTTTTATACAAGAATTATACCACAGTTCCGTCCGAATGCAATTGTAGGTTTCTGTTTCGCTATGACTCCATTCCGTTTTCGAAACCTGCGTACGCTTCACTCGATTGACACTACCCGGACCGTATCGTATGATGAAACCGCCGCGAATCACAGGGCGGCAAACAAAGGAGGTCAGCTTGGATGAAGAAAATGTTTGGTGTCAACACGCCGATCAGCGCGCCCATGACCGAGGATCAGAAGATCGATTACGCGAGCCTTGAATCTCTCTGCGAATTTCTGATCGAAAAGGGCGTTCACGGCCTGTACCCCAACGGCTCCACCGGAGAAATGGGCTACCTTACCACCGATGAGCGCAAGAGGGTCCTGGAGGTGTGCGTCAAGAAGGCGGCCGGTCGGGTCAACGTGTTTTCCATGGTGGGTGCGATGACCACCGCCGAAACCATCGATCTCGCGCAGCACGCCGAAGCGGCGGGCGCGCAAGGCGTGGGTGTCGTGACGCCCTACTACTTCAAGCTTGACGCCGACGAGTTGAGCGAGCACTTCGTGCGCGTGGCAAAGAGCGTCTCGCCCGCCTTCCCGATCTACCTTTACGGCATTCCACAGCTGGCCGTAAATGACATCACGCCCGCGCTGGCCCAGCGCATCGCGGAGCGCGCGGAGAACGTTGTGGGCATCAAATACAGCTATCCCGACATGCCCCGCCTGATGAAATTCATGAACATCAACGGCGACCGGTTCTCGGTGCTGGCGGGACCGGACGACCTTTTCTTCCCGGTGCTCGCCGCTGGCGGCGATGGCACAATTTCCGGCAACTCCAACGTCATTCCGGAGCACTTCGTCGCCATTTTCGACGCCTTCAAGGCCGGCGATTTCGACTTGGCCAGGAAACTCCAGAAGAAGACCAACCTCCTGATCGATCATATCAGCGGCCCCAACAACATGGCGCGCTACAAGGAAGGGTTGAAGCGCCGCGGCGTCATCCGAACGGCCACCGTCCGAAGCCCGCTGCGCTCCCTTACCAGCGCCGAGCGTGAATCGTACTTCGCCGCCATCGACCAGTTGAACTATCTGGACCCGGTCAAATTCTAAAACGCTGCCGTTCAGAATGCATTCCTTTTGCGAATCGACCGATGAAAATATCGAATTGTTGACGAAAACAAAACATGATATCATGGAATCGATGTTAAATAAGAAAAAAACGGAGGGCGAATTCTATGAAAAACAGCAAGTCTTTTTTGTCTCTGATTCTCGCCGTGTTTCTGATGGCTTCCATGCTCACGATGCCCGCGTTCGCCGAAGCCAAGAAGTTTGACGTGACGCTCAACGTCGTGGGCGTCAACAACGTCATCACGGAAGTCGTGCTGTCCCACCTCGGCGAGCTGGATGAGAAGTACGGCATCAAGATCAACTTCCAGCAGTTCAGCAATGAGCAGGCCTCCAACAAGCTGGCGGTGAGCTTCGCGGCCGGCGGAAGCGACATCGACGCCTTCATGTTCCGTCCGCTGGATGAAACGCTTCTGTTCGTGCAGAACGGCTGGCTGGAGAACCTGCAGCCCTACATCGACGCGGATCCCGAGGCAGCCAAGATTGACGACTACTACCCCGCCTCGCTGGGCCTTTGCAAGGACCCCGCTACCGGCAAAATCGTCGGCTTCCCGATGATGGTGGAAAGCGCGGTCGTATTCTACAACAAGGCGCTCTTCAAGGAAAAGGGCATCGAAAAGCTCCCCACCACCATGCAGGAGCTGTATGACACCGCCGCTAAGCTGGATGACCCGGACAATGACATCTGCGGCTTCGCGTGCCGCGGCGCCGGAAACCCGGCGGTCACCCAGTTCTCCACGTTCCTGCGCGCCTTCGGCGCTGACTTCGTAGGCAACGACGGCAAGGCGGCCATCAATACCCCCGAAGCCATCCAGGCCTTCGAGTTCTATGGCAAGCTCCTGCGCGACTACGGCCCGGATGGCGTTCTGAATATGGGCTGGACCGACACCTGGAACCTCTTCACCCAGGGCAAAGCCGCCATGCGCTTGGACGCCGACACCAACATCGGCAGCTGGGACCCGGACAACTCGCTGATCACACTGGATGACATCGGCTACTTCCAGATCCCCGTAGGCCCGAACGGCAACCACGGCGACTTCCTGATCACCGCCTGGGCGATGGGCGTCAGCGCCGGCTCCGCCAACAAGGAAGCAGCCTACACCTTCATCAATTGGATGTCTAGCCCCGAGATGCAGATTGAGATCCAAAAGAAGGGCGGCTCCAGCTCCCGCGCCTCCTCGTGGGCCGAGAACTACAGCACCTGGCCGACGGAGCTGCAGACCGTGGCCGACGCGGCCGCCAAGGTGGCCGTCTCCACCGACCGCCCCTACATGATCAACGTGGCCAAAGCCCGCGACATCATCGGCCAGGTGATCGTCGCCGCCATCGAGGGCAACGCCGACGTCGCCGCCCTCGCCAACGAGAAGAACGCCGAGTTCCAGGCCCTGCTTGATTCCGAGAAAAAGTAGGCGCTCGACACCCCGCGCCGCGCAGCACTTGCTACCGGCAGGTGCTGCGCGGGTTTTCAAAACGCTGAAACAAGCCTACGCTTACGAAACGGAGGCGATGAAGCATGAAAAGAGCCGGAAGCTGGGTGGACAGGAACCTGAAGTACCTGTTCACCGTGCCCACGATCCTCTTCGTGCTCGCGATGGTGCTGTTCCCAATCCTCTACACGCTGATCCTGAGCTTCCATTCCTGGCGCATGTCGGCCAACATTCCCTGGGAATACGTCGGCCTTGGCAATTACTTCGAAATGTTCACGTCCAGCCGCTTTCCGATGGCCGCATGGCGGACCTTCCTGTTTGCGGCGGTCGCGCTCATTTTCGAGCTGGCGCTGGGCATCCTCATTGCGCTGTTCCTGAACCGGGAATTCCGCGGCAAAAATCTGACCAAGACCGCGTTCCTTCTGCCAATGGTCGCGACGCCCGTGGCGGTCGGCATGGTGTGGAAACTCATCTACGAGCCTTCCATCGGCATCCTCAACTACATCATCCGTTCTGCCGGCGGCCCGAAGATTGACTGGCTGGGTTCCACGGCCAACGCACTTTACTCGCTGGTGGCGGTCGACGTCTGGCAGTGGGCGCCGATGGTGATGCTGATCGTGCTGGCGGGACTTTCGGCGATTCCGACGGAGTCCTACGAGTCGGCGCTGGTGGACGGCGCCACATCCTTCCAGACGACGATGAAGATCACTTTGCCGCTTCTGAGACCCACGATCTACACGGCGGCGCTTCTCCGGCTGATCGACGTACTCAAGACATTCGACATCCTCTATTCGATGACACAGGGCGGACCAGGCTTCTCCACCGAGACGATGAACATCCTCGCCTACCGCCAGGCATTCGAATTCATGGAGTTCGGGGAGGCGTCCTCGACGCTGATCATGTTCTTCCTGATCGTCATGCTGATCGCCGCCCTGACCATCAAGCTCAAGAGCCGGACGGAGGTGGACATGTAAATGAACTCCTTCGCCCAGTCCCGCACGCGGAAGATTCAGAAAAAGATCCTGTTCTGCCTGTTGGTGGCGGTCATCCTGGTGGTGGTACTGTTCCCGCTGGTCTGGATGCTGCTTGCCTCGTTCAAAACAAACGCGCAGATTCTGAATGTCAAGAAGATGTTTGACTTCACCCCAACACTCAAAAACTTCTTTAACGTCTTTGTGAAGTACAACTTCAAGGCGCCGATCCTGAACAGCTTCATCATCAGCTTCGTATCCACGATGATTGCGCTGGTGATGGGCCTTCCAGCCTCCTATTCGATCGCGCGGGAGCGGATGCACCTGTTCTCCGGCATTATCCTGATGATCCGGATCATCCCGGCAATCTCGTTTCTGGTGCCCTGGTACACGATGTTCTCCAAGCTTCACCTGACCGGCACCTACACCGCGCTGATTTTGTGCCACCTGATCGTCTCCCTGCCGCTGATCATCTGGATCATGATCCCGTACTTCGAGACGCTTCCAAAGGAGCTGGAGCAGTCCGCGTGGGTGGACGGCTGCACAAAGTGCGGCGCGTTCCTGCGCATCATGCTGCCGCTGGCTTCCCCCGGCATTCTCACCTGCGGGATCCTGGCGTTCATCTTTTCCTGGAACAACTTTATGTTTGCGTTGATCCTGAGCTCCACGAAGACGCTGACGCTGCCGCTGGCAATCTACCAGTTCATCTCCTACTCCAACGTGGACTGGGGCGGCATCATGGCCTCGTCGGTTGTCATCACACTGCCGATCATCCTGATCTCGTTCTTCCTCCAACGCTACATCATCGCGGGCCTCACCGCAGGCGCGGTCAAGGGATAAATCTTTCATGAAGACGGGAGCGCGAAACCATGAAACCAAAGGTTCTCAACACCATTCCCAAATCCCTGTTTGAAACGCATTGTACGCGGGCCAAAGCGCTGCTGGAGGAGAACGGCTTTGAGGTCCTCTCCTACCAGGGCGAGCGCGTCATGACGGCGGAGGAGATCAAGGCGGTCGGCGCGGATATCTGCGCCGCGATCGTCGGCTGTGACGCGTGGACCGAGGAGCTTTTCGAAGCGTGCCCGAACCTCAAGGTGCTGGCGCGGTTCGGCATCGGCGTCGAATCGATTGACTTGGAAGCCGCCAAGCGCCACGGCGTCAAGGTATGCAACGCCCGTGGCATGAACAGCGACTCGGTGGCCGAAATGACCATCCTGCAGGCGCTGGCGGTCTACCGCAACCTGATCAATCTGGACAAGACCACCCGAGCGGGCGATTGGATGCGCTACGCGGGCCATACGATCCACCACAAGGTGTACGGCCTGATCGGGTTCGGCGCGATCGCCCAGAACGTGGCAAAGCTCTTGTCCGGGTTCGGCCCTGCGGAGATCCTGGCCTACGACATGTTCCCAAACCACGAGACCGCAAAAGCGCTGGGTGTCACAATCGCAGACTTTGAAACCGTCGTCCGCCGGTCGGACATCATCTCGCTGCACGTGCCGGGCACCAGAGAGACGGCGGGCCTCTTTAACGAAGAGGTCTTCCGCAAGATGAAGCCCGAGGCCATCCTGGTCAACGTGGCGCGGGGCCCGGTGGTCAGCCAGAGCGCGCTCTACCGGGCGCTTAAGGAAGGCTGGATCGCCGGCGCGGGCCTGGACGTTTTTGAATCCGAGCCCACCGACCGGGACAACCCGCTCTTCACGCTGGACAACATCGTGATCACCCCGCACCAGGCGGGCGATACCAAGGAGACCTTCGACGCTGTCAGCCGATTTGACGCGCAGGTAATCATCGACGTGATGAGCGGCAGGCAACCCCAAAACTGGCTCAACCCGTAGCGTGAGCGGGCGCCCTATCCAAAAAGGCGCCCGTTTTCTATGAAAGGAAGATCTGACATGAAGGAGAACAAACTGCGCCGCCTGTTGAACCAAAACCTACCTTCCACCGCGACGAGGCTCTGGAGCACCTGGCCATTTTACATGGAGGCTCTAGGCACAATCGGGCATTTTGACTATGCGGAATTTGTCGCGGAATACGCGCCGTTCACCCAGGCAGACCTTGAAAACCTGGCTCGGGCGGCGGAGCTGCACGACATGGGCACGATGATCAAAGTGGACTTTTTGAACCGCGGCTATGTGGCTCAGAAGGCCGTCGCCGCCGGGTTCCAGGCAATCCTCTTCACCGACTGCCGCAACGCCGCAGAAGTGGCGGAATCCGTGAAAATGCTGAAGCCCGAGACGCCCGAATTTGGTGGCATGTACGGCTTCCCCAACCGCCGCTTCATCGGCACCCAGAGCCACATGTCGCAGCTGGACCACGCAAAGCGGCTGAGCGAGGTGGTATTGTGCTTCATGATTGAGAAGGCCGAGGCGATGAAGAACATCGAGGAAATCTGCGCGGTCCCGGGCGTGGACATGGTGCAGTTTGGGCCGTCGGACTATTCGATGAGCATGGGCGTAAACTTCGCCGACCACGCCCCGGAGGCGAAGGCCGCCGAACGCCGCATGATCGAAGCCGCGCTGAAGCACGGCGTGCAGCCTCGCTGCGAAATCCCCGCACCCGAGGCGGCGCAATACTACATCGACTTGGGCGTCCGGCACTTCTGCTTGGGCGATCAGTTCGCGGTGCTTCGGCAATTCTGGACGAACGAAGGCGCGAAAATGCGCGCGGCGGCCAACTCCCTATAACGCCGCAATCTCGTCTGCCGAGTGCGGACACTCCAGGAATTTTTCCTATATTATAGGGACATAAGGGGGTAAAGAAGTGCCGGAAATTGTCGTACTGGACGGGTACACATTAAACCCCGGGGATCTGAGCTGGGATGGCCTGAAAAATCTTGGCGAACTGACGGTGTACGACCGCACGCCGCCGGAATCCATCGTGGAGCGCATCGGGGACGCGGAGATCGTCTACACCAACAAGACGCTCCTCACGGCGGAAGTGATGGACGCTTGCCCCGGCATCCGCTTCATCGGCGTGCTGGCCACCGGCTACAATGTGGTGGACACAACGGCGGCTAAGGCCCGGAACATCCCGGTAGCCAACGTGCCGAGCTACGGCACCGACGCCGTCGGCCAGTACGCCATCGCGCTGCTGCTGGAAATCTGCCACCACGTGGCGCACCATGCCAAGGCGGTGCGCGGCGGGCGCTGGACGACGAGCGAGGATTTCTGCTTCTGGGATTATCCCCTCATCGAGCTTTCCAGAAAAACAATGGGCATCATCGGCTTCGGCCGGATCGGCCAGGCCACGGGCCGCATCGCGAAAGCCCTGGGCATGCGGGTGATTGCGATGGACAAAAACCTCAGTCCATCCGGGTCAGAGATCGCCGAATACGTCTCGCTGGACGAACTGCTGGCTGAGTCCGACGTGATTTCGCTGCACTGCGCGCTCACGCCGGAAACCCAGGGGATCATCCGCAAAGAAACCATCGAAAAGATGAAGCCGGGCGTCATTCTCATCAACAACAGCCGCGGCCCCCTCATCGTGGAGCAGGACCTGGCGGACGCGCTGGCAAGCGGCAAGGTCTACGCGGCGGGGCTGGATGTGGTCTCCGTCGAACCCATCCGCCCCGACAACCCGCTGCTGCAAGCGCCCAACTGCCTGATCACCCCGCACATCAGCTGGGCGCCCAAAGAGAGCCGCAAGCGGCTGATGGACATCGCGGTAAACAACTTGGCGGCCTTCCTGAAGGGCGAGCCGGTCAACGTGATCAATCTCTAACGGCTGATTCCTTTATTTTGGAGACTGGGGTCCGTCCGATAAGTGTTATAAAGATTCATGAAGCTTCGCGCGCAGTGAACGCCCGCTGTCCATACTTCCAATCCACCCCCAAACAGAATCCGGTCTATTCCAACCAAACCCGGGGATGAGGCCCATCCCCGGGTTTGGCATGTGGTTGTTCTTCTGCTGCGCTTGGCCAGCTCTTCGGCCTTGCCCTTGAACCGGTATTTAGAAAAGGCGAAGCCCGCCATCGACGCTACCGCCAAAGTCAGCGCCGTCGGCGGGGTGTTGTATGAACGGCTGAAGTAGCGCAGGCGTACACAGGCACAGAATATGTTGAACCTTCCCCGCGCATCCCGCCCGAAGAAGTTGGATGCGGGGCTCGCGTCACGCCAGGATCAGGAACGTTGCAGCGATCCGCCCGAGACCCTTCTGGTGCGGGCGAGCTTGCGCCCGGCACGACCGCGAGCGGCGTAGAGCGATAGTGCGGCCACGGTCAGGACGTATGGGAACATGCGCGCGATGTCGCTCGGAATGCCCAATACCTGCAGGTTGTTCGCCAGCGAATCCGCAAATCCGAACAGCAGCGACGACAGCGCCGACCACAGCGGATGCCCACGCCCCATCGCCTCCGCCGCCAGCGCAATGAACCCGCGCCCCGATACCATATCCTTCGTAAACCCGCTCACATACGCCATCGACATGAATGCGCCGCCCATGCCCGCGATCGCGCCCGAAATAATGAGTGCGATGAACCGAATCTTGCGCGCGGAACGCCCCGATGTCTCCACCGCCTGCGGATTCTCCCCCACGGCCCGGATGTATGCGCCCAACTTCGTATGATACAAGAGCACCGCTACCGCCACAACCGTCAGGATCGCGATGTAGGTCAGCGCGTTTTGCCCCGATAATACCGCCCCCACAAAGGGAATATCCCGAATAAGCGGCAGCTCCACCTTCGGCAAATCCACGCTTCGCAGCGCCGTGGATACCCCGCGATCCCCCGTCAGCAGATACAGGATAAATACCGTCAACCCGCTCGACAGGCTATTGAGCGCAATGCAAGTCAAAATCAGATTTGTCTTCAGCTTCAAATGAAACAGCGACAGCAGCAGCGCAAACCCCATACCCGACAAAATCGCCGCAACCAGCCCAAGCCACGCGCTGCCGGTATAGGCGCTGCCAACCACCCCCATCAGCGCCGCAAACAGCATGCTGCCCTCGATGCTGATGTTGGTCGCTCCCGCGCGATCGCTCACCAGCACCGCCATCGTCGCCAGCAAAATGGGCGTTGACAACCGGAGAACCGAGTATAAAAAGCTCTCCGAGCCGATTACCCTGAGTGCCGGCAGCAGCCCCTGCCATAGCTGCGCAAATAAGTCATTGATCTGTGCCACCGCCAAGCGCCTCCTTTACCGCAACCCGCTGCTTGAGTCCCCCTGTCAGCGCCGCCGCGGTCACCAGAATCATCAAAATCGCCTGAATCACCGTAATCAGCTCTTTGGGCACGTCGGCGTACGTATTCATCATATTTGCGCCTGTGCGCAGATACCCGATGAATACCGCTGCCAGCGGCACAAACTGCGGCTTGTTGCGCGCCAGAATCGCGATGATGATCCCATCCCAGCCGTAGCCGGGCAACGCCGTCCATTGGAAGCGCTGGTACATGCCCAAAACCTCTACCGCGCCGCCCAACCCCGCGACCGCGCCGCCCATCATCTGCGAGGATATGATCACCCCCGCAACATTTACACCCGCATAGCGCGCAAAATCCGGGTTTTGGCCGTACATGCGCAACTGGCTGCCATGCTTCGTCTTGTATAGGTATAGGTAGGCAAGCACCACCACCAACACAACAAGAATTACCCCCGCATGCATTCCCGTGCCCGGAAGGATGTTTATGAGCTTTGACGACTTGGGGATCTTCCCGGTCGCGATCTGGCCGGCGGTCTTGTCGATCAGGTAATTCTTGAGCAGAAACAGCGCGCCGTAGAGCGATATGTAGTTGAGCATAAGCGAAGAAACCATCTCGTTAGCGCCCAACCGCGCCCGTAGCACGCCCGGAACCATCCCCACCAGCGCGCCAACCGCGATGCCCGCAACCAAGGGCGCAGCGAGAGCCAATGCCGGCGGCAGCGTGAGTTTGGTCGTCAAGCCCGCCGCCGCGAGCGCGCCCAGAAAGCAAGCGCCCTCGGCCGCCATGTTGAACATCGACGCCTGGAACATCAGGCACACCGCCACGCCCGTAAACCCGATCATGGACGCCGTGGTCAGGATATTCCCTATCTGCCGAACCGAGGTAAACGGTCCAATCAGGAATTGGTAGATCGCCTCGCCAGGCGCACGGCTGACCATGAAAATCAGGATAAACGCCAATAGCAGCGCAATGCCAACCGCCAGCAAGGTGGTGAAGGCGTTCAGGGTTGCATTTCGGTGCGCGGTCAGCAGGAATCGGTACAGCTTCGTTCCACGCCGTCTGGTCTGTTGGCTATGCATGTGCCGCCCTCCCGATTTCCTCGTCGCTATGGCGCTTGACGCCCAGCATGTAATGGCCGATCTCCGTCTCCGTCACGCCCTGCGCCTCCTCAAAATAGGCGCTGACGCGGCCGGCGTACATCACCAAGAGGCTATCCGAGAGCTTGAACAGCTCGTCGAGGTCGGCCGAGACCAGCAGGATCGCACAGCCAGCCTCGCGCAGGCGCAGCAGCTGCTCATGGACCAGATGCGCCGCGCCTACGTCGATGCCGCGGGTGGGCTGCTCCACCACGTACAGCCGGGCGCGCTGTGTGAACTCGCGCGCCACCACCACCTTTTGCATATTGCCGCCCGACAGCATCTCAACTTCGGTCGCAGGGGAAGCGCACTTGATCTGATACTCGTTCACCAGACCCTCCGCCATCGTACGCACGCTCCGCTTGCTGAGCAGCCCCGAACGGTACATCGAACGGTCGTCAAGCTTGGTTGCCAGCAAGTTTTCCTCGATGCTCATCGTCTTGGAAAGACCCAGCGTCATCCGATCGGCCGGAACATAGGCCGCGCCCAGCGCCCGCATCGCCCGCACGCTCAAGCCCCGGATATCCCGTCCCGCCAGCTCGATCACCCCGGACGACGGGCTCTTAAGCCCAAAGATCATCTCCACCAGCTCGTTTTGCCCGTTGCCCTCCACCCCGGCTATGCCCACGATCTCACCCGCGCGTACCGAGATCGACACCCCGTCGACCGCACGCTTGCCGAATCTGTCGATGTAGACGGCGCCTTGCACCCGAAGCACCGTCCCGTCCGGCCGGGCGGGCGACTTGTCCAGCCGCTCGGAAAACTGCGCGCCCACCATCTTTTCGGAAATCTGCTGCTGGGTGACGTCCCGGACGTTCACCGTCTCCACCATCTCGCCCTTGCGCATGATGCTGACACGGTCGCACAGATCCATGATCTCGCGCAGCTTGTGGGAGATGAAGATTATCGTATAACCGCGCGTCTTGAGCTCCTTGAGCTTAACAAAAAGCTCTGACGTTTCCTGGGGCGTCAGCACCGCCGTGGGCTCGTCCAGGATCAGAATCTTCGCGCCCCGGTACATCGCCTTGACGATCTCCGCCTTCTGCTTGATCCCTACCGGCAGGTCGCTGACCTTCGTGCTCAAGTCTTCCTCGAGGTCGAAAATCCGCGCGAACTCGCGCACGCGCTCTCGCGCCTGCGCTCGGTTTATAAAGCCCAGGCGCGACGGCTCGAACCCCAGCGTCACGTTTTCTACGATGGACATCGACTCCACCAGCATGAAATGCTGGTGGACCATGCCGATGCCTTGGCGCATCGCGTCCTCCGGCGAATGAAACCGAACGCGCTCGCCGCGCAGCCGGATCTCGCCCATATCGGGCTGCTCGAGGCCATAGATTATCTTCATGAGCGTCGATTTGCCCGCGCCGTTCTCACCCACCAGCGCGTGAATTTCGCCCGCATCCACCGAAAAATTCACGTTGCGGTTGGCGTAGATCCCGTTGCCGTAGATCTTCGAAATGCCCGCAATCTCCAATAGTCGCGCCATCCTCAGCATCCTTTCGCAGGAAAAAGGGGCAGCGGGCTTGGCCCGCCGCCCCACTACCGATTTAGGGTTGAACGGCGGCAA
Source organism: Bacillota bacterium (assembly GCA_023411175.1). Lineage (GTDB taxonomy): Bacteria > Bacillota > Clostridia > Christensenellales > Aristaeellaceae > JAEZHK01. The sequence continues at coordinate 11,877 of JAEYPB010000074.1, read as the reverse complement.
TGTAGCCGGCCGCGTCGAAGTCGGCGTTGAACGCGCTGACCACCGTAATCTCGCCCGCGTTGATCTTCTCCGCAGCCGCCGCGACCGCTGCGCGGGTCTCCTCGGTGGTCAGGCCCTGGTAGGTCTGGTTGTCGGCGAGGCCGACCGCCTTCTCGTTCATGCCCAGGTTCTCTGCCTGGCCATAGGGCAACGTTCCTTCCAGATGGCGCTGAATGCTCAGGTACAGCACCTCGTCGATGTTCTTTAGCACCGAGCTGATTACGCAGCCCGCCAGCTTCTGGTCTCCGTCTGCCGCAAACGCCTCCGATTGGTCGGCATCCACGCCCACCGCCAGCGCGCCCGAATCAGACGCTGCCTGAATCAGGCCCAGGCCGGCCTGCGCCGCCACGTTGAAGCCCACCGCCGAGCCTGCGCGGAACTGGATCTCCGCCAGGTCCTTGGCCGTCGCGGTGTCGGAGAAGTTGCCCACATACGACACGATCACCTTCATGCCGGGCACGGTGTCGGTTGCACCCTGAATGTAGCCCGCGATGAAGTCATTGATGACCGGAATCTCCATGCCGCCCACGGCGCTGATCTTGTCCTTGCCCTGCGCTTGGGCCGACAGAGCGGCCAGCACGCCTGCCAGGTAGCTGGCCTCGTTCTGCTTGAACAGGATCGAGTAGACGTTGTTAATGTCGCCTGCCGTGTAATCCACCGCCGAGTCGAAGATGATGTACTTCTTCTCCGGGTGCTGCGGCGCGATCTCCTGCAGCAGGTCCTGCACCTGGTAGGTACCCACGATGACCACATCGAAGTCGCCCTCGGATACGTCGGCCAGCGTGGTGCCCCAAACAGACGAATCAAAGCCCATCTCCACGTAGCTGGCTTCCACCTTGTCCGAAAGGTTGTCGTTGATCAACTGCACGCCGCGCGCGGCCGAGTCAAAGAACGACTTGTCGCCCAGGTTGCCATTGAGCAGGCAGATCACCTTGAGCTTGTCTTGTTCGGCAGCCGCCCCCACGGCGACCAACGAAAGAACCATGACGAGCGCCAGCGCAAGGGACAGGATGCGATGAAGTTTCATGAAAGACGCCTCCTTCGATTATTGAGATGCCTGCGCGCATCTCGCGCGCAAAATCATTCAGCGCTTGGAAACGTAGGGCATTTTCATGTGCTCCGTGATCATATTTACGAACCGCTCCCGGTCGACCTTGACCGAAATGTGGCAATTTCGCATATAGCCCGTAATGCCCCAAAGGTCGGCTACAGTCTCACCCCGCGTTATGGGGTCGGCGACCGAAATGTCCACGTAGGTGTGTTCCCAAGCAACCAGCTTCTCGTCAATCAGGCAACCAATGCACAGCGCGTCGTGGATCGGGCAGGCCAGAAAGCCGAAGTGGTCCACATGGGTTTGCCCAAAGAAATCCAATAGCTCGGCCACCAGCGTGGACACCGGACCGCCCTGGGCACGAATGCGCTCAATGTCGGCAGCATAGAACACCGCCTTCATCGAGATGTCGAGCGTGTTAAGGTAGATATTCATGCCGCTTTGAAACACGATCTTCGCGGCTTCGGGATCGACGTAGATGTTGAACTCGGCGGCCGAGGTAATGTTGCCCGGATCCCGGATCGCACCGCCCATGATCACCAGCTTGTCCACCTTGTGCAAAAGCTCCGGCGCCCGCGTCACCACCATCGCAATGTTGGTCAGCGGCCCTATCGCCACCAGCGTCACCGGCCCCTCGTGCGTGCGCAGCGTATCGACGATGAAGTCCACCGCATGCCCCTGGGCGATGGGCGTCACCGCCGGGGGAATCGAGGGTCCGCCAAGCCCATCCTCCCCGTGGATGATCGCGCCGGTCAGCCGGTACAGCTCGTGCATCAAAGGCTTGCCTGCGCCCTGATGCACCGGAACGTCGGTCACGCCCGCATAATCCAACACCTTGCGCGCGTTGACGGTGGTATTCTCAACATAACTGTTTCCGGCCACCGTGGTCACTCCGAGAAGTCGAATGCTGTCGGCGCGTGACGCCAATAGAATCGCAATTGCATCGTCGTGCCCCGGATCACAGTCTAGGATTAAATCAATCATGGTCCGTCCTCCCCTTGCCTTACAACATATGTTTGAAGCGCCTTTATCTGGCGTGCCGAAAGCGTCAGCTTCCCCCGCGCGCGCGAAAGCGCGCCGATTGCCTCCAGCCGAGTAATCGATCGGTTGATGGTGCGCACGCTGGCCGCGCAGGCTTCCGCCAGCTCCTGGCGAGAATGCCGCACCGTGCCAGGCCCCATCGCCGCCAGCGCCGACGCCAGGCGCTCGCTGGCGCTGAGCGACACGTACTGCGCCGACTGCGATGAGGCGGCGTACAGCTTGTGGGACAGCGCAAACGCCAGCTGCCGGAGGGCGCGCATGTCCTCCCCAATCCAGCGCATGAACTCGTCCACCGAAAGCGCCGCCAACTCGCAGTCGGTGAAGGCCTTGGCGGAGTACACCGCCCGCTCGGTGCCCACCATCGCCTCCATCTCCCCCACAGTGCCCCCCTCGGGCACCAGCACCACCTTGCGCTCCTGGCCCTTTTCGTCGATGCAAAGGATGATCACCGTGCCCCGCTTGACCACGTAAATACGATTAACGGGATCATTTTGGTGTAAGATGAACTGCCCCTGCCCAAACCGCACCGTGCGGCTGTTGGCTTTGAGCCAGCTGGGCATCTCCGTCATAACATACAGCTCGTCCATACGCCCTCCGCTCGGCAACGTCATCTTATCAAAGTTAGCTTCAGATAAAAAGGACACGCGTCCTCTTTTGTATGAAATTATTATATCACGCGCACCAGGTTTGTGGCATCTATTTGTTTTGTTTCCGGTCCGCCATGATTTCGGCTTCCCAGAGCGACGACATTCCTTTGTTCCGATTTCTCTACGTGTTCTTTACCTTGTCGAAAATTCCATTTTCGTGTAAACTATATCCAAGCATCTCGCAACGCCGCTTCAGACGCGATTTGTTTTTGCCGCGCTGCACGACCACGGTAAGTGCCATGCTGGAAAAACTGATGGTCGGCGCAGGCCCGATGGAACCCGCCGATACAAAGGCATGATATGGTCCAGTACTGTAATTCCATAAGAAAGGTGACAGCGTATACGCTGAAGTAAATCCATGTTTACCTACATCCTGTACGGACTCGCCATCACGGGCCTTGCGGTATCGTTCTTCAAGGACCGCGCCAAGACCAAAATGGCGCTCAAGAAAGCGTGGAAGGCGTTTGAGAACATCCTGCCGCAGTTCCTCTCCATCCTGATCCTGACCGGCTTAGCGCTGGCCATATTAAGTCCTGAGACGATCACGAAGCTGCTGGGAACGAGCTCCGGCCTCTGGGGTGTGCTGGCGGCATCAATCATCGGCTCGATCACGCTGATTCCGGGATTCGTCGCCTTCCCGCTAGCCGCCGCGCTCCTCAAGAATGGGGCGGGCTATATGCAGATCGCAGCGTTCGTCTCCACGCTGATGATGGTGGGCATCGTCACCATGCCTCTGGAAGTGAAGACGTTCGGCAAGCGCGCGACCATCATCCGAAATGTGTCGGCGTTTGTGTTTTCGCTGATTGCGGCATTTGTGATCGGGATGGTGATGTAAATGAAAGACTTCATCAAGCGTTACCGGGTGTTTTTAATTTTGCTGGCGGTCAATGTCGTGGCGGGCCTGGCGATGCCGGAAATCGGCCTGAAGTCGCTGGATCTCACAAAGCAGAACCTCGTCGAAATGCTGTCGGTCATACCGCCGATTTTTGTGCTATTGGGCCTGCTTGATGTATGGGTGGACCGCGCGACGATGATACGGTACACAGGAAAGGGCTCCGGCATCAAAGGCGCGATGATCGCGTTCCTGTTGGGCTCCGCGGCCGCGGGCCCGTTGTACGCGGCGTTTCCCGTCGCCGGTGTAATGCTCAAAAAGGGTAGCAGCCTTATGAATGTGTTTATCTTCATCGGCGCATGGTCGACGACGAAGATCCCGCTATTGACCTTCGAGGCCGCGAGCCTCGGCTTCCATTTCATGCTGGTTCGGCTGGGCCTGAGCATCGTCGGCATCGTCGCCATCGCGACAGTCACACAGAAGTCGCTGAACGCCGTGCAGCAAGGCGAGGTGTACGTGCTGAACCAGTCCAAGCAGGCGTAACCACGCGCAAAAAAACCCAGGTAAAGTCCGGCGGCGGCCACGTTGACCACCGCCGGACTTTTCATTGACCCCGCGTTGCTCCACTAATAGTTTTCTTTCCGGACTTCGAAGAAGCTTTGGCCGTGCTTGCAGACGGGGCAGATCTCCGGGGCTTTCTTGCCCATGACCAGATGGCCGCAGACGCGGCATTCCCACATGGCCTCTTCGCCCTTCTCGAACACCCGCTGCATCTCGACATTCTTGAGCAGCGCGCGGTAGCGCTCCTCGTGGGATTTCTCGATGGCCGCCACGCGCCGGAAGCGCTGCGCGAGCTCCGGGAAGCCCTCCGATTCGGCATCCTTCGCGAACCGGTCGTACATGTCCGTCCACTCGTAGTGCTCACCCTCGGCCGCGGCCAGGAGGTTCTCGGCTGTCTTCCCCAGATGGCCCAGCTCCTCAAACCAGATCTGCGCATGCTCTTTCTCGTTGCCCGCGGTCTTGAGGAAGATCTCCGCCAGCTGCTCAAAGCCCTCGCGCTTCGCGACCTCGGCGAAGTAGGTGTACTTGTTGCGGGCCTGGCTCTCGCCGGCGAATGCTTCCGCCAGGTTCTTCTCGGTCTTGGTTCCGGCGTACTTGTTTGCGGCAGCGGGCTTCTCCTCGATCTTTACAAAGACACTTCGGGGCTGCCTGCAGCGGGGACAGGTGAAGTCCTCGGGCATGGGGCCTTCATGAACGTAACCGCAGACCGAGCATTTCCACCTCTCCATCGGCTTCTCCTCCGTCTTTTCGTTTGGTTTGATCCTGTCCAGCAGCTTCCTGACAGCCTCTGCCGGGAAACCTTCCGGTTGGGACGAAGCAAGCAGCGAGGAAAGAAATTCATGCGTGTTGCCACTCTGCGGCAGCATGTAGCCGGATTCACGGATCAGGTCCTCCGCCATGATGCGGCTGGACTTCTCCACCGCCGCGGCGAGCTTTCCAGGCAAGGCGGCGGCAACGGCCTCCTGCCGTGCCTTGCTGCGAAGGAGCGAGCGCAGCGCCAGCGTGACCGGTTCGGTCTTCGGCTGCTGCGGCGGGTATTCCTCGGGCACCATCGAGATCGCGCCGGACGGGCAGGCGGCCGCGCATACGCCGCAGCCGGTGCATTTCACAACGTCGATGACGCTGTTCTCGGTGTCCGTCGCCCCGGTCGGGCAGACGTACAGGCAAAGGCAATCCTTGGTGCAGAGCCTGATGTTTCTAACGGCGACCATTACGCCTGCCTCCCTTCCACTTTCTCGAATTTCCAGCCGGGCACCTTGCAGACCGGGCAGAGCTCGGGCGGGGTCTCCCCGACGTACACAAAGCCGCAGATCGTGCACACGAACACGCCCGCGTCGTCCGGCATGGCTTTCCCGCCGCCGTAGCGGGCGAGCAGCGACTTCAGGATGCGGCTCACCTTCTCGTTCCACACCAGCGCCCGGAGCGCGCCGCGGTCCTTGGCCTCCGACGAAACCGCGTTGGCCGCCGGGATGCCCTCTTCCAGATCTTTTTCGATCAGCTCCGTCAGCTGCGAAAAATCCGCGCCTTCCGGCGGTGTGGCGGCCGCCTTGAAGAACGCCGCCAGCTCCATGAACAGGCGGGCTTCTTCGGGCTTGTACTGCTTCTCGCAGCCGCGCGCGAGGTTCGAGCAGAGCGCGCTCTTCTCAAGCGCCGTCAGTTCGCGGAGATCCCCGCTGTGGTGTTCTGTACGCGCCGCAGCCTTCACCACCGGCTTAGTGTCGGCTGCCTGCGGCCGGAATTCCTCCTTCGTCGCGCCACAGACAGGGCAGGTCCAGTTGTCGGGCAGGTCCTCCCATTTAGTGCCAGGTGCAACACCTGCATTTGGGTCGCCCGCAGCCTCGTCGTAGATGTAGCTGCAGACAGAACAAACAAACTTACTCATCCCAAACCACCTCTCTTCATCCAATTTCCGCTAGGCTTCATCGGGAGATACAGGGCGGTCGCGTCTTTCCCTCAGGGAAATTATAGTAGATTCAGCTTCGAAAAGTCAATTGTGCCGTCCTCATGAACCAGCGATGGGTCCGCGTGCACGTACTCCACGCGGCCCACGAACATCTCATGAGAACCGGTCTGGATGGAATCCACCACGGTGCACTCAATGTTCACCGGGCAGTCGGCTAAAAGCGGGGCGTTGACTTTGACGCCGTTCTCCGTCTTCACATGAAGATTTTTGAGCTTGTCCTCGTCCCGCCCGCTGCGCTTGCCAAGTTCGGAGAAGGTTTCAGCGTAAGCCTTGGGCACCAGGTTGACCACAAAGCAGCCGGTCTCCTTAACGATGTGGTATGAGTACCGGCTGGGCACGATGCCCACCATCACCATCGGCGGATCATAGCTGCAATTGCAGCAGTAAGCGACCGCGAGGGCGTTGTCGCGTCCCTCCCGGTCGCGGCAGGAAACCAGAACCTTGGGCACCGGCTGCAAGCAGGACTTTTTCGCAGCTTCTGTCTTCATACCGTGACCCCTTTCATCTTTTGAACGGTAATCGGCGATGGCATTGCGTACAGCCGTTGCGCCCAGTATAGAGCAGTGCAACTTGTGCTCCGGAAGTCCGCCCAACGCCTCCGCGATGGTTCGATCTGTCACAAGTGACGCATCTTCAAGCGTCTTGCCCTTGATCAGGACCGTCGTCATACTGCTGGTGGCGATCGCCGCCACGCATCCCCGCACCTTGAAGCGCACGTCGGTAACGACGTTTTCTCGAACCTCAAGATGCAACTCGAGGAAATCTCCGCAAACAGGGTCGCCAACTGTCCCAATGGCATCCGGATGCTCAAGCGCTCCGACATTGCGCGGATTGGTAAAGTGATCAAGCACCTGATCCGTAAACAGTCCTACACCCATGGTCGTTCCCTTCGCTCCACTCTAGCAGTTTTCGCCGTGTTCTCCCATGGCGTGCTCGTGGCAGATTTCTCCCGTAGACTTCAGTTCGCCCTTCAAGAACCGCTCCACGGCGCTCCGCGCGTCTCCGGACGCACCGGCGACCACCTGGACGCCGCGCTCCTCGAAGATCGTGACCGCGCCGCCGCCCATGCCGCCCGCCACCACGACCGTCACGCCCATGTCGGCAAGAAAATTCGGCAGAAAGCCCGGCCTGTGGCCCGGGTTTGGGACGGACTGCTCCGAAAGAATGACGCCTTCCTTTGCCTCGAAGATGTTGAAGTTCTCGCAGTGTCCGAAGTGCTCGCAAATCCTCTTCCCGCTGCTGGGTACCGCAATTTTCATAACAAATCCTCCCTTATCTATCATGGATTGAACGTAAGTCCGGTTGACAAGCGATGGACGCGGGGGCCGATCATCTTCCTCAGCAATTGAACGCCGCCCTCCCCGGTGCAGTGACCCGTATAATAGTCGGCGCCGTACGCATTGAGCGCCTCCGCGACCTGCGCGGCGAACGCGGCGTCCCCGCCGCCAGGACCTTCCTTCAAGACCAGGTGCAACCCGCCGACCACTGCGCGGAGCGGCCTTCCACGCAACGCACAGGCCGCTTCGAGGATGCTCACGATCCCGTTGTGGGCGCAGCCGGTGAACAGCACGTCCTCGCCGTCCTCGGTGATGATCAGGTTCTGCTCGTGGCAAAAATCGTCGGGCGCGTGGTTGCCCGCCGCCGCCTTGAGGAGTGTCCGGTTGGCAGGCGGCCAGAGGATTCCCCCTTGAACCTCGGAGAAGACCGTCAGTTCATTGTCCAGCGCCTGAGCGCCGCGCATCTTCCGCACCCGCGGATTCTGCTCGAGCGCCGGGTTCAGCCCGATGTCCGCGGTCTGTCCACCCGCTCGGATCGAGAAATGCGGCTCAAAGGCATGCTCTTGGATCAGAACTTCAGCGTTCTTGTTGTACTGGAGAAACGCGGCGATACCGCCGCCGTGGTCGTAATGCCCGTGGGACAGAATCGCCGTATCCACGCCGCCTATGTCCACGCCCATCTTCTCCGCGTTCTCGCGGAACAGGGCGCTCTGCCCAAAATCGAAGAGCAGTCTGTGCCTTTGCGTTTCAATATAGAGGCTCAGGCCGTGCTCACTCAGGTATTCGGCGGAGGAACTGGTATCTTCGACGAGCACGCGAACGTTCATGCTTCAACCTCACCTTCCACAAGCAGCATCGTGATCCGATGGTACATTGCCCCGATCGCTTCCGCCGCCCCTCCGCCATATAAGATGACGTCTGCGCCCGCGTTCACCGCCTCCACGGCGCGTGTGTCAAACGGGATGCGGCCGACAAACGGAAGCCCAACCTTCGCGCAGAACGCTTCGATGCCGTCGGTGATCTTCTCGTTGACATCCGCTTTGTTGACGCACACCGCGCATCTGGCGCCAAGCTGAAAAGCGGTATTGAGGATGCGCTCCATGTCGCTGATGCCCGAGAGCGTCGGCTCGGCTACGATCAGCACCAGGTCAGCGCCGCTTACCGATGCGATCACCGGGCAGCCAATGCCGGGCGATCCGTCGATGACCGCGATTTGCCCCGCGTCCCCGGCGTCTTTCATCCTTTTCTTGACTGCGGCGACCAGCTTTCCGGAGTTTCCGCTGCCCATGCGAAGCTGGGCGGTCGAGAAGAACCTGCCGCCGCCCCGATAGGCCATCAGGCAGCCCGTGACCGCCGGTCGCATGGAGATCGCGCGCGATTCACAGGCGGCCTCGCACAGCGCGCAGCCCTCACACGCGGCAGGGTCGACTTTGTAGCATCCGCTTGCGTCCTGGGTGATCGCGTGAAACCGGCACAGGGATGCGCAAAGGCCGCACCCGTCGCACTCGCCCGGATCGATCACAGCCCTTGGAAGGCCATGGTAGTCCTCCTCCGATTTCTCCGGCGGAACCGCAACCGTCAGGTGCAGGTTGGGCGCGTCGACGTCGCAGTCGGCGAACATCTTCGCGTCCGCGAGGCGGATCAGCGCGCTGGCCACGGTGGTTTTACCGGTGCCGCCCTTGCCGCTGAGCACAAGAAGCTTCTTCATCGGGCCGCCTCCTTCCTGAGCCGGTCAAGGAGTTCCGTGAACAGCGACTTGACCCACGGAAGCTGAACCGACGAGATTATCCCAAAGGAATTCAGCTTGCCCAACGCTTCATCAAAAGGGATGCGCGCCACAATCGGAACGGCTCGCTTCGCACAGTACGCCTCGGATGGGTTCTCAACGCCCTCCAGGCATTTGTTCAGTACCGCCACCCGCGGTTTCTGGAACGCTTCGCACAGTTCGTCCGCCATTTGCAGGTTATGGGCTCCATACAGGGTTGGTTCCGCCACCAGCACGCAAAGGTCGGCTTGGCGTACGCATTCCATCGCCGTGCACGCGGTACCAGGCGGGCAATCGAGAAAGACGGTCGAAGCATCCTCATCGGCAAAGGACAGAAGCTCACGGATGATCGGAACGCCGCTGACCTCACCCGGGTTCAGGATGCCGGTGTGCACGTGTGTTTCGCCGTGGGTGCCTCGCTCAATCACGCCGACGCCCCGAGGTGTTTCCGAAATCGCCTCGGCGGGGCACAGGTATGCGCAACCTCCGCATGCATGGCAGACCGTTTGCGTCAGAAGCGGCTTTCCGTTCACAAACGCCAGCGCGCCGAACCGGCAGAACTGAACGCACACGCGGCAGCCCAGGCATTTGTCCGGATCGATCCGCGGGATTAAGACCGACACCTCTTTGCGAGACAGGTTCTCCGGGTTGAGAAACAGGTGCCCGTTGGGCTCCTCCACGTCGCAATCAAGGTACGTGCAGCGCCCGGCTACAGCGGAAAGGTTGACGGCCACCAGCGTCTTGCCGGTTCCGCCCTTGCCGCTGAGGATGGCGATCTTCATTCGTTGCCCCCATGATGGAAGCCTGGGTGGATCGCCGTCAGCGGCTTCAGGGAGCCCGCCAGCAGCGCGCCGACGTTGGCCTGTACTCCGTCAAATTTTGGCGCGTACAACTGAAGGCCGGCGGTTTTCAGCACATTGGCTGCGTTCTCGCCAAGGCGAGGGGCGATGAGCGCTTCCGCGCCCATGTCCAGAACAGCCTGCGCCGCTCGGATGCCCGCGCCGCCCTCGCTTGCGGCGGCTTTGTTTTCAACGACCTCCGACCTGCCGCTCCCGGTATCCGTAATGCTGAACAGCGGCGCGCGCCCAAAGGACGGGCAGACGCTCGTCTTGTCTTCGTTGACCGGAACAATAATTTTCATTGCAATCCTCCCCAACAGGTTTTCGATGATGGCAGATTCAGTTCGGGGTTTCCAATGCCTTTTCCAGGTGACTCAGCATTCCGTCCAACCAGTTGCCGTCGAACAGTTCGATCATGCCCTTGTCGCAGGCGGCGGCGAGCTTCGTGTCGATCGGAAGTCGCGCTACGGACGGTATACCGTACTTCCTCGCGATGTCATCCGCCCGGCTTTCGCCAAAGGGGGCCAACCTTTTGCCGCAGTCTGGGCAGACCATGTAGCTCATATTCTCAACGAGACCCAGGACGGGAATCTTCATCATGTCCGCCATGCGAACCGCCTTCTCAACGATCATGCCCACCAACTCCTGCGGCGAGGCGACCACCACCACGCCGTCCACCGGCAGCGACTGGAATACCGTGAGCGGCACGTCGCCCGTCCCCGGCGGCATGTCGACAAACATGAAATCCACGTCGCCCCAGACCACTTCCGTCCAAAACTGCTTGACGGTTCCCGCGATGATCGGCCCGCGCCAGACGACCGGATCCGTGTCATTGTCCAGCAGCAGGTTCAGCGACATGACCTCGATGCCGGTCTTGGTTCGCACAGGCATCAAGCCGGCTTCGCAGCCCTCCGCCCGCTGCGCCAAACCGAAAGCTTTGGGGATGGACGGGCCGGTGATGTCCGCGTCCAGGATCGCGGTACGATAGCCCGCACGGCGGGCCAGCACGGCCATCAGCGACGTGACCAGGCTCTTGCCGACGCCGCCCTTGCCGCTGACGATGGCGATGACCTTCTTTACATGGGACAATTCGTTGGCCTTCGCGCTGAAATCAAAGGATTCCGTTCTCTCGGAGCAGCTCTCGCCGCAAGAAGAGCATTCGTGGGTGCATTCTGTGCTCATTCGTTCTCTCTCCGCATTCTTTTAAAATCAGGGCATCCGTCTTAGAACCTTCTGCCGCACCGATGCCTGTGGCAGCCGCCGCAGCGGCAGGTCTCTTCCAGGCCGTCGCACAGCTGGTATTCTCCGCCTTCGATCTTGAGGACCCGCCCGTGAACCAGCGATTCGGCAATTTTGCGTCGCGCGTCTGCGTAGATGCGCTGAACGGTCGTTCGGGCGATGTTCATCTGATCGGCACACTCCTCTTGCGTAAAATTCTCCAGGTCGATCAGGCGGATCGCCTCGTATTCGTCCACCGACATTACGACAAACGCTTCCTGTTCGGGCAGCGCCGCGTTCAGCGGCCCGTATTGGTTGCTCTCCGGCAGGCAGCAGACTTTCCGCCATTTTCTCGGCCTTGGCATGATTTCACCCTTCTTCCATATAACAGGTGTTTTTCTTGACGTACGAATGGGAGAGGGATGAACCCCTCCCCCGCTTCTACAGTGAATCGAGCTGCTTGTTGGCCATCTCGAGCCGGCTTTCGAGCGCACGCTTTTGCTGGGCGAGAAGACCTTTACGCGAAACGCCGTCCGGCAGGTTGATTGGGCCGGATTGCCTTCCGAATCCTCGCCCGCAACCAAAGCCGCGCCGCCAGCCCAGGCCCAACCCCAGACCCCGACCTTCTCTGTACACCGGAACGT
>JAEYPB010000069.1 GCA_023411175.1 Bacillota bacterium | reverse complement strand
AGCCCGTACTGCACGAGGAGGGAGGTAAGCGCCAGCACCGCCCAGCAGCCCAGCCCCATCAGGATGGGACGCCAGCCGTTTTTGACCAGCTTGATGAGGTTTGTGTTGAGGCCGATCGCGGCCATCGCCATCACGATCACAAATTTCCCGGCCTTCGCCAGAAAGCCGGTCGCCGCCGCGGGGATGGGCAGGAATGTACCCGCCACCGACGCCGCGAGAAACCCTATGACGAACCACGGGAAGATGGCGGACAGCCGATAGCTTCCGGCGCCCGTCCGCGCCTTTCGGCGGGATTCGTAAAGGGCCAGCGCCAGCGTGATCGGGACGATCATCAGCGTGCGGGTCAGTTTCACGATCACGGCGAGATCCCCGGCGGCGCTTGAAAAGGTGTAGCCCGCCGCCACCACGGAGGACGTGTCGTTGACCGCCGTGCCCGCCCAGAGGCCGAAGCTCTGGTCGCTCATGCCCATCAGGTGGCCCAGGGCGGGGAACAAAAACGCCGCAAGCACGTTGAAGAGGAATATGGTGGAGATGGACCGGGCCACGTCCTCGTCCTCCGCGTCGATTACCGGAGCCGTCGCCGCGATGGCGGAGCCGCCGCATATGGCGGTGCCGACGCCGATCAGGATGCCGGTCTTGCGCTCGATGCGAAGCAGCTTTGTAAACGCGAGCGCCGCCAGAAACGACGCCGTCAGCGTGAACGCCATTAAGACGAGGGTCTGCCTGCCGACCTCAAACACGTGGAACAGGTTCATCTCAAACCCCAAGAGGATGATGGCGTACTGCAAGAGCTTCTTTGAGGTATAGGCGATGCCGGGGCCGAGCGCCTCCGGGCGCTTCCAAAAGGCCAGCAGCATGCCGAGCAGGATTCCGACCACCGGGCTGCCGATCACCGGAAAGGCTTTTCCGATAAACCATGCGGGCACCGCCAGCGCCGCCGCCAGCAGGATGCCGGGCAGGCGATTCATCAGTTTCTTCATCCGTATCACTCCCCGCGCATAGTATAGCGCTTGACGAGGCATAAGTAAAGCGTTATAATTTTTACGAATAAGATAAGAATTCGCTTATGAAGGAGGCGGCGGGGTGACGCTCAGGCATTATCAGATTTTTGTGACCGTCTGCGACTCGGCGAGCATGACCGCCGCGGCCGGGGAGCTCAACATGTCGCAGTCGGCGGTCAGCCAGGCCGTGGCGGAACTCGAGGCGCACTACGGCGTGCGGCTCTTTGAGCGGCTGTCCCGGAAGCTGTACCTGACCCGGGCGGGAGAGAAGCTTTTGAGCTACGCCCGGCACATCATCCGCATGAACTGGGAGGCCGAGCGCGAGATGCGCGCCTGGAACGACACCGGCGTCGTCCGGGTGGGGGCCAGCGTCACCATCGGCGCCTGCGTGCTGCCGAGGCTGGCGGCAAGCTATCTTCGCTGCAACCCGGGCGCGATGCTGGAGGTGACGGAGGACAACACCGAGCGCATCGAGCGGCTGCTGGTGGACGACCGGCTGGACCTGGGGCTCGTGGAGGGTGCAATCTCCCTCGCGGACATCGTGGAACGCCCCTTCGCGACGGACGAGCTGGTGCTCATCGCCGGGCACGGCCATCCGTTCTTCGAGCGGAAATCGGTGGAACCGGAGGAACTGGACACCCGGAACTTCGTCCTCCGGGAAGAGGGCAGCGGCACGCGCAAGACGTTTGAAACCGTCATGGCGGAGCGCGGCCTGAAGTGGACGGCAAACTGGACCTGCAACAACGCCGACACCATCAAGGCGGCGGTGGCGGAGGGGCTGGGCGTTTCGGTGATATCGCGCAGGGCGGTGGAGCGGGAGATTCGGCTCGGGCTTCTTCGGGAAGTCCCGGTAAACGGCCTTAACTTTGAGCGTCGCTTCAAGGTGGTCTACCACAAGCACAAGTTCCTCACCGGGGCGATGGAGGCTTTTATCGATTTTTGCTTCCGGGAGGCCGGTTCCATGGAGGAAGCGGTTGCGCCGGAGGAATCGAAAAGTCCGGGGTAGCCGCGTTTTCCCGATAACCGCGCTTTTCCGCCTTGGCGGTGTTGCGCGCCCCCCATTTTGAGGTATTCTAAAGCATGCGGGAAAGACGGCCGCGATAAGGAGGACGAGAATATGGGAAGACCATTGCCGGAGAGCATCGACAGCTACATCGAAGGGTTTTCACCGGAGGTTCAGGAGCGGCTACGGGCGATGCGCTCGGCGATCCGCGAAGCGGCGCCCGAGGCGCGGGAGCGGATCAGCTGGGGCATGCCGACATTTTGGCAGAAGGTCAACATTGCGCATTTCGCGGCACACGCGCATCATATCGGCTTCTACCCCGGCGCCGAAGCCATCGAGGCTTTCGCCGAGCGCCTGCGGCCGTATAAAAGCTCAAAGGGCGCGGTGCAATTTCCGATGGACGGGGCGCTTCCCCTCGACCTGGTGCGGGACATGGTGCGCCACAACATACAGCAATTGGGGGCGGGCTGAGTGCGCTGCGTAGCGCTCCTGCGCGGCGTCAACGTGGGCGGAAGGACGGCTGTTCCGATGGCGGCGCTTAAGGCGGAACTCGAACGGCTGGGCCTGACCGAGGTCAGAACGCACCTGAACAGCGGCAACGCGCTGTTTACATCGGATCTGTCGGAAGCCGCGCTGGAGGGGATGATCGAGCGCACGCTTGAGGCGCGGTTCGCCTTTCCGATCCCGGCGCTGGTCCGAAGCGGGGCGGAACTGCGCGAGGCCATCGAGAATTTGCCCTTTCCGGCGGAGGAGATCGCCCGAGCGAGGACGGCGGCGGGCGACGCAGCCAGCCTGTACGCGGCGTTTCTGTCCATGCCGCCGGGCGCGGACGCGGTCGAGCGGTTCGCCGCGCTCAAGAAACCGGGCGAGGCCTTCGCGGTCGCGGGGAGAATGCTCTACCTGCTCCTTGACCACAGCATCCGCGAATGCAGGATGTTTTCAGCGCTCGACAGGCTGGACAGCCGAGCCACCGTGCGAAACTGGAATACGGTGCTGAAGCTCGCAGCCCTCATCGAGGCGTGAGCCCTGCGAGAAAGGAATTGTTCATGCAAAGGGCCGGACTCAAAACGCTGGGAAGTCTCTTTTGGGTATTCTTTAAGGCGGGTACATTCACCTTCGCGGGCGGCATCGCGATGCTCCCGGTGATCCGGCGCGACGTGGTGGAGCGCCAGAAATGGATGCTTAAGGAAGACTTTGTTGAATACGCGACGCTGGCGCAGACGCTGCCCGGCGTGATCGGGCTGAACATTGCGCTGTTCATCGGGCGGCGGGCAGCGGGGTTTTTGGGGATGCTGGCCGCGGGGATCGGCGCGACGATCTCGGCTTTCGTGGTCATGCTGGTGGCTACGATCCTCCTCAACTTCGTGCCTCGCGGGGGCGCCTTTGCCGGCGCGTTTCGGGGCGTGCGCGCGGCGTCGGCGGCGCTGGTGCTCTCCGGCGCGTTCGCGCTGGGGCGCGGGAATCTCAAGGGCGCTTTCGCGGTTGCGATGATGCTCGCGGCCTTCGTGCTGATCGCGTTCACCTCCGTCAGCGCGCCGCTGGTGGTGCTGGCGGCGGCCGCGGCGGGCTATCTGTACCAGCGGTTCAAGGAGCGTGAGGCGAAATGAGCGAAATTGTACAGCTGCTTCTGGCCTTTATGAAGGTCGGCGTCACGGGGTTTGGCGGCGGCTACGGCATGATGTCCCTGATCATCGCTTCGGCGCGGGGTTTTTCGGTCACGATCGAGCAGATCGCCGACCTGAATGTGCTGGACATGGTGGTTCCCGGGCCTATCGCCATCAACGCGGCGACCTACGTGGGGTACCTGCACGCGGGCTTTTGGGGCTCGCTGGCGGCGACGGTGGGCGTGATGCTGCCCTCGTTCCTGATCGTGTCGCTGGTCATGCGCTTTATCGACCTCTACCGGAAAAACCGGATCATGTCCGGCGTGCTGGCGGGCGTAAAGCCCGCGGCGGTGGGGCTGATCGCGGCGGCCGCGGCGGTCATCGCCATGGAGGTGATCGCGCCGGACGCCTCCCTTACCGAAATCGTATCAAATCCCGCCCACGCGGTCAACCTGGGCGCGCTTCTCGTCTTCGCGGCGGTGGCGGTGCTCAACATCCGCTTCCGCGTGGACCCGATCCTTTTGACGGCGGCCGCGGGAATCGCGGGCGCGGTCTTCCTCCGGTAGCGGAAGACCCAAAGGCCTCAGACCATCAACAAAGTCTCCGCGGGGTTCAATCGTGCCCGGCGGCGTGTACGCCGGGCACGGGATAGCGGCCACCAGTGCAAAAATTGGTGGCGCTATCCACACCTTTGGTCAGTGCGCCGCGCGGAAATCCCGAAGGATTTCAGGCGCACGCAGGCTCTTTCCTTTGCATCGGAAAAACCGAAGGGTTTTTCGATGCCTTGAGGCCCAAAGGCCTGTCGTCGTTTTGCATAAGGGCAATATGGCGCGCCTTTTGTCCCGGGATCATAAACGATGAAATTCTTTCCTGCGACGTGATATTTCCGGGCCGTTTTTGGGTATTTTTATTGGTGAAAGCAAGGCGATCCCAACGGGCGCCCGATATTTGGAGGATGCAACATGTCAAAGATTATCGATGTCAAGGCGAGAGAGATTCTGGATTCCCGCGGCAACCCGACGATCGAGGTGGACGTACTGACCGAGGACGGCGCGATGGGCAGGGCGGCGGTGCCTTCCGGCGCGTCCACGGGCTCTTTGGAGGCGCTGGAGAAGCGGGACGGCGACAAGAAGCGCTACCACGGCAAGGGCGTGAAGGGCGTCGTGACCGAGGCCTTCAAGGAGATCGCGCCGAGGCTGAAGGGGATGGAGGTCACAGACCAGCGCGCCATCGATGCGGCGCTGATCGCCCTCGACGGCACGAAGAACAAGTCCCGCCTGGGCGCCAACGCCATCCTGGGCGCATCGCTGGCGGCGGCCCACGCGGCGGCGGAGGAATTGTACGTACCGCTTTACCGCTACCTGGGCGGCGCCGACGCCCACATACTGCCCGCGCCGATGATGAACATCCTAAACGGCGGCAAGCACGCCGACAACAACGTGGACGTACAGGAATTCATGATCATGCCGCTGGGCGCGAAGCGCTTCGAGGAGGCGTTGCGCGTCTGCGCGGAGGTCTACCAGGCGCTCAAGGGCGTCATCCATGAAAAGGGCATGTCCACCGCCGTGGGCGACGAGGGCGGGTTCGCGCCCGACCTCAAGAACAACGAGGAAGCGCTGAAGCTGATTGTCGAGGCCACGAAGAAGGCCGGATATGAGCCCGGCAAGGACATTTTCATCGCGCTGGACCCCGCGGCGTCGGAATTCTACGAAGACGGCCACTACAACTTCGACGGCGCGAAGAAGACCTCCGCCGAGATGGTCGCGCTGTATGAGGACTGGGCGAACCGCTACCCAATCGTGTCGATCGAGGACGGCCTGTCCGAAATGGACTGGGATGGCTGGGCGGAGCTGACGAAGCGCCTGGGCGACAGGGTGCAGTTGGTGGGCGACGACCTGTTCGTCACCAACGTCGAGATTCTCAAAAAGGGCATCGAGAAGGGCGTCGCCAACGCGATCCTGATCAAGCTCAACCAGATCGGCACGCTGACCGAAACCCTCGAAACCATCCGCACGGCGCAGCGCGCCGGGTATGCGGCGGTCGTCTCACACCGCTCCGGCGAGACCGAGGATACCACGCTGGCGGATCTCTCCGTGGCGGTCAACGCCGGGCAGATCAAGAGCGGCGCGCCCTGCCGCACCGAGCGCGTGGCCAAGTACAACCAACTGCTCCGCATTGAGGAGGCGTTGGACGGCGTCGCGTCCTTCCCGGGCAAGTCCGCGCTGAGCGGCACAAAGTAATCCCTTCAGGCATTCAAGGCTCCGCGCTTCGCTTTCGAAGCGCGGAGCTCTTGCGTTGGAGAATGTCAGCCCGGGCTATGGTCTTTTCTTCCGTAAAATGCTATAATGGCATTTGAATAAGCAAAAGGGAGGCGACATGGCATGAAGCGGTCCGAGATTAACGCCGCGCTCGAGTGGGCAAGAGCGCTTCTGGGCAAGAGCAATATCCGCCTGCCACTTTACGCATACTGGTCTACGGGCGAGTGGAAGGCGCACGCCGAGGAGCTCACCACCGTCCGCAAGGTTATGCTGGGGTGGGACATCTCCGACTTCGGCATGGGCGATTTCAACAAGGTGGGCGCGGTTCTGTACACGGCTCGAAACGGCAGCCTGGAGGACAAGTCCATCGGCGTCCCCTACTGCGAGAAGTACATCCTGATGAAGGACGGGCAGCGCCTGCCCAAGCACTACCACGTGATGAAGACCGAGGACATCATCAACCGCACCGGCGGCACGCTGCAGGTGTTCCTCTGGGCGGTGGACCCGGACACCGGGAAAGCCACCGACGAAGGCGTCTCCGTATGGCAGGACGGCATCCTGCACATCTACAAGCCCGGCGAGGAGATCCTGATCCAGCCCGGCGGGAGCATTTCGCTGACGCCCTACATCGCGCACATCTTTGGGCCCAAGCCCGGATCGGGCGATTTGGTGGTGGGCGAGGTTTCCGCCATCAACGACGACGTGACCGACAACTACTTTCTGGAAAACACGTCGCGCTTTGCGAAAATCGAGGAGGACGAGGCGCCGCTCTCCCCGCTGTGCAACGAATACGACGTACTGGTGTAGGAATGTCCGTACAAAAGAAGGCCGCAGGAAACCGCGGCCTTCGCGCTCAGGCAGAACTTTAATCTTGTCGCGGCCGATGTATAGAAAATGTTACTTGGGCTAAAGCAAAATCCACGCGCCTCCGGTCTTTCGAAGGAGCGGCGGAGCCTTCCGCCGCCAAGTTGTTTGCAAAACCTGTCCGCTGCATATGCTATCCCTTGTCCGCGCGCCATTCGGCAAAGAAAGCGCCGGAAAAAGGCCTGTCGCGTCGAAAGATTGCGCGTTGGACGCGCCTGTGCTTGATTTTTACAATGGGGACTGTTATAATTTTCTGCGGATAGAGTTTAAAGGAGTGTTGATCATGGCGCTTGTTACCTCCACCGAAATGTTCAAGAAAGCCTATGCCGGCGGCTATGCCATTGGCGCTTTCAATGTCAACAACATGGAAATCATCCAGGGCATCACCGAGGCGGCGATGGAAGAAAAGGCCCCGCTGATCCTGCAGGTTTCGTCGGGCGCCCGCAAGTACGCCAAGCACGTATACCTGATGAAGCTGATCGAGGCTGCGCTGCTCGACGCCGAGCAGACCGCCGGTTTCGACCTGCCCATCTGCGTGCACCTGGACCACGGCGACACCTTCGAGCTGTGCAAATCCTGCATCGACGGCGGCTTTACCTCCGTCATGATCGACGGTTCGCACCACTCCTTTGATGACAACATCAAGCTGACCCGTCAGGTCGTCGAATACGCCCACGATCACGGCGTGGTCGTCGAGGGCGAGTTGGGCCGCCTGGCCGGCATCGAGGACAAGGTCAATGTTTCCGCCGAAGACGCTTCCTACACCCGCCCCGAGGAAGTGGAGGAGTTCGTCTCCCGCACCGGCGTGGACTCGCTGGCGATCGCCATCGGCACCAGCCACGGCGCCTACAAGTTCAAGCCCGGCCAGAACCCGCAGCTGCGATTTGACATCCTCGACGAGATCGTCAAGCGCCTGCCCGGCTTCCCGATCGTGCTGCACGGCGCCTCCAGCGTCATCCCCGAGTACGTGAAGATGATCAACGAGAACGGCGGCAAGATGCCCGACGCCATCGGCATCCCCGAGGAGATGCTGCGCCAGGCCGCTACCTCCGCCGTCTGCAAGATCAACATCGACTCCGACCTGCGCCTCGCCATGACCGGCACCATCCGCAAGTACTTTGCGGATCATCCGGATCACTTCGACCCGCGCCAGTACCTGAAGCCCGCCCGCGAGAACATCAAGGCGATGGTCAAGCACAAGCTGGTCAACGTGCTGGGCTGCAACGGCAAGGCCTAAGTTACAGATCTTTGTACGGCCCGAACCCTTTGCGGTTCGGGCCGTAGGTGTATGAACCCCTGCCGCGCAAAGGCGCGGCAGGGGTTCATACATTGATTGCACGGGGAAAGGCCGTCGGATTCTAGCTACAGCCAGAAGTAGTAGGCCTCCGCCAGATAGTCCGATCCATACTTCTCCGCCAGCGCCATCAGCCTGCGCTTGACGGTCTCCAGCGTGCCGCGCCCTTCGCAATAGCGCCCGAGCGCCGTGAAGAAGGAAGATTTTTCCGCTTCGGTCGCGCTTTTTTTGAAGTACCCCCAGACATGCTCGGCGGCGTTTGCCGCGCCGTCCGCTTCCACCGGTAGGCTCAGCGCGCGCTCCACCCGCTCGTAAAACGCGAGCGGGGAGGGGCGGTCATTTCGAAAAAGCGCGCGGATGTCCTGATATGCCGCCTGACTGCGCTCCATGACGGCGTACTTGTACCGCGCCCATTCCCGCTCCAGCATCAGGGGGGCGGCGGCTGGCGCCGCGCACAGCGCGCACTTGACGGCGGACAGGTTCTTGTCCTTGACCTCCAGCATGATGTCCAGATCCTCGCGGCCCGACGCTTCGACAAAATCCAAAAACTTTCGGACGCCGATGGTCGCGCTGTGGCCGCCGGGCTTTTTGAGCGGGTCCTGCTGGGAATAGTGGATCTTCTGCGGGCCGTCCGGCGGCTGCCAGGTTTCGCGGCAGGCGTCGATCCAATAACGCGCGTCGAGGGGGCCGGAGGGGTTAACCTCGTGGTGCAGGTTGTCGAAGACCACCGGCGTTTTCAGGCGCAGGCCGGTCTCCAGCGCATCTTCAATGTTGTAGCACTTTTCATCGTTTTCCAGGACGATGCGCCGCCGGATGGCGGGTTTCAGCCCGTCAAACCGCGCGCGGAAGCGCTCAAGCGCGGTTTTCTTGTCCCCGTACACACCGCCGAGGTGCAGGATGATCTTGGAATCCGCGCCCGTACCCAGCGCGTCCAGCACGTGGGCGTGGTAGGCGAGGTCTTCGACCGACCGGGCGGCGACGCCCTCGTCCGGCGCGCCGGGCACGGTATACTGCCCGGGATGCATCGAAACGCGCATTCCACCGGTGCGGATTTTCTCCCCGATGCGATGGAAATCCTCATGAAACAGCCCCAGCCAGTCCAGCCGGTTTACAGGGCTGGAGCCGAAGGGGATCAGATCGGAGGATATCCTGTACAGGCGGATGCCGTTTTCCAGGTTGTAGTCCACCATGCGCTCGAGTGCGGACAGGTTTTGGCGGATCAGCGCGGCAAGGCGTGCCGCGTCCGCGTTTTTCATCGTGCAGCTTGAGAGCTTCGAACCCTTGACGCCCATCGCAAGGCAAGCGTAGCCGATGCGCATACCATCCTCCATGAAGCGAAGAATACGCTGTGGATATACCCGTTTTTGCGCCCTGGCAAGCAATTGAAGAGGATATTTCGACATTTGGGCGGTTTTGGGTGTTGCGACGCGGCCAAACGTGGTACCCTGATGAGGAAGAGTCCCGAAAGGGCCAGACGAATGAGGAGAGTGGAAACGATGGATCGCCTGCCGGAAGCGCCCTACGCACTGGGGGCTTCAGAGGTTCTTGAAAAGCTCGGCGCGGACGCCGGGCGCGGGCTGACCAGCCGGGAGGCGCAGTCCCGCATGGAACGCTTTGGAGAAAACGCGCTCGCGGGGAAACCGCCCAAGACGTTTTGGATGCGCTTTTTCCAGCAGTTCATGGATGTGATGATCCTGATTCTGATCGCGGCGGCGGCGGTGTCGATGGGCGTCGCGGTCTACGAAAAGCACGGGTACATCGAGCCGCTTCTGATCCTTCTGATCGTCGTTCTGAACGCGGCGCTGGGTGCGCTGCAGGAGGGCAAGGCGGAGAAGGCTCTGGAAGCGCTCAAAAGCATGTCCGCACCCGCCACACGCGCCGTGCGGGACGGTGATGTGGTGACGCTGAAAGCTGCGGAACTCGTGCCGGGCGATACGATCCTGCTGGAAGCGGGGGATTTCGTCCCCGCGGACGCGCGTCTCGTGGAGTCGTTCAGCCTGCGGGCGGAGGAATCCGCGCTGACCGGCGAATCGGTGCCGGTGGAGAAAGACGCCGGCGCGCAGATTGCGCCGGACGCGGCGCTGGCCGAGCGTCGCAACATGGTCTATTCCGGCGGCTCCATCCAGTACGGTCGCGCCCGCGCGGTGGTCACCGCCACCGGCATGGCGACCGAGGTGGGGCACATCGCGGGGCTCCTGGAAGGGGAGTTCGACGCCCAGACCCCGCTGCAGCAGAAGCTGGCGAAGCTGGGCAAAACGCTGGGCATCACCGCCCTCGCCGCCTGCGCCGTGGTGTTTGTGGTCGGGCTGATCGACGGCATTCCACTCATGGAGATGTTCATGACCAGCGTCTCGCTGGCGGTTTCGGCGATTCCGGAGGGCCTGCCGGCGATCGTGACCATCGTATTGTCGCTCGGCGTCAAGCGGATGGTGGGGCGCGGCGCGATCATCCGAAAGCTGCCCGCTGTGGAGACACTGGGCAGCGCTACGATCATCTGCTCCGACAAGACCGGTACCCTCACCCAGAATCGTATGACGCTGACCCACGTCTACGATGCCCGAACGGGAACACTTACGGCGCTTGACGGCGGTGATTCCAGCGCGCAGGAGGTGCTCCGCTACGCGGCGCTCTGCTCGGACGGCAGGGTGACCGTCGAAAACGGCGCGGAAAAGCACATCGGCGACCCCACGGAGACCGCGATCGTCGCCGCCGCGCTGCACGCGGGGCTGGACAAGGCCGCGCTGGACGCGGCGCACCCGCGCGTTTATGAGATTCCCTTCGATTCCGACCGCAAGCGGATGACCACCGTGCACCGGATCGACGGGAAAAACGTGGTGATCGTCAAGGGCGCGGTGGACGTGCTGGCGGGGCGCTGCGAGGGCGACGTGGGCGGGGCGCTCGAGGCGGCGGGCGAGATGGGCAAAAAGGCGCTCCGCGTGCTTGCGGTGGCGGTGAAAGAGGTTCCAACCCTTGACCAAACCACGGACGACGAGGCGCTTGAGAGCGGCCTGACGCTGGTCGGCCTCGTGGGCATGATCGACCCGGCACGGCCGGAGGCGAAAGAGGCGGTGGCCGTCTGCCGCCGGGCGGGCATCAAGCCCGTGATGATTACCGGAGACCATGCGCTGACCGCCTCCGCCATCGCTCGGGATCTCGACATCCTGCGGGACGGGGACGAGGCGGTGGACGGAAAGGCCCTCGCCGCGATGAGCGAGGAGGAGCTGGACGGGCGGGTCGGGCGCATTTCCGTCTACGCGCGGGTGACGCCTTCGGACAAGATCCGCATCGTGCGCGCCTGGCAGAAGAAGGGTCAGGTGGTGGCGATGACCGGCGACGGCGTCAACGACGCGCCGGCGCTCAAGGCCGCCGACATCGGCTGCGCGATGGGTTCCGGCACCGACGTGGCCAAAGGCGCGGCGGACATGACGCTGACCGACGACAACTTTGCCACCATCGTCTCGGCGGTGCGGGAAGGCCGGTCGATCTACGACAACATCCGCCGCGTGGTGGGGTTCCTCTTGGGCACCAATGTCGGCGAGCTCCTGACGGTGTTCTTTGCGATGCTCTTCTTTCGGAAATCGCCGCTGCTCTCGATGCAGTTGCTTCTGATCAACCTCGTCACCGACAGTCTGCCTGCCATCGCGCTGGGCATGGAAGCGCCGGAGAAGGACGTGATGGAGCGCAAGCCTCGCGCCCGCGACGAAGGCGTATTTGCGGACGGATACGGCCTTCGCATTCTCCTGCAGGGCGCGATGTTTGCGATTCTGACCCTGGCGGGCTTTTTGATCGGCCAAGGCGGGACGGATGACCTGACCGCCGGGCGGACGATGGCGTTTCTGATCCTCGCGCTGACGCAGGTGTTCCACGCGTTCAACATGCGCTCGGCGCGCTCGCTGTTTGCGATCGGTCCGTTCAGCAACCGAAGCCTTGTGGGCGCGGCGGCGGCCTCCATTCTCGTGGTGGCGCTGGTCGCGTTCATCCCGCCGGTTTCGGCGGCCTTTGGGCTGACGCTGCTCGCCCCCTGGATGTACGGCCTGGCGCTCCTGCTCGCGCTCGTGCCGGTTGTGGTCATGGAGATCGCAAAGCGCGTGCCCGGCCTCATTCGCCACAGCTGACGCATTGTGACAAAGCTGCGGCAATGGTGGGAACCGGCTGCGGCGACGGGATTCGACTTTTTCTCGGCCCGTCTGAAAACACGCAGGCCGCGAGCGCGGTGTTCGTTTCCGAACAGTCTGCATGGATTTGTCCATTGCGGGAAGGGATCTCGGGGCATTATAATGGGTGTGCGGCCAGTACCGGGCCGCACACCCATTATCGAAAAAAGGGGAAAACCATGTCGATCTATCTCGTGACGGGGGCCGCCGGGCATTTGGGCAGCCATGTGGTCAAGGCGCTTGTGGAACGGGGCGACCGGGTCCGGGCGCTTTTGATGCCGGGAGAGGCGCTCCCGCCCTTCGTGCCGGATTGCGCGCGCCTCGAACAGGTTTTCGGCGACGTTCGGGAGGCCGGGGCCTTGAGCCGGCTGTTTGACGGCGCGGAAGGGCAGGCGGTGGTCGTCCACTGCGCCGGCATCGTGGAGATCACCGGTCGGCCGAACCGGCGGCTTCATGATGTCAACGTGGGCGGCACGAAAAATGTCGTGGACGCCTGCGCCCGTTTCGGCGCGCGGCGGCTGGTCTACGTCAGCTCCGTCCACGCGATCCCGACGCTGCCTCGCGGGCAGGTGATGCGGGAGATCGAGGCGTTTAATCCGGACGATGTGTCCGGCCCCTATGACAAGAGCAAGGCGGAGGCCACGCGGCTGGTGCTGGAGCGGGCGAAGGGCGGCCTTGACGCGGTCTGCGTTCACCCGACC
This sequence comes from Bacillota bacterium, assembly GCA_023411175.1. GTDB lineage: Bacteria > Bacillota > Clostridia > Christensenellales > Aristaeellaceae > JAEZHK01. The sequence goes on along the minus strand of JAEYPB010000069.1, from coordinate 3,004 downwards.
GGCATCATTGGCCCCCATGCCAACCCGGCGGTGGGTACGGCGCGGCTGATCAGCGCCTGCCTTCGGGGCAGGCTTCCGGCGGCGATTCGCGGAGGGTTTGACTTTGTGGACGTCCGGGACGTGGCGGAGGGCATTCTGGCCGCAGCGGATGGCGGGAGAAGCGGGGCCTGCTATATTCTGTCCAACCGCTTTGTGAGCTTCCGGGAGCTGCTCGACACGCTGACCCGCGCGGCGGGGCTCAAGCGGATCCGACTGTACCTGCCCGCGAAGGTCGCGCTTTTCTTCGCGCCGCTGGCGGAGGCCTACTATCGCGTGACGCGCCGCGCGCCGCTGTTCACCCGCTACGCGCTGGAGACCGCCAGCAGAAACGCGCTCTACTCCCATGAAAAGGCCACGCGGGAACTGGGCTACAAGACGCGCTCTCTTGCGCGCACGATGATTGACATCGTCGCCGCCAGCAGAATCAAGCGCAAAAAGCACGCGCCGCAGCCGGGCTGAAAGCAAAAATAGAAGGCGGCTCCCTTCGTGATGATGCGAAGGGGGCCGCCTTTTTGACCGTTTCAGCGGATGTTCTCGACGAATTGGACGGTGAGGCCGTCCGGGTCCTTCACAAAGAAGAAGCGGACGCTGGGGCTGGGCTGGACGGGGCCGCCGGTGATTTCGACGCCCTTTTCCCGGACGGAGGCCATTTTATCGCCCAGAGAGTCCACCTCGAACCCGATCGAGATGTCGCTGCCGATCTGCGCCTCCCTGGCGGAGCCGTCCGAGATCAGTTCCACCTCGCCGCCTTCGCCGCCGAGAAAGGCCATCTCCGGCCCCGGCGCGCCGCCAAAGCGCCGCTTCAGCTCAAGCCCAACAACATCCCGGTAGAATCTGAGGGATTTTTCCATATCCTTTACGTGGATGGTCGTCCATAAAAAACGCATGGCGCCGCCTCCTGTTTTGATGTACCATCATGATACCCGCGCCGGCATGGCCTGTCAACCGTCGCGCAAAAAGTTGGTTTCCAGTGATTTGGTCACGTTTCCGGGGTGCAGGGACGTGGTATAATGTAATTAAAAGGAGGCGATCGAATGGCGAAGGTCGTCATCATCGGATCGGGTCCCGCTGGCATCTCCGCGGCGCTGTACGCGCGGCGCGCCGGGCAGGATGTGCTGATCATCCATAAGGGTTCGGGCGCACTCGAAAAAGCCGAGGCGATCGAAAACTATTACGGCTTTGCCGAGCCCATATCGGGCATGAAGCTGTGGCAAAACGGCGTTGAAAACGCTCGGCGGCTGGGCGTGGAACTTTTGGAGGACGAGGTCGTGGGCTTCGCGGTGGAGGATACGCTGGTCGTGCTGACAGCCGAAGGGCGGTATCCCGCGGACGGCGTCATCATCGCCACAGGCTCTCCCCGGAAGACGCCGCCCGTCAAGGGGCTGGACGAGTTTGAGGGCCGGGGCGTCAGCTACTGCGCCGCCTGCGACGGCTTCTTCTACCGTGGGAAAAATGTGGCCGTGATGGGCGCGGGCGAGTACGCGCTGCACGAGGCCATGGAGCTTTTGCCGCTGGCCAAGACCGTGACGCTCTTGACCGGCGGAGAAACGCCCAAATTCGCGCTGCCGGAGGGGCTCTTCGTGCGCTCCGAGAAGGTGGAGGCGGTGGAGGGGGACGACGTTATCCGGGCTGCCGTGCTATCGGGCGGCGAGCGCCTGGCGTTGGACGGGCTGTTTATCGCCTATGGCGTGGCGGGCAGCGCCGACCTCGCGCGCAAGGTGGGCGCGGAGACGGCGGGGAACCGCATTGTGGTGGACGAGAACATGGCCACCTCGATTCCCGGCCTGTACGCGGCGGGCGACTGCACCGGCGGCTTTTTGCAGGTGGCCAAGGCGGTTCACGAGGGCGCCAAAGCGGGCACCGAGCTGGTGAAATACCTGCGAAAGCGGACGTAGCGATATTCCGGAAAATATCAGCGGGACGCGGGGCGCTTCCCTTTGCATCGAAAAAGCCGAGGTTTTTTCGATGCTTTATGTAGAAAGTCAGGCGGCGCGCCGGGCAATATGGCGAAAGCGCCGGGTTGCACATGCCGAGAATCGAAAGGGAGTATGGCAATGCGCGAAACCTATGACAACCTCACCCGGGCGATCGTGGAGGAGCACCGAAAGGTGTTTGAAAAGCTGGACATGGCGCAGCTTGAGGCGTTTGTGGACGCCGTCACGAGGGCGGAGAACGTATTCGTGTACGGATCGGGGCGAGAGGGCATTTCGATGCGCGGCTTTGCGATGCGGCTGGCGCACCTGGGCAAGCGCGCGTATTGGCTCTTTGACGACACGACCGTCGGCATGCACGAGGGGGATTTGTTCATCCTTGCGGATGGCCGGGGCGATGTGGGTATTCATCGCTATTTCGTCGGGCGCGCCCACGAGGCGGGCGCGAAGATCGCGATGGTCACCGGGCTGCCGGAGGGAAACCTCGCGAAGGCCTACGCGGATTTGATCCTCTTCGTCCATTCGACGGTCTACCTGGATGAAAAATCCATGGGGCCGGGCGCGCCGCGTCAGCAGGATGTGGTGCCCACCGTGCAGCCGATGGGCAACCAGTTTGAGCAGCACCTGTACCTTTTGATGGATGTGGTCGCAATCCTCGTAAAGGATGCGATGGGGTTGAGCTACGCCGACATGGAGGCACGGCACCGAAACATCGAATAAGGGTTAAAAGCGCCGCCCGCCCGCCGCGCATAGAATGGCGTATCTGTTCCGAATGCCGTTTTTCACGGCGGGGACAATAGGAGCGGGAGGTGTTTTGATGAAGGGGATCAGAAGGCGCAAGCAGGACCCGTTTTACGATCTGACGCGGGTCGCATCCGCCACCGAGTGCACCGGGCTCATGCCTTCGCTTCCGCAGAGCGAGGAGGAGGACGAAAACTACGCCAGCCTCTATGCGACCCACGACCAACCGCCCGAGTGACGCCCGTGGCGCACGAAAGCCCCGCGCGAGTGCGCGGGGCGTTCGTGCGTCCAAA
>JAEYPB010000065.1 GCA_023411175.1 Bacillota bacterium | reverse complement strand
TGCCCAGAATCGAAAATACGATCAGCACCGGGATGATGGCGAACGTGGCGGCCGCGGTCAGCGGACCCCAGTTCGTGCCGAAGAAGCCCATATAATGATAGATCGCCAGCTGCACGGGGCGCAGTTCTGTGGAGTTGATCATGACGGACGCCACGATGAATTCATTCCACGCGCCGATGAAGATGAAGATCGCCGCGGAGGCCATCGCGGGCCGGTTTAGGCTGGGGATCAGGTTAAACAGGATGTAGGCGCGGCTGCACCCGTCGATGGAGGCCGCCTCCTCAATCTCGATGGGGATGTTTTCAAGCCCCCCGCGCATGATCCAGATGGCCATCGGCAGGTTGTAGGCGGCGTAGAGGATCGTCAGCGACAGCATTCTGTTGGTCAGCCCAAGCAGGGAAAAGTACATGTAATTGGGGATCAGGAGCACCGCGCTGCCCGCCGAGAGCGGGATGCCGGCAATCACAAGATAGAACAGGAACTTCCTGCCTGGGAAGCGGTGCCGCTGAAGCCCGTAGGCCGCCATCATCCCCAGGAAAAGCCCCAGCACGATGGAAGAGAGCGCATACAGGACGGAGTTCAGGAAGGTGCGCATGTAACCGCTGACAAACAGCTCCATGTAATTTGAGAGAACCGGTGTGAAGCCCCAGAGCTTGGGCGGATAGGCCACGACCTCACGCTCCACTTTGAAGGAGGTGATCACGCCCCAGACGATCGGGGTCATGGTCAGCAGGAACAGAAGGGCGAAGATCACGATTTGAAGGAACAGGTGAAGGTGCCTCCGCCGCCTTTGCGTGCAGCGTAGGGCCTCCAGCGCCTCCTGGGAACACGCGCCGCTGTGCTTCATATCTCGTATTTCACCGCCTTGATGTAGATCGTCACCAGGATCAGGTTGATGGCGAACACGACGAAAGCCAGCGCGCTCGCCTTGCCGAACTGGAAGTAACTGAAGCCCATTCGGTACAGGTTCAGCGTAATGACGTTGGTCGCGTCGGCAGGGCCGCCGCTGGTGAGCACCATCGGGATGGTGTTGTTGTTGAAGTTGCTCATGGTGAGTACGATCGTGGAGATGAGCGCGGGCGTCTTGATCATGGGCAGCTTGATGCGCCAGAAGATCTGGTTACTGCTTGCGCCGTCGACGGACGCGGCTTCGATCAGTTCGTGGGACAAGCCCTTCAGACCCGCCAGAATCATGACCATCGAATAGCCGATGGTGCGCCACGCGATGACGAAGACCGTCGTCGCCACGGCCGCGGGTCCGGAGGAAAAGAAGTTGACGGGGCGCATGCCCAGCGTGGAAAGGAAGTAGTTCAGAAGGCCCGACTCGCCGTCAAACACCCATTTCCACAAAAGCGCCGCCACCACCATCGACGTGACCCAGGGGATGAGCCCGGTCAGCTGCACGGCATAACCGAACCGGCAGAACTCGCTGTCCACCCAGATGGCCAGGAGCGTTCCCAGCACAAGGGAGACCGCTACCGCGGCTAGGCTGATGGTGAGCGTCACCTGGATGGAGGGCCAGAATTTCGGGTCAGCGAATATCTTGGCGTAATTTTTGAGCCCAACGTACCCGCCGAACTGCATGTAGTCCAGCGATTGGACGGAGCAGTAGACGGTGTAGAACAACGGAAAGATCATGATGACAAAGATGAGAATCATGGCGGGTAAAACCAGCACCGGCGCTTCCCATTTGCCAATTTTCATGCATGCATCACTCCAGTGCGATCAGAATGGGCAACCGGTCTTGAAAGGACGGGGGACCATTCGGCCCCCCGCCCGCCCGCCGAATAGGCGCAAGGTCATTGCTCAGCCCGCATTGTTTCGGGCGTTGAAGTCGGCCTCCGCCGCCTTAAGCGCAGTCATGGGATCCTCGCCGTTGACGATGATCTTCTGCATCGCGCCGGTGAAGTCGCCGCGCCAGCCGGAAACCGGGAACTGGGTGGGCTGCGCCCAGCCGGCCTCGTTCAGACAGGTCACGGTGTCCAGGATGTAGGCGTTGGCGGGATCGGCCAGCGCGTCTTTCAGGAGCTCGGGCGTGGAGTTCATCATCGGGGCCTGGCCGCCGATTTGCACCCACTTCGCGTCGTTTTCCGGCAGGAACATCCACTCCACGAACTTGCCGGCTTCCTGCTTATGCTGGCTGCCGGACCACACGCCCACGCTCCAGCCGGTCAGGACGGTCGGGGAATACGCCTTGTCGTCGCTGGGGAAGGGCATCAGGCGGATGGTGTTGGGATCAAACACGCACTCGCTGCGCGCCTTCTGGATGCGCACGCTAGCGCCGTTGACCATGGCGTACTTTCCGGCGGCGAAATCCTTGTATATGTCGTCCACGGTGTGATTGAGGTTGGACTCGGAGATGGAGCCGTCCACCTTCATCATGTCGCGCAGCATTTCCGCGCCGCGAACGCCGGTTTCGTTGGCCCAGTTGGCGGTGCCATCCTCATTGAACATGGTTCCGTTCTTGTCCAGCAGCATGTTGCAAGTGATCTGCGGGTCGGAGGAGTCCACGGTGAAGCTGGTGGCAAAGCCGTAGCGCTTGGCGCCGGTGAGCGGATCACTGTCCAAGGTCAGCTTCTTGGCGGCCTCACGGAAGTCATCCCAGTTCTCGAAGGGAACTTTGATACCGGCGGCTTCAAAGACGTCCGAGCGGTACATGATGCCGATGAAGTTGCGGGAGAAGCCCATCTGGTAGTGCAGGCCGTCCGTCACGCCGAAATCGAAGAAGGGCGTCTGGGCGTCCGCGCGCATTTCCTCTGTCCAGTCCTTCATGAACATGTTCTCGAAGGGCTCCAGCACGCCCATCTTGATGGCGGTGCCCATGTCGTCCACGTTGATCCAGATGACGTCCGGCGCGTTGCCCGCCTGGGCAGCGGTCAGAAACTTCGCGGACATGGTGCTCCAGGTCTGGGGCTCGACGACCACGTCGATGCCGTACTTGGCTTCGAACGAATCGATCATTTCCTTCAGCGCGACTTCGCGGCCGGACGTCCCACCGTCGGGATTCAGGAAGGTCCACATGCGGATGGTGGCGCCCGCCTGGAGCTGCGTTTCCGCGAACGCACCAAAGGTGGACGCGAACAGCGTGATGAGCAGGGCGCAAAGGGCGATCTTCAGGGTTGTCTTCATGTCTTCTCCTCCTTATTGATTGCTTGTCTCCATATGGGGAGGCAATAATGAACGATTCTACGCACGGCGTAAGGCGTTAGCTCACCCTCGCGCCGCGGGCTATGAGCGCGCTCTGGAGGCGTTCCACCGGCAGTTCCTCCGGCGTCAGGCCTTCCCGCGTGCAAAGCGCCGCCGCGGTTCCTGCCGCTTCCCCCTCCGCCATGCACTGCGCCATCACGCGGGAGGACGCCATCGCCTCCCGGCTGGCGGAGATGGTGCGGCCCGCCACCAGAAGGTTTTGAACCCCCTGGGGCAGCATGCAGCCGTAGGGGATGCCGTAAGTCGGGACCTTGTAGAAGATGAGTCCGTTGTTCTCCGGGCTGTGCACGTCCACCGGGTAGCCGCCCAGCGCGATGGAATCCGGCGGAATCTCGCCCCGTCGAATGGCCTCCAGCGTAAGGGTACCCCGCCCATCGAGGATGCGCGTCTCGCGGATGCCTGCCCAGGGTGCGGTCGCGGTGAGCGCCGCGTTCTCAAAACCAGGCACATGCTTTTTGTAGAATCCATACGCCTGGTGCACCCGCTCCCGGGCGAGGCGCTCAATCTCCGAAAGGTCCCGCATATCGCAGGCGTTGTACCCGTCCACATGCACGGAGTTGACGCAAACGGTTCCCGGCGCGACCAGCGTGATGTAGCACACGTTGCCCCAGAGTGCGCTTTGCGCATCCTCCCTGCGGGCCTGCTCCGCAAGCCCCTGCAGGCCGACCATGATGTAGCGATCCGACCGGAAGAACTGCTCCCCGCTCAGCATCGGGAACAGCCCGTATTTTTCAGGATCCTCCCGGACAAATCTCTTGACTGCCTCGGTGTCCACGTTTGTGAGAATAAAGTTGAGCGTACTGGCCTGCAGCGACGCTGCGTCCGCGATGGAAAGCGGAGCGCCCGACAGCGCCGCAAGGTCCGCGTCGCCTGTACAATCGATAAACACCTTCGCCCGGAAGGCCTCCCGCCCGGATTTCCCCTCGACGAACACGGCGTCGATCCTGTCCCCGTCCATCCGCACGTTCGCAACCAGCGTATGCAACAGCACCCGCACGCCCGCGTCCCGGAGCATCTCCGAGAGCGCCAGCTTGACCATCTCCGGGTCCACAACCAGGTAGGGATTGTGCATGTCACACGGGATGAAGTGGTCGAGCGCGCCATTCTTTGCCACAAGGCGCTGCCGCAGTTCCTCGGCCAGCCCCAGCACGATCTGCTCCCCGGCGTGGTTTACATACCCTTGGATGGGCAGGCCCATCGCGGCCACGCCGCCGAGGCTGGCGTTACGCTCCACCAACAGTACGTCCGCGCCCTCCTGGGCTGCCGCGACCGCCGCCATCACACCGGTGACGCCGCCGCCCGCGACGATCACATCCCGGTCCTCCATCAGCGGAATCCTGCGCTCCGGCTCTACGATGAAGCCCACTCCACTCATTTGTCCATCCTCCGAACTCTGTTAAGTGATACAAATTAGAACGTTCTAATAACCAGTAAAAAAGAAACCGCAATTCAGGGGCTGATGTTTCGAACCGAAGCGCGCAGTATCAGTTCCGGCGGCAAGATCAGCTGAACTTTCTGCGCATTGGGGTTTTTAAGCCGATTAAACAGCACACGGCAGGCTTGCTGCCCTAGCTGCGCCTTGTGTACGCGGACAGACGTCATCGGCGGGATGGAGAGCTCCGGCAACAGACCGTCCTCGAAGCCTACGACGGAGATATCCTTCGGGCAGAACAGCCCCTGCTCATAGAGGTATCTCGTAGCGCCCAGCGCTGTGCAGTCCAGCGCGATCAGCGCAGTGGGCCGCACACCCTGCTCCCAGATGCTTTTAATCCCTTCATAGCCGGTCTGGGCGCTATAATTACCCGTTCGATACAGCACTTCCCGGAAGGGAATCCCAGCTTCTTTCAGCGCCGCCTTATAACCCGCGAACTTACGTATGGCGGATTGCGATTCGTCCGGGCCGTTGATGCAGGCGATCGCTCTGTGGCCGTTTTCAATCAGGTGCCGCGTGCCCAGGTAAAAACCTTTTTCGGGGTCGGTGTCCACGCAGTCTATGGACTTGCTCCGTGCGCCGATGACGACCGTCGGAATCTCCAGTTTTAGAAGCATCTGCACCTGGTCCTCGGTAAGCACGCCGCTCATGAACATAATGCCGTCCACGCGGTTTTTATCCATAATCACTGGGGGCTTGTCAAAATTGATGCCTTTGGAGCCGGTGCTGTCAATGGTGATGGAATAGTCCTTCGCGTTCGTCTCCTGCACGATGGCTTCCAGCATGTCGCTCAGATAGGTGTTGGGCACAGAATCAAACGTATACAGGAAGTCCTCGTTGGAGCAGGTGGTATTGATCAGCCCGATGACCTTCTTTTTTTTGGTGACCAAGGCGCGGGCAGACTGGTTGGGGATATAGTGTAGCTCTTCAATGGCCTTCAAAACGCGAAAACGCGTTTCAAGTTTGATGCTTTGGGATCCGTTGATGACAAGTGACACCGTGCTGACGGATACTCCCGCTTCTTTGGCAACATCTCGGATCGTCGACATACTGTACTCATTTCGTAATGAAATTATGCAATCCGGCTATAACCGACCGATTAACATCAATACATTCCATAGCTGGCGTGAGAACCACGAGAATTGGAACGTTCTAATAGGGCAGTAAGATAATATTATAGCACCCGGTGTGCTTTGTCAATAGTGTTCCAACAATTTCTACAAGCTATTGTGTGGATCATTAAAAGTGACCTTCGCCTGACATCCACCTGCCATCGCCCTTATATGCATCTATGCAAAGAATCACTGCTTTTTTCCACCCAATTTCTCCCATAACGCTGATCCCGGATCAGTGATGCCGAAGCCTTACCTTGCTCAAAATCCGTTTCAACCCACCAAAACCACCCTAAAACACCCCATCAAGCCCACCAAAACCCCATTTTGGGCATTGACTTTGCCCAAAAACCACGCTATAATAGCTAATGCTGGTTTTCTATCCTGGAGAGATGGCCGAGTGGTTGAAGGCGCTGGTCTTGAAAGTCGTAGATGAGCCCACAAAGCCTTATAATACAAGGGTTTCGCCGATGTTTGACATCGGTGTTTTTCTTTATTGAGGGCAATTCTGATGGCAGAGAATATAGAAAATCTGCCATCCGATTTGCAGAAAACCGGATGGCAGGCGCGTGGGTATATACTTTGGCAAGCGCTTAAAGTACTGAATCCCGTTTCAGATGTTACCCCCATCATCAGGTGCTTTATGAACCTGGAATACTCAGAGTACATACGGCTAAGGGCAGCTGAACGCCATTTCTATACTCCAGAGCGTACCTGCGTCCTTTGTTCATTGCTTTTTCAGCCGCTGGCCCACTGCGCCGCCAGGATGGATCAGCGCGAACTGCTCGTTCTGATAACCGGTGCGCTCAATCAGCGCCGCTTGCAGCGCGTGGAAGAGCACAGCGAGCACGGTGAAGCTGGTGGTTCCCTGTGCGTTGAAGCGATCGGTCTCCCGTGTCACCGCCATTTTGAGCAGGATACTCGCGCCTTCCGCCAGCGGGGAGTCACCGTTCTCCGTCACCGTGATGACGGTCGCACACTTCTTTTTCGCGATCGTAAGGATGGGCAGAAGTTCCGCTGTCTTGCCACCGCGCGATGCCAGCAGCACCACGTCGCCCGGCTGGACAAACCCTGTCCCTCCGTGCACCGCCTCAGACGGGGGTAAGAAACGCGCAGGACGCTCAATACAGCACATCAGATGCGCAAAGTGCCGGCAGGCGATGCCCGTATGCCCGCAGCCGCTGGCGGCGATCCGCTCGGCGGCTGCAAGCGCCTCGACGGCGCGCAGAAACTCCGATTCCTCCACGGCCAAGAGCGCCCGGGTGATCGCGTCGGCCTCGATCTCGTACGCCCGGCGGCCCGCCGCCCAAAGGGCCTCGCTTGTATCCATGCCCTTCCCCCTATCGTTTTTGCTGGAGGTCGAACTGGGGCAGATATGCCTTTTCCTCGTCGGTATACTTGCGCAACGTGTTGACGACCTGGCCACCGTTCCACTTCCGGTCCTCAACATCCCCGGTCGTACCCATCACGCTCACGTTAAGCTGCCTGCGGCGCGCGCGGACGTGGTCCCAATCCACGAAATACACGTGCGCGAACTCCCCGCCATCCAACTCGCCGTCCTTTATCGTTAGCGTCTCGCTGCGCCCGAAGAAAGAGGACCGCAGGTGCCCGTCCGTATTCATGCTGGTGAAGTCACCCGGCTCGCCAACATAGCGCCCGTACTGCGCGTGGATGGGGCCGGGGTGCCGGTACTGGTGCTCCTCGGAAAAGTCCGGGATCAACTTGCGCATGATGTCGAGAAGGTCGTGCTGCAAGTACTCCAGATCGAAGCTGTCGATGTCGTGGGAGCACTCCTGCACGATCACGCTGCAGGTTGTATGATGCGACGCGACGCAGCAGGTGCCGTTTTTCACCCCGGACGCCGCGACGATTTCGCGGACCTCTTTTGAAACGTCGTGAAAGGTGGGAATCCAGCCCTTCGATTGAAGCTCCAGCTCCTTTTGGTATACCTTGCATTCCATGTCCTTCACCCTCCAGCCTCTCTCGCTCCGATCAAAGCGTAGCACGTCCGGCCTGGCTTGTCAACCTCAAAATGATCAACTCAATCATATTTTTATTTATATGATTTATTCAATCATTAAATCCATTGACAACAGTCAGAAAATCCGCTATACTATGATCGAATCAATCAAATCGGTGTGGTGATTGCATGCAGAAAAAAACTACCCGCCAGGACAGGCTGATGCGTTTTCTGGCCATCGAGGGCCGGCTGACCACCGGCGAGGCGTGCGAGCGGCTGGGCATTTCGCAAGCCACGGCGCGACGGCTGTTTCTGGAGATGGAAGACGCGGGCAAATTGGTCCGCACCTATGGCGGCGTGCAGCTGCTGGTCAACCAGGACAGCTACCAGTTCGAGCAGCACGAGAAGGTCTTCGAGCAGGAAAAGCGGCGCATCGGCGAAACGGCCGCCGCGCTGGTGGAGGACCGGGATACGGTGTATCTGGACTGCGGCACGACGCTATTCCAGATGGCCATCGCGCTCGGAGACCGGCTGCGCCGGGGTAACTTTACCGACCTGAACATCGTGACCAACTCGATCGCGAATCTTCAGGCGCTGGGGGATTTCGCGGTGGCAAAGGTCATTTTGCTCGGCGGGGAGTACCACACCGAGCGGCGGGATTTTTTTGGCCCGGTCACGGAGCGGTACATCGAACCCTTCCATTTTGACAAGTGCTTTCTGGGCTGTGAGGGCGTCTCCGCCGAGAACGGGTACGCCTCGAACCGTACAGAGCTTTCCAGCCTGAACGCCTGCGTGCTGCGCCGCTCCCGGCGGCGCCACGCGCTTCTGGACGTCAGCAAATTCGAAAAGGGCGCGTTCTTCTCCTACGCCTCGTTCGGCGAGATCGACGAGGTGGTGACGGGCGCGCCGCCGCCGGACGCGGTCATGCTTCGCCTATACGAGGCGGGCGCGAAGGTGCACATTGCCAGTCCGGGATACGCGAAGAAAGAAGGCGATTCGCTATGAAGCCAAAGATCCGGACGCCATACTTTGAAATCGGCACGAAGAACTACGTCTACGGCGACACGGTGCTCAAGTACTCGCTGGCCGCCGACGCCGCAGCGGCTAAGTACGACATTGACGTGTTGTTCATCGTGCCGGCGGTGGAGATTCGGCGCGTCGCCGAGAACACGAAGCACCTGATCATACTGGCGCCCTATATGGATACGCTCCAGCCCGGGCGTGGCATGGCGGACATCCTGCCCGAGGGGCTCAAGGCGGCAGGCGCGAAGGGTGTCGTCGTCAACCACTGCGAAAAATCCATGTCGCTGCCGGCGATCAAAAAGACCATTGACCGGGCGCGGGATCTGGATTTTCTGGTGTTCGCCTGCGCGGACACCATAGAGGAAGCTCAGGCGATCGCTCAGCTGCATCCTGACATCATCAACCCGGAACCCACGGCGCTGATCGGCGGCTCGTCCGGCGAGGTCAGCGACATGGGGTACGTCCAGGAGTCCATTCGCGTCATCAAGGCGATCGATCCAAACATCCTGGTAGAGCAGGCCGCCGGGATCACAAATGGTCAGCAGGTGTACGACTTCATCATGGCCGGCTCAGAAGCGGCGGGGGCGGCGTCGGGCATCATGAATGCGAAGGACCCCATCGCCATGATCGACGAGATGATCGCCGCGACGCGCAGAGCCGCCGACGATCTTCGGAAAAGTGCTTACAGGAGGTAATGAAATGGTATACCGGGAGGCAGTACAACTCCAATCGAACGACCATACCCCCACCTTTCACAACGCGACCGAGGCAGCAAAGGCCGTCATTGAGCGCTCCGGAATCAAAAACGGGCTCGTCAGCGTCTATTCCCACCACACGACATGCTGCGTCATTACCCAAGAGTGTGCATTTGACCTATCCATGACGGGACTCGAAACCCTGCAGCAAGACTTTGTCGAGATCTTCGAATCGTTCATCCCCAACTTCCGCAAAGAGGGTATGTACCTGCATCCGGGCCCCAAGGCGCTCGAATTTGCGGCAGAACACGGCGAGGACGCACGCGGCTGCCACAATACAGACGCACACCTCCGCTCGGCGCTGGTCGGGCGCAGCGAGACCATTCCCGTGATCGACGGTGCGATGGATCTGGGGGAGTTCGGCTTCATCTACTTCGTCGACTTTGACCAAACCCGGGCCCGTAAGCGCACGGTGCAGATCACCGTCATCGGGGACTGACAGACTGAGCGGCGGAAGTTATTCCGCCGCTCGAGGCATCAAAAACCTGCGGTTTTGATGCGGCAGGGAATCCCTGCGCGCCTGAATCCTCACGGAATCCGGACGGCGCGCTGAAGGTAACGATAACGCCACCAGCATCCGCCCTGGTGGCGTTATCCTGTTCCCGGCGTACGCGCCCGCCGGGAATGGTAAAAATTCCACGAGACTACCGAGGCGCTAATCCCTGGAAGTGGGCGTCGAATGGGAATGGAGCCTCCCACGCAAGAAAAAGGTTCCGCGGCCAGCCGGACGGGCAGCGCCAAGCACCAGATATATCCCCGCCGCAATGATCGCAATGCCCAGGATGTGCCAAACGTTCAGCGTATCTCCGAGCAGAGTGCAGGAGAGCAGTATTGCGCCGACCGGATTCAGCGCGGTCAGCGCCGACACGCTGGACGAGGAAATTGCCCGGATGCCGTGGTTCATCATCACAATTCCCAGACCCGAGCTCACGAGCCCAAGGTAGAGGATCATGGCCCAATCCGCAGGCGCCATGACGGACGCATCAAATCCGCTCAGGCCAATTACTGTCAGGGGTAAAAACATCAGCGCACCCATCGATGAAACAATCCCGCCGGCCGCAAGCGGATGAACGCGGGGGGATACCAGTTTCCCGAACGTCATGAAAACCGCCTGACCGAACGTAGACGCAAAAATCAGGACATTGCCCGCCAGATGCATGCCGGCCGCCTGGCCTCCCGTAAGGCCGCCGAGCGCGCAGACCATGACCGTTCCAATCGCGGTGATGGAGAAGCCGAGGCCGTGCTTCGCGCCCATCTTCTCCTTGAAAACCAGCAGGGAAAGGAACGCGCCGGCAACGGGAATCAGGGCGCTGATGATGCTCGTCTCCAGCGCTGTGGTGCGCCGCAATCCCTCAAGATAAAACAGACTGCACAGAAAAACCCCTACAAAGGCGGTTATGCACATGATCCGCCAGTCCCGCGCATTCGGCGCCTTAGAAGCGCCCCCGGTCAACCGCAACAGCGCGAACTGCAGTCCCGCGCTCAGCAAAAGGCGAAGCTCCGAGATCATCGCGGTTGGAAGCTTCGCCGTCAGATGCTTGTTGATTACCACCGCGCTGCTGATGATGAGCATCGACAGCGCGACTTCGACATAAGCGATTTTTATCTTCATAGGATCCTCATCCTAATTTCATGCCGATAGAGCAAGCGGGGTGCGGAACGAAGTCCGCCGTCAGCGGTATCCGAACCGCCTGGCAGACGAAATCCGAACGCGCGATCCCCGCTTGCGCTCCGATTGCGATCACCCTGGGGCGACCGGTGCGGGTTTGAACGGTGTTTGCTACACCAGACGCCTAGGATGGGCGTATCCTAATGTCCCTTCCGACTATTGGCGCAGAAGTTGTTCGATCTCCGCATCGGTGTAGCCCTGTCGCTTCCAGTTTTTGCGCGCGAGCTCGACGATCTTGGGCGTAAACATCCGGGGAGCGAGCATCTCGGGCGGCATCACGACGCTGTTTTGAACGTCCGGAAAGGGGCAGAGCCGGTCCTTGAGCATCTCTTCCTGCGCAGACGCGTCGCGCAGGTCCGGTATGTCCAAATACGCGCCGTTCTGATGGGCGCTTCGCCACGCGATGATGCCCACGTTGGTCATGGTGATGCCATGGAACGCGTCCAGATAGGGCTGCGTGCCCGTGCGAATGGCATCGGCGAAGGTCAACTCCACAAAGAAGTCGCCGCCGCCGTGGCCCGTCTCCTCGGCCTCTTTGGCGTGGGACGGCCAGTTCGGGAAGTATTCCTTATCCTCCACCTGGCCGGGCTTCAGATCCCACGGCTCATGCCACACCCGCACGGTTTCCGGCCCGAAATAGCCGTGGCCGCGCCCGCTTTCCATCGCGCCGACCGTACCGTGCAGACCGTACCAGCAGCTGTGCCCAGCCACGCCGCTGTACAGGCGGAAAATAGCGCCGTTGTCCATCTCAATCAGCATGGCGTAAGCTTCCCGCTTGAAGAGGGCGGTTTCGTCGCCATTCTCCGGCACCGGGATTATGCGGCAGCTGACCCTGACGGGCAGCGTACCGGTAATGTACATCAGCGGGGCCAGAGCGTGCGTATTGTAGTAGCAACCCGGCAGATGGTTTCGCCAGTGCCTGAGACCCGGCGCGTACCACAGGCTGTCGTTGATCTCCATCGGGTGGTTGTACTCGCCTTCGGCGTAGCGAACCTCGCCGATCTCACCCTCTTCGTACAGGCGCTTGAACTCCTGGCAGAACCGCGTATAGCAGTAGTTTTCCGCCAGCATGTAGCACAGCCCGGACTCCTCGGCGGCGCGGTACAGCTCGACGCCTTCCGCGAGGGTGATGTTGCAGCTCGTCTCGCTCAGCACGTGTTTTCCGGCCTTCAGGGCGCGAATCGCAAAGGGCGCGTGCTGATGAAACGGGGTGGCGATGACCACCGCGTCAAAGTCCTGCCGGAGGAACTCCTCGAAGTCCTCATAGCCGGGAACGCCCAGTTCCCCGCACACTTCGTCAAGGCGATGCTTGAAGTTGTCGCAGATGGCGACCAGTTCCATGCCGGAGTTCTTGGCAGTCCTTGCAAAGGCTTTTCCCCGGAATGCGCCTACCACGCCTACCCGAATGCTCCGGGACGATATGACGTTACGCATGGTCTTTCCCCTTTTCAAATGATCTTGGACGCCAACCTGCCGCGATGGAGTCAGGCTATCAATGCGCGCGCATCGGCGCTTATTGCGCCGCCCTCCCCCTCCGAAGCCGCTCGCCGCGCGTCTTACGCGCGGCGAGTGGTGCTCGGACCCTCGGGCGGTCAGCGGGTGCGGTCGTAGATGGACTGATAGACGCCAACCAGTTCGTCGAGGCCCAGCGCTTTCATGGTGTCGACGTACTTGTCCCAGTTGTCGAAGGATTCCTGCCCGGTGACGAACTTGGCCTGCATCTCGCGGAAATACGTGTTCACGTCCGTCGCGTACAGGTCATAGGTTCCCTGCTCGGCATCGGTCATGGCGATGTGCGGGATCGTGGGCGACACAAAGTACTTGTCCAGCCCCTTGTCCTGATCGCTCCACCAAGACAACTCCGCGTTGTTCTCCTCCTCAAGGAACATCAGATCGGTCTGCTGGTGCGCCAGCGGGATCTGGCCGCAGCCCAGGTTGTTGCGCGCGGAGCCCCAGCTCGTGCCATCGGTGGGCTTAAGGAGCGTGCGGTTGCCATTGGCGTCAACGGTATAGGTTTTTCCCTCGAAGCCCCAGTAACGGGTGGAGATCACGTCAGGATTGGCGAACAGGGTATCCAGCCAGCGCATCGCGAGCTCGGGATTCTTGCAGTCGCGGGTGATGGCGGTGCAGTCGTTGGCACCCTTCTCACGCGCCACCAGATACTGATCCCCGTAAGGTCCTTTGAGCGGCACGCCGATGGTATAAATCTCCGAGTTCGGGGCGGTTTTGCCGGCGGTGGTCATATTGCCGCAGTCAGTGGCAAAGCTGGAATAGCAGACGAAGATGCCTACGCGGTCGGCTGCGACCTTCTCGTAGAAAGTATTCCAGTCGGCGTTGAAGATCTCCTTGTCCAGAACACCCGCGTCGTAGAGCTGCTTGAGGTATGTCAGATAGTCTTTCATCTTATCGCAGGTGTAGTCGGCGTATACGACGCCGTCCTTGTCTGCAGAGAAGGCGTCCCAGCTCTCGAACAGCTCAAGGCCGTATGAGAAGGAGAAGCTGTCAAACACGAAATTGTGCGGCGAGGTCAGCACGATTTCGTCGTCCTTGCCGTTACCGTTGAAGTCAATGCCGACCATCTTCTTGGCGACTTCCAAGAATTCTTCGGTGGTCGTGGGGATCTGGGCGCCGATCTTCTCCATCCAGGCCTTGTTGTACAGGCAGACGATCTGATTGCGCTTGGGGACAACCGTGGCCGTGATCGCGTACATTGAACCGTCTTCCAGCGTCATCAGCGCCTTCGAGAAGGCGTTTTCTTCAAGAAGCGCCTTGGTCCAGTAGCCGTTGTCCTCCAGCAGCGGGGCCATATTGACCAGAAGGCCGTTCTTACCGGCGTTAATCGCGTTGACCGGCGTGGAGACGTCGATGATGTCGGGCAGATCCTGTCCGGCGGCCAGCTTGGTGGAGATAATCTCCTCAAAGCTCTCCGAGGGCACAATTTCCCATTCGATGTGAACGTTGGTCAGTTCTTCCATGTACTGCCAGAACGGCAGGTCGTTGCTCGGCGGCGGATAGGAGGCGTTCACCCCCGCGTGGGTAAAGACCGTCAAGGTCGTCTTCTCGTCGGTCAACGGCAACTTGCCCTCGTAGGAAGCCGCCATCACGGGGATGGTCGCCAAACCCAGGGCCAGCACCAGAGCGAGCAGGGCACACAGTGTCTTCTTCATGGAAAAACCCCTCCTCATATATTGCGATATGGAGCCGAGGCCCCGTTCCGCCTAGTCCTTGAGGCTGCCGATCAGCATGCCCTTCACAAAGTACCTCTGCATAAACGGATAGAGCGCCAGGATGGGCAGCACGGCCACGATAATGACCGCGTACTTCACCTGCATCATGGCCAATATGCCGCTGCCCAGCGCGGACATATCAAAGTTCTTCATGGCTTCGGGTGAGGATTGTATGACCACGCGGCGCAGGTAGATCTGGATCGGGTGCAGGTTCTGGTTGCCCAAGTACAGCATCTCAGGAAAGTAGCTGTTCCAATGCCCCACGCCGTAGTACAGCGCCAGCACCGCCAGAATGGGTTTTGAAAGCGGCACGACAATCGAACGGAGAACCCTGAATTCGCCCGCGCCTTCCAACCGCGCGCACTCGAACAGCTCCTCCGGAAGAGTCTGGAAGAACGATCGGGCAATGATGATGTAGTAAGCGGCGGTCAGCGAAGGCAGCACGATTGCCCAGCGCGAATTGTACAGCCCCAGCCGCGTCACAACCAGATAGGTCGGGATCATGCCGCCGCCGAAAAACATTGTAAAGGTGAACATCAGCATGAAGAATTTTCGAGGTCTGAAGTGCGGCTTGGAGAGGGGGTATGCGGCCAGCGTGGTGACCGCCACATTGCACACAGTGCCTACCAACGTATACCAGACGGTATTGTAGTAGTACCTGCCCAGGTCCTTGTTTGCAAAGACCGTTTCAAATGCGGTGGTGCTGAAGCCCTTGGGAAAAAGCAGCACCTCACCCCGCAGCGCCGCCTGCGGATCGCTGATCGACATGCTGAAAACGTATATGATCGGATACAGGGTGAAGATCACGACGAAAGCGATCAGGATGGTCAGCGTAAAGCCGAATATCCGATCCCCGACAGTCTTTTGGTATACCATACGCTCATCCCTCCGTTACCAAAGCGACGTTTCACTGAACCGGCGGCTAAACCTGTTCGCAATTACCAGAATTACCACATTGACGACTGAATTGAACATGCCGACCGCGCTCGCATAACTGAATCGAGAGTTCGTTATGCCGTTGCGGTACACAAACGTGGAGATGACGTCTGAAGTCTCGTAGGTCAGCGGCGAGTACATGAGGATGATCTTTTCATATCCAACCGACAACATGTTGCCAAGGCGCAGGATCAGCATGATGATGATGGTCGGCGCGATGCTGGGCAGCGTGATCAGAAAGATGTTTTTGAAGTGCGAGCTGCCGTCCACAAAGGCCGCCTCGTAAAGCGTCGGGCTGATACCCGCGATGGCCGCGATAAATACAATTGACGAAAAACCAACGGTTTGCCAGGCGTCTGAGATGACGTAGAGCCTTCTGAACCAGGCGGCGGACTGCATGAAGTCCTGCGGCTCGCCCCCCAGGATCCGGATGAACTCGTTGATGATGCCGCCGTTGAGCGAGAGAAAGTTGGTCATCATGCCCACGACGATCGTCACGGACACAAAGTACGGTACATAGCTGACGGTCTGAACGAAACCCTTGAGCGCGTGGCTTTTGATTTCATTAAACATGATGGCCAGAAGGATCGGAAGAGGAAATACGAAAACCAGATTGTACAGGCTGATCAGGACTGTATTGCGCAGCACGCGGAAGAAAAATGGAGACTTAAAAAAATCCAGAAACCAGCGCATGCCCACCCACTTGACCGAGCTTCCAAAAAACTCGCTGCCGATCTTGAAGTCCTGAAACGAGATGACCAGGCCGAACATGGGGCCGTAGCAGAAAACCGCGAAATACAAGAACGGAACAGCCAGCATCGCATACAGCGGCAGATCCTTTCTCCAATTCCTGCGCATGTAGTCCGCAAGGCTGCAGCGTGTCATAAGGCTGTTCCCGTACCGCGCAACGGAATGCGGTGTGCCGTGTCGTGCGTGCATGTACCTTCCTCCCTCTCGGCTCCGGCTGGCCGCCGCCAGTCCCGATACAGGAAGACTAACGCTTTTATTCACCAGACGTCAATGGCTATTTTTATTCTCATATTTTCTGACAAAAACCCATCCGAATGTCCAGAATTTAAGCTCCATTTTTTCGTAAAATATTGAACTTTGCTTGGCTTTGCTGGCTTTTTCGGTTAACCGGCGCCGCGGGGCGGCTTTGCATTTGACCCACCATGTGCTAGAATCACATATATTGATATGGATGAGCCATAAACCGATTTTGTTCCTGCACGGGCTCCGGAGGGAATGAGAATGACTATGAAACGGGAACGCTTCACGCGGAAACGGCGTCCCATCGCGTCGGCATTGAGCATCTTTTGGCAGTTCTTTATCTTCTATTTTTTTATTTTCCTGCTGTCTGTCTCCGTGCTGCTCGCCTTTCTGATCCCAACGGCCCTGAACGCGGCCCGGATGATCGACCAGGGGGGCTACGACAACCTAATGGAGGAAGCGGGCCAATATGTTCAGGATGTGCTGAGCGAAATCACCCTAGTCAAAGGCAGGCTGGAACACTCCGAATGGTTTCAAGACCTGTTTTTTAAAAACATCGCCAGGGGCGACGCCCTGACGGTGGAGGAAAAGGAAAAAATACGCGTTGCCCTGACAGAATACACAACCCAGTCGCCAACCATTTCGATGGTGGCCTTTGTGTTCGACGGAGACAACACACTGTACAACCAGTTCACCATCATATCGGATTGGCGGAAATATCAGAAATATGATGTAAACGCGTCCTTGAAGTACCGGTTCTTCCCACTGGAGGCGGGCCAGGACGGCAGCCTCAGCATCCAGACGTATATGGTTTCCGGCAGAGAATTCAGCGCGCTGGTCTACCGCAGCGCCATATCAAATCTGATGCACAGCAACTGGAACCGCCCCAAGGGCGTGATCAACATCATGCTCAACACCTACACCCTCCAGCAGAACCTAAGAAATATTCTGGACGGGAAGGCCGACGCCTTCCGCCTGCTGGACGCCAAAGGGAAAGCGCTGATATCCAGCGCGCACCAGGTGAAAGAGGAAGACGACATCACGCTGACGGTGCCACTTCAGGGTGAAGCGTACCGTCTGGAGGTGGATGTGCCTGCCGGCCAGTATGCCGATACGGAAAACGCCATGCGCAAGACCATCCTCGTCATCGCGGTCATCGACACAATCCTCTGCCTGGTCGCGATGTACCTGTTTTCCAAGCGCAACTATCTGCCGATCCGAAACCTGTCTACGCAGGTCGCCGGCGCGGAGCCGCAGGCCGGCGGCGCTCAAAATGAACTCGTGGTGCTCGACGAGGGCATCCGCCTGCTTAAGCAGGAGCGGGAAATCGCCCAGAGCCAGCTGGACGCCGCCAAGCCGCTGTTCCGGCAACGCTTCTTAATGAACATGCTCTCGGGCAGCGGCATCGATCCGGAGGATGAGGCCCGCATGGCTTCCTACGGCATATTCTTCCCCTATTCGGCCTTCCGGGTGGTGGAGGTACGGCTGCCGCTGCTGGGCTGCCTTAATGAAGCGGGGGACGCGTTGGGGGATCGGGACGTGTTCCTGGAGGCGGACGTCGCGTTCTCAACCGCAGTGGAACAGCAGCAGTCCGATCTGCCGATATGCGTGTACCTCCACGCGATGGACTTCGGGTGCTTCCAGTTGATCGTGAACTATCAGCTGGAGGAGGCGCTTCAGGCGTACATGCAACGCCTGAACGGGGATTGCGCGATCTTCTTCGCCCATGCACAGGGTGCCGAAAAGGTGTGTTTCGGCGTCGGCGGCATCGTGGACGCGATCGATCAGCTGGCGGTTTCAGCGCAATCGGCCTCCGCCGCGCTCAATTGGGGCGCCATAAACGAGCGGGGCGGCGTGTTCTGGGCCGACCGGATCCCCATCAAGACAACGGCGGAATATAATTACACCATCGCCAATGAGATCGCGCTGTCCAACGCGATGGCGAATGGGCTGGATGCGGCCGCCATCGGCGTACTGGACCGCGTGATTCGCGAAAACATCGAATACGCGGGCTTCAGCCGCCAGAACGCCGCATGCCTGCATTACGACCTGCTCTCCACGATGCATAAGACCATCCGTTCGCTGGAGCTCCCGTCTCAGATACTCGACGCGAACGATCATGGTGATCCAAGAAACATGTCCATCTCCGCGATGCGACCGTATCTGGAGGAGGCAATCCGCCTGATCTGCGAGGCCGTGAGGAATCGAAGCGGCGATCGGCAGGTGGGCCTGGAACAGCGCATCATGGAATATGTTGAGCACAACCTGTTCAACTCCATGCTGTCGCTCGGCAGCATAGCCGACTCCTTCGGCGTTTCCATGTCCTATGTATCCGCCATGTTCAAGAGCCAGACGGGCATTGCGTACTCCGAATACATCAACAAGGCGCGCATTCGGAAGGCGGTGCAGTTGTTGGCCGAGACGGACCTGTCCATGGATGAGGTTATCGAGCGCACGGGATACATCAGCCTGTCCACATTCAGGCGAAACTTTGCCCGCTACGCAAACGCCACGCCCGGGCAGATCGTCCGGAAGGACAAGTGCAAAGACGACCCGGAAAAACCATAGCGGCACAGGCGCGGCCCATATGGACCGCCGAAGAGATATTGTGAGCGGAGGGCAACCATGCGGTATGTGCTGGGCGCTGACATCGGGACGACTCGTGCAAAATGCCTGCTGTTTGACGAACGGGGAACGCTGGCGTCCAGCGCGTTTGAGGATTATCCCTGCCTGCGCCCCCGGGAGGGATGGTCCGAGCAGCGCCCGGAGGACTGGTGGAACGCCTTTGTGGCGGCCGCCCGCCGCGCGCTATCCCAAATTGACGGCCCCTGCGATGTAACGGCTATCTCTCTCTCCACGCAGGGCGGGACGTTGGTCCCGGTGGACGGCGCGGGCGAGCCGCTTTGCAACGCCATCGTCTGGAACGACAGCCGCGGGGAGGCCGAACGCAGGGAACTGGCCGAGACCCTGGGTGCGAAGGCGGTCTACCAGAAGACCGGCTGGCACCTGGGCAGCGGGCTCAACGCGGTTCAGATACTGAACCTTCGCCGCAACCGCGCGGATGTGTACAACAGGGCATGGAAGTTTCTGTCCGTGCCCGATTATATGAGTCTGCGCCTGACCGGGCGCTGCGCGATTGACCCGTCCAACGCGGGGATCAACCAACTGTCGGACATTGATAAAAACGCCTGGGATCCCGATATATTGGCCGCTATTGGCATCACGCCGGGGCACCTTGCGGAAATCGCGGAGAGCGGCGAAACGGTTGGCCGCCTGACGCAGGAAGCGGCGGATGCGCTGGGTATTTCCCGGGACGCGCTGCTGGTTACCGGCGGACACGACCAGTACTGCTGCGCGATGGGCGCGGGCGCCATTCGCGGCGGCAATATCCTCCTTGGAACCGGTACCTGCTGGGTCGTGGTCGGCATCAGCGAGAAACGCCCGCACAATCATTCGGTAAGCAGGCATACGGTCCGCGGTCTCTGGGGCGAACTGAATTCTCACGAGTCGGGCGGCGGCGCGCTGGAATGGTTCCGTGACGCGTTGGGGCCTACGCCAAGAGCGGATTATGTTCAGATGGATCATATGATCGGGGAAGTTCCTCCGGGCGCAAACGGCGCGACGTTTTACCCCTACCTGACGGGGTCGTCCTGTCCGGAAAACCGCGATGATCTGCGCGGCGCACTGATCGGCCTGAGCGCGCGAAGCACGCGCTGGGACGCGGCGCGGGCGGTTATGGAGGGCGTGTGCTTCCAGACGGCGTGGATGATGGAAAACTTTAGCGCAGCGCGCCGTTCACAGATTTGCATGACCGGGGGCGCAGTCAACAGCGCCGCCTGGGTTCAGATGATGGCCGATATCGCCGGCTGCTCCATTTCGGTTCCGGCGGTCGCGGACGCGGGCTGCATGGGCGCCGCGGCGCTGGCCGGCGCGGCTTCCGGGCTGTATCCTTCGGTCGAGGAAGCCGTCCGCTTGTTCAACCGGTCCGAACGCATCGTCCGCCCCGACGCCCACCGGGAAATGTACCAGGCACTCTTCGCCCAGTACAAAAGAAACTATGCTTACCTTTCGCGCTTTCAGCGTATGAATTGCGCGACAACTTGAAAGGAGAGGTACCCATGCCGCTGTTTCATCTGACGGAATATGATCGCGAGGTGTATGAGACCCAAATCCGCGACTTTTTGCCCCAAAAAATGATTGATATCCATACGCATGTGTGGGTGGAAGATCCCTCCTTCCCGCGCGCATCCGACCCGGATGAGGCCAAGCGGACGGTCACCTGGCCGAGTCTGGTGGCGAAGGACGATTCGGTGAAAGATCTGATCGAATCCTACCATCTGATTTTTCCGGGAAAGGAGGTTGTGCCGCTCATGTTTTCTACCGGCGGAAACCGTGAGCGCCTGCAGCGGAACAATGCGTACATGAGCCTGTGCGCGCGCGCGACCGGCTTCCCGGCATTGTACTATTCCCACCCGGAGGAATCGGCCGAGGAAATCGAAAAAGCGATCATTGCCGGCGGCTTCCTCGGGCTCAAAAGCTACCTGGATCTCGCGCCCGCCTACCTGCCGGAGGCCGAAATTCGCATTTTTGACTTCTTCACCCCCGCTCAGCTTGAAAAAATCGATCAGATGGGCCTGATCGTCATGCTGCACATCCCTCGCAATGGACGCCTGAAGGACCCGGTCAACCTCTCGCAGGTTCTTGAAATCAAGCGGCGGTTCCCGAACATCAAGCTCATCCTGGCACACATCGGGCGCGCATACTGCGCGGCGGACATTGGGAACGCGTTTGAAGTGCTGTCCGAGGCGCCTGATCTGATGTTTGACTTCAGCGCCAACACCTGCGAGACCGCCATGACAAAACTGCTGGAATCGGTCGGCGCGGACCACGCGATGTTCGGCAGCGATCTTCCGGTGACGCGCATGCGCATGCGCCGCATCGAAGAAAACGACACCTACATCAACCTGATCCCGCCGGGATTGTACGGCGACCCGCGTCAGGACAAGCACCTGCGGGAGGTCTCAGAAGCCGAGGGGAAACGCTTGACGCTGTTTATGTACGAAGAAATCCTTTCCTTCAAGCGCGCGGCCCAGACTGCCGGTCTTTCCCGCGGGGATGTCGAAAAGGTCTTCTACCTAAATGCGAGCGGCATGATCGACAGTGCGCGGAAAAACCTGACCGGGTGGATGGCCGGAAAAGGCCTGTAATAGAAAGGAAAGTGAATCAGATGCGAACGATAAAAATCGGTTTTCTGCCGCTGTACATCAAGCTTTACGACGATGTGAACCCCCAATACCGCCAGCCGATGATCCGGTACATGAAAACCGTCATCAAGATGCTGGAAGCCGAGGGCCTGGAGATCGTGGAGGCGGACTTATGCCGCGTAAAGGCTGAGTTTTTCCAGGCGGCCGCCCTGTTCCGGGATGCGGACGTAGATGCGGTCATCACGCAGCACCTGGCCTATTCGCCATCCTTGGAATCGATTGACGCGCTGATGGAAATCAAGGCGCCGCTGATCGTCATGGACACGACGCCCACCTACAACCTGCTCGAGCGGCAGGAGTACGAAAACTGCATATCGCCGAATCATGGTATACATGGCGTGCAGGACATGTGCAACCTGCTCAGGCAGCGCGGGAAGCCCTACCGGATCTGCGCGGGGCATGCGATGCACTCGGACGTCGTCGCGCAGGTGGCCGGACTGTGCCGCGCAGCGGCGGCGGCAAAGGCCTTCTCAATGGCCCGCATCGGCTCCGTGGGCGGATCGTTTGACGGCATGGGCGATTTTTATGTCGCGCCGGAAGCCTTGAAGGGCAGCATCGGCGCGCAGGTCGTGGCGTTCACGGCGGAGGATTCGGTCAAATATTTGGCCGAAGTCCAGCCGGATGCGATCGAGCGGGAAAAGCGGTATGACCAGGATCAATTCGTCTGCGAAATACGTGATGAAGCGAATTACGAGCAGTCTATCCGCTCCGGCTTGGCCCTCCGCCGCTGGATGGAGGATATGCGCCTGACCGCGCTGACCGTGAACTTTTTAAACGTTGACAAGGTTGGCCTCAGCAAAATGCCCTTTGTCGAGCTCTCCAAGGCGATGATGCGGGGCGCGGGGTATGCGGGCGAAGGAGATGTTCTGACGGCGGGAATGGTCGGCGCGCTTTTAAGCGTCTACCCAGAGACCACATTTACCGAGATGTTCTGCCCGGACTGGCAGAAAGATGTCATACTGCTCTCCCATATGGGCGAAATGAACCTCGCACTGTCCCAGTGGCAGCCCCACCTGGTCGACATGGAGTTCCGCTATAACGCGACGGGCAACACCACCGTCGCTTACGGGTGCCTGAAGGCCGGGAAAGCCGTACTGGTCAACCTCGCGCCAATGGGCGACGGATACCGGATGACTTTGGCGCCGGTCGAAATGCTGCCCTTGGGCCGCGAATTTGGCGCGTATAAGCATGAAATGCAGGGATGGATGGCGCCTCCTCTCCCGCTCGACGAATTTCTGCCGCGATACTCGCAATCGGGCGGAACACATCACTCGGCGCTGGTTTACGGCGCGCAGCTTTCTGAGCTGAAGGCATTTGGCGAGTATCTGGGCGCCGAGACCGAAGTTATCGGCTGATCTTTAATCGCTGGTGTTCTTGAGCATCTACAACGCTCCGGCATTGTTTCAGGGAACAGCCTCCAGCGTGGGCGGTTCCCGATATGTAGCGATTTTCTTAGCTCGTAGAATGGGGCGGGGAAACAGAAATCTGTGTCCCCGCCCTGACTTCACGGTACTAAACTCGGGGACCTTGTCAAGGACTGATACGCAAGCAGCCACCACCTGCCCTTGACCGGACGGACGGAATATATTCCCGCCCCTTTAGATGGGGGAAGTAAACAAGTCCAGCCTGAGAAATCGCAAGGCACATCACTGCCGAGGTTGGAGCCAAGAACAACACCGAAGGAAATTCACGTGATCAACCAGTGCACGGCAGATGCTCGTGCCCAAAGTGGGTACCAGCAGGGAGCGTATTGCCACTGTACTGGCATCCCAGGAATACTGTCCGTCGTTCCGGCGACGAGGACCATACACCAGCCAAGAAGATGGCGCCCTAAGATAAGATGATCGTTCCGGGTATTAAAAGCATAAGTAAGTAGACTTGACAGGGGCAGAACCGATTGAATGGGTTCAATATTCCGTGCAATCCGTTGACGAATGGGTAAGTCCCAGATTTTGTGTAAAGCCGAAAAGACGTGATAAAACGTATACATTGGTAGCTTGTAGGATGAGGCGGGAAGCAGGGCTCTGCTTACCCGCCTTGACTGCACGGTAGCATAACCCGGGCAACCTTGTCAAGGGCGGACGCGAAAGCGGCCGTTCACCTGCCCTTGACTGGACGGTCGGGGTGTGCTTTCCGGATCCTTGTCAGGGCAGCCGGTCGGCGAAGAAGATTTCCAGCTGCGAATGGATCAAGCCCCAATCCTGGCGACGACCAGTCCACTTTTTCGTGATGTCCATCGTCGCAAGGTACAGCATTTTCAGGAGGCTGTCGTCGGTCGGGAAGATGGGCTTGGCCTTGGTGACCTTTCGGAGCTGGCGGTTGAAGCCCTCAATGGTGTTGGTCGTGTAGATGATCCGGCGGATCTCTCCGGGG
>JAEYPB010000045.1 GCA_023411175.1 Bacillota bacterium | reverse complement strand
GCATGCGATATATCGAACCCCGAAGGGGGTGCAGACCATCGGCAAGGCCTCCGTAGGCTTTGATCGTTCCCGGCGGCGTGCGCGCCGGGGTTTTGCCGCGTTAGTCCAGTACGTCTGCGGTCAGCCGGTCGGCGGTTTCCTTGAGCACCAGCCCCTCGTTGTTCTCGACGGCGAGGCGGATCGACCACTCGTTTTCAAACATCAGTACGTCGCGTCCGGCGCGGTCGATGGCGCGGGCGGTGGTGGAGGTCAGCCGCAGGCGGTCGAGGGGTTTGGGCGTCGTCTCCACCCAGCGCACGTACTTGAAGGGCAGGGTTTCGCGCCGAAGCTCCACGCCGTATTCGCCCTTTAAGCGGTACTCGAGCACGTCCATCTGCAAAACGCCCACGACGCCGGCGATGATCTCCTCGCGGCCGATGTCCGGGCGCTTGAAGGTCTGTATCGCGCCCTCCTGGGACAATTGCGAAACGCCCTTGGTGAACTGCTTGCGCTTCATGGAGTCCATGGGGCTGATGCGGCAGAAGAACTCCGGTGCGAACAGCGGGATGCCGGAATACTTAACCGGCGCGCCGTCGCACAGCGTATCGCCCAGCCGGAAGATG
This sequence comes from Bacillota bacterium, assembly GCA_023411175.1. Classification (GTDB taxonomy): domain Bacteria; phylum Bacillota; class Clostridia; order Christensenellales; family Aristaeellaceae; genus JAEZHK01. The sequence continues at coordinate 19,960 of JAEYPB010000045.1, read as the reverse complement.
CCGGGGTCGAACAGGCCGATGATGTCGCCCGCGTAGGCGACGTCCACGCTCTCGTGCTCCTGGGCCATGAAGGCCTGCGGCTGCGCCAGCTTGATCTTGTTGCCCGAGGACGAGTGCCACACGGTCATGCCCTTTTCGAATACGCCGGAGCACACCCGCATGAAGGCCAGCCGGTCCCGGTGGGCGGGGTTCATGTTGGCCTGGATCTTGAAGACGAAGCCGGTGAAGCGGTCCTCGTCCGGCGGGATAAGGCCGCCGTCGCTCTCCCGGGCGGAGGGCGCGCGGGTGTAGCCGAGGAAGCGCTCGAGGAACGGCTCCACGCCGAAGTTGCTGACCGCCGAGCCGAAGAACATCGGCGTAAGCTGGCCGGACAGGATCTTATCGAGGTCGAAGGGGTCGCCCGCGACGTCGAGAAGCTCCACGTCCTCCAGAAGCTTTTCGTAGTAGCTCTGGCCCAGCGCGGCGGGAAGCGCCGGGTCGGAAATTTTCAGGCGCACTTCCTCCGCGCGGCTCTGGCCGTGGTCGCCGCCGCGGTAGAGGAGCACCTCCTGATTGTCCCGCTGGTACACGCCCTTGAAGTCGCCGTGGACGCCGATGGGCCAGTTCACCGGGCAGGAGCGGATGCCCAGCACCTGCTCCAGCTCCTCCATCAGCTCGAAGGGGTCCTTGCCCGCGCGGTCGAGCTTGTTGACGAAGGTGAAGATCGGGATGGACCTCAGCCGGCACACTTTGAACAGCTTCACCGTCTGCTCCTCGACGCCCTTGGCGCAGTCGATCAGCATGACCGCCGAATCCGCCGCGATCAGCGTGCGGTAGGTGTCCTCGGAGAAGTCCTGGTGGCCGGGGGTGTCCAGGATGTTGATGCGGTAGCCGTTAAACTCGAACTGCATGGCGCTGGAGGTGACCGAAATGCCGCGCTGCTTTTCAATCTCCATCCAGTCGCTGGTGGCGTGGCGGGCAGCCTTTCGGGCCTTGACGGAGCCGGCCTGGCGGATGGCCCCGCCGTAGAGCAGCAGTTTTTCGGTCAGCGTCGTCTTGCCCGCGTCGGGGTGGGATATGATGGCGAAGGTGCGCCGGCGGGCGACCTCTTTTTTAAGCTCCGGGTGTGCCATGTTTCTTCCTCCTGATGTATAAATGGGGCTGCCGCGCTCCGCTGTCTACATCGGAGGACCTCCCACAGTCAAAATAACGTCAGTATAGTAGTATAGAACTTTTTCGGGGGATTTGCGCGCTGGTTTGCGTTAAATGCGGGAAGATGATATAATCCTTTCGGAGCGTCGAAACCTCCGAAAGGATGTTTCGACGCGAAGGGGAAACCCTGCGCTCGCCTGAAACCCTATGGGTTTCGGGCGGCTCGCTGACTTTCGGAATCGTTTCTTCCGCCAGTAAAGCGTACTGGCTACAGAAACCGTTCCCGGCGCGCATGTCGCCGGGAACGATCCTATGAGGCCGGTGGAACACGGCAACAATTTTCTCCACGGAGGCCAAAAATGTTCGCGCACTTGCATTTACACACCCAGTTCAGCCTTCTGGACGGCGCCTGCCGCATCGACCGGCTCTTCGATCGGCTGAAGGCGCTGGGGCAGACGGCCTGCGCTGTCACCGACCACGGCGTCATGTACGGCGCAGTGGATTTCTACCGGGAGGCCAAAAAGCGCGGCGTCCATCCGGTGATCGGGTGCGAAGTATACGTCTGCCCGGACATGGACGAAAAGCAGTCCGCCGCCCGGGAATACAGCCATCTGGTGCTCCTGTGTGAGAACAACGAGGGCTACAATAACCTGATCCGCCTCGTCTCCGAAGGCTTCACCCGGGGCTTCTACTACAAACCCCGGGTCGATTACGCGCTGCTTGAGAAGCATGCCGGCGGGCTGATCGCGCTCTCCGCGTGCCTGTCGGGCGACATCCCGAAGCTCGTTCTGGACGGCCGGGAGCAGGACGCCCGTGAGATGGTCGAACGCTACCAGACCATCTTCGGGGCGGACAATTTTTTCATCGAAATACAGGATCACGGCCTCGCGGAGGAGCGGCAGGCGCTGCCGAGGCTTGTAAAACTCGCCCGGTCGATGGACGTCCCCCTCGTCGCCACCAACGACTGCCACTACCTGGAGCCTGGCGACGCCGAGGCGCAGGAAGTTCTGATGTGCATCCAGACGGGCAAGACGCTCTCCGACGAAAACCGTATGCGCATGGAAACCGACCAGCTCTACGTAAAGAGCGAGGACGAGATGCGCGCGCTGTTCCCGAACCTGCCGGAGGCCATCGACAATACGATGCTGATCGCGGGCAGGTGCCATGTGGACTTCGACTTTTCCTCCACCCACCTTCCGCGCTTTCCGCTCGAGGAAGGGCAGGAGGCGAAGGCGCTGCTTCGCGATCTGTGCGCGAAGGGACTTGCCGAGCGCTACGCGCCGGACCGCGCCGACGCCCGGGAGCGGCTCGAGTACGAGCTGGGCGTCATCGAGACGATGGGCTATGTGGACTACTTCCTGATCGTGTGGGATTTCATCAAGTACGCCCGGGACAACGGCATTCTGGTTGGCCCAGGCCGCGGCAGCGGCGCGGGTTCGATCGTCGCCTACTCGCTGGGCATCACATCGGTCGACCCGCTGAAATACGGCCTCCTGTTCGAGCGCTTCCTGAACCCGGAGCGCATCTCGATGCCCGACCTTGACATCGACTTCGACTACGAGCGCCGGGGAGAGGTGATCGACTACGTGGCGCGCCGCTACGGCCACGACCACGTGGCGCAGATCATCACCTTCGGCACCATGGCCGCCCGCGCGGTCATCCGGGACGTGGGGCGCGTGCTGGGCTTGGGCTATCAGCAGACCGATCAGGCGGCGAAGATGGTGCCCTTCGCCCTCGACATGACCCTCGAAAAAGCGCTTTCGACCAATCCGCAGCTGAAGGCCGCCTACGACACCGACGAGATGGTCCGGCGGCTGATCGACACCGCGAAAAAGCTGGAGGGCATGCCCCGCCACGCCTCCACCCACGCGGCGGGCGTGCTCATCACCGCGAAGCCGGTGTACGAATACGTGCCGCTCCAGACCAACGACGAGGTCATCACCACCCAGTTTCCCATGGGCACGCTGGAGGCGCTGGGGCTTCTCAAGATGGACTTTCTCGGGCTTCGGACCCTCACCGTCATCGGGGACACCCTCCGCATGGTGGCGGAGGGCGGCGGGCCCGTCATGCGCCCGGAGGACATCCCGCTGGACGACCCCGCTGTCTACCGCATGATCTCCGCCGGGGATACCGACGGCATCTTCCAGCTGGAATCCGGGGGCATGCGCTCATTTTTGATGAACATGCGGCCGGAAAACTTCGAGGACATCATCGCCGCCATCTCGCTGTACCGGCCGGGGCCGATGGAGTCCATCCCCCGCTACATCGCGGGCAAGCACAACCCCGCTTCCGTGCGCTACCTGCACCCGTCCCTCGCGCCCATTCTGGACGTCACCTACGGCTGCATGGTGTACCAGGAGCAGGTCATGCAGATCGTCCGGGACCTGGCGGGGTACTCCTACGGCCGCAGCGACCTGGTGCGGCGCGCCATGTCCAAGAAAAAGCACGACGTGATGGCCAAGGAGAAGGAATACTTCATCCACGGTAAAATCGCGGCGGACGGCTCTATCGAGGTCGAGGGCGCGGTGCGCCGGGGCGTGCCGGAAGCGGCGGCGGAGCAGCTGTTTGAGGAAATGACCGCCTTCGCGTCCTACGCCTTCAACAAATCCCACGCCGCCGCCTACGGCGTCGTGGCCGTTCAGACCGCGTGGCTCAAGGCGCACCACCCGGTGGAGTTCATGGCGGCGCTGATGAACTCCGTCACCGGCAACACCGACAAGGTGGCCTACTACATCGACACCTGTAAGCGCCTGGGCATTCGCGTGCTGCCGCCGGACGTGGACAAGTCCGGCGTGGGCTTCTCCGTGGACCGAAGCGGCGGAAGGGCGATCCGCTTCGGGCTGGGCGCGGTGAAGAACGTGGGGCGCGGCGCGGTTCTGGCCATCATCGCCGCCCGAGAGACGCCCTTTGCCGGGCTTTACGACTTCATCGACCGCGCCTGCTGCGACGCCGTCAACAAAAAAGCGGTGGAGAGCCTCGTCATGGCGGGCGCGCTGGATCATCTTCCCGGCACCCGCTCCCAGAAGCTGGAGGCGGTGGAGAAGGCCGTGGACGGCGCGGCGAAAAAGCGCCGCAACACGCTGGAGGGACAGGTTTCGCTGTTCGGCGCCACCGAGGCGCTGCCGCCGCCGCCGCTGCCCCCGGCGGGCCCCGAAGACCCCAGGGCGCTGCTCCAGATGGAGAGGGAGATGACCGGCGTGTACATCTCCGGCCACCCGCTGGACGAGTATAAGGAGGAGCTCGGTCGCTTCCCGGTGGACCGCGCGGCGCTCGCCGCCTTTGCCGACGAGCCGGACGGCGGCCTCTCCCACGATGGCGAAATCGTCGAAATGGCCGGCATGGTGGCGGAGAAGAAGCTCAAGGCCACCAAATCCGGCGGGCTGATGGCCTTTGTCCAGTTGGAGGACCTGCGAGGCGTCACCGAGGCGCTGGTCTTCCCCCGGGTCTATGAAAAATACCAGCAGCTCCTCGAACCCGAGGGGCTGGTGGTCCTGCGCGGGCGGCTCTCCGTGCGCGAAGAGGAAGCGCCCAAGATCATCCCGGAAGAGGTGCGCGCGCTGTGCCACGGCGACGGCTGCCGCCCCAGCCGCCGGGGTGCGGGTGGAAACGGCATAAACCGGCGCGGTTCGGGCGAAAATGGCTACGGCGCCTATCGCGCGCAGGGCGAAGCCGCCGACCTTTCGCTTCTTCCGCCGTCCCTCCGGGAGGAAATCGTCTTCCGGGACGGCGAAGCGCGGCCCGACGGGCGCAGGCTGATGATCGCGATTCCGGAGCGGACCGACCGGGAAACGGCCGCGCGCATCCTGATGCCCACGCCGGGGCCGATCCCGGTGGTGTTCCGGCTTCTCGGCGAGGGGCGGGACGAGGGCGCGCCCCGAAACCTCTGGGTCGCGGAGGGCTTCGACCGGGATGCGCTGGTTCGCGCCTTCGGCGAAGAAGCGGTAACGTTGCGCTGAAATCCCCGATTGCGCTGAAACCCGATTGCGCTGAAATTCGCTCACGCGTCTTTCAGCGCGTGGGGTTCCTGCGCTCGCCTATTGCGCCAAAATCCGCTCACGCGTCTTTCAGCGCGTGGGGTTCCTGCGCTCGCCTGAAACCCTCCAGGCTTCGGGCGGCTCGCTGGCTTGAGGAATTGTTTCTTCCACCAGTGTTCGCACTGGCTCCAGAAACCGTTCCCGGCGCGCATGTCGCCGGGAACGAGTGAAATGGAACGACGGGATTTACGCGCGTGTCGCAGGGAATGAGTGAAGTTGGCGGCGGGGAAATGACCGCGAAAGGTCGATGCGAGAGGCAGGAAGGGTGCGGGGTTTGCCGGAAGCTGGCGGTTTTTGGGCGCGGCGGAAAGGGCTTGGTGCCTGGGATCGCGCGGAAATCGCGTCCGGCGGCGCGTTTGGCGCGATAACCGTCTTTTCACGTTGAAGAATGGAATTTTAACCTGCACAATTCGCGAGGCCCCACGCCATACCTTGACTTCACACCGGTTTTTTCCTATAATAGGACTGTTGAGGGCAGACAGCTTTGTGCTGTTTTCCAAATTTTCTCCTATAGGACAAAGGGGGCATACCACTTGAGTACCAAGATGACCATTGACGGCAATACCGCTGTCAGCCACGTCGCATATGCGTTTAGCGACGTAGCGGCGATCTACCCCATCACGCCTTCCTCGCCGATGGCCGAGGTCGCCGACGAATGGGCGGCGGTTGGCCGGAAGAACCTCTTCGGCCAGACCATCCGCATCGCCGAAATGCAGTCTGAAGCGGGCGCGGCGGGCGCGGTGCACGGTTCCCTGGTGGGCGGCGCGCTGACCTCCACCTTCACCGCGTCGCAGGGCCTCCTCTTGATGATCCCCAACATGTACAAGATCTCCGGCGAGCTGCTGCCCTGCGTGTTCCACGTATCGGCCCGCGCGCTGGCCTACCACGCGCTGTCGATCTTCGGCGACCATTCCGACGTCATGGCCTGCCGGCAGACCGGCTTTGCCATGCTGGCCTCGAACTCGGTGCAGGAAGCGATGGACATGGCGCTGGTGTCCCACTTGGCCACGCTCAAGACCCGCGTACCCTTCCTCCACTTCTTCGACGGCTTCCGCACCAGCCACGAAGTGCAGAAGGTCGACGGCGTCGACTACGAAGAGATGAAGTCGCTGGTGGACTGGGAGGCCGTGCGCGCGTTCCGCGACCGCGCCATGAACCCCGCCCATCCGCACCAGTCCGGCACCGCGCAGAACCCGGACATCTACTTCCAGGGCCGCGAAGCCGCCAACAAGTTCTACGAGGCCACCCCGGCCATCGTTGAGGAAGTCATGGAAGCTGTCGGCAAGCTGACCGGCCGCGCCTACAGGCTGTTTGACTACTACGGCGCGCCGGACGCGGACCGCGTCATCATTGCGATGGGCTCCGGCTGCGAAGCCATTGAGGAGACCGTCGATTTCCTGAACAAGCGCGGCGAAAAGGTGGGCCTCATCAAGGTGCACCTCTACCGCCCCTTCTCCATGAAGCACTTCATGGCCGCGATCCCCGCCTCCGCCAAGAAGATCGCCGTGCTCGACCGCACCAAGGAGTCCGGCGCGCTGGGCGAGCCGCTGTACCTGGACGTTTGCTCCGCGCTGCGCGAGGAAGGCCGCAATGACCTTCTCGTCGTCGGCGGCCGCTACGGCCTCGGCTCCAAGGAGTTCAACCCCACGATGGTCAAGGCCGTGTTCGAAAACCTCGCGGCCGACGCGCCGAAGAACCACTTCACCGTGGGCATCGTGGATGACGTTTCGAACACCAGCCTCCAGATGGGTGAAAAGATCGACGCCAGCGCGGAAGGCGCGAAGAGCTGCCTGTTCTACGGCTTCGGCTCTGACGGCACCGTGGGCGCGAACAAGAACTCCATCAAGATCATCGGCGACCACACCGACCTCTACGCGCAGGCCTATTTCGCCTACGACTCCAAGAAGTCGGGCGGCATCACGGTCAGCCACCTGCGCTTTGGCAAGAAGCCGATCAAGTCCACCTACCTGATCGACTCCGCGGACTTCGTGGCCTGCCACAAGCCCGCCTACGTCACCGCCTACGACATGACCTCCGCCCTCAAGGAAGGCGGCGTGTTCCTGCTGAACAGCCCCTGGTCCGCGGAAGAGATGGACGAGATGCTGCCCGCCGCCATGAAGCGCGCGCTGGCCCAGAAGAAGGCGAAGTTCTACAACGTGGACGCCATCGCGCTGGCCGAGCAGGTTGGCATGGGCGGCCGCATCAACACCATCATGCAGGCGGCGTTCTTCAAGCTCGCCGGCGTCATCCCCTACGAGGATGCCGACAACTACATGAAGCAGTACGTCAAGAAGAGCTACGGCAAGAAGGGCGAAGCCGTCGTCAAGAAGAACCAGGACGCCATCGACATCGCCATCACCGGCCTCAAGGAGATCCCGGTGCCCGCGTCGTGGGCCACCGCCACCACCGGCGCGACCCCGGTCAAGGTCGAGGCCAACGAGTATTTTGACAGCGTCATCCTGCCCATCCTCAGCCAGGAGGGCGACAAGCTGCCCGTCTCCGCCTTCTCGCCCGACGGCGTCGTGCCCACCGGCACCACCAAGTTCGAAAAGCGCGGCATCGCGGTCAACGTGCCGGAGTGGCAGATCGACAAGTGCATCCAGTGCGGCCAGTGCTCGCTGGTCTGCCCGCACGCGGTCATCCGCCCGTTCCTGGTGCCCGACGAGAACATGAAGGACGCCCCCGAAACCTTCAAGACCAAGAAGCCCATCGGCAAGGAGTTCGAGGGCTACCAGTACCGCATCCAGGTCTCCCCGATGGACTGCACCGGCTGCGAAAACTGCGCCAACATCTGCCCCGCGAAGGAAAAGGCGCTCATCATGAAGCCGCTGGCCAGCCAGAAGGTCGAAGAGACCAACTGGGAATTCGCCATCAAGCAGCCCGAGTTCAAGGGCGCGCTCAACACCCGCTCCATCAAGGGCTCGCAGTTCAAGAAGCCGCTGTTTGAGTTCTCCGGCGCCTGCGCGGGCTGCGGCGAGACGCCCTACGTCAAGCTGGTCACCCAGCTGTTCGGCGACCGCATGGTCGTGGCCAACGCCACCGGCTGCTCGTCGATCTACGGCGGCTCCGCGCCCACCTGCCCCTACACCGTGAACGACCAGGGCCGCGGCCCGGCTTGGGCGAACAGCCTGTTTGAGGACAACGCCGAGTTCGGCTTCGGCATGAACCTGGCTTCCGTGCAGCGCCGCGAGCGCATGGCGGAGACGGTCAGGAAGCTCATCGCCGTCGAGTACGCCGACGAGGCCATCAAGGCCGCGGGCGCCGACTGGCTCGAAAAGATGGACGACGGCGAAGGCTCGAAGCTTGCGGCCGAGCGGCTCATCGCCGCGTGCAAGGATGGCGTGGATGTCGACCTCACCGGCACCGAGTGGGAGAAGGACTGGCTCGCCAATGGCAAGGTTTGCACCTGCGAGGCGTGCGCGCTGGCGCGTGAAGTTCTCGAGGACGCCGACCAGCTGGTCAAGAAGTCCGTCTGGATCATCGGCGGCGACGGCTGGGCCTACGACATCGGCTACGGCGGACTCGACCACGTGATCGCCTCCAATATGGACGTCAACATCCTGGTGCTCGACACCGAGGTGTACTCCAACACCGGCGGCCAGGCCTCCAAGGCGTCGCCCACCGGCGCGGTGGCCAAGTTTGCCGCCGCCGGCAAGCGCACCCGTAAGAAGGATCTGGGCATGATGGCCATGAGCTACGGCTACGTGTACGTGGCGCAGGTCGCCATGGGCGCGGACATGAACCAGCTCATCAAGGCCATGCACGAGGCCGAGGCGTACAAGGGCCCGTCCCTCATCATCGCCTACTCGCCCTGCATCAACCACGGCATCAAGATGAACAACGCCCAGGCCGAGATCAAGAAGGCGGTCGCCGCGGGCTACTGGCCGATGTACCGCTTCAACCCGGAGGCCTCGCCGAAGCTGTCCATCGACTCCAAGGCGCCCACCGCCAGCTATCAGGACTTCATCAAGAGCGAGAACCGCTACGCGACGCTGATGCGCCAGTTCCCCGAAGCAGCCGAGAAGCTCTTCGCGGCAGCCGAGCAGGACGCCGCCGAGCGCCTCGAAAACTACAAGAAGCTGGCCGCCGAGTAATTTCGGCCGGAACACCCCCAGAAAACCGCGCCGGGCATCCTTTCGGATGCTCGGCGCTCTGTACAAAGGATCTACCGTTTTTATGATCAGGGGACTCGCGCTTTATCCTTGACCTTGAGCGTTATTGCTAGAGGTATCTCCAGTTTTCTTTTTTACTTGGCGCGACTTATGCTTGGCGTTTCCCGGCGTAGCTGGAAGTAGCTTCTCTGTTGGCGTTTTTTTCACTTGGATGCTCCTTTGCATGCTGGTTTTTATTTATATTTGGCAAAACGACGGTTTCTATGCATGAAGAAGAAATACCACGATGGAGCCGCTCGATCAAGTTGTGGGCGGCTTTTGAAAAACCCGACTTACAGGTTTGATATGCGCGGCGAATTTTGCGGTTTTGCCGCCGCGCTTCGCATGGTATAATGGGGCATATGTCCGGAGGGACGCCGGGCGACGGGAGGAAATGACCATGGAACAGGTGACTGCCATCCTGATCGGCGCGGGGCAGCGCGGCATGCACGCCTACGCCCCCTACGCGCTTCAAAACCCGGAAGAACTTCGTTTTGTCGCCGTTGCGGAGCCGGACCCGGCCCGCCGAGAGGCCTTCCGCGCGCTGCACGCGATCCCGCCGGAAAACGCCTTTGACGGCTACGAGGCGCTCCTTAAAAAGCCCCGCATGGCCGACCTCGCCCTCGTATGCACCCAGGACAACCAGCACGCCCGGCCCGCCTGCCTCGCGCTCGAGAAGGGCTACCACGTGCTCTGCGAAAAACCCATGTCCTCGGACCCCGCCGAGTGCGCGTCGATGGCCGCCATCGCCCGGAAATGCGGGCGCAGCCTGACCATCTGCCACGTGCTGCGCTATTCGCCCTTCTTCCGGGCGGTCAGAGGGCTGGTGGAGGAGGGCGCCATCGGGCGGCTGATCCACACCACCCTCACCGAGCACGTGGGCTACTGGCACTTTGCCCACTCCTTTACCCGGGGCAACTGGCGCAGCGCCGCGCGCACCAGCCCGATGATCCTGCAAAAGTCCTGCCACGACATGGACATCCTCCAATGGATGCATGGAAGTCCCTGCGCGCGGGTCTCGTCCTTCGGGAGCCTTACCTACTTCCGGGCGGAGAACGCTCCGGCGGGCAGCGCCTTAAGGTGCCTTAACTGTGCCGCCGCGCCGGGCTGCCCCTGGGATGCCCAGAAAATCTACCTCGACCGCTCGAAGCCCTACACCCGCTGGCTTCGGCAGGTGGTGGCGGGCGATGCCGACGCGCCGGACGAGGCGGTGATCGCGGCGCTGGACGCGGGTGACTACGGCCGCTGCGTGTTCCACTGCGACAACGACGTGGTGGATCACCAGACCGTGAACCTGGAATTTTCGGACGCCTCCACCGCTTCCTTTGTGATGTGCGCCTTCAACGCCCCCGGCGGCCGAACCATCGAACTGATGGGCACCGGCGGGCAGATTCTGGCCGACATGGAGGCGGGCACCATCGACGTGACCGATTTTCTGACCGGGCAGACCCGCGCCATTCGGCTGGAAACCCCTTCGGACGGCCACGGCGGCAGCGACGAGGCGATGATGCGCTCGGTGGTCGATTGCGTCCGGCGGGGCGAAGCGCTTCCCTCGGCGGCGGACGAATCGGTCATGAGCCACCTGATGGCGCTGGCGGCGGAGGAAAGCCGCCTGACCGGGCAGGTGGTGGAGATTTCCCGCTTCGCGCCGGAAGCTTGAGCTTTCAATGATCCGCCTGCGCATCCTGGTCATGGAGGTGTGATATGAAGCTTGTAAGGGGCAATGCGCTCTCAGCATGGTCCAGACTTCGTATCCGGGTAATGGGGTTCTCGCTGCGCGAGAGAATGGTTGCCGCCACCATTGCGGTCATACTCTTTTCTGGAATTATCTTGGTGCAATGGGCCTTTTTCAACCAGAAAGGCATTTGGATGGGCGATTTGTTCTTCCGAAAAATGAGTGATACCCGGTATGTGGCATCGGCAGATCGCTTTCAAAACATTGGTTCCCCGGTGATCGTGGAGTTGGAGCCGGAGTATGGGTATCGGGTGAAATGGCCGGGGTATGAATGGTATGGCCGCATTGTGCGCAACCATTTGGTCAATGAAGATGGCGAAAGCATCGAGCCCCGGCAGTTTCCGTTCTGGGGAAAGATACCAAATACCAAATCGCATGACGAGGAGTCGCACGAATCATATTTTCTATACGCACTTTCAAAAATGGAAGACGGTTTCTTGGAGCCGCTGGGCTATTCGCACCCCCCGTATGCGGAGGGCCCGGCTCTCCTTTTTCTGCTGTTGGGGTTCCTTTCACCCGACGCGATGCATCGGGTGAAAGGTTTCTTTTCGCATGATTATCAGTATTCGTTGAATGAAGAAGAACGGCAGCACCTGCGGTTTTCCTACTTTGTCGGGATAGTCTTCTCGCTGCCAATCCAATTGTTGTTTTACGCGTTTCGAATAGTATCCAATTGGGCCTAATAGGCTATGCCCATTACGCGCCCCGAATGCTGTCCGCGAAGGCGAAGTAGGTTTCGTCCGGCGTGGCGGCGGGGATCTCGCAGCCGGCGCTGAGCATGAAAGGAAGCCCCTTCGCCCGGTCGATCAGCCGCCGGCCGGTGGCGGCGGCGGCCTCCGGCGCGGCGTTCATCAGGTCGCGCACCGGGTCGGTGTTGCCCTTGAAGGCCACGCCCGCCGGGCCGAACACCTCGCAGGCGAGGCCGAAGTCCACCAACGCATCGATGTTCACAAGGCTCGCGCCGCTCTCGGCCAGAAGGGAAAGGCTCTGGGTGGTGTTGCCGCAGATGTGCAGCTTCGCGTGGGCGCCCGCGGCGCGGATGGCTTCGGCCACCCGCCTTTCGTAGGGCAGCGCGAACGCTTGAAAGAAACTGCGGGAGATCAGCGAGGCCGCCGCGTCGCCGCAGCCGATCAGGTCGGCACCGGCATCGATCTGCGCCTTCGCAAAGTCGATCTCCAGCTCCGCCGCGAAGGAGAGCGCCTCGTGGACGAACTCCGGTTCGTCGTAGAGCATCATCATCACGTTCTCGACGCCGAACCAGTCGCAGACCTCCGCGAAGGGCATCTCGACCCAGCCGGAGACCAGCGCCTCGCCGTCCAGAGCGCGGGCGAGCCGCGCGACTGCGTCCACCCGGTTGCGCATGCGGGAGCCGGGCTTCATCGGGTCGGGCCGCCGGAGTTGGCGGAAGTCGCCGATGGTCTTGACCAGCGGGCGCGCAAGGTGGGGCGTCTGATCCTCCGGGAAGCGGATCTCGCCGCCCAGGTCCGCGCTCACGCGGAAGGCGTCGGAGCACACCGTCACCGCGTCTGTGCGGTAGCGCTCAAACATCATCATCTGCGCTTCCGAAAGCGCGGCGGCGTCGGAGGCGTAGGCGCGGTATTTCAGCCCCGCCCGGTTTGCCGCGAAGAACATCAAAAGCGGAAAGAAGGGGACGCGGTCGGGGGTTTGGCCGTTTAGCACGGCTAGGCACCGTTCTCTGGCGTTCATGCGCGCTCCTCCCGTCTTTGGGTCTACGCGCATTATAAGCCAAACGAACACGGCTGTCCATCTCTGAACGAAGAAACTGAATAGAGAGGGTTTCCCCTCTCCCTTGCCGGATGTATGCGGTTTTGCTATGGATGATTTCTTTGGGAAGCAGCGCGCTACCCTACATTGGCCATCGAAACCAACGCCAGCTGCTCCTCCAGCGAGCCGATGGACGCGGCCAATTCCCCACAGAAGTCGGGCAGGCGTTCGCGGCGCACGCTGTCGGGCTGGCCCAGGAATTCCTTGATGGGTACGATGATCTCCTCCGCCGCGCCGGACAGCGCGGAAAGCGAGCGCTGTTTGTCGTCGAGTGCCATGCGGTACAGGTCCAGGCGCACGCCGAGCCCGGAGCGGTTCTGGCCCGCTTCGCCGGTCGTCAGGTAGCGGGCAAGGGTCTCGCAGGCGCGGACCACCTCCGGGGAGCCGGTCTTTTCCGCGCCCTCCACCAGTTGGCGGCAGGCGTCGGACAGCGTCGTGCGCGGGCGGTGGTTGACCTCGGGCTTCTGCACGTTCACGCCCTCGGCGCGAAGCTTTTCGACGATGCGGCTCACCAGTTCGGGCCGCGTTTTGAGCACGGAGCGGTACTTGTTCTGGTAGCGCAGCATCAGGCTGTGGTCGCCGTTCGAAAGCCTGGTCAGGCAGGAGCGCACGGAGCGCCCCTGCGCCCGGTCGCGCAGCACCTGCTCCATCAGCTGTGTGACCTCCGGGTCCGTGAAGGGCACAAAGCGCGCGGTGCGCGCATTGCCCCCCTCCCGTTTGGCAACCTGTGCATAGTAGTAATTGCGGATGCTGTTGGGGCGCCGTCCGGTCTCCCTGGCAATTCGTTCAAAGACCGCCTTCAGCGGCAAACCCTGCTGCCCGGCTTCCTCGGCCGTTTCCCAAAGCAAACGCGTCTCTTCTCCTGACCAACCGGAGCGCCGCGTATTCGTCATCTCGGTGATTCCTTCCAACACCAATCCCCTCCTGATCGTTATCGGATTGGTAAAGAGTATGCGCGCCGCGCCGCCGCGATATACTTGTGTCCGGGTAAAACAGAAATTTTGTACGCCCACCGTGAATGGGCTGAAATCCCCGCCGCCTTGAGAGACCGTTTTTCCGCCTGCTTTCGGCTCCGCTGCTGAAGCCGTTCCGGCGCACCCGCGCAGGGGATGATTGGAAACGGGATGGGGGACAATGGGCACGATCCTCGTTTCCTTCCGGGGGGATCGGGGCCGCGGCCCCGATTTGTTAAAGGCAACCGGAGGGCGGCATGTACGGCCGCAGGTTGCCTATACCCTTTCGTGCGCAGGCCCGGCCGCGAGCGTGAGCGAGCAGGGCTTGCGTCAATGCGGGTGAAAGATGCGAAGCAGATTTCACCCGCCAGCGCAGCGCTAAAATATAATGTGATGTTCGCTCAAAACCCGTTGCAACGCATACACCGGCACGGTAAGATTGAAGATATTTTTACAGGTGGTGGCGAAAGTGGCGACAAAGTACGTTTTCATCACCGGCGGCGTGGCGTCCTCGCTGGGCAAGGGCATCACGGCGGCTTCTCTGGGGAGGCTGCTCAAGGCGCGCGGGTACTCGGTGGTCATCCAGAAGTTTGACCCCTACCTCAACGTAGACCCCGGCACCATGAACCCTTATCAGCATGGCGAAGTATTTGTCACCGAGGACGGCGCGGAGACCGACCTGGACCTGGGCCATTACGAGCGGTTTGTGGATGAGAACCTGACCCGCTTCAGTTCCGTCACCTCCGGCCAGGTGTACTTCTCGGTGCTCCGGCGAGAGCGCGAGGGCGGCTACAACGGCGGCACCGTGCAGGTTATCCCCCACATCACCAACGAGATCAAGGACAAGATTCACCGGGTCGCCGAGGGCAAGGACGTGGTCATCACCGAAATCGGCGGCACCGTCGGCGACATCGAGGGCCAGCCGTTTCTGGAGGCGATCCGCCAGTTTCAATGGGAGGTCGAGCCGGAGGACAGGCTCTTCATCCACGTCACATTGATTCCCTATCTTAAGTCAAGCCAGGAGCTGAAAACAAAGCCCACCCAGCACTCGGTAAAGCAACTGCAGAGCCAGGGCATCCAGCCGGGCATGCTGGTCCTGCGCAGCGACTACCCGATTCCCTCCGAGATGCGGCAGAAGCTGGCGCTGTTCTGCAACCTGCCGGCGAAGTACATCATTCAGAACCTGGACGCGGAATCTCTCTACCAGGTTCCGCTGATGCTGGAGCGCGAGCAGTTCGCCGACAAGGTGTGCGAGGCGCTGAAGCTGGAGGTCCGCAAGCCTCAGCTGGACGACTGGATCGAGCTGGTGGAGCGCTTCCAGAAGCCGGAGCATCAGGTGACCATCGCGCTCGTGGGCAAGTACATCCAGCTGCACGACGCGTACCTTTCGGTGGTGGAGGCGCTGGCCCACGGCGGCATCGCCCACAGGGCGCGGGTTAAGATCAAGTGGGTGCTGGCCGACGAGCTGACCGGGCCGGAGGTGGACCTTTCCGAGGCGCTGGGCGGCGTGGACGGCATTCTGGTGCCCGGCGGCTTCGGCACGCGGGGCATCGAGGGCAAGATGGCCGCCGCGCGCTACGCCCGGGAGAACAAGATCCCCTTCCTCGGGCTGTGCCTGGGCATGCAGATCGCGGTGATCGACATCGCGCGGGCCGCGGGCCTCGAAGGCGCCAACTCGTCCGAGTTTGACAAGGACACGCCCTACCCGGTCATCGACATCATGGAAGACCAGCAGGGGCTGGAGCAGACCGGCGGCACCATGCGGCTGGGCCGGTACGACTGCGCGCTTACCGAGGGCTCGAAGGCGCGGGCGGCGTACGGCAAGGACATGGCCGTCGAGCGCCACCGCCACCGCTACGAGTTCAACAACAAATACCTGCCGGAGCTTACGGCCGCGGGCCTCGTGGTTGCCGGCGTCAATCTGGAGCGCAACCTCGTCGAAGCGATTGAGCTCAGGGACCACCCGTTCTTCATCGGCGTGCAGTTCCATCCCGAGCTCAAATCCCGCCCCAACCATGCGCACCCGCTGTTCGCGGGGCTGGTGCGGGCGGCGCTCGATTACGCGGCTCAGAAAAAGGAGGCCCTTTGATGCGGGAAAAGATCATCGTACTTGATTTCGGCGGCCAATACAACCAGTTGATCGCCCGGCGCGTGCGCGAGATGGGCATCTACTGCGAAATTCACCCCTTCAACGCGCCCTTCGAGAAATGGGCGGGCGAGGGGCTGAAGGGCGTCATCCTGACCGGCGGTCCGAACAGCGTCTACGAAGAGGGCGCGCCGCGGCTGGGCAGGGAGCTGATCTCCCTCGGCGTTCCGATCCTGGGCATCTGCTACGGCATGCAGGTCATCAACCACATGATGGGCGGCAGCGTCACCCACGCCTCGGTCAGCGAGTACGGCCATACCGAACTCAAGGTGCTGGGCGGCCGGGTTCTCAAGGGCGTCGGCGCCGACACCGTGGTTTTCATGAACCATACGGACTTTGTCTCCGCCGCGCCGGAGGGCTTCACCGTGGAGGCGACCACCGCCCACTGCCCCGTCGCCGCGTTTTCCAACGAGGCGCTCTCGCTCTACGCGGTGCAGTTCCATCCGGAGGTCAACCACACGGTGGAAGGCCGCGTGATGCTCAAAAACTTCGTTCTGGACATCTGCGGCTGCGCCGGGGACTACCGCGCCGAGGATGAAATCGAGGCCATGCTCGCCCGCATCCGCGCCCAGGTGGGCGACGGCAAGGTCGTGGCGGGGCTGTCCGGCGGCGTCGATTCGTCGGTGGCCTGCGTGCTGGCCGACCGCGCGCTGAAAAAAGGGCAGCTCACCTGCGTGTTCGTCGACCACGGCCTGCTCCGAAAGGACGAGGCCGTGCAGGTCATGCAGACCTATCGGGAGAACCTGGGGCTCGACGTCGTGCACGTGGACGCTTCGGAGCGCTTCCTCGCCGCCCTCAAGGGTGTGACCGACCCAGAGACGAAGCGAAAGACCATCGGCGAGCTGTTCGTGCGGGTGTTTGAGGAGGAGGCGCGCAAGACCGGCGCGAAGTTTCTCCTGCAGGGCACCATCTACCCCGACCGCATCGAGAGCGGCATGGGCGGCTCCGCCACCATCAAGAGCCACCACAATGTGGGCGGCCTGCCCAAGGACTCGCTGTTTGAGAAGGGCGCCATCGTGGAGCCGCTGGATTCGCTGTTCAAGGATGAGGTGCGCGCCGTGGGCACGCGGCTGGGCATCCCCCGCGAAATGGTGTGGCGGCAGCCGTTCCCGGGCCCGGGCCTCGCGGTCCGCGTGATCGGCGAGATCACGAAGGACAAGCTGGACACCCTCCGGGAATGCGACGCCATCTTCCTCGAGGAACTCAAAAACGCCGGGCTTTCGGACAAGATCTGGCAGTCCTTCGCGGTGTGGACGGGCGTCAGCACCGTGGGCGTCATGGGTGACGGCCGCACCTATGCGGGCTGCGTGGCGCTGCGCGCCGTGGTGTCGGATGATGCCATGACCGTCGAGGCCGCCGAAATCCCCTACCCGGTTCTGAAGAAGATTACGCTGCGCATCATCGGCGCGGTGCCTGGGGTCAACCGCGTCGTGTACGATGTTACTTCGAAACCGCCGGGAACCATCGAGTGGGAGTAATGAAGTCGTAGAATTATAATGCCCGCCGCAAACTGTGGCGGGCAACTTTGTCGCTTTTTTACGGAAAATGGGTTTTTTATCCCAGGGCGGTGACGCCGCCGCCAATTCGTGGTAGAATAAAACGGTTACATTGTGCGATGCACGCTATGACCCAGGAAGAGAGGGTCTGCATGTGGTTGTAATACAGAACTACCTGGCTCTGGGCCTTTTGAACGTGGCGGTGCTGGTTCTGCTCATGCTGATGGTCGTGCATAACGGCGGCATCGGCCGGGGCCGGCGCGGCATCTACCTGACGGCGATCCTGGCGACGGTCGTCGCGGTCGTGTGCGAGCTGTACGGGGTCCTGTTCGAGGGTGGGCTTGCCTCCATTCGCTGGCTGTACGTTGCCAGCAGCGTCGTGGGCTTTGCGGTCACGCCTGCCATACCGGTCCTGCTGGCATCGGTCTTTGGCGACACCGGCGCGCGCGTCACCTGGCTGAACCTGATCCCCTGCGCGTTGAACGCGCTGCTTGCCGCACTTTCCCCGTTTTTGGGGTTCATTTTTGAAGTCGCGCCGGACGGTGCCTACCGGCGTGGGGCGCTGTTTGGCGTCTTTATCGCCGCCTACCTGTGGGCGATGCTGGTGATGTTCCGGACGGTCGTCGAGACCGGCAGGCGCTACCAGTACCATTTTAAAATCAAGCTGGCGGCGCTGTTCGTCTTTATTATACTGGGCACCAGCGTTCAGGTCGCGCTGCCGGACATCCACGCCACTTGGACGGCGATCACGCTGGCGATGGCACTTTATTACGGCTTCGTTTGCGAGTTCAACGACACGCTGGACGTACTGACCAAGCTCTACAACCGGAAATCCTACGAAAACGAGATCGACCGGCTGAAGAAAAAGGGCCGCTTTTCCGTGATCGTCATGGATGTGGACGACTTCAAAAAGGTCAACGACCGCTACGGCCACCCCTACGGCGACCAGTGCCTTCACAGACTGGCCGACCTGGTGCAGCAGGCGTTCTGCAGAGTCGGCACCTGCTACCGCATCGGCGGCGACGAATTCTGCGTTCTGGCGCGTACGGTGGACGAGAAGAAGGTCGCCGCGGCCCTCGGCCAGCTGAACGAGGGGCTTGACAGGCTGCGCGCGGAAAACCCGCTGCTGCCCGTGCTCTCCTACGGCTGGCAGGTGTGCGTCGGGAACTCGGAGAACTGCTTGGACAAGACCATCCGGGCCGCCGACCGCCAGATGTACGAGAACAAGGCGCGGCGCAAAAGCGAGAAAGCCGAATAGCACTCGTCCTGCGATCAATTATTTGTGTTTATCAGGAGGCCGCGCTATCCGCGCGGCCTCAAAGCATCAAAAGCCCGGCGGTTTTTGATGCGAAGGAAAAACCCTGCGTGCGCCTGAAATCCTCCGGGATTTTCCGGGCAGCGCACTGACCAGAGGTAGGGATAGCGCCACCAGTGTCTGCACTGGTGGCGCTATCCCGTACCCGGCGTACACGCCGCCGGGCACGTTTGAAACCCTGCGGAGACGGATGGTCTGAGCCTCTATTTACACATTTCGGAAAAACTCAAACCTTTACCGGAATTTTTTCAAAATAAACAATGATGTAGAATCACACAAAAAACATTGCGATTACATCACCGTCGTGCTATAATAAAGCCCGCACAAGGCTAATTTCTGAAGGAGGTAACGGTCCATGAAGAAAATCGCTTCCCTCGTTCTCGCGCTGGTTCTGGTTCTGTCGTTTGCCTCGATCGCTTCCGCAGAAGGCAAGGTGTTCGGCTATACCTGCATGACGATGAACAACCCGTTCTTCATCGTCCTCGAGGCCGCCATCCGCGAAAAGGTCGAAGCTCAGGGCGACGAGCTGGTCACCCTCGACCCGCACATGGACGTCGCGCTGCAGATCAGCCAGATCGAGGATCTGCTCGTCCGCGACATCGACGGCATCTTCCTGAACCCGGTGGATTGGGAAGGCATTCGTCCGGCGCTGGTCGCTCTGAAGGACGCGGGCGTGCCGATCGTCAACTTTGATACCGAAGTCAAGGACCTCGAGGAGTTCGTGACCGCCTATGTCGGCTCCAACAACTACAACGCCGGCAAGGTCTGCGGCGATGAGCTGGTAAAGCGTCATCCCGAAGGCGGCAACATCGTCATTCTCGACTCGCCCACGATGAACTCGGTCAACGACCGCATCAAGGGCTTCACCGAAGCCATCGAAGGCAAGGGCTTCACCGTGGTCGCGCAGCAGGATGCCAAGGGCGACTTGCAGACCGCCATGGGCCTCATGGACGACATCCTCCAGAAGGAACAGAACATCGTGGCCGTCATGGGCGGCAACGACCCGACCGCGCTGGGCGTGCTCGCTTCCTGTAAGGCCGCCAACCGCACCGAGATTGAGATCTACGGCGTCGACGGCTCCCCCGAGGCCAAGGCAGCCATCGCCGAAGGCGGCCAGTTCATCGCTTCCGGCGCGCAGAGCCCCAAGTCCATCGGCTACGAATCCGTCAAGCTGATGAACAAGATCCTGAACAAGGAAACCTTTGAGTTCCGCA
>JAEYPB010000044.1 GCA_023411175.1 Bacillota bacterium | reverse complement strand
AGGTACACCCCTTCCTGAGCGTCCACCGCCTGAACCACCATCCGCCCGATCAGCCGGAGGGTGCGGAGCTGGTCGTCGATCAACTCCGCCGGCGCGCCGGTCAGGCGCGCCGTCTCCCTGACGAGCTCTTACCTCGGCAGGTACATGTGGCCGGAGGTGGCGGAGGCCTCCCCCAGAACGTATTCGAGCGCGCAGCCCAGCCGCTCCGGCGACTCCGGCTCGATGCCCAGCGAATGGGCGATGGCGTCAGCGGTCTTGAAACCGATGCCCTCCACCCGCTCGACCAGCGCGTAAGGGTTGGCGCGCACCACCGCCTGGGTCGCGTCGCCGAAAGCCTTGTAGATCTTCATGGAAAGGGCGGGCGATATGCCGTAGCCCTGCAAAAACACGAGCGCCTGCCTGGCGGCGCGCTGCTCCGTGTAGGACTGGGCGATCAGCCGCGCGCGCTTGGGGCCGATGCCGGGGATCTCACTCAGGCGGTCGGGGGCCTCGTCCAGGATTGAAAGCGTGTCCTCGCCGAAGTGTTGCACGATCAGCTTGGCGGTAACGCTGCCCACGCCACGGATCAGCCCGGAACCGAGATACCTTTCGATGCCGCTGACCGTTTCCGGCTCCACGTTCTCGCAGGAGGCGATTCGGAGCTGCCGCCCGTATTCCGGGTGCTCTACCCAGTCCCCCTCCAGGATCACGCGCTCTCCGGCGACCACGAAGGCAAGCGCCCCCACCGCGTTAATGCGCTCCCGGCCCGACTTGACCGAGAGCACCGAAAACCCGTTCTGGTCGTTGCGGAAGACGATCTCCTCCACGACCCCTTCGACGCGCGGCATGGCGTACCTCCCATGATTGTATAGCTTATTATACCGTTTTCGGCGGAGAAAGTAAATGAAAGCGCCCTTCGAAGCGAAGGGCGCTTTGGCGATCCGGAAGGGGCTCGAACCCTCGACCTCCAGCGTGACAGGCTGGCATTCTAACCAACTGAACTACCGGACCATATGGCCTGACGCGGCCTGAGAAATTGGTGGGCCTTCAGGGACTTGAACCCCGGACCGATCGGTTATGAGCCGACTGCTCTGACCAACTGAGCTAAAGGCCCGCGCCATTCTGGAATGACGCACCGGACATTGCAATCAACGCCGGTGCGTCTCATGGTGACCTCTAGGGGACTCGAACCCCTGTTACCGCCGTGAAAGGGCGGTGTCTTAACCACTTGACCAAGAGGCCACAACTGCGCAGGCTGGAATTGGTCGGGGTGACAGGATTTGAACCTGCGACCCCATGCTCCCAAAGCACGTGCGCTACCGAACTGCGCTACACCCCGCTGGGGTTCGCCCAAGCCCGCTCAGGCGACGGAGATTATTGTAACAAACTCCACGCGCTTCGTCAATACCCTACAGCGTAAATATTTCTAGAAATACCTTCGCGCCATCCGAAAGTACCCGGGAACCGCAGAAACGGCAGCGTATAATAAGAAGGCCGGGCATGCGCTGCCGCAGGCTGCATTCCACATCGCCCGACCCATGTCCTGTATTGGCCAGCCTGAATACCTTGACAGCCTCGCGGGCCGCCTACTGCCCGATCTTCTCCGGGTCGTAGGGCGTCTCCTGATAGACGCAGTAGTTGAGCCAATTCTGGAACAGAAGGTTCGAATGGGCGCGCCAGATCACCAGCGGCTCCTTCGTGGGGTCGTCGCCCGGGAAGTAGTTGCAGGGCACCGGCACGTCCATGCCCTTCTTCACATCCCGCTCATACTCCATCCTTAGCGTGTTCGGGTCGTACTCCGAGTGGCCCGTCACGAACACGCGCTTGCCCAGCGGCGACGCCGCGATGTACACGCCGGCCTCTTCGCTCACGGAGAGCAGCGTCAGCTCCGGCACGGCGAGGATGTCCTCCGCCCGCACCTCGGTGTGGCGGGAATGAGGGGCGAAGAACCTGGCGTCGAACCCGCGCATCAGCGGGTGCGAAGGCGCCAGCACGTCGTGAGGGAACACGCCGGAGCACTTCATGCCCAGCGCATACTTGGGAATGCCGTAGTAGTAGTAAAGCCCCGCCTGCGCCGCCCAGCAGATCAGAAATGTCGAGAAAACGTGGGTCTCCGCCCACCTCAGGATGTTCGTCAACTCTTCCCAGTAGTCCACATCCTCGAACCTGAGCATTTCCACCGGCGCGCCGGTGATGACCAGCCCGTCAAATTTTTCATGGCTGACATCGTCGAACGTCTTGTAGAAGGAGTCCAGGTGCAGCTTCGAGGTGTTGACGCTCTCATGGGTGGCGGCGCGCAAAAACGTCACTTCCACCTGAAGCGGCGTGTTGCCGATCACGCGCAGAAGCTGCGTCTCGGTAACCTCCTTGTTTGGCATCAGGTTCAGAATGGCCACCCGCAATGGGCGGATGTCCTGGCTGACGGCGCGCCCCTCGGTCATGACAAAGATGTTTTCCTCGCGCAGCACCTGTACCGCCGGGAGATTGTCGGGAATTTTGACAGGCATAAATGTCCTCCTATGCTCCGACCCGGATGACCGCGCCGGCCGGCCTGTACGTGCTCTTGAACAGGCGCTTCCGGTCAATCTCCTTGCCTTTCGCGTTGTAATAGACCCTGTACGTCTCCGCCGTATACCCTTTACGGCCGGATTCCACCACCACCCGCTCGCCAGGCGCCAGCGACGAATCCACGATGATCTGGTCCGCCCTCTGGTCGGTCACGCTCGTCCGCTTGGACACGACCTTGATGGTGACTCCGCCTTCGAGCTTTTTGCCGTACATGCTGACGCTCACCTTCTTGTCCTTGGAGACGGAGGCCACGATGTACACCGGGTAGAGACTGGTGTTTGTAAACTTGAAGTCCTGATTGGGCCAGTTGACCGCCGCGTCCTTGCCCAAATCCACGTAGGTGGAGGGGATCGAGTGGGGCGATCGATCATTGATCTTGAGATCCGCCTTCGCTACGGCGTTGAAGAGCGTCGTGGATACCTGGCAGATGCCGCCGCCCACCTGCAGCGTGTGCATGCCGTTTTCCAGCGCGCCGGCGGCCTTGTAGCCCTTCTTGGTGGTGCGCTCGCCCAGCGCCTTGTTGAAGGAAAAGGTCTCTCCCGGCTGGATGGCCATGCCGTTTAATGCCTTTGTGGCCAGCTTCAGGTTGGTCAGCCGGTTGGAGTTCGAGGAAGAGGCGTCGGTGGTGGCGGTGGTGATCTTGCCAAACTGATCTGACAACTCCGCGGCGGTCATCGGCGGCGCCACCTCGTCCCGCTGGATCGCCATAGCCCCGCCGCCCGATCGCACCTTGTCCAGCACCTGCTGCTTCAGCTTTTCGGGATCAACGACATAGCCGACGCTGCCTTCCGAAAAGGCGAACTTGAGCTTCGTGGTGGAGAAGCCGGTCACCTGCGCATTGCTGCCGGGCTGCGTGAGGGAGGAGGCGATGGGGGTCAGCGCCGCGAGGAGTTTTGCCTCGTCGATCGAGCGGGAGATCGCGTAGTCCCTCGACCACTCCCCCGCTGCCCTGGAGGCCTGGGCATACCGCTCCTCAAAGCTGCCGTAGCGGCCCACCGCCCACGCGCTGTCCACGATCTGCCGGTAGTCGCTGGAATACCCGAAGGCGTCGGATTCCAGCGTCCACGCCTGATCGCCGAAGGTGAGTTCCACAAAGTACGCGCTCTCGCGCTGCTGCTCGAGCGCCTGGAAATGGGCAAGCGCCATCTGGTACTCCATATCGCTCACGTCGACGCCTTCGATCGTGAGGCCCGGATAGAATGTCGGCCGGTCTACCAGCGCGCGCTTCTCCAGAAAAACGCGGTATTCGCCCAGCATGTCCGCCGCGTACAGCCCGACGACCACCAGCGTGCAGACGAGCGCCGCCGAAACCGGCCCCGCCCACCAGATCTGCCGCGCTTTTTTCTTGCGCGCGGATCTCGATTCGGGCGACCGGGCCTTCCGGCCCGCCTTGTTCTCAGACATCAGAAGCCCCCTCATCCCGACGGGAAAAGTCTATTCAGAAAATGAACCGTATCGATATTATAGCCCAAGCGGACGCTTTCCTTCCAGCATCGTTTGTACAATTAACAGATTTGCCCAATGATGCGCACACGAAGCCGGAACCGCGGCGCGGTTCCGGCCTAAAGCATGCTTAAAACAGACCGGAGATCCGCCCCTCGTCGTCCACGTCGATGCGCTCGGCGGCGGGGGATTTGGGCAGGCCCGGCATGGTCATGATGTCGCCGGTCAGCACGACGATGAAGCCCGCGCCGGCGGACACCCTGAGGGATTTGACCGACACCTCAAACCCGGTCGGCGCGGCCAACAGGGCGGGCTTGTCGGAAAAGCTGTACTGCGTCTTGGCCATGCACACGGGAAGGCCACCGAAGCCCATCTCCGAAAGCTTCTTCGCCTGCTTCTTCGCCTCCGGGCTCATCGCGATGCCCGCGCCGCCGTAGACGCGGCGCACGATCGCCTCGATCTTCGCCTCGATGGGCTGATCCAGCTCGTAACAAAACTTCATATCGCCGCCGCACTGTGCGGCGACCAGTTCGGCCAACTCAATGCCGCCCTCGCCGCCCTTCGCCCACACCTCGCTGAGGGCGACCGGAAGGCCCAGCGCTTCACATTTTTCCCGCACGAGCGCAAGCTCCGCCTCGGTGTCCGTCGGGAAGCGGTTGATCGCGACGACCACCGGAAGGCCGAACACCTGGCGGAGGTTCGCCGCGTGGCGCTCGAGATTTGAAAAACCCGCCGCCAGCGCCGGGAGGTTCTCCCCGGAGAGCGCGTCCTTGGCCACGCCGCCGTGCGTCTTGAGCGCCCGCACCGTGGCGACGAGTACCGCCGCGTCGGGCCGGAGCCCCGCCGCGCGGCACTTGATGTCGATGAACTTCTCCGCGCCCAGATCAGCGCCGAAACCCGCCTCGGTGACCACGTAGTCCCCGCACTTCAGCGCCATGCGGGTGGCGAGCACCGAATTGCAGCCGTGGGCGATGTTGGCGAAGGGGCCGCCGTGGATGAAAGCGGGCGTATGCTCCAGCGTCTGCACCAGGTTGGGCTTCAGCGCGTCGCAAAGAAGCGCCGCCATCGCGCCCCCCGCCTTGAGATCGCCCGCGGTGACCGGCCTTTCGTAGTAGGTATAGCCCACCACCACCCGGCTGAGGCGCTCCTTCAGGTCGCGCATGCCGGTGGCCAGGCACAGCGCGGCCATGACCTCCGAAGCCACGGTGATGTCGTATCCGTCCTCCCGGGGCGTGCCGTTGACGCGCCCGCCCAGGCCATCCACCACGTTTCGCAGTTGCCGGTCGTTCATGTCCACGCAGCGCCGCCAGGCGATGCGCCGCGGGTCGATCCCGAGGGCGTTGCCCTGGTAGATGTGGTTGTCCAGCATCGCGGCCAAGAGGTTGTTGGCGGCGCCTATGGCGTGGAAGTCGCCGGTGAAGTGCAGGTTGATGTCCTCCATCGGGATCACCTGCGCGTATCCGCCGCCCGCCGCGCCGCCCTTGACGCCGAACACCGGCCCCAGCGACGGCTCCCGGAGCGCCACCACGGCCTTGCGGCCGGTACGCCGGAGCGCGTCGGCGAGGCCAACGGTGGTGGTGGTCTTCCCCTCTCCGGCGGGCGTCGGCGTGATGGCGGTGACGAGGATCAGCCTTCCGTCCTTTTTATCGCTCTCCCTCAAAAAATCCAGATCGATCTTGGCTTTTCCCCTGCCGTAGGGCTCCACATGCGCTTCGCCGATGCCCGCCGCGCGGGCAATGTCCTCGATCGGATGCGGGCGGGCTGCCTGTGCGATTTCAATGTCAGTCATGGCACTTCACTCCTTGTGTACATTTCCGGGCGTTCGCAAGGCGTATGGCGCGCGTGGGGCAGACGCGCACGCAGTCGCCGCAGCGGATGCACTCCGGGCTGTTTGGATTATGCTCCGGATCGACGCCCATCTTGCAGACCTTCCGGCATGCGCCGCAGTGGACGCAGGCCGCGCTGTCCACCCCGAGGCGCAAAAGCGCCACGCGGTTAAAGGGTGCGTAGGCCGCGCCCAGCGGGCAGAGATACTTGCAGAACGGGCGGTAATACACGATCGCGCCGATTAAGATCACGAGCGCGAGGGACGCCTTCCAAAGGAATAAAAGCCCTGCCTGGGGCCGCAGCAGTTCGTTGACGGACAACAGCATGCCCCCCGCCAGCGTGCCCGCCGGGCAGATCCATTTGCAGAACTGTGGGCTTCCAAGCCCGAATTCATTCACCAGAAGGATCGGCCCTGCGACCACGAACAGCGCGAGCACGAAATACTTGACCCACACCAGCCGCCTGTGGCCGGGAAGGCTGACGCGCTTCCATTTTTCCGGCAGCGGAATCTTGTAGAGAAGGTCCTGAATCAGGCCGAAGGGGCAGGCCCAGCCGCAGATCACCCGGCCGAAAGCGCTGCCGATCAAGAGGAGAAAGCCGATGACGTAAAACGAAAAATAGCTGCCGCGCCCAGTGAGGACCGCCTGCAGCGAGCCGATCGGGCAAGCGCCCACCGCGCCCGGGCAGGAGTAGCAGTTGAGCCCCGGCACGCAGATTGATTTCGACCAGCCGGTGAATATGCGCCCCTGGACGTAGCCCAGCGCATACCCGTTGGTCAGCGCAGCCCACGCCAGCTGAAACAGCGTGCGCCCGTCCTTCATCTTATTAGCCAATTCCGATGCACTCCAGACAAATGCTCTTCGCCTTCATGAATACCGTCATCACTTCGCCGCTGAAAACGCCGAAGGCGAGCATCGCCGCCCCCACCGCGATCAGGACCAGCGCCATCCGATTGCGGCGCAATGCGCCCAGAAAACCCTCGTTTCGCCCGTCCAAAGCGCATCACCTCAAGACATAGCATACCACAGCCCCGCGGTTCTGTAAAGATTGACAGAAACCCTTCCTGTAGATATAATGAACCGGTAAGCCTACAACATATGGGGGCGTGTATCGTGAAAAAAAGTCAGGAATTCGAACTCAGAAAGTACGTCGGAGATCTTGATTCGCTGTGCGGCATCTCTTCGTTCACCTACGACGACGGTCCGGCAAGGGGCGTCAAGGCCTTCCGCGCCAAGAACGGCAAGGGCCTCGCGCTGACCGTCGCCGCCGACCGGGGTCTTGACATCCCCTACGCATCTTTCAAGGGCGTACCGGTGGGCTTTTCGTCCGCGACGGGCCTGCGCTCGCCCGCCCTTTACGTGGAGGACGGCGCGCAGGGCTTCCTCAAGCAGTTCTACGCCGGGCTTCTGACCACCTGCGGCATCACCTACTCCGGCTCGCCCTGCGAGGACGAGGGCCGCGCGCTGGGCCTGCACGGCCCCTACAACAACACCCCCGCCTCGGGCGTCGTGGCCGAAGCCTTCTATGACGGCGACGAAAAGAAGCTGCGCTTCGCGGGCAGCGTGCGCGAGGCCTCTGTCTTCGGCCCGAACATGCTTTTAAGCCGCGAAATGACGGTTGAAACCGAGCGCAGCATCATCCGCGTCCGGGACGTCGTGGAGAATCAGAGCTTCGCGCCGCAGCCGGTGATGATGGTCTACCACATCAACTTCGGCTATCCGCTCCTGGACGACGGTGCGAGGGTCTACGCCAATTTGAAATCCGTCACACCGCGAAACGACATCGCGAAGGCGAACTTCGACAAGTACGACCACATCGAGGCGCCGGGCGTCGGGCGGCCGGAGGAGTGCTTCTTCCATACGGAGCCGGAGGGCGAGGCCTTCGCGATGCTTAACAACCCGAAACTCGGCATCGCGGCCATCGTCCGCTACGACGCGGCGGTC
This sequence comes from Bacillota bacterium, assembly GCA_023411175.1. Lineage (GTDB taxonomy): Bacteria > Bacillota > Clostridia > Christensenellales > Aristaeellaceae > JAEZHK01. The sequence goes on along the minus strand of JAEYPB010000044.1, from coordinate 8,839 downwards.
ATGCCGCTCCTCTGCCAGTGGAAATGCATGCAGGCCGGCAACTACGCGCTGGGCCTCGAACCTACGGCGGCGGGCGTACTGGGCCGCGCCGCGGCCCGCGCCGCGGGCGAGTTGCCCATGCTGGACGCCGGTGCGTCGCGTGAATTCAATTTCTCCGTCGAGTTCACCGACGATGCCGAAGTGATCGAAGCCTTCAAGGCGAAGGCCTCGAAGTAACAGGCGCAGCAAGCATGTCCCGCGGCATGCGCCGCAGATGCATATGCCCTACCGGTGTCCGGCACCGGTAGGGCATACAATTTGTTTGGTCAGCGCGCCGTCCGAAACGCCTTGGCGTCTATACCGGCGGATGCTGCACGATGCGCCTTGCGACGCTGACCAGCCGCTCGCCGGATTCCATGCTGCGCCTCTGGAGCAGCCGGTGGGCCTCCGACTCGGTCATGCCGGTGCGCATCAGGATCGACTTGGCCTCTCCGATCTCGGCCTCCTCGCTCGCGGTACGGCGGGGCGGCGCGGCGGGGGCCTTCTCGGCCAACTGCTTGAGCATCGATACAGACGTAAGCAGCTCGCTGCGCGAGAACGGCGCGGGAAGTTTGAAGATGCCCTCGTGCTCGCAGTCGTCCAGCTGAATGTTTTTGGCGAGAACCAATACGATGGCGGTGGCGCCCAGATCATAGGCCAGCGCATCCGCGGACATGTCCCGAAGCTTGTTGCCGCAAATCACCAGCGCCCGACCCATCTCATGCGCGGCGCGGATCACCTCCGCGCCGGTTTGGCAGACGACGCGGGGCGCCATGCCGCCGCTCGTCAGCGTCTCGCGTACCAGCTCACGTTGCTTTTCCCCCTCAAAGGCGACAATGAGGCGATTCATTGGCGTCTCCCCTTTCGGCGAACGGATCGCATGGTGTTACGCCGATCAATAGGTGACGATATACTTCTCGATCTCCCAATTGGTCACGCGGGTTCTGTAGGCATCCCATTCCGCTTCCTTGCCCACGATGTACTGGGTGCTGGTGTGCTCGCCCAGCGCGTCCAGGATGAGCTGATCCGCCTTAAGCGCCTCGATCGCCTCTTTCAGCGAGCCCGGCAGGCTGTCGATGCCCTTCTCGCAGCGCTCGTCGGCGCACATCTCAAAGATGTTCTCGGTGACCTCCGGCGGCGGGGTCATGCCCTTCTCAATGCCGTCGAGGCCCGCGGCCAGACAAACCGCCAGCGCGAGGTAGGGATTGCACGCCGGATCGGGGCAGCGCAGCTCCACGCGGGTGGACTGCCCGCGGGAGGCGGGGATTCGAATGAGCACGCTTCGGTTGCTGGCGGACCAGGACAGGTAGCAGGGCGCCTCGTAGCCGGGCACCAGGCGCTTGTAGGAGTTGACGAGGGGGTTGGTCACGGCCGACATGCCCTTAACGTGGGCCAGCAGCCCGGCGATGAAGCCGTAGGCTTCCTTAGAGAGCCCGCGCGCGTCCGACGGATCGTGGAACACGTTCACGCCGTCCTTAAACAGCGACATGTTCGTGTGCATGCCGGAGCCGCTGACCCCGAAAAGGGGCTTGGGCATGAAGGTGGCATGCAGACCGTTCTTCTGTGCCAGCGTCTTGACCGTGAGCTTGAAGGTCATGATGTTGTCGGCGGCGGTCAGCGCGTCGGCGTACTTGAAGTCGATCTCATGCTGACCGGCAGCCACCTCGTGGTGGGAGGCCTCGATTTCAAAGCCCATCTGCTCCAGCGCCAGGCAGATCTCGCGGCGGGTGCCTTCGCCGTGATCCAGCGGGCCCAGATCGAAGTAGCCGGCCTGGTCGCCGGTCTTGGTGGTGGGGTTGCCCTCGGAATCTGTCTGGAAGAGGAAGAACTCACACTCCGGGCCGACGTTGAAGGAATAGCCCATCAATGCCGCCTTCGCCAGCACGCGCTTCAGAACGCCCCTCGGATCGCCCACAAAGGGCGTGCCGTCCGGGTTGTACACGTCGCAGATCAGTCGGGCGACCTTGCCGTGCTGCGGCCGCCAGGGAAGCACCACAAAGCTGGCGAGATCCGGGCGCAGGTACTGGTCGGATTCGTTGATGCGGACAAAGCCCTCGATGGAGCTTCCGTCGATCATGATCTGGTTGTTCAGCGCCTTTTCGATCTGGGAGGCCGTGATGGCCACGTTCTTCAGCTGGCCGAAGATGTCGGTAAACTGCATCCGGATGAACTTGATGTCCTCTTCCGCAACGATCCGGATGATGTCGTCCCTGGTATACTTCGCCATGCACTGACCCTCATTTCATAATTTTTTGGGCGAAGGAACCCCAAAAAGGAGCTCCATCGCCCATTGGCCGGATTATAGCACGGCGCCGTCGGGCTGTCAATGAAGAAATGAAAATCCCAAATGAATTTATTGCAAAATTTTCGTTCAAGCGCCCGTGCGTCGCATTATTGTGCAGGATTAAGAATTAGAATTTCAGAAATTAGCGCTTGACAGATCGCAACCTGCGTGCTAGGATACGCATAAGCTTCATATCAAATGCGAGGATGGAGAAAAGTACCAGGGAAATGCTGTCAAAGAGAGCGGGCGTTGGTGGGAGTCCCGCACGTGCATCCCCGGGAAGAACACTTCGTAAGCAGCGAATTGAACGCCGAAAGGTCAGTAGAGGAGCCGTGCAGGCGGCACGTTACAACCGCACGGGCTTAATAGAGCCTTAGGAGAGACCGTTTCGGCGGTAAATCAGGTGGCACCACGGATTGGCGGCAATTCGTCCTGAAATATAGGACGTGGCCGCGCGAAAATTCGGAGGTGTATTTTTTATGTGTTCAATCATGGGTTTCGAGAAGCGGAGCATCCCCTTTGACGCCATGCTGGAGGCCTTTGGCCGCAGCGCATCCCGCGGGCCGGACATGACCCGCGTGGAAGAAGCCGGTGCCGGCTGGCTGTGCTTCCACCGCCTGGCCATCATGGGCCTGACCGAGAGCGGCATGCAGCCCTTTGAGCTGGACGGCGACATGGTGGTCGCAAACGGCGAGCTCTACGGCTTCCGCCCGCTCAGGGAGAAACTGGCCCGGAAGTACGAGTTTGAGAGTGAATCTGACTGCGAACTGCTCCTCCCCCTCTACCGGGAGTATGGCCTTGACATGTTCGGGCAGCTCGACGCGGAATTCGCGATGATCCTGTATGATTCCAAAGAAGACGTGCTGATCGCCGCCCGCGATCCCATCGGCATCCGCCCGCTGTACTACGGCAGGCTCTCCGACGGCTCGCTGGTCTACGCCAGCGAACCGAAGAACCTGGTCGGCTTGGTGGAGACGATCCTCCCCTTCCCGCCCGGCTGCTACGCGGTAAACGGCGTCATCACGCGCTATTCGGACATCACGAAGGCCGAAGCCTACATCGACCCGGGTGTCGAGGCCATCTGCGACGGCATCCGCGAAAGGCTCGTGGCGGGCGTTGAAAAGCGACTGGACGCCGACGCGCCGCTTGGGTTCCTCTTGAGCGGCGGCCTTGACAGCTCGCTGGTCTGCGCCATCTCTGCGAGACTTCTGAAAAAGCCCATCCGCACCTTCTCCGTCGGCATGGACAAAGACGCCATCGACCTCAAGTACGCCCGCGTGGTGGCCGATTATCTGGGCAGCGACCACACCGAAGTCATCATCTCCCGGGACGATGTCTTGAAGGCGCTGCCGGACGTGGTTCGCCTCCTCGGCACCTACGACATCACCACCATCCGCGCATCCATCGGCATGTACCTGGTGTGCAAGCACATCCATGAGCACACCGACGTCCGGGTGCTGATGACCGGCGAAATATCCGACGAACTCTTCGGCTACAAGTACACCGATTTCGCGCCGGACGCCGAATCCTTCCAGCGGGAGTCCGAAAAGCGCATCCGCGAACTGCACATGTACGACGTACTGCGGGCCGACCGGTGCATCTCGGTCAACTCCATCGAGGCGCGGGTGCCCTTCGGGGACCTGGAATTCGTCCGCTACGTCATGTCCATCGACCCGAAGCGCAAGTTGAACACCTACAAGATGGGCAAATACCTCCTCCGCCGCGCCTTTGAGGGCGACTGGCTTCCGCTCTCCATCCTGTACCGCGACAAGGCGGCCTTCAGCGACGCCGTGGGGCATTCGATGGTCGAGGACCTCAAGGCCTTCGCCGAGGAAAAGTACTCCGAGGCAGAATTCCACGCCGGCGCCGCCCGCTACGATTTCACGGCCCCCTTCACCAAGGAGAGCCTAATGTACCGCGAGCTGTTCGAGTCCTTCTACCCCGGTCAGGCGCGCATGGTGGACGATTTCTGGATGCCCAACCGCTCTTGGGCGGGCTGCGACGTGAGCGACCCCTCCGCCCGCGTGTTGGCCAACTACGGCGCCAGCGGCGTGTAACCGCCACATCATCCGCGTATTGCGGCCGCCGGACGCGGGTCCGGCGGCCGCAGGTTTTACCACGGCACGGCGCACGCTTGCGCCATATACATTATCCGGCCCGAAATGATATGCGGCGCAAGTCCGCAGCTCCCTGGAATTTTATGCGACATTCACATTTTTTCGCGCCTTTTCGCCCTCGATACTCGCATTTTTCGGCGTTCTATTATGCATAATTATTCAGTATATTCATTTAACAATGCATCTCACTTCCAATCTCCTCCTGCGCATGGTATAATTGTCTAAGATGAACGCACGAGGCACGGCGCGGCGCATGTCGGCGCGCCAATGACGACGAAGCCAGCCCCGCAGCGCCAATCCTCCATACGCTTTCAGCGCGCTGAACGGGCAACGATGCCCGTTCGGCGCGCGCTATTTTGAGGAAGAAGGTGTGAACATGCTTCAGAAAACGGTATATCCCGGCGCTTCGACCGGCCTTGAATGGTTCGCCGGTGGCGAAGCGGTCGAATCCCTCTCCCCCGCCGACGGCCGGGTGCTGGGCAGCGTCCGCCAGGCGACCGGCGCGGATCTTGAGCGCGTGCTGGCCGCGGCGGAAGCGGCCTTCCCGGTCTGGCGGGCGACGCCCGCGCCCCGCCGGGGTGAGATCGTGCGCCAGTTCGGCCTGAAGCTTCGGGCGCACAAGCGCGAGTTGGGCGAGCTGGTCTCGCTGGAGATGGGCAAAATCCTGCAGGAGGGCATGGGCGAGGTGCAGGAGATGATCGACATCTGCGACTTTGCCGTGGGCCTCTCCCGCCAGCTGTACGGCCTGACCATCGCCTCCGAGCGCCCGGGACACCGGATGATGGAGCAGTACCACCCGCTGGGCATCGTGGGCGTGATTTCCGCGTTCAACTTTCCGGTGGCGGTGTGGTCCTGGAACGCGATGGTGGCGGCGGTCTGCGGCGATGTGACCGTCTGGAAGCCCTCCGGCAAGGTGCCGCTGTGCGCGGTGGCGGTGCAAAAGCTAATCGGCGAGGTGCTGAAAGAGAACGACCTGCCCGAGGGCGTATTCAGCCTGGTGGTGGGCGGGGGCAGGTCTGTGGGCGAGGCGCTTCTGCGCGACCCGCGTGTCAGCCTCGTCTCGTTTACCGGCTCCACCGGCGTGGGCAGGCACGTGTCGGAGGTCGTCTCCGCCCGCTTCGGCCGCACGATCCTGGAGCTCGGCGGCAACAACGCGGTGATCGTCGCCCCCTCCGCCGACATGGGGCTGGTGGTACCGGGCATCGTATTCGGCGCCGCGGGCACCACCGGGCAGCGCTGCACCACCGTCCGCCGGGCGATCATCCATGAAAGCGTGTTTGAACGCACCGCCGCGAGCCTTGTGGACGCCTATTCGAAGCTGAAGGTGGGCGATCCGCTGGACGGAGCCAGCCACATCGGCCCGATGATCGACCGGGACGCCGTCCGTTTGCTTCAGGACACCGTCCGCCGCGCGACAGAACAGGGCGGAAGGCTCCTGACCGGCGGCGAAGCGCTGCCGCTGCCCTCGGGCTGCTACGTCCGCCCCGCAATTCTCTCCATGCGCGAGGGCATGCCGATCCTCCGGGAGGAAAACTTCTGCCCGGCGCTGTACCTCATCCCCTATTCGGGCGGCATCGAAGAGGCCATCCGCATCCAGAACGACTCGGCCCACGGCCTGTCCTCCGCCATCTTCACAAACGACCTCCGGGAAGCGGAAACCTTCCTGTCCGCCGCGGGTTCGGACTGCGGCATCGCCAACGTCAACATCGGCACCTCCGGCGCCGAGATCGGCGGCGCCTTCGGCGGCGAGAAGGAGACCGGCGGCGGCCGCGAGAGCGGCTCCGACGCCTGGAAGTCCTACATGCGCCGCCAGACCGCAACCATCAACTACTCGAAGGATCTGCCGCTGTCCCAGGGCATCGAATTCAAATTGGACTGACCCGTGAAAGGAGGCGACCCGATTGAAGGCACATCAGATTCTGCCGACGCTGAAGCAGTACATCCTGACCGACGGCTTCCGCCTGCTGCCGGATTTTGACCGCTCCCAGGGCTCCGAAGTGGTGGATCTCGCGACCGGAGAGGCCTACCTCGACTTCTGCACCTTCTACGCCTCGCTGCCCATCGGCTACAACCACCCGGCGCTGACGAGCGACGCCTTCCGCGCGGACGTCCTGCGCTACAGCGCCTTCAAGCCCTCGAACCCGGACTTCTACTCGGTGCCCTACGCCCGGTTCGCGGAGAAGATGGCCGAAATGCTGCCGGAGGACATGCGCCGACTCTTCTTCATCGACACCGGCGCGCTGGCGGTGGAAAACGCGATGAAGGCCGCCTTCGACTGGAAGGCCAAAAAGAACCTTCAAAAGGGCGCGGCGGGCGGCGCGGATCAGATTCTGCACTTCCGACGGGCGTTCCACGGGCGCACCGGATATGCGCTGAGCGCCACGGACTCGCCCCACGTCGCCAAGACCCTGCACTTTCCCAGATTTGGCTGGCCGATGTTCGACCCGCCCGTGCGAAGCTTCCCAGACGACCCGGGGTACGAGGCCAAGGTGTCCGCGTGCCTTGCGGAGATCGACGCCTGGTGCGAGGCGCACCCCGGAGACGCGGCGGCGCTGATCGTGGAACCGGTGCAGGGCGAGGGCGGCGACCGCCACTTCGGCAAGTCCTTCTTCGAAGGGCTCCGGAAACTTGCGGACGAGCATGAATTCCTGCTGATCTTCGACGAAGTGCAGACCGGCATGGGCCTCACCGGCAAGAACTGGGCGCACCAGCACTTCGGCGTACAGCCGGACATTCTGGTCTTCGGCAAGAAGGCGCAGGTGTGCGGCATCGCCGCAGGGCCGCGCCTGGACGAGATCGAGGATAACGTATTTCGCGTTTCCTCCCGCATCAGCGGCACCTGGTGCGGCAACGCCGTCGACTACCTGCGGGGCGCCGCGGCCATCGAGGTCATCCAGCGGGATCATCTGGTGGAGAACGCCGCCGCCCGCGGCGAGACGCTCGTCAAGGGGCTGCAGGCCCTCGAGGCGGAATTCCCCATCGTCTCCCAGGCCCGGGGCCTCGGGCTGATGGCCGCCGTCGACCTTCCCGACGAGGAGACCGTAAAGCGCGTGGTGCGCCGCCTGTATGAAAAGGAAAAAATGCTGCTCCTGACCAGCGGCACCCGCACACTCCGATTCCGCCCGGTGCTGGACGTGACCGACGCAACCATCCAGGACGGCCTCGCACGGCTCCGGCGCGCGCTCCAGGCCGAGGGGGCGCAGTCGTGAAGCCGCTCCTGGGCAAAACCGCGCTGATCACCGGCGCGGGCGGCGGCATCGGCCGCGCGCTGGCCATACAGCTGGCGGAGGCGGGTGCGAACCTCGCGCTCGCAGGACGCGATGAAAAGAAACTGTCCGAAAGCTGCGCGCTGGCCAGAACCGCCGGCGTCGAGGCGCTCATGCTCCCCGGCGACCTGACCGCCCCCGGCCATCCGGCCGAATGCGTCCGGCGGGCGGTAAAGGGGTTTGGGCGGCTTGACATCCTGATTAACAACGCCGGCGTGGTTCTGTCGAAGCCCTTCGAGGCGGTCACGCCGGAGGAGTACGATGATGTGATGGCCGTAAACGCCCGCGCGCCATTTTTCCTGTGCCAGGCGGCGCTGCCCTACCTCCGGGAGACGAAGGGCGCGATTCTGAGCATCGGCTCGGTGGTTTCCCACAAGGGCTACCCGATGCAGAGCGTCTACGGCGCGTCCAAGCACGCGCTGCTGGGCTTCACGAAGGCGCTGGCCTCGGAGGTTCGAAAGGACGGCATCCGCGTCCACATGCTCAGCCCCGGTACCGTGTCGACCGGCATGGCGGGCGCCGTCCGGCCGGATCTTGACGGGGACGACCTGATCCAGCCGGAAGAGCTCGCGGAGGTCGCGCTGTTTCTCCTGACCCGAAAATCCGCCGTCATCGATGAAATTCAGGCGCACCGCCCCGGCAAGGAGCCATTTGCCTGACAAACCAGCGAAGCAGGTCAAAAACCATCCCACCCGCGCATAGGCTTCCTAGCGGGGAGGGATGGTTTTTGGAGAGGATTGATTGCCCGCTGGGCGGGACGTATACGGTCGTCGAGGGCGACACCTTCTCATCCATCGCGCGGGCATATGGCCTGACCGAGCAGGCGCTGGCCGCGCGCAACCCATTTGTAGACCCGATGCGCATTGGGCCGGGGCAGGTGCTTTGCGTGCCCGAAACAGCCGGACAGGCGCCAGGTGCGCCGCGCGCTGCGCCGAACCCAGCCGCACGACCTTCGGCGCCACAGCCGCCGCAAACAACCCCGATTCCATTGCCGGGGCCGACCCCGTCGCAGCCCAGCCAGCCCCCGAGGCCCACCCCGCCGCAGCCCAACCAGCCGCAGCCCAATCAACCGCCAAGGCCGATACCGCCGCAACCGAACCAGCCCCCGAGGCCAACACCGCCGCAACCGAACCAGCCCCCGAGGCCAACACCGC
>JAEYPB010000014.1 GCA_023411175.1 Bacillota bacterium | reverse complement strand
GGACTGGGCGCTCAATACCACTTTGCCCTTGTCCGCGGTGTTTCGGGGGTAGCCGCTGGACAGCGCCCGGCCCACCATCATGGAGATGATCCTGTCCCGCGACGCTTCGCCCCTGTCCAGACAACCGATCATCTGCCCGTCCCTCAGGACCGAAACGCGGTCGGACAGTTCAAACACTTCTTCCATGCGGTGGGAGATGTAGATGACGCCCACGCCGCTTTTTTTCAGAAGTTCAATCGTCTTAAACAGCTCTCGCGTCTCATTTTCCGAAAGCGAGGAAGTGGGTTCGTCCATGATGATGACCTTAGCGTTGTAGGAAACCGCCTTGATGATCTCCATCATCTGAATCTGCGCGATGGAGAGCTGGCTCATTTTCATGGACGGCGACACGCGGTCGGCCATATTGTACTTTTCAAGCAGCGCCTGTGTCTTCGCGTTCTGTTCCCGCTTTGAGATGAAGTGGCTGCGCCCCACGCGCACCTCGCGCCCGACAAATACGTTTTCCGCAACGGTCATCGCCGGGATGGGGTTGAGTTCCTGGTGGATCATGGTGATGCCCAGATCCAGCGCGTCGCGCGCGCCCCGAATTTCCGCAGCCTTTTCTTCGAACAGAATCTCGCCGCTGTCGCCCCGGTAGATGCCCATGATGATCTTCATCAGGGTCGACTTGCCCGCGCCGTTTTCCCCCATGAGCGCATGCACTTCGCCGGCGCGGATGGAAAAATTGACGCCGGAGAGGACGGGGACCCCGAAGAAGGCTTTGCTGACGTTCCGTACTTCCAGAACGTTGATTTGTTCCGCCACGTCGCCTGCTCCTTCACGCGTCAGAGTGAATGTGTGATCGCGTAATGTGATTGTAGAAGAAAAACATTTTTCTGTCAAGGTTTTTCTGGGCAAATGGATCAATTTATGTGTTTCCATAAATTGATGGAGGTGAAAACCCGCTTATTTCTTGCGTTTTTCGAGGAAATCCCCCAAAAATACGAGCAGGCCACCGGTTCGGCGGCCTGCTTTTGTCGAATAATGCAGGTTTCTCTCCCTGTTATTCGGAAAAACGCAGAAAAACGTTATGCTCACCATTCAACCATGATCCAGTCCTCCGGGGCATTTGCGGAGGTGGATTTTCGCACCACCAGCCTTGATTCCAATTCAATCAGCCGCGGCGCGAGCGGCTCGTTCTGCCGCTGTATCCTGGACAGGAGCAGCCGCGCGGCCTCAATGCCCATGTGGCGCTTGCGGATGTGGATGGTGGAAAGCGGCGTCTCCAGAACGCTGGCGATGAACACGTCGTCGTAGCCGATCACCTTGATGTCTCCCGGCACCCGCCGCCCGGCCTCGTTCAAGGCGCGCAGCGCGCCGACGGACATCTGGTCGTTGGCGATGAACACGCCGTCGATATCCGGCATCTGGCTGAGCAGTTCGCGCATGGCGGCGTATCCGCTCCGGTGCGTATAGTCGCCGTTTGTAATCATTCGGTCGTCCACGGGGAGGCCCGCGGCGCTCATGGCGTTGCGGAAACCCACGATGCGGTCCTGCGCCACGCGGGTGAACATCGGGCCCGTGATGTGGCCAATCCTGCGGCAGCCCACATCCAGCAGGTGCCGGGTCGCCTTTTCCGCCCCTTTGACGGAATTCGTGTGTACAGAGTCGATGCCATACTTGGAGAAATCGGTCTCGACGCTGACGAGCGCCACCTTTTTCTGGTCATCGGTCATCCGGAGGATCTTCTTCATCTGCATCTCCTCGATGCTCTCCGGAAAGATCGACGAAAACACAATCCCGTCCACGCGGCCGCGAATCAGCTGGGTAAAACCGTCCATCACGCGCTCGATGCTTCCAAACTGATCGTTCAGGCCGTTGGAATCGATGATGATCATGTTGTATCCGTTTTTATTGAAAACCTCAAACAGCCCCTTGATGACGTAGGGGTAGAACAGGCCGCAGATGTCGGTGGCGATGACGCCGATGTTGCGGCTGTGCCGGCTTTTCATGCTCTTGGCCACCGGGTCGGGGTGGTAATTCAACTCCTGTACCGCGATTCTCACGCGCTTTGTCAGCTCTTCCGAGACAAATTTGGTTTGGTTGACGACGTTGGAAACGGTTGATATCGACACGCCGGCACGCTTCGCCACATCCTTTATGCTGACCAAGCTGCATACCTCCAATAAAACGTTTTCCGAATAAGGACAATTATCAGCGTTCTTTGTGCCTTTGTCAAGATGCAACGATGCTGCCGTTTATTCCCTCGGCGTTCGCTATTATCCGGCAGGGCGCATTGCGTCCGTAATTCCGCAATCATTAAGGGCTGTCCGGGGACAGCCCCCAGACCCTCAACAAGGGTTTCAATCGTTCCCGGCGGCATGTAATCACATAAAGATCAGGCATAATTGTCAAGCGCATAGGACGAACGTGGTGCGGCAAACCCGGCGATCAACCTTCCCTGGAATCCCATGCCTTGTCCAATACAAGGCACCAAGCGCAATACCGCCATCCAAAGACATGCTGTATTGAATGTTGTGACTTCCAGAATATTGTGCTGATTCGCCTACAAAGGCGCTGACTTTGGGAAACATGATAACCCATGTCGAAATTGCATCCAGTAGATGGCTGTTTGAGCGATCCAGACAACGGCGTATTTATGGGATCAGTTCAACGGAACTCCCAAATAGAATCATCCTTTGCATAGTTTTCCGCCCTATTCCAACAACGCACACGCTCTCGCCTGTTAAACACTTTATTATAGCCCTTTGCGGGTGTCAAGTGAAAATGAGCAGTTTCTAAAAATATAGAGAGGCTGCCTCTCCGCGTTTTTCTCGCGTTGAGACAGCCCCTTGTAGAATCAGCGGGTGATGATGTTTTTCGGGCGTTTGCGGGTCCAAGACATCATGGCACGGAAAAAATCGTCACGGCCTTGAACCATAAAATGGGCGTTGGGAGACCGGCAATTTTCTTGGCACGTGCTTACTCCCCTGTGATATATGTGGTTTGCCCCTTCTCTTAAGACCGTCAGGGACAATGGGGTCTTTCAGCCTTTTAGGACGCCTGCCGCGCTCAATCCACCAGCCGCAGCGTTTCGATCCGCCACGGGCCGAGCGCTACCGCACCCTGCGCAAGGCACTCGTCCGAGCCCTCTGCAAGGTCGGTCAGGCTGACCTGGAACGGCCGCGAAAACCGGATTGGCGCGGATACCGCGTCGTCGCTCATATTCACCAGCCGCAGAATGTACCCCCTGCCGTCCTCCGCCGCCTTGAAAGCGCTCAGACAGACGCGGGGATCGTCCACCTGAATAAGGCTCCGGGGCGCGGAAAGCTCGCCCGCGCCATGCCGGGAGGTCTGCAGCGCGACCGGCTCCGTGACATAACCCACCGCCTGGTTGTACAGTTCGTGCGACGCATCGCCCGCGTGGGTGTGGATCGCGAATTCGAAGCGGTGTACGCCCGGCATCTGGGCCTCGGGCGTCTCGACCGTCCAGCCGCCGTTCCCGTCGCGGCTCGTCAGGTCCTTGCGCGAGAGCCAGCCGACGCACCGGAGCAGCGTGAGCCGAAGCTGATCTTCTTCGCCCGCCTGTACCTCAAACTGAGGCAATCCCTTGACGAACACGCTCAGCCCGCCCCATTCCGCGGACAGGTCGGCAAAGTTCTTCTGGAAAAAGCTGTTGTTGGGCTTCTCCATCCAGCCCCGGTAGGCGTTTTCGTCCGCACCACGAACAATTTCGCGGTGTTCGACGGAAAATATGGAATCGCTCAGGCAGCGCTCGGCGCGCGCACCGAGCGGGAAAAGCGCCATCAGGCGGTGGTCCTTTGCCCGGTTGTCAATGGTCACGCGCACATCCACGCGCGCAAGTCCCCGGGGCAGTTCGGCTTCGATCGTCACCGGGCACGCAACCGTGTCCTTTGAGCGGGACTTCCGGTCTTCCGCGCAGCACACCGGCAGGTTCATCACGCCCTGGATCACAAGGCGCCCCCGCCGAATTTCGGTTCGGACGCTTCCCGGCTCCATCCCCACGGGCATATCGCCCGGCAGCGCGTCGAAGGTGTACTCATCCCCCACATCCGCCATATCGATCAGCCGCGCGAGCCCGCCATGGCTCCGGCCGCTATGCTTATCGACGACGCAAAGCGTGCCGTCGGGCGCCGCGCTTACGGCATAGAATTCGTTTTCAAGCGCGGCCGATTCCGGCGCTTCATCGTAGGTGAAGCGGTAGGCGAAGCGCGATTCGCTCATCGCCGGCAGCTTCGCCGTAAACGCGCAATCCGCCCGCAGGACGCGGTTCATCGTGGGTTGGGTCATCAGGTTGGTTTCGACAGTATCCTCTATGGCGGTGTCCAGCACGCGCCCGAGGATTTTTTGCCCGTCGGCACCCCAGAGTTCAATACCCGTCGGACGCTGGCAATCGTTCTCGCCCTCAAATTCCAACAACTTCTGGTCCTGCTCGTAGTCGACATAGCGCAGCGGATGGATAACGCGCTCAAGGCGCACCATGACCTGGCGGACTTCGTCACGCAGGCCGCAGGAAAACACCGCGATTTCGCCATCCGCCCCGCCTTCGGCGCTGTGCGCAAGCGACTGCCGCGCCGTGGCAAACAGGTGCGCGCCAATCTCGTTAATCTGGTCATAGCGCAGAAACATCTCTCTGTGCACCGGATCCGTGCTGCATCCGCAGATGCTGTCGTGCGGCAGGTTTTCAAGCGCCAGCTTCCACAGATAACGCAGCTTCTCGTTCGGATAGGGGCACTTGCCCGTAAGCGCGAGGAGCGCGAACATGGGCTCGAGCTGCTGCTCCAGCATCCCTTCCACGCGCCGCTGCGCCTGTTTGATGGGCATGCGCGTGGAAAGCGTGTCGCCCAAAAGGTAGGCTCGGTAGCCGGAACGAAGCTCTCCGGAAACCTGCTGGAGCGCCGTATGCATCCTGCGGCGCTTGGCCTCGTCCACATACTCCATGAGCGTTCCGTGCGTGATTTCAAGCTCCGGATGCTCCGCTTGGTACGCTTTCACCCACCCCGCAACCCGGCTGTCCGGCGCGATGTGGTCGCTGCCGTTCATCAAAAGAACCAGCCGCAATTGCGACAGCTGCTTGAGCTTATCAATTTCGTGGGTCAACCGCCTTTCGCGGATCTGACCGTCCTCTTTCAGATTGGCGGCGTTGGAATAGCCGTAGACCATATTCAGCGCCAGGATCGTCGACCCGTCCTTGCCCACCCAATCAAACTCGGCGTGCCGAACCTCCGGCCCCGGTCCGCGCCAGAAGATCATCTCCTCCATGCCCAGCCCGCGCATGATCTGCGGCATCTGCGACGGGTGCCCGAAGGAGTCCGGCAGATACCCGAGCCGCATGCCGCCGCCATGCGCCCGTGCGACGCGCATTCCCTCCATGTAGTTGCGGATGTGCGCCTCCCCGCTCGCCAGGTACTCGTCCGGCAGCACATACCACGGGCCGATCGCGAGCCGCCCCTGCCGGACAAGCTGCTCGACGCGCATCTTTTCATCGGGACAAACCGACAGGTAGTCCTCCAGCGCGATCAGCTGCCCATCCAGCATAAACGAAGGAAACTCCGGATGCTCCGTCAGGATGCTGAGCAGCTGCCGCATCATGTCCACATTCATCATCTGAAACTGAGATTTCGTCAGGTACCATTCCCGATCCCAGTGCGTGTGAGAAACCACAAAAACCCTGTCTTTCATGTGCGCTCCCTCTATTGAAACACGCTCGACACCAGCTCGATAAAGCGCACGAGGTGCCGATTGGTGTGTGCGACGGTTCGAATATCCTTCAAGATAATTTCCAAATAACAATCTTTCGTCGCCGCCTTGACCCTATTGAGCAGCGCCAGGATCTCGTCATCCTCGAACCCGGTCGTGATCAGCGCCGGATTGGGCTTCCATGAGTAGATGGCGTGGCCGCCGATTTTCTCCGCCGCCAGTTCGATGTTCGTCCAAGGGCTGACCGATAGGCGGCGAAGGTTTGTGATGTGCCGAAACACCGCGTCGTATTTGTCGTCCAGCGGCTCGCAGCAGCCGTAGCAACCCATGCCGAAAAGGTTCAGCCCGATCTTCTGGTTTTGAAGCGCGAACCGCTCAAACATTTCGCTTGACACGTTGCTGAACTCCTGCGCGTCGGCAAAGCCCCACATATCCTTGAGCGTGATTTCGCAGTCCGGCTTCGTGGGCGCCGTCGTGTAACCAAGCGAGCCGGAGCCGGTGTAGATGTTGATGCGATTTTCAAACAGCCTGTGCTCGCGCTCCAGTTTGGTGATCAGCCGCGCCTTGGACTGCGCCATATGACCGATCACATCCATCAATAGATCCGGGATGTCATAGAGGTCATACATGAGGTTCTCCAGCCCCCGAAGGTGCACCAGCTCGATCAGATGCGCCTGTACAAGGACGCTGTAGGGAAGCTGGAATTTGGCTTCGACGATGCCGTCCAGCGCGTCGTCAAACTTTTCTTTGAGCCGGTGCAGCTCTTTGGTGTCCTCGACAAAATCCACCTCATGGTTTAAAAGCGGCTCAAAGCCGCCTTCGTCTTTGATGAATGCGTCGAGATGATACGCCTGCTGCCCCACCTTGGGCTTGACGATATCGATGCCCCAGGCCGTCTTCTGATCGGCGTTGCCATAGAGATAGCCGGTGTATTCACCGGGGATATTGAAATACAGGCAGGGCTCAAACACGAAGTCGTCATGAAAATGCTCCGCCTGATAGAGATACCGCAGCAGCCGGATTTCCGCCTGGCGCAATTCCGCGTCCTGGCATACCAGCGTCTCTTCGGGGATCAACTCCGCCCAGCCGCCGTCATCGTCCGGACACACCCACAAAAGGGGCTTATCCTTCTTCAAAAGGTCGTTATGCTGCGCCCAGCGACGCCTTCGCTCCGCGTTTTCCTCCGTGTGGACGTGCTCCAGCAGCCTGCGTGCAAGCGTCTTAAGGCGCTCCCTGTCCCGTTGATAGGTGGTCATCGTAACCCTCCCTCAATAGCGGCAACCCGCGGCCGCGCCGGCGAAATGGCGCAAGTTCTCCACGGGTACATCAAAGAAATGATCGGACGCAGAGCAGATGTAGCCTCCGTCCCGCCCATAGAGTTCAAACAACCGCTCAACCTCGCGCTCAATGCCGGCCTGCGTGCCTTTGCCCAGGATGTTAAACTGATCCATTCCGCCGATCAGCGCGACGTGAGGGTGCAGCGCCGCATGGACCCTGCGCGCCTCCTCATCGGTTCCGATGTCGCCGCCGACCCCGGGAGGCGAAAGCGTTTCGGACGCATCGCAGTGGTTTTCGACGATTGAGTCTAGAATTTTCGTCATGCCGCCGCAGGTGTGATACACCACCCGGAAGCCCAGATCATGCAGCGCGTCATGTTCCTTCCTGTCGTAGGGAAGGCAAAACTCCCTGTGCAGCGTGGGGGAAATCACCGTATTGCTGGAGGCGCCGCCGCCCGTTTCCACGAGATCGAACGGAAGCCCTTTCAGGTTGTCCTCGATGTAGCGCAGCTTCTGTTCAAGCAGGATTGAAAGAAACTCGTGCACCCAGTCGGGATCGTCGTAGGCGGCGTAAATCAGGTTTTCCATGCCAAACAGCTCGCAGGCGTCCTGCCAGCATCCGCCCTGCTTGCCGTAGAGGAACGTGCGCAGGATGCCGCCGTCTTTCAGCGCTTCATAAACCTTGAAGGCGCCCTCGCGGTTGAAGCGCGGTACCGGGCGATATTTCCCAATGAGGCGGATGTCCTCCGGCTTCTTCACGATGGGCTCCATCACCCAGGTGGTCATGTTGTTTTTGCCTTCGGATGTGGTGAGCGTGCCGTCGGGCGTGGTGATCGTATAATGGGTGACATCGTACTCCGCGCCCTTTTCGACGCGCGCCGCCACGCGCCAATCGGCGCACGGCTCGTCGATCGTTTCATAGTAATTGATCGACGCATCCAGGCCCACGGCTTTGAACGCCTCGATGTCGGTCATGCCGCCCATGAAGGTATTCAGGTGATACGGCTGCCACTGGTGGATGGTGACCGGCAGGCGGTCGGGCTTTTCGCGGCGGATGGCGCACAGCATACGCTCTTTGCTCGTCATAGTCTTACTCCTTGCTGAGCTGTTCGGTCAGTCGGATCAGATCCTGCGCTTCTTCCATGCTGTCGGTCTGGGTGTGAATATAGAGGCCCTTGGCGCTCAGCCCCTCAAGAAGCGGCTTGACGTCCGTTGGCGGCGCCATGACGATCAGCCGCTTTCCGGCGCTTTGGATGCGCCGGAGGATATCCAGATAGTGCGACGCGGAAGGCTGCCCGGCAACCGCCGTCCATTGGATGCCCTTGAGCTTGTCGAGGCTCAGGAGCAGATCAAGATGCCTGACCTGCTCTACGCCGTCAAAGTGATAAATCGGGTACTCGCACCACTCCATCTGCCGGATCAGTTCGGGCATGGCAAAGCGTTCATACATCTCCTTTGAGAACATGACGGACATGTCGCATTGGAGATGCTGAATTCGCCCGGGCGCGAGCAGGTGCATCCACGCATGGCAGCCGCCCCGGTTCACGCCGCTGCTGATCTGATGGAACATCTCATTCGTCTTGATCCAGCCGTCGTTGACCACTTCGATCGCGTGCAGTACGGCCTCTGGATCGGAGATCATATCCATCAGCACGTTTTCTGTTCCGTACAGGTGTCCGAGCGCGTCCATGGTGCCGGTGCTGTCGGGCATGGCGACAAAATACTGGTCGCCCGCCCGCTCGGTCAGATACCGCGCGATGTGAAGATGCTTTTCCAGCAGTTCTTCGGTGTACGCGCCGTCGATGTCCTCCAGGCTTTCAAGGGTGTGGTCAAACCAGATGGTGTCGTTTCCGTATTTCGGCTTCGCGCCAAAGTAATTGCAGTGTCCGCTGGTTCCATAGTTCTGAAAGATCGACGGCAGCGATTCGCCGCCGAGGAATGTGCGCTCCAGCCGCTCGATATTGTTTTTGCGGATGGTCTCGGGGTCCTCCCAGTAGCGGTTGAGCGCCTCTTTGTCTCCCGTCAGGTCCTCGGGGTTGTGAAACTGCGAAATGTGCGCGCCGCGCACTTTCGGCGCGACGACGCTGATCAGCGCGCGGTCCGCCATCTCCATCGCCCAGAAGGCGGCAAGCCTTTCACGCACCCTTTCAATATCGGGCTTAAACCTCATGGAGACCCCTCCTTACAGCAGCGCTTCGATCATGGAGCCTTTGGCGAAGAATACGGGGATAACGTCGATGGGTGCGTCCACGTCGATCGAAATCCCGCCCGCATACTCCTCGCCCTCGAGCGATACCCACGTCCTTCCGGCCGGGAGATAGACGCTGCGCTGGGTCATACCCTCAAAGAGCACGGGCGCGATCAGAAGGTCTTCGCCCAGCATCATCTGGAAGGGCGCCGTCCAGCAAGGTTCATCCCCGGGGAAATCGTAGAACAGCGGGCGCATGATCGGCTCGCCCTCGGCGCTCGCCCGGTCAAAGCACCCTCGCAGATAGGGCGTCAGCTTCCGGCGCAGCATCACGAGGTCCTTCATGATGCCATAGGCTTCTTCGCCAAAGGACCAGATTTCACCGTCGCCGCAGGTGTCAAAGTCAAAAAGCCCGGTATCGATCTTCTCGGTATCCTCGCCGGTGGGCATGCGCCAGCCGTGCAGGCGGAACACCGGGCAGAATGCGCCGTACTGAAACCAGCGCACCATCAGCTCCCGGAAATACGGGGTGTCCGGGTCGCCGCCATAGAAGCCGCCGATGTCGGTCGTCCACCAGGAGACGCCGGCCATGGACGCGTTCAAGCCCGCCGTGAACTGGTTCCTCAGGACTTCGAAGCGCGAATGAATGTCGCCCGACCACAGAATCATGCCATAACGGGCGGCGCCCACCCAGAAGCTTCGCGCCAGCGTGATCGGCGCCTCGACGCCCTCCGCGCGCAGGCCTTCGTAGAAGCCCTGCCCATAGCAGCGCGGGTACATGCCGGCCGTTTCAAGGCAGGTACCGATGTGGTAGCGATAATTCTCAAAGTCATAGGTGGTGTATTCCGGCTCGGCGACATCCAGCCAGAACAGCTTGATTCCGTATTTCATGTAGTTCTGCTTGACCTTCTCAAACAGGAACTCTCGCGCGTCGGGGTTGGTCGGATCGTAGAATACGTCCGAACCGAGGCAAACCATCTGGGTCCGGACGCCCGTATCGGTGCGCACCAGATACCCGGCCCGCTTCATCTCGGCGTAGGAATCGCTCCTTGGATCGACGGTCGTCCAGATGGAAACCATCAGCTCAATGCCCAATTCGCGCAGCTCGTCGACCATGGCCCTGGGATCGGGCCAGTCCTTTTCGTCAAAGCACCAGTCACCCTGTGTCGGCCAGTGGAAAAAGTCGCATACGATGACCGACAGCGGAATGCCGCGCCTTTTATAATCCCGCGCAACCTGCATGAGCTGATCCTGCGTCCTGTAGCGCAGTTTGCTCTGCCAAAGTCCGATCGCCCAGTCGGGAAAGGCGCTGGGAAGGCCGGTGACCTGCATGTACTGGCGATGGATTTCGCGCGGCGTATCGCCCGCCGTGACCCAGTAATCGATCACATCGCCGACTTCGGACGTGAAACGGGTGTGATTGCGCGCGAACACCGCGCGGCCGACCGCCGGGTTGTGCCACAGAAAGCCGTACCCGAGGCTTGATTGATAGAACGGGATGGAGACCTGGGAGTTGCGCTGCGCCAGCTCCAGCTCGCAGCCCTTCAAGTCGTGCTCAGGGATCTGGTATTGTCCCATGCCAAATATCTTCTCGCCATCATTGGCTTCGAAGGTCATCGACAGGCGGTATTTCCCGCCGTGGATCGGCTTCATTTCCCGCGCGGCGGTAAGCAGCGACATGCGCTTTTGCGCGTCCTGACGATCCTGCCACCGCTCTTTCAGAAGCACCGTTCCGTCCGGCTTTTCAAAGCGCAGCACGCCCACGTGGTTGATGATGGCGATCAGCTGTCCATTTTGGATGCGCGCTTCGCCGTCGGTGACTGTGCATTGCGCCGCCTGATCGGGCTGCTCGATGAGCGCCCAGTCCTTTTCAGGCATCTTGCCCATTCTGGTGACGCGCACGCGCAGGCTGTTTTCGCCCCACGGCTCAATCCAGATGAGCTCATCATCATAGCGCCAGACAAGGCGCGAACCCTCCGTCTTGACGATTCCCTTCATTTAAATATCATCCTTTCACGGCGCCGCCTGTGATGCCGACAATAAAATGCTTTTGGAAAATAATGAAAAACAGCGCGGGCGGGAAAATCGCGAGGCAGCCGCCGGCCATCATCATGCCCCACTTGACCCCCTGCTCGCTCATAAGCCCGCGGAGCACAATCGAAAGCGGCTGCACGTCGTTTGTGGAGGTCAGTACCAGCGCCAGCAGGAACTCATTCCAGCACGAGAAGAACGCAAGCACCGCCGAAGCAACGATGCCCGGCTTCACCAGCGGCATGATCACCTGCCAAAACGCCTGCCACATGTTGCAGCCGTCGATCATCGCCGCCTCATCCAGCGATACGGGAATGGAATCAAAGAACGTCTTGAGTATCCACACCGAGAACGGGATGTTGATGGACGTATAGACAAAGATCAGCCCTTGGCGGGTATTCAACATATGCAGCGAGTTTAGCATCGAATACAGCGGAATCATCAGAATCGCCGCGGGCAGCATGCGGGTGACCAGCAGCACGTTCAGCACCGAATCCTTGCCCCGGAACTCATAGCGCGAAAATCCGTAGGCGGCAAACGTCGCGAGGACGGTGGTTATGATGGTCGTCGCCAGGCTCAACACCAGCGAATTGGAAAAGCCCTGAACCAGCTTGGATTGCTGGACGACGGTGATGTAGTGCTCGATCGTCGGATGGAGCGTGAACCAGACCGGCGGGTTTGCAAACAGCTCCGTCGGCTGCTTGATGCTGGTGACGAACGCCCAGTAGATCGGGATCGCGAAGGTTATAAATGTCAGCGCATACAGAAGATAAATGACGGTGTTTGATGCGATCTTTCGCGCCTTCACAGCTGTTCACCCCGCTTTTCCCGAAATATAAGAAGATATGCGAGCGTGTAGACCGTGCTCATGATCAGCATCACGACCGCAATCGCCGAACCCTTGCCCATGCTGTGGGATTTGAATGCCACGTTGTACATCAGCATCGGCAACACCTCGGTCCGGCCGCGCGGACCGCCCTGCGTGATCGCGTAGATGATGTCGAAATAGCCGATCGAGGCGATGGTAATCATAATCAAATTGATGCGGAACGTATCCTTCATCAGCGGAAGGATGATGTGGAACAGGCGCTGCAGCGGGTTGGCTCCGTCGACGGAGGCAGCTTCGTGCAGCTCTTCCGGGATTTTTTGCAGGCTTGCCATCTCCAGCATGAACGAGAGCGGAACGCCCGTCCAAACCGTGATCAGAATCACCGAGAACATTGCGTATTGCGTGCCAAACCATTGCACCGGCTGCACGCCAAAGTTGATCAGCACGCTGTTCACCAGGCCGGTGTTGCCGGCCTTCAAAACCCATGCCCAGATCAGCGCCAGCGCGATGGGCGGCAGCACCCAGGGCAGCATGACCGACATCCGAACGACCGAAACCAGCCTGCGCTTGTTCGCCATCAACAGCGCCAGCAGGAACCCGAACAAAAACTGGAACAGCACGACCCAGCTGGTAAATACAAGCGACGTTTGAACGCTTTTAAGAAAGTCCTTGTTTTGAAACAGCTGCCTGTAGTTTTCAAGCCATATAAAATCCGTACTTTGCGGACGCATCATCGACATATCCGTCAACGATATATAGATGCTGTAGAAAAACGGGTAAATCGTAAACGAAACAACCCAAAGGAGCGCTGGCAGTATAAACAGCAAAAACAACCTGTTCTTTTTCGTACCGGGTCTCACACATGATCACTCCTTATGGGGAATGGGCAGGGGCGAAGGCCCTCCTTCGCCCCTGCTTGGGTTTTTCGTCAGCCTTCGGGATAAACCTTCGCCTCTTGCGCCTTGGCGATGGTGTTCTCCGCCGCCTCGGCAACCAACCCGTCGACATCCTCTTCCAGCGAGGCA
Organism: Bacillota bacterium; assembly: GCA_023411175.1. Lineage (GTDB taxonomy): Bacteria > Bacillota > Clostridia > Christensenellales > Aristaeellaceae > JAEZHK01. Next base: position 1,186 of record JAEYPB010000014.1, on the reverse strand, counting down.
GCGCCCTGCAGGATCTCCTGGAATTCGAGATCCATGATGCCCTGGTAGGCAACCGCGTCCCTCGTCTTGCCGTTGGCGAGGATGTCGAAGAAGGACATCGCAACGCTGTCGGACTTGATATCGTCCTGCTCGTAGACTTCCTTGAGCGTGGACATCTGGCCGCTCTTGGTCAGCACGGTCTGGAGTTCCCGGTTCGTCGTCCAGAACTCCATGAACTTCCAAGCCGCATCCTGCTTGGCTTCGTCTTTGGTGAACATCGCCATCGTCCAGCCGCCCGCGCAGGCAACCGGCGCACCGTTCTCGTCCGGATAGGGGATCGGCGCGACGCCCGTGTTCTCCGCGAACTCGTCGCCCGCATTCGCGCGGATGGAGGCGTGCTGCCAGCCGCCGAGGATCGCCATGGCGCACTGGTCGGCGATGTAGTTGCTCTCAATTTCGATAAAGCTGAGGGCCGGGGCGTTCGGGTCGGTCGAGCCGTCCTTGATCAGGCCTTCAAGGTAATTGACCGTCTTCACCATCGCCTCTTTGTCAGCGCCTTCGCCAAAGGAAACCTTGCCGTCGCGCGTCATCTCCGAGCCCACGTTGCCCCAGAAAAAGGGGTACATCGTAAACGTGGTGACGACGTGTTTCGAACCGGGATAGGAGAAGCCGTAGCGGTCGATGATGCCGTCCCCATTGGTGTCGACGGTCAACTTCTTGGCGATTTCCTGCAGTTCACTCCAGGTCTTCGGCGGGTTTTCATAGCCCGCTTCCTTCAGAAGGTCCTTGCGGTAGTACAGTCCGGAAGATCCGGTGTGGAACCAGATCGCCTTCACCTGGTCGCCCAGCGTAGCGCCCTCGATGGCGAAATCCAGGAACTTGCTCTGCAGCTCGGTCGTGAACCACTTGTCCAGCGGAACCAGCGCACCGATCGCGTCGAACTCGGGCAGCCAGGAGCCGTCGCAGAAGGCGACGTCCGCCATGTTGCCCGCAGCGATGTCCTGAAGCAGCTTGACACGGTAGGGGTCGTCATTGACGGAAACGGTCAGCTCGACCTTGATGTTGTTCGCCTGCTCAAACTCCGCAATCAGCTCACCGATCCGCGGCAGCGTCTGGGGCGAGGCGAAGGGCTGCACGTCCACCTTGAGGGTGACGGGCTGTTCCGCAAGGGCAATGCCTGCGGGCATGACCAGAAGCAGCGCAAGCG
>JAEYPB010000031.1 GCA_023411175.1 Bacillota bacterium | reverse complement strand
GTGCGGCGTAAACGGTATTTTGTCGGGCGGCCGCCGTATCGCGCATCGGGTCGGCCGCCGTTTCCGTTTCTGAGCTTCCGGCGGCGCCGCCATTGACAGCGGCGCTAATCCACGGTATAATCGTGCTGGAGCAGGTTGTAGGACATCTTACGTTCGTGCCCGGCCAGACGCCCCTTTGGGTGACTTTGCCGAGACGGATCCATTTCTCATTATGAAAACGATGGGAGCAAAGCGCCATGACAATCCACCAGGATGCCCGCGCCATCGTCGACGCCGCCATCGAGGCGGTGCTGCCCGACGTGGCGGTGAAAAACGCGCTCTCGGATATGCCGGGGGACCGGCCCGTATACATGGTCGCCATCGGAAAGGCGGCTTGGAAGATGGCGGAGGCCGCTTGCGAGGCGCTGGGCGACCGGCTGAAGGCAGGCGTCGTCGTCACCAAGTACGGCCACGCGAAGACCCCGCTGGAGCGGGTCGAAATCATCGAGGCGGGCCACCCGGTGCCCGATGAGCACAGCGTGCGCGGCGCGGCGCGGGCGATGGCGCTGGTCGACCGGCTGGGCGCGGGGGACAGGGTGTTGTTTCTGGTGTCCGGCGGCGGTTCGGCGCTGTTCGAGAAGCCGCTTGACGGCGTGACGCTTGAGGACATCGCTTCCGCCACCCGGCAGCTCCTGGCCAGCGGCGCGGACATCACCGAAATCAACACCATCCGCAAGCACCTCTCCGCCGTGAAGGGCGGCCGGTTTGCCGAGGCGTGCGCGCCTGCGGAAGTGGTTTCAATCGTGCTCAGCGACGTGTTGGGTGATTCGCTGGACGCCATCGCCTCCGGCCCCGCCCATCCGGACGGAACCACCAGCCAGGACGCGCTGCGCATCGTTCAGAAATACGGCATCGAGCTGACAGATGGCGCGATGGAAGCGCTCCGCCGGGAGACGCCCAAGGCGCTGGAGAACGTGAAAACCCGGATCATCGGCAACGTGACCCGGCTGTGCACCCAGGCGGAAGAGACCGCTCGGGCGCTGGGGTACGAGCCCCTGATCCTCACCACGACCCTTGACTGCGAAGCCCGGGATGCCGGCAGCTTCCTGGCCGCCATCGCGCGGGAGGTTCGCGCCTCCGGGCGCCCCGTCAAGGCACCCTGCGCGGTGATTCTGGGCGGAGAGACGGTTGTGCACCTCAAAGGCTCCGGCCGGGGCGGCCGCAACCAGGAGCTGGCGCTTTCGGCGGCACTGGGCATTCAGGGCATGGCGGACGTAACGGTCTTCTCCGTGGGCTCCGACGGCACCGACGGCCCCACCGACGCGGCCGGCGGGATCGTGACCGGAGACTTCGTCGAAATCTGCCGGGCGAAGGGCCTTTCGGCGGAAGCCCATCTTCAAAACAACGACGCCTACGCCATCCTCGGCGCCGCGGACGGCCTCATTTTTACCGGCCCCACCGGCACCAACGTGAACGACCTGACCGTTCTCCTATGCAAATAGGGTTTTAGGCATAGGAAAAGGCAGGAATTCTGTCGATTTTGCAAATTTCCGTGTAAATTGCAGGTGACAAACCGTCAATTCTGTGATAGAATAACCTTGCCGGTTAAGTTGTAATACATCATACATCTAACCACGGTGGTTCTAACACGAAGAGAGGTGGCATCGGTGAAGAGTTTAAGGTTCCTCGGGCCGAAGGTTCTGGAGGTCCAGGACGTAGGCGCGCCCGCGCCGGGTGCGGGCGAAGTGCTCATCAGGGTGCGCGCCTGCGGCATCTGCGGCAGCGACGTGCACGGCTGGCTGGGCAAGACAGGCAGGCGCATCCCCCCGATGACGATGGGCCATGAGTTCGCGGGCGAGATCGCGGCGGTTGGGGCGGGCGTAAACGCCTGGAAAACGGGCGACGGCGTTGTGGTTCAGCCCATCAACTTCTGCGGCGAATGCGTAAATTGCCGGGGCGGCATGACCAACATGTGCCTGAACAAGAAGTTCTTCGGGGTTCTGACGGTGGACGGCGCCATGGCGGAGTATGTGGCGGTGCCGCAGAAGCTCCTCTACAGGCTGCCGGAGGGCTGCTCCTACGAGGCGGGCGCCATGGCGGAGCCCTATGCGGTGGCCTATGGCAGCGTCACCAAGTGCGGCGGGATCGCGGGTAAGGACGTGCTGATCATCGGCGCGGGCATGATCGGCCTTTGCATCCTGCAGATGGTGAAGCTCCACAATCCGAAAAGCGTTACCGTCGCCGACCTCAGCGACAGGCGGCTGAAAAAAGCGCTGGACCTGGGTGCGGATTTTGTGATAAACTCAGCCAAAGAGGATGCCCTCGCCAGGATTGCGGACTATACGGACGGATTGATGATGGATCTCTCCATCGAAGCGGTGGGCGTCGAGCCCACGGCGAACCTGTCCGTCAAGGCGCTCAAGGTGGCGGGCACGGCGGTGTGGGTCGGCATGAGCCAGCGGGAGATGCAGATCAACATGCAGGACATCGTCTGCTCCGCCCGCAGCGTGGTCGGCTCGTTCAACTACACCCACGAGGAATTTGGCGAAGTGGTGGCCCTCCTCGGCTCCGGCAGGCTGGCCACCGGCGAGCTTTTGTCCCGGGTGGTGACGCTTCCGGAGGCGCCCCAGGCCTTCCAGGATCTACTCGACAACCCCGACGACCTGATCAAGATCGTGATCGATCCGTCCAAATAACCATCCGGCGGCGACGCTGGCGAATGAGGGAAAGATATGGCCATCCGCAAGATCCGTAAAAATGACGTTAGCACGCAGGTCTACGACCAGATGCGCGAGATGATCCTCCGCAACGTCTGGAAGCCGGGGGATCGCCTGCCGTCGGAAAACGAGCTTGCGGAGTCATTCGGCGTCAGCCGCGTCACGATCCGGCAGGCGCTACTCAAAATGAACACCTTCGGCCTGATCCGCACCCGGCAGGGGGAGGGCTCCTTCGTGCAGGAGATGGGCGTGGGCATCAAGCTCAACGAACTGGTTCCCAGCATCTACCTGAGCGAGAACGCGGTGCGCGACGTGTGGGAGTTTCGCATGATGACCGAGGTGGAGACCGTCGCGCTGGCCACCAAACGCGCCACCGCGGAGGATATCCGGGAACTCTGGGAGTCCTACGAGCGGCTCAAGGATCAGCGGGACGACCTGGAGGACTACATCAACAACGACTTCCGGTTCCACCGCATGCTGACCACCATCGTCGGCAACCAGCTGGTCACCCAGCTGCACTACCTGCTTCGGGACATCCTGAAGGAGACCATGCGCAAGATCACCCTCAAGATCGGCCGCGACAACGGCATCGAATACCACCGCCGGATCATCGAGGCCATCGAGGCCCGCGACGCGGAGAAGGCCAGAAAACTGATGAACGACCATCTGGCCGAATCGCTGAAGCTGTTCGAGGGTCCGTAAGCCGCGTCTCTTCGGCATTCCGCCGCGCGGCTTCGGCTGCCGGATGGCGGACATGGGTGTAGGGAAGGCGCTTTAGGCCACAACATGTAGGACAACATACATGAGAGGTATGACCAATGAAGTTTGGCATCTGCTTGAACATGAACGCGACCGGCCCGGACGGAACCGGCATCGAGTACATCGAGAAGGCCGCGCAGATCGGGTTTGACTACGTGGAGCTTCCGCTGGCGGAAATGATGGCGCTCTCCGAAGCGGACTTTGAGGCGATGATTGGGCGGGTCCGCGCCTCCGGCGTGCCCTGCGAAACCTGTAACAACTTCTTCCCCAAGACCTCGCGGCTGACCGGCGAGGCCGCGGACATCCCCGGCGCGCTTCAGTACGCCGCCATTGCGCTGAGCCGAGCAGCGCGGTTGGGCGCGAAGGCGGTGGTGTTCGGCAGCGGCGGCGCGAAGAACGTGCCGGAGGGATATCCGCTGGAGAAGGGCTTCGAACAGGTGGCAACGCTGCTGACCGGGATCGCGCCCATCGCGCGGGACAACGGAATCGTGATCGCCATCGAACCGCTTCGCAAGGCCGAGTGCAACCTCATCAACACCTTTGAGGAGGGTTGCGCGCTGGCCCGCGCGGTGGGCAGCGACGCCGTAAGGGTGCTGGTGGACTACTACCACTTCATGACCGAGGCGGAGCCGGTGGAAAACCTCATCCGGGACGGCGGCGAGTTCCTCCGCCATTCCCACTTTGCCCGGGTGGAGGGGCGTTCGTTCCCCCGAGAAACGGGCGAGGACCCGGCGTACCGCCCCTACTTTGACGCGCTCAGGCGGGTGGGCTACGACGCGCGCGTCAGCTTGGAGGCCTATACCCGTGACTTCGATGCCGAGGCGCCGGCGGCGCTAAGGTTCCTCAGACAGAGCATTTAGGGAGGCGTATGGACATGGATAGAACGGAACGCATCGCATACCTTCGCAAGATGGGCCAGAGGCTCAGGCGGGACGTCATCATCAGCGTGGGCGTCGGCGTGGCTGGCCACGTGGGCGGCTCCTGTTCCGCGGCGGATCTGGTGGCGGCGCTGTACTTTTACAAGATGAAGCACGACCCGGCCAATCCGAAGATGCCTGACCGGGATCGCTTCCTCTTGAGCAAGGGCCACGTGGCCATTTTGCAGTACGCCGCGCTGGCGGAGGCCGGATACTTCCCGGTGGAGGACCTTAAAAAGACGAAGGAGATCGGCTTCCACCTGCAGGGCCACCCGGACGTGCGCAAGACCCCCGGCATCGAGGCGGGCACCGGCTCGCTGGGGCAGGGCCTCTCGCTGGGCCTGGGCATGGCGCTGGGCAACAGGCTGCAGGGGATCGGCAGCAACGTGTATGTATTGATGGGGGATGGCGAGATCGCCGAGGGCCAGATCTGGGAGGCCGCGCTGGCCGCCTCCGCCCACAAGGCGGATCACCTGATCGGCATCATCGATCAGAACGGCCTACAGGCGATGGGCTGCGTCTCCGAGCGCATGGACACCAACCCGCTGCCCGAAAAGTGGCAGAGCTTCGGCTGGAACGTGATACAGATCGACGGCCACGACATGGAGCAGATTATGGACGCGCTGGACCGGACAGACCGGTACAACGGCAAGCCCACCGTCATCATCGCCCGCACCGTAAAGGGCAAGGGCATCAGTTTTGCCGAAAACGTCGTCAGTTACCACAATGGCGTCCTGACCGAGGAAACCTACAATCAGGCGCTCAAAGAGCTGTCGGTGGAAGCATAGGATTGGAGGAAGAGCGATGTACACCAACCAAAGAACGGCCTATGGCAAGACCCTGGTTGAACTCGGCAAGACAGACCCGCGCATCGTCGCGCTGGACGCCGACCTTTGCGGTTCCACGATGGGCAAGCTCTTTGAACTGGAATTCCCGGAGCGCCATTTTGAAATGGGCATCGCCGAGGCGGACATGGTTTCCACCGCGGCGGGGCTCGCGCAGACCGGCCTGATCCCCTTCGCCAATACCTTTGCGGTGTTCCTGGTGGGCCGCGCCTTTGACCAGATCCGCCAGGCTATCGCCATCGGAAAACTCAACGTCAAGCTCTGTGGCTCTTCTTGCGGGCTTTCGGACTTCGCGGACGGAGCCACCCACCAGACCGTGGAAGACATCGCCATCATGCGCGCCATCCCGAACATGGTGGTGCTCAGTCCCGCCGACGCCAACGAAACCGTAGAGGCCGTGAAGGCCATTCGCGATTATGACGGCCCCGTCTACATCCGCGTCAGCAGAAACGACTGCGAAAACGTCACGCCGGAGGGCGAGCCCTTTGTCATCGGCCAGCCCAAGGTGCTGCGCGAGGGCGGAGAGGTCACCGTGTTCGCCACCGGCGGCATGAACCACATGGCCCTCCGGGCCGCCGAAAACCTGAAGGACAGGGTCTCTGTCCGCGTGGTCAACGTGCACACCATCAAGCCGCTGAACGACGAGCGGATCATCGAGCTGTCCCGCGGCATGAAGGGCGTCGTCACCTGCGAGGAGCACAGCGTGGTGGGCGGATTGGGCGGCGCTGTGGCCGAGGCGCTGCGGCGCGAGAGAATCCCCGTCGAGTTCGTCGGCATCAACGACTGCTTCGGCAGCTCCGGCCACTGCTACAAGGACGTGCTGAACTATTACGACCTGACGGTCGAGCACGTCGAGCGGGCGATCCTGAGCTTCGTCGGCTGAAAAAAACCGCGTTCCGCGAGCCGCGCCTTGTCCATAAGGGCATGGCGCGGCTCCTTCTATGCCGCCGCCGGTCTTATTTAAATAAAACCGCATTGACATCCGACGACACATGTATGATAATTCATAAGTGAACAACCGACGAATGGAAACCGGCAGATTCGGGCCGCTGCGACAGGCTTCTTTTGCGCCACATTTGAACGGGCGCTTGAATCCCGCGCCGATTTTGGGGAAATCCTTTCTCAGTTGAAGTGATTTGCGAAAAGAGGGGTTCACATGGCATTTCAGGCCATCAAACGCGTCAGCGCCAGCGAACAGGTCTTTGAACAGATCAGAAAGATGATTCTGGACGGAGAATGGAAGTCCGGCGACCGCATTCCGCCGGAAAACGAGTTGGCCGGCCTTTTCAACGTCAGCCGGGCCACCGTCCGGCAGGCGCTTTCGCGCCTGGCCACGGTGGGCCTTGTGGAGACGCGTTGGGGCGAGGGCAACTTCGTCAAGGAAATCGATGTGGGTACTTATGCGAACGGCCTGCTGCCCGCCATCTATTTGAGCGACGACTCCATCCGCCACGTCTGGGAATTCCGGCTGATTACCGAGGTCGAGAGCGCCGGCCTTGCCGCCCAGCGCGCGACCTCAAAGGACCTTCGGGCGCTGCGCGCAAACTTGGAAAAGATGATTTCCTACTACGGCGAGGTGGACAAGTACCTGGCCGCGGACTTCGAGTTCCACCAGATCATCACCCGCATGACCGGAAACCCCATCCTCATCCAGGCCCAGACCATCCTGAAGGATGTATTGCTGGAGAGCATCACCACGCTGACAAAGGTGGTCGGCGAGAATGACGGACTCTCTTTTCATAGGAAGATCTGCGAGGCCATGGAGCAGCGGGACGCGTCTCTTGCCAGAGAGCTGATGAAGCAGCACCTGGAAAGCGCGTTCAAATTCTATGAAAACTATTTGACGCGGGCGGGCCAAAAGGAATAGCGGCACGGGGCCTTCCGCAGCACCGAGACGCCGGGCGGATCTTCCGCTCGGCGTTTTTGTGTTAATTAAGAGTTAAATAATTGGCGTAAATGAAACAAAAAAGAATTCCGTAACAATTGCCGGATTTTCAGCAATGCATCGCATGAAAGCGCTCTTTTATCACATTTTTTGTCGAAGTCATGGGGGATATCGTCAAAATGTCGCGCAAAAAATCGATGATACGTCCAAAAATGCATTGACAAGGGTTTTGGATTGTGCTAATATGCAGTTGTTAGAGGTTAGATGTAATACATCCATCCTTTGGCGGGAGCGCTGGACGACGTGAGAGGGAATGAGCATGCAAAGGCTGGAAGGCAGAAACGCCATCGTTTCGGGCGCGGCGCAGGGCATCGGCTACGCCATCGCCAGGCGCCTGACCGAGGAAGGCGCAAGGGTCGCCCTTCTGGATGTCAATGAGGAAAAGCTCCGGGACGCCGCAAAATCGCTGCCGGGCAGCGCGGGTTTAACCTGCGACGTATCCAGTGTGGCGGGCATCACCGAAACCGTACAAAAGGTCGCCGCCGCGTTTGGCGGGCTTGACATCGTGGTCAACAACGCGGGCATTCTGAACAACACCCCCATTCTGGAGGTCACGGAAGCCCAGTGGGATCTCATCATGGACATCAACCTCAAAAGTGTATTCTTCATGGTGCAAAAGGCCATCCCCTATTTGAAGAAATCAGCCTGTCCACGGGTGATCAACATCAGCTCGCTGGCGGGCCGTATGGGCGGGTTTGAGACTGGCCTGGGCTATTCCGCCTCAAAGGGCGGCATTCTTGCGCTGACGATGGGCTTCGCCCGGCAGCTGGCGCCCCTGGGCATCAATGTCAACGCGGTCTGCCCCGGCACCACCGAAACGCCCATCACCCGGGAGTTCTCGCCCGAAGCCATGGGAAAGCTGTACGCCCGCATCCCGCTCAGGCGGCTGGGCAAGCCGGAGGATGTGGCCGCCGCGGTCGCGTACCTGGCCTCGGACGACGCCGCCTTCGTCACCGGCGAACTCTTGGACGTCAACGGCGGCATGTACATGGGATGACAGGAGGGGACGGCGTGTTCAAATACGGCATATCCTGCGCGCTGGAGCCGCAGCCGGAACGCCAGCCGGTGATCCTCCGGGGCGACATTTCGGAAGTAACCCGCATGGCCGGGGAAATGGGCTACGACGGCGTGGAGCTGTTCATCCGAAACCCCGCACAGTACGACGCAAGGGAACTGGTCGCCGCCGCGGCCCGCGCGAACGTGGAATACTGCGGCATCGCTACCGGCATGGAGTACAACCTGAACGGCCTGTGCCTGATCAGTGATGACGCGGCCAACCGCACGGCGGCGATTGAACGGCTCAAGGAGCACCTCGATCTGGGTGCGGCGCTCAAGTGCCCGGTGATCGTGGGCATCATGCGCGGCAACATCCCGGATTTTAGCCGCTACCAGGAGTACGTGGACCGATTCTCCCAGGCCCTCGCGGAACTGGACGCCTACGCCGGGCAGTCGGGCGGCAGCATCGTCGTGGAATCGATCCTGCGCTACATCAACAACTACCTGAACAGCGCGACCGAGACAGCCGAATACCTTCGCGGACTGCGGCTGAAGAACGTGTCGCTGCACATCGACACCCACTCTATGATTCTCGAAGACAAGGATCTCGCCCAAAGCGTGCGCGAAACCGCGGACATCCTGGGCTACGTGCACTTCCCGGATTCCAACAGGGGCTATCCCGGCGCCGGAAACATTGATTTCAAGCCCATCATACGGGCGCTGTGCGACGTGGGCTATCGGGGATACATCGATCTCGAATGCCAGCCTTACCCTTCCCAGCGCGCCTGCGGCGAACGCGGCCTGAAGTACCTCAAGGCGCTTGAGACGATTGTCTTGACGGAGAAGCACGATCACAGGAGGCAATAGACATGGAAAACAAATTTCTCAGGTGGATGACCCAAAACACCCAATCGGTCTACTGGCATGATTCGGCGATCCGCGCCCAGCAGCTGGAGGGCTTCGAAAACGGCGCCGTCGGCATGACCACGAACCCCTTCCTCGTCAACCAGACGCTGACAAGCGACCGCGAATTCTGGCGCAACCGGCTCGCCGCGATCCCGAAGGGGTTGAAGGGCGACGAGAAGGCCGAGGCGCTCGCCAAATGCGTCACTTCCTACTACGCCGAAGCGGTCCGGCCGCTCTACGACCCCGAAAAAGGCAAGGGGATTGTCTGCGCCCAGACCAACCCCAACAAGACCGGCGACGCCCGCTACATGTTCGAGCAGGCCAAACGCCTGGCTGCCTGGGGTGAGAACATCTGCGTCAAGCTGCCCGCCACCCGGGCTGGCATCGAGGCCTACGAGGCCTGCGTGGCCGAGGGCCTGAACGTGGCCGCCACCGTCAGCTTTACCGTACCGCAGGTGCTCGCCGTGGCGGAAGCCCGCGAGCGCGGCAAGAAAAAGGCCGCGGCGAACGGCGTCAAGCCGGGGCTGGGCATCGCGGTCATGATGGTCGGCCGCCTGGACGACTACCTGCGCGACGTAGCCCAGGATTCCTACCCCCACGTCAAGGAGAGCGACATCGTCCAGTCCGGCACCGCCTGCATCAAGCGCGCCTACCGGATTTTCAATGAGCGCGGCTACGACACCTTCCTGATGCCTGCTGGCTGCCGGGGCGCGAACCACATTGTGGATCTGGCCGGCGCGAGGATGATCATGTCCATCGCCCCCAAGATCGCGGAACTGCTCATCGGCGTGGAACAGTTTGAGGAGCGGATCGAAGTGCCCGTGGATCAGGAGGTCATTGACCGGCTGATGACCATGCCGGAATTCCGCAAGGCCTACGAGCCGGACGGCATGCAGCCCTCCGAGTTCATCACCTTCGGCTCTGCCAACCGCACCACCGACCAGTTCATCAACGGCGGATGGAACCCCATCGTAAGCTTCAATTATTAATGCCAATTCCAAGCTTTAAAGCGTCGTTGCGCCGGTCATTTTCGCGCAGCGCGGTGTCGCTCTCCGCAGGGCGTAGCGCTGCATTTCACGCCGAAGGCGTATCCCGAAGGGTCGCCTCGCTTCGGCTCCTGGCCCTGCATCGAAAATTCCTCGCCTGGACGCATTAAAGTTTTCCATTGGTACAACGCCAAACCGCGGAACGAGGAGGAGCGAAACGCCTTGAATTACCTGGAATGGCTCAATCAATGCACGCCCACCGCCTGGTGGCATGACTCGGGCAGCCCCGACGAAATCGACCTGGCCATCCGCCGCGGCGCGACCGGCGTCACCACGAACCCCGTGCTCACATACCGCTCCTTCCAAAACCAGCCGGAGTTCTGGCTGCCCAGGGTGGAGGCGCTGGGCGACGATTTCGGCCTGGAGGAACGGGCGGAGGCCCTCTTGAAGCTGGTCGCCACCTATGCGGCGGACAAGGTCCATCCCATCTATGAAGCCACCGGCGGCAGACAGGGGTACGCGCTGGGGCAGCTCAACCCCAGCCGCGCGGGCGACGCCGAGGGCATGCTCGCCCAGGCGCGCCGAGTGCACTCCTGGGGCGACAACATCGCGGTCAAACTGCCCACCACCGCCGCGGGCGTCGAGGTCATCGAGCACCTGGCGGAGGAAGGCATCCCGATTTGCGCGACCATCAACGTCTCCGTAGCCCAGGCGCTGGGCGTGGCCGAGGCATACCGGCGGGGCGCGTGCAAAGCCCTCAAAAATGGCGTCAAACCGCCTCTGTGCATCGTGGTTCAGCAGGTGGGCCGCCTGGACGACTACCTCAGGGACGTGGCCATGGACATGAAGCTGGGCATTCCGGAGGAGCACATCACGCTGGCGGGGCTCGCCGTCGCCAAGCGCACCTACAAGATCTTCGAGGAAAAGGGCTATGACAGCGTCATCATGCCCGCGGGCCTTCGCGGCGCGTACCACGTGACCGAGATGTCCGGCGGCAAGGTGATCTATACGATCAACACCCGCGTACAGGACATGATTCTCGAAGCCGACCCACCGCAGACTCCCGGCATCTTAAACCCGGTGGATCCGAAGGTGATTGAAAGCCTCATGCGCATTCCAGAGTTCGTTCGCGCCTACGAGCCGGACGGCATGAAGCCCCACGAGTTCATCACCTACGGCGTGACCCAGAAACTTCTGTCACAGTTCAACGAAACCGGCTGGGCGCCGCTTGAAACCTACCTGTCCAAGCGCGTGTCCGCCCGATGGATATAGTTGCCGGTTCAAAACCATCCCCCTCGTGTGTTAACATACTTAACAAAAGGAGATGCAGATAATGAAGATTGGTTTCATCGGCCTCGGGATCATGGGCAAGCCCATGGCGCGCAATCTGATGAAGGCGGGACACGAGCTGGTCGTGTTTGACGTCCTCAAGGCAAACGTGGACGCGCTGGCTGCGGAAGGGGCCGAAACGGCCGCCTCCTCCCGCGAAGTCGCTGAAAAGTGCCGGACGATCATCACGATGGTGCCCAACGGCCCTCACGTCAAGGCGGCTGTGTTGGGTGAAAACGGCGTCCTGGAGGGCGCGAAGCCCGGCGCGACCATCATCGACATGAGCTCCATCGCCCCCCAGATCTCCCAGGAGGTTTGCGCGGCCTGCAAGGAAAAGGGCGTCAACATGATCGACGCGCCGGTATCCGGCGGCGAGCCCAAGGCCATCGACGGCACGCTTTCCATCATGGTCGGCGGCGACAAGGCGATCTTTGAGGAGTACACGGAAGTGCTCCTGTCCATGGGCGCCAGCGCGGTCTGGTGCGGCGGAATCGGTGCGGGCAACACCACGAAGCTGGCCAACCAGGTCATCGTGGCGGTCAACATCGCCGCGCTGTCCGAGGCGATGCTGCTGGCCTCGAAGGCCAACGTGGACCCCGAGCTGGTCTTCCAGGCCATCAAGGGCGGCCTCGCGGGTTCGACGGTCATGAACGCCAAGGCGCCGATGATCCTCTCGCGCAACTTCAATCCCGGCTTCAAGATTGACCTGCACATCAAGGACCTCGCCAACGCGCTGGAGACCGGGCACGCCGTGGGCTCTCCGCTGCCGCTGACCGCGGCGGTCATGGAGATGCTCCAGACCCTGCACCACGACGGCTGCGGCCAGGACGACCACAGCGCGATCGCGAAGTACTACGAGAAGGTTTGCGGCGCCCCGATCAGCCAGTAGCACCTCATCCCCGCACAGGTATCCCCTCGGCTTTTCCCCTTGCGATCGAGAAATTTAAAGAGCGATCTTTAAATACTAAGGAGGAAAGAACATGAAACGATTCCTGACGGCTCTTCTGGCACTGGTACTCCTGATGACCTCGTCCCTGGCGCTGGCGGAAGACTACGCCTACACGATCGGCCATTACGGCGGATTCACCGGCGCGGTCGCCACCGCAGGCTCCAACGGCCGCGACGCGATCCTGCTCGCCATCAAGCTCTGGAATGAGAAGGGCGGCGTGCTGGGCGGCAAGATCGGCATCGAACTCTATGACGACGGCTCCACCACCGAGGGCGCTGTCAAGGGCGTCTCCTACCTGTTGGACCAGGTGGGCGTGGACGGCCTGATCGGCTCCCAGCTCTCCGGCAACATCCAGGCCACCGGCGACCTGGTCGAAGCCTACCAGATTCCCGAAGTCGCCACCGGCATGAACCCGGCGTGGCTGCAGAAGGGCTGGACCTACCTGTTCCGCGCCCTGCCCAACTCCGCGGGCGGCGCGACGCCGCTGGTGGACGCCATGCTGGAGCTCAAGAGCGACAAGGTCGCCTCGCTGGTCTACCAGGACGACGGAAACATCTCCGCCTACACCAAGGTGAAGGAAGAGATCGAAGCCCGCGATGGCGTCGAGATCATCGACGAGCAGCAGGCCATGGTCGGCGAGACCGACTGGACCGGCGCGCTGTCCGCGATCGTCAACGCCAAGCCCAACGGCGTCATCATCTTCGCTCAGGCCGAGCAGGGCAGCCTCATGGTCAAGCAGATCCGCAACCTGGGCTACACCGGCTATATCTACGGCTGCGAAACCTTCTCCTCCTCCGACATGCGCAGGGTTGCGGGCGAAGCGGCCAACGGCCTCGTGTTCTTCGCGCCCCACAGCGTGCCGGACGCGCCGGAAGAGGGCAACTCCGAAGCCGAAATCGCGTTCTTGACCGAGTGGGTCAAGGAGTACGGCACCATGCCGATCTCCGACGTTGCCTACCGCGCCTTTGACGCCACCAACATCCTCCTTACCGCGGTCGAGAAGGCCGGCACCAAGGAAGGCCCCGCCGTGCGCGAAACCATCGCGGGCCTTGAGATGGATATCCTCGCCGGCCGTGCCAACTTCGCGGCCTATGACAATGGCGAGTGCATGAGCGGCCAGCAGATCTTCGTCACCCACGGCGGCAAGAACGTCAGCTGGGCCAAGTTCCTCGAGGCCGGCGGCAGCACCGACACCTACAAGTAATCAGGACTGCATCAGACCGGACGGCGGAAGCGGACTTTATCGCTTCCGCCTCCGGTCGGCGCACCCTGCCTTGCCAATACGCGAATGCGTCGCCGCAGGGAATCCATACCGCGGGGGCCGCGCCCCGTTCCCGCTCGAAGAGCAGGCGTATTTGAGGTTGGTAGCATTCAACGCGGCGAAAGGATGGAACCCCCATGCAAATGCTGATTAACGTACTGGTCGGCGGATTGGTACTGGGATGCACCTACGGTATGCTGGCGCTGGGATACAGCCTCATCTACCAGGCATCCGGCTACATGAACTTTACGCAGGCGAACCTTTTGATGTTTGGCGCATTCATCGCCTATCAACTGTACGCGGTATGGCAGGTTCCCTTCATCATCGCCCTGCTCGCTTCGGAAATCGTCATGTTCTTTATCGGCTGGATGATGGAGCGCTTCGTCATCCGCAGGTTGGTGAAAAAAAAGGCCCAGAACGTCTATGTGGTGCTGGCCACCATCGCGCTGTCCACCATCGTTGAGAACGCCGCGATGCTGATCTGGGGCCCCAACATGAAGTACTTCCCCTCGCTGTACGCCAACTCCGCGCCGATCGCCATCGGCCCCGCTTCCGTCTCCAAAGAGCAGCTCACCTGCATCGCAGCGGCCTTTCTGGCGATGATCGTGCTGCACTTCTTCCTCAACAAGACCAAGTTCGGCACCTCCATGCGCGCGGCCGCCCAAAACAAGATGGCCGCCAGCTGCATGGGCATCAACGTAAATACGACCATCGGCATCACTTACGGCATCGCGGCGGCGCTGGCCTGCCTGGGCGGCGTGCTGGTGGCCCCCACCATGTACGTCTCCTACCAACTGGGCAACAACCTGGCCGCAAAAAGCTTTGCCGGCGCCGTAATCGGCGGTTACGGCCATATCTACGGGGCGATCATCGGTTCGCTGTTCATTGGTCTGCTCGAGACCTTTGTCGGCGCGTACGTGTCCTCCGTATACAAGGAATTCATCGTGTACGGCGTTATGATACTCTTTATGATCCTGCGCCCGAGGGGCATTTGCAACGCGAATGTCTACAGCGTGTAACGAACGGAGGTATACGGTGAAGACGATTCCAGAAAACAGATTCGGCGGCAAGTGGGGGCGCAGGGCGATGGCGGTCGGCGCGATCGCGCTGGTTACGCTGGTGCTTGTGATGATGGAGAACAACATTCTCCTGTCCAGAAACAAGTACATTTACGTGCTGCTGTGCTACATCGGCATCTACGCCATTTCCACCAGCGGCCTCGACATCCTCTTTGGCTACACCGGCCAGATTTCCTTCGGCCACGCGGGCTTCTTCTGCATCGGCGCGTACGGTTCGGTGCTCCTGTCTCACGAGGAGTGGGGCATCGCGAAGCTGGGTCTGACGCCGCTGCCGCCCATCCTGAGCATCCTCGTGGTGGGCTTCATCTCGGCATTTATCGGCGCGCTGCTGGCAAAGCCCGCGTCGAAGCTGGTGTTCCACTTCCTGTCGCTTCTGACGATCGCGTTCAACCAGATCATGTACCTGATCGTGGCCAACTTCTCGGACCTGACCAACGGCTTTATCGGCATCACCCGCGTTCCGCCGGTGAAGCTTGTGCTGTTCGGCACGACGCTGCTTGACTTTACGACCATCAAGTCCAAGTACGCCTACGTGTATCTGGTGTTGTTTGTGCTGGTGGTGCTGCTCATCATCAAGCAGAACATCGTCCACTCGAAGCTGGGCCGCTCGCTGATCGCCATCCGCGAAAACCAGACCGCCGCCAACGGCTGCGGCATCAACATCATGAAGGCGAAGACAATGTCCTTTGCGATCTCCGCATTCTACGTGGGCATCGCGGGCGCGCTTCTGGCGCACATGATGGGCTTTATCAGCCCGGACACCTTCGTTCAGAATACGTCGGTCATCTTTATTACGATGCTGCTCTTCGGCGGCAGCGGCAACCTGCTCGGCCCGATCCTGGGCGCGCTGGTGATCACCTTCGTTCAGGAGAGCTTCCAGAGCCTTCAGGATTACCGCATGCTGATCTATGGCGTGTTCCTGCTGGCGGTCATCCTCTACCAGCCCACCGGCCTCGCCGGATTGGGCAAGACCATCGGCGGCCTCTTTGGCGGGAAGGGGGGCGTGAGCCGTGGCAATGCTTGAGGTCAAGGACCTGTCCATTGAATTCAGCGGTCTGAAGGCGGTCCAGCACCTGGACTTTTCGGTGGAGAAGGGCGAGATCTTCGGCCTGATCGGCCCAAACGGCGCGGGAAAGACGACGGTTTTCAACATGGTCAGTGGCTACTTCAAGCCGACGGGCGGAGAAATCCACTTGAACGGCCGGCGCATCGACGGCCGGTACATGTTTGAGACCAACAAACTCGGCATCGCGCGAACCTATCAGAACATCAACCTGTTCAGCACGATCTCCGTGATGGACAACCTGCTCATCGGGCAGCACTGCCGGATTCCCTACGGCGCGCTGCACTCCTTCCTCCATACGAAGAAATACCGGGATTACGAAGCCTCTACCCGGCAGAAGGCGCGGGAAACCCTGGCCTTCGTGGGCATCCCCGAGCGCGAGCATGACGAGGCCCGCTCGCTGTCCTACGGCGAGCAGCGGCTCCTGGAGATCGCCCGGGCGCTGGTCAGCGACCCCTGCCTTTTGCTCCTGGACGAGCCCGCCGCCGGCATGAACCCCACCGAAAAGGACAAGCTGGCCAAGCTGGTTCTGGCCATCCGCGAGAAGGGCATTTCGGTACTGTGCGTTGAGCACGACATGAAGTTTGTCATGGGCATCACCGACAGGATCTGCGTGCTCAACTACGGCAAGCGCATCGCGCTGGGCACGCCGGAGGAAGTGCAGAAGTGCCCCGAGGTCATCGAAGCGTATCTTGGTGGAGGTGATTAACCGATGGAACCGATCCTCTCCGTAAAAAACCTCAACTATCACTACGGCAAGATCCACGCGCTGAACGGCGTCTCCTTCGACGTATACGAAGGGGAGATCGTGTCGCTGATCGGTTCCAACGGCGCGGGCAAGACGACGCTGCTTCGGACCATTTCCGGCCTCCTCGGGAAGAACTCCGGCGGCACGATCACCTTTGAGGGCAAGCGCATTGACGGCATGGCGCCCCACAAAATCACCGCGCTCAAGCTGGAGCAGGTGCTGGAGACCCGCATGGTGTTTCCGCTCCTGAGCGTCCGGGAAAACCTGATGATGGGCGCTTACCTCATCAAGGACAAAAAGCAGATCGAGCGAAACCTGCAGTACTGCTTCGAGCTGTTCCCGCGGCTCCTTGAGCGCGAAAAGCAGCACGCCGGAACCCTCTCCGGCGGCGAACAGCAGATGGTGGCGGTGGCCCGCGCGCTGATGGGCAACCCCAAGCTTCTGATGCTGGACGAGCCCTCCATGGGCCTCGCGCCGCTGGTCGTGCAGGACATCTTTAACACCATCTCCAAGATCAACCGGGACGGGGTGACGATCCTCCTCGTCGAGCAGAACGCTAATGCGGCGCTCAAGATTGCGAACCGCGCCTACGTGCAGGAATTGGGCGCGATCGTAAAATCAGGCCTTGCCGAGGAGATCGCCAACGACGATATCGTCCGGAAGACCTACCTGGGCATATCGTAAAAAACGCGGCGCATGGCGTCATACAAGGGCGTTCGGGGCTATTTGCCCCGAACGCCCTTGTTGTATATACGGATGGAATGGGAAGGGTCGCGCCGTTAGCGGGAAATAGGGAAGTACACCGAGTAGCGCTCGTACCCCACCTGATTGAAGGGAATGAAGCGGATGTCTTCCGTCTGCCCGGTGGTTCTGAAGCTCGACTTCCAGTTGCTCCACTCGCGTTCGTTGTCGTGAACCAGCAGCGATTCGGGGCGGGCACCGCCAACATGCAGCGCGCGCTGGCCGTCGCACAACCCAACCAGCGCCGTGGGGCCGTACAAAAACGCTACCATGTCGGGCTTGTCCGGCAGCGGTTCGGCGGTGACCGCCATCGGCATCGTCAGGCTGAGTTCATCGCCCGGCTGCCATTCCCGGTCAATCCGCGCAAAGCACCCGGTTTCAAAGGAGATATCCAGCGGCGCGCCGTTCAGGGTCAGTGTCGGCTTTCCGCTCAGCCACCAGGGCATGCGCAGGTTGAGCGAGAACCGCGCCGGCGCTTCCATATCAACCCGGATGCGCTGCACGTGGCGGTCCGGCTGGTGGGGATACTGGTTTGTTACGTCGGAGAAGGGCTGCCTGCCGGCGTTCTCGCTGGAAAGGCTCAGGAGGCCTGTCAGCGCATCCCGCCGCTGAGTGATGTTGATGGTCCGGTCACCCAGCGCGATTTCCGCCTTCGAATCCAGGTACTGGGTCAGATAGATTTCCCCACCGTCTTCAAAGAAGATCCCACGCCCCAACTGCATGTTGGCCTGCACCATCGAGCCGTGGCAGCAGAAGAAGTCCCCCGTCTCGCTGGCCCAGCCCTTTACCGCGCCCGGATTCATCGGCAGGAAGTAGGTGAGAAGGCCGTGATCCGGGTGATCGCTTTTTGCGCCGTGGGTGAACTTCCCCTGCCAATGCGCTTGGGCCATGATGCCGTTGACCAGGTTGCGCTCGTAGTAATCCATGTAGGCGGGGTCGCCGGTCCAGCGGAACAAAAAGTGCGCGAGCCGCATCATGTTGTACACGGTGCAGTGCTCCTGGGCTTTCTCGCCCAATCGCTCGGCCAATTGCATCTTGGGGCTCCAGATCTCGCCGCAGGTCTGGCCGCCGGTGACGTAGGCGCCCCGCTCGTCCACCGCGCAGCGCCAGTAGGCCTCCGCGATCCTGCGCCACTTTTCGTCTCCGGTGACCTCGTAGGCCCTGGCGCAGCCCAGCACCTCCGGGATGGTGGTGTTGGCGTGCATGTTGGTCAGCGGGTCGCCGCCGGTGAGCAGCCGGTCGAACAGCCGCCCCCGATAGTACCGATCCATCAGCCGCGGGTACATCTCGTCCTTTGTGAGTTCGTACAGCTGTGCCCAGACTTCCAGCATGCCGCCGGTTTCAACATCCAGGATGTCGTCAAACTGTTCCCGCGTGAACTGTTCGCTCCACCGGTCAAACCACCTGGAGAAATTGACCGCGATCCCAAGCGCCTTTTGGTTGTCCGCGTACCGGGCCATATCGATCAGCCCCATGAACACCTTGTGCAGGGTGTACTGGGGCGCCCACACCTGCTTGCCACGGGCGATCCAGTGCAGGTACTTCTCGGGGATCGGCCCGGCCCACTCGCCGCCGTTGTCGACCTGGCACAGATACAGCTCGTCGACGATGGCGTCTGCCTTGGCCTTTAGCTCACAATCGCCCGTTTCATGGTAGCGTAGCGCCGCGGCGGACAGGTAATGGCCCAGAAAGTGGCCGCGAAGCTGGCAGGTGGGGGCTTCCCATCCGCCGTGAATGTCCTTGATGTCGCTTTCAAAGACGTCCCCTCGACCGGCTTCCAGATAGAAGTTCATCAGAAGGTTCCGGCTCTTCAGGCCGATCATATATTCGCGGTTGACATGCTCTCGCCGCAGGAGTTCCGTTTCCATCAGCTCTACGCCCTTGCCCCATATCTCTCGCATTTCAATCCCTCCATGTCATTTTGTCATATACATGATAATCCTTTTGTGATACGATAGGAATGCCGAAAACACCGGAGAATATATAAAATAGTCCGATTGGGGGCTGCGGGCGTGAGCGATTGCATCGAACTGGGATTGGACACGCTGCCGCTGGTGCGCAGTGCGGATTTCTGCGTGACGGAGCGGCCCTTCGTACACCCGCGCCGCACGCTCGACTATCACGTGCTGGTGTGCATCCTGAAAGGCGGCATGCAGATCATCGAGCAGGGGATGGTGTATGACCTCCGGCCCGGCGACATGATGTTTCTGAAGGCCGGGATGCACCACTGGGGAGAGAGGGCGTGCCCGGCGGGCACCACGTGGATCTACATCCACTTCTACCTGAACCAGCTGGAAGGCTACGCACCCTATTCGCCTTATTCGGGATTTTTGCGCAATCAGGAATTTGAGCCGGCCGACTACCGCTGTGCGCTGACGATGCCCAAGGCGCGCGGCTTTCAGCTGGGCGGCGCGCTGGAGCGGAAAATCCGGCAGCTGGTGGAACAGTACCAGTCCTCCGATCCACTGCGCGCGGGGTCCATCAATGCGCTGATGATGCAACTGCTCACCGATGTGTGCCGGGGTGTCGAGGGCGCGGCGCCCGCCGCAGAAAACCGCGTGCTGCGGCTGATCGGCCTTCTCGAGGAGGAGGTCTCCAGCCCCTTCGATTCGGCGGTGCTTTCGGAAAAGATGGGGCTCAGCTACAAGTACCTGAACGAACTCTTCCAACGGGAGACGGGCATGACGCTGCACCGCTACCACACCTGCCTGCGCATGAACGAGGCGGCGCGGCTTTTGCGGGAGACATCGCTTTCGGTGACCGAGATCAGCGAGCGGCTGGGGTTTGTGAACCTGTTCTATTTCAGCAGCGTATTCAAAAAAACGAACGGCGTATCGCCGCGCCAGTACGGCCGGGGATTTTTTGTGCGGTGAAGAGGAAAGCGCGGGCGCGCCGTCGGGTTATTTACGCGGACAGGCCCGGTTATGAACAAAGGAAAGCCCGGAAACAAGCGTTTCTGGGTTTTTCTTGTGGTTCGGCCGACAGGACTTGAAAGGAGAACGGAAATTGACGGTGAAACAATTGTGCGAAAGACCCCTTCGCGCCAGATTTTTAATTGGCTTCAGCATCGCCGGTTGGAATCCATCTTCAGGTAATGGGGAAACAGCAGAACATATAGTTGCCTTGTCAACTATCCTGTGCTATAATTTCCCGGAAAGAGAGGCGGCTTCAAACCATGTTATCCGTTCGAAGCATTTGGCTGGATATGAAGGGGATTTTGCGTTCGACGCGGCGGCTTATCAATGCGGATCTGGAGCCGCTTGGTCTATCTGGCGCGGAGGGCGATGTTCTCTTTCATCTCTTCACGGGCAGCGATGGATTTCAGCAGGAACAGCTTGCGGAACAGCTCGACATCGGAAAGGCCGCCATTTCGCGTGTGATCAATGCGCTCGAAGCGAAGGGTTATGTCGCTCGAAGGCGACTGCAAAATGACAAGCGGGCGTACAGCGTGTCTCTCACAGACAAAGGCCTCCCGGTCGGGGCTGAAATTCAGGGGATCTATGATGCGCTCTTTGCGCGCGTGCGGTCGGGGATCGACGACAGGGACTTTCGCCAGATTGAGGCGCTGCTCTGCCGTGTCGCGGCAAATCTACAATCCGAAGGAGAATAATCGTGTTTGGATTTCTTGCGAGATTTGGACTTTTGCTTGGCTATTTTGTGCTCTGCGCTTCGGTGGCTCTAGTTTTGCGCCGGTATGTCACGATGCCGAAGGAGGTCTTTCGCAAAATCTTGCACATCATTCTCCTGGGATCGATCTTCGTATTAATCTACTGCTTTCCGACGTGGCAGGAATCCGCCGTCGCCTCCCTCGCGTTCGCCACGATTGTATTCCCGATTCTCACGCTCATCGAGCACATACCGGGCTATTCGGAACTGCTCGTTGAGCGCAAGCGCGGAGAGATCAAAAGCAGCTTGCTTGTTGTTTTTGTCATGTTCACGGCGCTGATCTGCGTCTGCTGGGGATGGCTGGGAGAGAAGCATCTGGTGGTCGCGTCGGTACTGGCCTGGGGGCTGGGCGATGCGGCGGCAGCATTGGTCGGAAAACGCTTTGGACGACACGTCATCGAGGGGCGACTGGTTGAGGGGCGAAAAAGCCTTGAGGGAACGCTAGCAATGTATGTGGTGTCGTTTTTGACGGTAATCGCCGTTCTGATTGCCAATCGCCCGATGCCGTGGTACGGATATGTCCCGATTTCAGCGATCACTGCGGCGGCATGCGCGGTTGTGGAGCTTTATACGAGAAACGGCATGGATACCTTAACCTGCCCTTTCGCGGCGGCGGCAGTCCTGATTCCGCTGACGCATTTTTGGGGGGTGACGGGATGAAACGCGAAGCGGGAGAGCGAACGCTTCTCACTTCCGTCGTGCTGAGTTCGCCCGGCCCCATCGTCGTGGGAGCAGGTCTTTTTCTTGGGCGATCCTCCACGCAGATCGCGGACTTTATCCGGCGCACAGCGGAACTGGCGGCGATTGTCGTTTCTTGGATCGTGTTCCGCCTTCTCCATAAAAGCGAGGAACCGGATACCGAACGTAAGAAAAAGTTGGAGAAGACCGCGAATTCATGCGTCGGCGCTGCCATGTGCCTGTCTGGCGTGGCCATGCTGTTTATCGCGCTGTTTTCCAATCATACAGAGAAAGGGAATGTCATTCCGGGTCTTGTCTTTGCGCTCTTGGGCGTTACGACAAACTCATGGTTCTGGCTGCGCTACCGCAAGCTCAACCTTCAAAAGCCGGATGCGATACTTGCGGTGCAAAGCAAGCTTTACCGTGCGAAATCGCTTGTGGATGCCTGCGTCACCGTTGCGCTTACAGTGATCGCCATTGCCCCCGGTACATTGGCGGCACGGTATTTTGATATGATCGGTTCCATTGCCGTCGCAATCTACCTGATGGCAAACGGGTTTATAACCCTGCGAACCGTTCCTGGGGAACCGGAGAGCATCCATGAGGGAAGATAGCCGCTGAGCGCCATATCTCCGCTTCATCAGGCGCCGCGCCTCGGCGTCAATCTGCGAGAGAAGGACTTTGGAATCGGTCGTATTCCGTCCGATACTTGTAGGGATAGCAAAAGACCCACCGCAATCGGTGGGTCTTTTTATGGTGCGGTCGACGGGACTTGAACCCGTACTCCTTTCGGAACACGCCCCTCAAACGTGCGCGTATGCCAATTCCGCCACAACCGCGTGTATGGGTATATGAGGGCGACGAAGGATATTATACAGAAAGCAGATGGTTTTGTCAACCTGAAAAATTGCGCCTTGAGGGGGCGGCGCGGGTTAAGTTTGGATTTTTGCACGCCGGTCAGGCGGGTTTAACGGACGCGGGGTTTACTTTGCGCATCAAATGGGTTATAATAGCCCCACATATTTCATTCGCGATGATGGGAAGCGCCCTGCGAGCGGGCCGCAAAGCGAGCCGGGGATTGGTGAAAGCCCGGACGGCGAGGCGCATGGGGAATCATCCCGGAGCGGCGGGCTGAACACTTCAGTAAGCCCGGCCGGGTTCGCCCGTTACAGCGGCGGCGCATGCAGGTGCGCCATGAGCGGGCGCTTCACGCGCCAATTTGGGTGGTACCGCGAGCCTTCGTCCCAATCTGGGCGAAGGATTTTTGTGTTTTGGAGGGGCAGACATGTTTGAAAAGGCGCCTACCACGCTGGACTTTGTCGGCCGCGAGGCCGAGGTGCTCAAATTCTGGAAGGAGAACGACATCTTCGGCCAGTCCGTGAAGATGCGGGAGGGCTGCGAGGCCTTCGCGTTCTACGACGGCCCGCCGACCGCCAACGGCAAACCGCACATCGGCCACATTGAGACCCGCGCGCTGAAGGACCTCATCCCGCGCTATCAATGGATGAAGGGCAAGAACGTGCTGCGCAAGGCGGGCTGGGATACCCACGGCCTGCCGGTGGAGCTGGAGGTCGAGCGCACGCTGGGCCTGGACGGCAAGGAGCAGATCGAAAAGTACGGCATCGAGCCGTTCATCAAGGCGTGCAAGCAGTCGGTCTGGAAGTACAAGGCCGAGTGGGAGCTCATGTCCGACCGCGTGGGCTTCTGGGCGGACATGGACAATCCCTACATCACTTATGACAACAACTACATCGAATCGGTGTGGTGGTCACTCAAGCAGGTGGCGGAAAAGGGCCTTCTGTACAAGGGTCACAAGGTGGTGCCCTACTGCCCCCGCTGCGGCACGGCGCTGTCCAGCCACGAGGTCTCCCAGGGCTACAGCGAAGTCACCGACATGACCGCCTTCGTGCGCTTCCCGGTGAAGGGCGAGGCGAACACCTTCCTCTACGCATGGACCACCACACCCTGGACGCTGCCGTCCAACGTGGCGCTGTGCGTCGGCCCCGACCACGACTATGTGAAGTTCCGCCACCATGGCGAAACTGCGATCATGGCCAAGGCGCTCGTCCCGCAGGTGGTGGGGGAGGACGTCGAGGTTCTCGAGGCCATGAAGGGGCAGGACCTGGTCGGCCTCGAATACGAGCCGCTGTTTGGCTTTGTGCGCGAAATCGCCGACAAGCCCGCCTGGCGCGTGGTGGCGGACGACTACGTCACGCTGACCGACGGCACCGGCATTGTCCACATCGCCCCCGCCTTTGGCGAGGACGACGCCCGCGTCGGCCGCGCGAACGACCTGCCCTTCGTACAACTGGTGGACGCCCGCGGCGTGATGGATCCCCGCACCCCCTGGGCCGGGCTGACCGTCAAGCAGGCGGACGCGCCCATCATCGAGGCGCTGAAGGAGAGCGGGCTCCTTCTCAAGGCGGAGCCGCACCTGCACAACTACCCCTTCTGCTGGCGCTGCGATACGCCCCTCATCTACTACGCGCGCTCCACCTGGTTCATCCGGATGACCGCCGTCAAGGAACAGTTGCAGGCTTCGAACCAGTCCGTCAACTGGATGCCGGAAAACATCAAGGACGGCCGGATGGGCAACTTCATCGACAACGTGCTGGACTGGGGCCTGTCCCGCGAGCGCTACTGGGGCACACCGCTGCCGGTGTGGGTGTGCGGCTGCGGCCATATCCACGTGATCGGCTCCATCGAGGAGCTGCGCCGCCTCGGCAAGGACGTGCCGGCGGACATCGAGCTGCACCGCCCCTATATCGACCAGGTCACCATCCGCTGCGAAAAGTGCGGCGGCGAGATGCACAGAACCCCGGAGGTCATCGACTGCTGGTACGATTCCGGCTCCATGCCCTTCGCCCAGTGGCACTACCCCTTTGAGAACAAGGAGATGTTCGAAAAGAACTTCCCGGCGGGTTTCATCTCCGAGGCCATCGACCAGACCCGCGGCTGGTTCTACACGCTCCTCGCCATCGGCACGCTCGTCTTTGGCCGCTCGCCCTTTGAGAACTGCCTCGTCCTCGGCCACGTGCAGGACAAGGACGGCGTCAAGATGTCAAAGCACAAGGGCAACGTGGTGGACCCGTGGGAGGTGCTGAACAAGCAGGGCGCCGACGCGGTGCGCTGGTACTTCTACGCCGCGGGCGCGCCGTGGCTGCCCAGCCGTTTCTCCGGCGACATGGTCAGCGAAGTGCAGCGCAAGTTCATGGGCACCCTGTGGAACACCTACGCCTTCTTCACGCTCTACGCCTCCATCGACGGCTACGACCCGGCGAAAAAGGCCGCCCCCGGGGATTTCTCGCTGATGGACAAGTGGGTGCTGTCCCGGCTCAATACGCTGGTGGACTTCGTGGACAAGGGCCTCGCGGACTACAAGGTCACCGAGACCGCCCGCGCCATCTCGGCGTTCGTGGACGAACTGAGCAACTGGTACGTCAGGCGCTGCCGCGAGCGCTTCTGGGGCAAAGGGCTTGAAGGCGACAAGCTGGCCGCCTTCGAGACACTCTATACCGTGCTCGTGACCCTTACAGGCCTCATCGCGCCCTACACGCCCTTCATGGCGGAGAGCATCTACCAGAACCTCTGCGCCCGCCTGCCCGGCGCGAAGCTGAGCGTGCACCTGACCGATTACCCGGTCGCCGACATGTCTCTGGTGGACGCGGCGCTGGAAGAGGAGATGGAGAAGGTCATCTCCGTCGTGCAGCTGGGCCGCGCCTGCCGCGCCACCGCCAACATGAAGACCCGGCAGACCGCGAAGACCCTCTATGTCAAGGGCGCGCAGTTGTCGGAAGGAATGACCGACCTGGTGGCCGACGAGCTCAACGTGAAGGAAGTCGCCTTTGTGGAAGACGCCCGCGCCTTCACCACCTACAAAATCAAACCCCAGCTGCGCACCGTGGGCCCGAAATACGGCAAGCTGGTGGGCGCCATCGGCAAGGCGCTGCTCGAAATGGATGGAAACGACGTGGTGGACACCTTCGCCACCGGCGGCGCGCTGAAGTTCGCCGTGGACGGAACCGATGTGACGCTTGAAGCGGCGGACGTCCTCACCGAGCCCATGCAGAAGCCGGGCTTCGTGGCCGAAATGGATGGCGGCGTCACCGTGGTGCTTGACACCAACCTGACCGAGGAACTCATCGAGGAGGGATTCGTGCGCGAAGTGATCTCGAAGCTGCAGACAATGCGCAAGGAGGCCGGCTTCGAGGTGACGGACCACATTCTGGTGACGATTTCGACCGCCGACCGACTCGCGGCCGTGGTGTCCCGCGGCAGGGATGAAATCCTGCGGGCGGCGCTGGCGGACGAACTGACCATCGCGAAGCCCGAGGGTTTTGTGCGCGAGTGGTCGATCAACGGGGAACCCGCCGAGATCGGCATCCGCAAGGTTCTGTAAATCCATCGCTACTGAGGCCCGCGGCTTTGCGCCGCGGGCCTCAGACTTTCAAAACACTACGTCTTTTGACAGGAAAGCAAGTCCTGTGGATCTGCGATTCACGGCGGGAACAGGGTAGTGCCGCCAGTACCTCCCGCCATTTTGCGCGCGGCCCCCGTTGCTTCCTTGATTGCACCGGGCCGGCGAACGTTTTGACAGAAAAATCGTTGATTTTTCAATTCAAGCATTGCGTTCGTGCGCGCATCGTGCTATAATATCGTCTGTTGACGGCGCGGAAGCCCCAAATTGTCGGTTTTGGGTTCTCAGCTGCGGTCGACCGGCGGTTCCAGACGGTACCGGTCCGAAAATTTCATAGCCCGTGGAGGAGTCGCCTAGCTTGGTCGAGGGCGCGCGACTGGAAATCGCGTAGGCGTCAAAAGCGTCTCGAGGGTTCGAATCCCTCCTCCTCCGCCACAGCCCCGGAAACTTGATGTTTCCGGGGCGTTCCTTATTCTCGCCGCTACTTCAGCAATTGATGGTTCTCTGAAAACCCAACCCAGGGGTCTTTGTCGTGAATCCGGGAGAGCGCGTCCGCCATCGAGACGCCATCGGGCGCGACGGCGTCAAGCTCGCTCCATGATATGGGCATGGATACCCGCGCCCCTTTCCTTGCCCGGATGGAATACGGCGCGATGCTCGTGGCGCCCCGGCCGTTCCGGATCCAATCGATGAAGATTTTGTTTTTTCGGTTCGCCTTCCGGACATTGCTGGTGTAGTGGTCGGGCCACTTCTGTTCCATCACCTCGGCAACGCGCCTCGCGAAGTCATGAAACGCGTCCCACGAGGCGGCGGGCGTAAGCGGGACGACGACATGGTACCCCTTGCCGCCGCTGGTCTTAAGATACGATGTAAGCGACAGCTCGTCCAGAACGCCCTTGAGGTCCCGGACGCCCTGGCGCACCGTGGCAAGGTCCATTCCCTCGTCCGGGTCCAGGTCGAAAACCATCATGTCGGGCTTTTCCAGCGCCTCCACGCGGCTTCCCCAGATGTGGAATTCCAGGGTGCCCATCTGGGCTTCGGAGATCAGCCCGGTTGCGTTCTCGATGTAGAAGTACTCTTCAATTTCACCGTCTGCCGTGGGAACCGGTATGGTGACGATCCCCTTGCTGCCCGGCCCGGGGTGCTTTTTAAAGAAGCAGGACTGGGATACGCCCTTGGGGCAGCGCACGATGCTCAAGACCCTGCGCGCCACATACGGCAGCATGCGCGGGGCTATTTGGGCGTAGTACCGGATCACATCCTCCTTCGTGACGACGGGGTCTTCGAAGATCACCTTGCCGGGGCTTGTGATGGCGACCCCCTCGATGACGACACCTGTGTCTTTTGCCTTCATCGGCTTCTCCTCTTCAACCCCGGAGCAGGCGCGCCCTTCATCCTCCGCGGTTTCTTTTCTGACCGATTTGGGGTCCCTGTCCGTACTGACGCCCTTGAAGCTCGCCTGCCTCAGCAGGTTGTCACCGGTCCATTCGGCGAACTGGACGAATGCGACCATCTCCGGCTTTAGCCACGTGACGCTTTCGTTTGGTCTGGGCTTCGGCACGGGCTTGAAGGGGGAGTCCTGCCGCTCCAGCCTCGCGAACGCGGCTTCGAGCGATTTTCGGTCGTTTTCGCTCAGGCCGGTGCCTGCGCGCCCGGCATAGATGAGCGCCTCGCCCACGTAGAAGCCAACGAGCAGCGAACTGACCCCGCTTGCCCGTATATCGGAAGTCGTATACCCCCCGATGACGAATTCCTGTCTTTTTCCGCATTTCAACTTGATCCAGTCTCCGTTTCTCGTGCCGCTATAGATGGAATCGGCCCTCTTGCCCACGATTCCCTCCAGGCTCGCGCCGCAAGCCGCCGAAAAGCAGGCCGCCCCGTTTCCCCTTACATGCGCGCTATATTGGAGGTTCTCCGGGGCGCCCTGAAGCAGCGCCTCCAGGCTCTCCTTCCGCCGAACCAAAGCGAGGCCGCGCAAATCTTCGCCGCTCAGCGCCAGCAGGTCAAAAATCATGTATACGGGGCGCACGCCCTCCGGGCTTTGCATGGAACGCTGCAGTGCCTGAAAATCCGGCCTTCCTTCGGCGTCGGTGACCACCATTTCGCCGTCTAGGACCATTGCGCGCCCATCCGCCCAGCCGGCGAGCGCATCGGCGACGGTCGGGAACCGGTCCGTGTAGTCGTTGCCGCCGCGGGTGACGAGCCGTGCAATATTGCCTTCAATAAACGCGAGAATCCTGTAGCCGTCGTATTTCACCTCGAACAGCCAATCGTCGCCCTCTGGAACCGCGCCGGCGAGCCTGGCAAGCTGCGCATCGGCCCGATTCATGGGGTTTTTGGTGAACTTCTCTCCCTCGCCGCTTTCGATTTCCAAAATGGTGCGCCCGGTGCGGACGCTGGTGCTGAGCTCCAAAATCCCGTTTTCATCCCGGGCGTACCCGTCTTTTTCCTTGAGCAGCAGCCAGTTTTCCTTCGTTTCGCCCTCTTTCGCCTTCATTCGGACCAGCGCCCACTTGCCCTTGAGCCTTCTGCCCGCCAAGGTGAATTTGATGGAACCCTGCCGTAGCCCCTCGTTCACATCCGCCTGGGGTTCCCAGTGGCCCTCGTCCCAGATCAGAACCACGCCGCCCCCGTATTCCCCCTTGGGGATGGTGCCCTCAAAGTTCCGGTAGTCCAGCGGATGATCCTCCACTTTGACGGCGAGCCGCTTGTCGCGGGGGTCGTAGGACGGCCCCTTCGGCACCGCCCAGCTTATGAGCACACCTTCCCATTCCAGCCGGAAGTCGTAATGCTCCCGGCGGGCCATGTGG
Source organism: Bacillota bacterium (assembly GCA_023411175.1). GTDB lineage: Bacteria > Bacillota > Clostridia > Christensenellales > Aristaeellaceae > JAEZHK01. Next base: position 16,786 of record JAEYPB010000031.1, on the reverse strand, counting down.
TGCTGAACGACAAACCGGAGGAGACTTTGCGGCTGCGCCTCGCCGCCTTCTGGCTCCTCGGTTCTTTGAAAGTCCCTTTTTTGATTGTACTCGTCGAGCTTTTTAGGCATGGTTCGTTATGCGGGCTGCTTTTCGCGCTGCGCTTTTTCTACGCTGGCTTTGAGCGCCTCCATGAGGTTGATGACCTTGCCCGGGGCGGGGGCTTCCGTGGCGACGACTTCCTTGCCGGAGATCTTGGTTTCAATCAGCGCGCGGAGCTTCACCTGGTATTCGTCCTTGTACTTCGAGGGGTCAAACGGCGTGTCCATTGAGTTGATCAGCATTTTCGCCATGCTCAGTTCCGCCTCGGCGACGGAGGGCCTGTCATAGCGCTTTTGAAGCTCCTTGATTTCATCGGCGTAGAGCATTGTGGAGATGAGAATCCCGTCTTCCCGTGGAATGATCGCCATCAGCGTATCCTTGGTGCCCATGACGGTCTTTCCGATCGCGATTTTCTGCTCCGCCATCAGCGCGGCGCGGAGCAGCTCAAAGGGCTTCTCGCCGCCCGCCTCAGGCGCGGCCTGGTAGGTCTTGTCGTAGTAGACGGGCGAGATCTGGTTGAGCTGCGCGAAATGCAGGATCTGGATGGATTTTTCCTTTTCCGTTTTGATTTTTTCGATCTCCTCCTCGGTCACGACGACGTACTGATCCTTGTCGTACTCGAAGCCCTTGACGATGTCCTCCGCCGAAATCTCCTTGCCGCAGTGCGCACAGGTCTTTTTGTAACGGATGCGGCTATTGTCCTCTTTGTGCAGTTGATTGAAGTGGATGTCGTTGTCCTGCGTCGCCGTGTACATCGCGATCGGGATCGCGACCATGCCGAAAGTGATCACGGACTTGCGAGAGATCATGATGGAAACACCTCCGGATTCAGTATATCCCAATGGAATTACAGGCATCCCGGCGACGGAGATGCGCAACTGGATGACTGGACGAGTTTCTATCCCTGGCCGAACATGGCGTGCACCGCGCTGCGAATCTCCTGATAACTCGTGCAGCGGCAGAGATTGGACTCGAGCCACTCTTCCAGAACGATTTCTTCCGGCAGCGCGCCAAAGTGAAGCCTGAGCGCGTGACAGACCATCAAAAAGCCGGAAGTGCAGTATCCGCATTGGAACGCGTTTTTGTCGACGAAGGCGCGCTGTTCCGGCGCGGAGCCGCCCAGCCCTTCCACGGTGGTGATTTCACATCCCTCGGCCTCGACGGCCAGCATGAGGCAGGACTTTGCCGGCCAGCCGTCCACCACCACGGTGCAAGCGCCGCAGTCCCCGTTCCGGCAGCCGGGCTTCGCGCCGGTCAGGCCCAGCTGTTCCCGAAGCACGTCCAGCAGAAGATCGGACGGGCGCGCGGCAACCGTGCGTGCCTCCCCGTTTACGCGAAGCGTGACGATGGTTTTCCCTTCACAGCGCACCATTTTTCAAGGCCTCCATGAGTTCTTCGAGGGTGTTTCGCAGCACGAAAAGGCGGTATTCCGCGGATCCTTCCGCGTCGCCGCGGGCGAATTTCGAGAGCAGCCTCGCCGCGCTCGCCGCGCGGCTTTGGACGGTCGCGCCGCAGTCGTTCAGGAGGGCCTCTGCTTCGAGGCTTCGCAGCGGCTCAGCGGCGAGGCCGGAAAACGCGACCCGCAGCGCATCGCCCTTCCACAGCGCCGTCACGTTGACCAGCGGATAATCGATCTTCTCGTGCGCGGTTTTTTTGATGTGCGCATGCCGTGCGGAAAGCGCCCAGGCCGGAACGTTTACCGCGACGACAATCTCCCCCGGGTTCAGGCGCATTCGCCCCTGAAAGACGCTTTCGAAGGGGACCGTCCGCGCGCGGTCCGGGCCGTAGAGCGACACCTGCGCCTCCGAGAGCATCAGCGGCAGGCTGGCCTCCCGGTAATGAATCGTGCCGCACAGATTTCCGCCCAGCGTGATCCGGCACTGGTTGGTGTGGTCGGCGATGCGCCCGGAGGCCAGCGCCATCAGCGGGAACAGCCCGGACTGTTTGATCTGGTTCAGGGTGAGCGCGGCGCCGAGCGTAAGCCCCCCTTCGCCCATGGACAGCGCGTTCAGCTCCGGAATGCGCTTGATGTCGATCACCGCGTCCGGCCGGATCGCGCCTGCGCGGCTCATGGTGATGATCTCGCTGCCGCCCGCGTAGTAGAGCGGCTGTTTTCCGGCGCTCACAAATTCCTGATGCGCCAGCACGGCTTCCTCCAGCGCATCCGGGCGCAGGTAAATAAAATCAAAGGGGATCATGCGCCGCCTCCCGAGGCCCGCCACAGGTTCTCCGGCGTGAGCGGAAGGACGTTGACATCAATCCCGAACGCCGCCGCCAGTGCGTTTCCCAGCGCGGCGGAGATGCCGATGATGCCGTGCTCCGAATAGCTTCGAATGCCGTAGGGCGCGCCATCATCCGGCGTTTCGACGAAATCCACCCGGTAGTCCGGCTCCTGCCCGATGTGCAAAAGCTTATAGGTGCGCAGGTTGGGCAGGACGGGGACGCCATTATCATCGTAGCGGAACCCCTCCCGGCTCGCCAGGCTGACGCCCATCGCCATCCCGCCCGCGATCATCGCGCGCATGGCCTCGGGATTGACGGCGTTGCCCACATCCATGACCGTCGAGGCGGAGAGGATCCGGTAGGTGAATGTCCTGAGGGCCGCTTCAATCATAACCGCCTGTGCGCCGACCGTCCGGCTGGGGCCGGTCTTTCCGCGCCCGTCCTGTGTGTCAAGCGGGGTGAGGTCCTTCAGCATGAAGCCGCCCCGCCCCAGCGCCGGTTCGCCGATTGACGCGCCGTCCGGCGCTTTGTACCCTGACGCGATGTCCTTGAACAGGATGAACCGGCCGGGGTTTTTCTTCCAGAACACCCGGCCGTTCGCGACGACGATTTCCTCCGGCGGACAGGAGAGGGCCTCGCCCCCGGTGGCGCGCAGCTGGTTAATAATGTCGTCCGCCGCCCGCGCGACCGCGTGCCCGGCCATGTATCCGGTCAAGCTGGCTACGGTCTTCCAGTGCTCGGGCGCGCTTTTTGTATCGACCGACATGACGACGTGCACCTGGTCGATGCCCAGGCCCAGCTTCTCCGCCAGCATCTGGGCCAAGTGCGTCTGGCTGCCGGAGCCCATCTCGACTACGCTGGTGTTCAGGTTGACGCTCCCGTCTGAATTGAAGGTGACCATCGCGCCGGAGATTGCGTTGGTGGGGGGATTGGCGGTCTTCCACAGGCACGATGCGCCCATGGCGCGCACGACGCCGGGTTTTACCTCCGTCGCCGCGGCGCCGTTCCACCCGGAAAGCTGGGCGACCTTTTCGAGACACCGCGGCAGATCTCCCAAGTAGCTCTGCGTGCAGCGGACCTGCGTGGGCGTGAGGTCGCTGGGGCGGAGGGCGTTGATTCGCCGGAACGCAAGCGGGTCCATCGAGAGGGCTCGAGCGAGTTCGTCCATCGAACGCTCGATGCAAAACGTACAGGATTCGTGGGCAAAGCCCCGGAAGGACGTGCTGTAGGTGTGGTTTGTGTAGACGCACAGCGCATCCAGGCTCAGGTTTTCGATGTTGTACGGGCCGGCGCCATCCGCCGCGACAGCCTTGGCCATGTTGGGCGATATGTCCGTATACGCGCCGGAATCCACGAGATAGGTCATCTCTGCCGCCAGGATCCGTCCGTCTCGGGTTGCGCCGAGCGCGATTTCCGCATCCAGACCGATGCGGCAGGGGGCCGAGGCCATGTCCTGCTCCCTCGGGATGGTGAGCCGCACCGCCTTGCCGCCCACGCTCCGGGACGCCAGAAACGCGAGGATCTCCAGCATGACCGGCGCCTTGCCGCCGAATCCGCCGCCGACGAACGGCACGCGTACCCGAATCTGCCCGGCCGGGATCAAAAAGGCTTCCGCGATCTGCGTGCGCACGGAATAGGGGGCTTGGGAAGCGGTATCGATGGTCACCGCTCCATCGGCGGCGATTTCCGCCCGGGCAGCGCGAACCTCCATCGCCAAATGATCCGACGGCGGCAGCGAGAAGCGCCGCCTGACCACCGCGTCGCACGCGGGAAAGGCGCGTTCCGAGTCGCCCTTCCGGATTCTGTACCGGCTGGCGATGTTCGTTCCGGCCTCGGGATAGACGTCTTTCATGACCTTTCTGTAGCCGTTTACCTTTTGGTGGACCAGCGGTGCGCCCGGCTTGACCGCCTCGGACGGCATAAGGACGATCGGGAGCGGCGCGTAGTCGACCCGGATTCGACGGGCCGCCTCTTCCGCCTCCGGTTCGGTCCGGGCGACGACCATCGCCACCGGTTCTCCCGCGTACCTCACGACATCGCGCGCCAGCGCCGGCCTGTCCTGGAGCAGCGGGCCGAAACAAAGCGGGCAGTCCGCGCCGGTCACCACCGCCTTCACGCCCGGTGCCGTGAGCGCGGCGCTTGTATCGATGTTCAGAATTTGCGCGTGGGCATGGATGCTCGTCAATAAACGGGCGGAGAGCATGCCGACGAAAGGCAGATCGTCGGTATACGCTGCCTTGCCCGTAACCTTGTCCCAGGCCTCCTTGCGCTGCACGCTGCTCCCGATGACGCTGATGGGCTCACCTGCTTTCGTCCGTTTACCCGCATTTTTTCCGGCAGCCTTCCGAATATGCGTTTCGCGGCGGGGGCATACCTTCACACGATATACAATATGGGCATCTGAGGCAGCTTCATGGACAGCCTTTCGCGCAAAAAAGTCTCCGCTTCGGCGCGCGCCGCTGCAGTATAGCAGTACTTGCCCCGTCCCCGTCCGGTCATTTGCTCTTTGTCAAGCAGCGGGAGGCTGCCCGGGAATGCCTCCAGGTTGATCGCGTTCTGTACATAGCCGTAGGTCATGAAGATGATTTCAATGAAAGCGCCGCGCCGGACGGCTTCGCTCAGCGCATCGGAAAGGTAGTCGATCAGGTCGCCGTAGCGCTGCCTCCAGTCGGGCAGCAGGATGACCGGCGCGATCAGGATCCCCACGGGATAGCCCGCGTCGCGCATGGCGTTCAGAGCCCGGACCCGCTCCTTCAGGGGAGAGGTCCCAAGTTCAATCCGGCGGACGATCTCCTCCGGGTTGACGCTCATCCGAAAGACGACCTTTCGCCCATGGTCGAGCGGAAGGAGCGCGTCCACCATGTCGAATTTGGTGGGGAAGGTCAGCCTTCCGCGCCCGTACCTTGCGAAGTACTCGATCGTCCAGACCAGATTGCCGGTGATTTCGTTTTCCAGCACGAGGTCGCTGTTGCTGCCGATTTCAAAGGTCTGGGGCGCCTGTGCTTCCGCGTCCACCTTGAGGAGCCTGTCCATCATCTGCTCGCGATTGACAAACAATCTGAGGTAGGAGCACTTGTTGTAGTTACATACGAGGTAGCAGTACAGGCACATCGCCCTGCAGCCTGACGACGTGTAGGGAACGAGCCAGTCAGACACCTTGTGGTTTTCCTGGTACTTGTGGGTCTTGCGGACGCCGATCACCAGATGTCGCTTCAGCCTGGCAAACTCGCTGTTTTCGGCGGTCTGGAATTCCGGGATCCGGTTGTGGCTTTCAATCAGGGTCCACGCAAGGTGCGCGTATTTGTCCTGAAGCGCCCTGCCCAGCGGGTAATCCAGCACATCCGGCTCATAGTACACGGCGTCGAATTCGTGGTTCATTTTGATGCACCCGCCATCTGTCTTCTGATTGGCCGGTTTCAACCGGTTTTCATATACTGCCCGGCCCGAAGGGACAGCAAACACGGAATGCGCCGCGGAATAGCATTCTCTCCAGACGGCATACTGTTTTCGAAGATTCGAGGGGGTGAGAAAGTGGACGGCAAGGAAGTGCTGGAAGGATATGACCTAATCGTCATTGTCAGCGGCATTGTGATGGGCACGATCGCCCGCTTTGTCACGATACGAATCGATTCCCGCCAGGTGCCCAGCTTCCCCAGCGGATACCTGATTCACCTCGTCACCGGGTTTATCGCCGCGGCGCTCGGTTCGGTGGCGATTCCGGCGCTGCTTGCAAAGGATTTTACCGCGTTTACCTTCCTCGCCCTCGCGGTGCAGCACTTCAGGGACATGCGCAAATTGGAACAGGAAAGCCTTGAAAAACTGGAACACACGGAAATGGCCGAGCGGGGCGAAGGCTACATCGACGGCATCGCCAAGACGTATGAATCCCGCAGCTACATCTCCCTCCTGACCGCGCTGGGCACGGTGCTCGTGCTGACCGTCTTAGGGTTTCGGGAGCCGCTGATTAACCTCGCGATCGCTTTGGTTTCGGGCGCGTGCCTGATCTATCTACAGATCCGCCTCACCAAGAGCAAGCGCATCGGGGACATCTGCGACATCGCCGAAGGGGCGATAGAAATCCAGGATGGGGCGCTTTACGTGGACGGCATCGACGTGACAATCCGGCTTGGAGCCGAACGGGCGCAAAAGCTCTTCCGGGAGGAAGGGATAGCGATCGTCGTCAAAGCGCGACAGGAGAAACACCGACTCATTGTCGAGCAGTTGGGGCAGAGAAAGGCGATGCTGTTTGACGCGATCCGTTCCTATGGAGTGAAGCGGTACCAGTTTACCGAAAACAGCCTGGCGGACGGCCGGGTTGTGATCGCGTTCGTGCCCATCCTGCGGGATGCGCAGGGCATTCTGGCGGCTGTTCGCGCCACGCCCATTCTGGAGAGCGGACGCAAGCGCCGCAGCGGCGCCGGGAAAGGAAGATAGGCATGCAGATTCTGGCTTACATCACGGGCAATAAAGACCGTTACCTGGGTGGCGACCCGCTGGCTTTGTTTATCGAGGACGCCCAGGAGCGGCAGGAACTGCTCTTCCCGCTGGCAAAATCGCTGAAGGCGGATGTGCTTCAGCTGAAAAACGGGGATCACATGATCGTCCGGGACGACTAGCCCACGGGCGGGGCTCTTCCCACTACATAAAAATAGCGGCGGGCGAAAACAGCATGACGCACAGGCGTGCGGCCGGACAAAGCGGGCCGCGCGCCTTTTTGCGCGGCCCGGGGCAGGGCCCCGCCCGCTCGCAAGCCGCCGCGCCGCGGTGAGCATTTTCGCCGTGCGCTCGTAAACCAGCTTGGCGGGCCCGGTTCTGTATGCCGGTGGAGAGATTTGCGCCATCCGTGCGCGAACGAACGGTAAGGAGCATACCGGCCATGCCATCGGCATAGGAATACAGCGATAATAATTTAACTTGACAATATTGTGCGACATACAATATTATGAAGCCGGAGGTGATGGCATGCCGGAGGGAGATTTGCTCGCGAACCTGATGACGGAGTTGAACCGGGGCACGCTGACGCTTGCCGTAATGAGCCAGCTGAGCGACAGGAAATACGGTTACGCGCTCCTTCAAGGGCTGGAGGAGAAGAATTTTTTCGTCGAGCCGGGCAGCCTCTACCCGCTGCTGCGGCGTCTGGAGGCGCAGGGGCTGCTCGAAAGCGAGTGGGACACCAGCGAGGCGCGGCCGCGCAAGTACTACGTCCTCAGCGCCCTCGGGCAAGAACTGTATGAGCGGCTGAAGGCGGAATGGAAGAGCCTGAACGAGCGGGTCAACGCGCTTTTGTAAGGAGGGAAGGCTATGAAGAATTTGATCGACCGATACGTCTTCGACGTGGTCAGACGCCTGCCGGAGGGAGAGCGCGGGGATGTGGAGCGCGAACTGCGCGCCAACATTCGGGATATGCTGCCCGAGGATTCGCAGGAAGCGGAGACTGTCCGCGTGCTGGAGAGCCTGGGCGACCCGCGCAAGCTCGCGGAGCAGTACCGAATAAACCCTCGCTACCTGATTTCCCCCGCGATGTTTGAGCAGTACGTCGCCGCGGTTCGCATCATTTTGCCCATCGTTGCCGTGGGGATGGGCCTTATGGGGCTGCTCATTGGCCTGGCGGAGGGGACGATCGTGACCGTCGCGGATGCGATCCAAAGCGCCATCGGAAATGGGGTGTCCGCGGCGATAAGCGCGCTCTTTACCACGACGCTGGGGTTTGCGCTGGCGGATTACTACCGGTGTAAAGGAACGCCCGAAAAGTGGTCGCCCAAGGATTTGCCGGATGTGCCGTCCAAGGAGGCGGTTCGGATCTCGCGCGGCGAAACGATAACCGGCATGATATTCAGCGCGGTGCTGATCGCGTTCGCGTTCGCCGTCATGCGAAACCCGCAATTGCTCGGTTGGTATGAGCGTTCGAGGGCAGCCGTTCCGCTGTTTACGCCGCAGGCGCTCGCGCGCTTTGTGCCCTGGTTCATATTTGCTTCGCTGATGTCGCTGGGCGTCTCCTGCTACAAGCTCATTGTGGGGCGCTGGAACTATCCGCTGGCGGTGGCCAACACCGCGTACAACCTGGTCAGCGCCATCATATTTTTGCTGTTCCTGATGGGGCCGGATACGTTTAACGCCGCCATTGCCGACCGCATCGCGGAAATACTCTCGATCTCACAGCAGCAACTGGCGCGGCTCGGGCAAATCGGCCTCATCGCCACGGGCGCGATGGTCGTCATCTTCTCGGTGCTGGATATCGGCTCCGGCTGGCGCAAAGCGCGCAAGGGGCGCGGGGCCATATAGATCGCGGCTGCGGCAGCGATGTGCAGTCGGCGCTCAGGGCCGCTTCCCGTCCCCGGCGGCATGTCCGCCGGGGACGGGTTTGCTCCCGGTGCGCCGATCGGACAACTTGACATATCACGCCCGGCGTATTACAATCAACTGCGGCCGCGAAGGCCGATTTTTTCATGGGAGAGCCTTCATGATTTATCTGGACTACGCGGCGGATACCCCGGCGTCGGCGGGCGTTTTGGAGGCGTTCTGCGCCGCGGCGCGCGCGTATGGCGCGAACCCAAATTCGGGCCACGCCCCGGGCCTCGCGGCGCGGCGCAGGCTGGATCAGGCCGCCGAGCGCATCGCAAAAATGCTGGGCGCGGAGTCTGGGGAGGTCGTCATGACCTCCGGCGCGACCGAGGCCAACAACCTGGCGGTCCTCGGCGCGGCGCGGGCGTACCAGAGCCGGGGGCGGCACCTGATCGCCTCGCCCATGGAGCACGCCTCGGTAACCGGCCCGCTGACCGCCCTCGCGGCGGAAGGCTTTACGCTGGATTTTCTGCGCGTGGGACCCGATGGGCGCGTCGACATCGGGCACCTGAAGAGCCTTTTGCGCCCGGACACGATTCTGGCCAGCGTGTGCGCGGTGGACAGCGAAGTGGGCACTGTTCAGCCCCTTCATGATGTGCGCGCGGCGCTTGGCGCACACCCCAATTGCCGCCTGCACGTGGATGCCACCCAGGCGGTGGGGAAACTGGCCGTGGATCTGTCGGCGGGCGACCTCGTAACGCTGTCGCCCCACAAGTTCTACGGTATTGCCGGAAGCGGCGTTCTGATCGTTCGGGGCGGCATGCGCGTTGAGCCGGTACTCTACGGCGGCGTCGGCCAGACGCCTTACCGAAGCGGCACCCCCGCGCTGGCGCTCTCCGTCGCGGCGGAGGCTGCGCTCAAGGATGCGCTGGAGCATTTGAACGAGCGGCTGGAAGCCGTCGTCCGCCTCAACCGCCGCCTGCGGGAGGGCTTCGGCGGGATGGGTTTCGCCAGCGTCAACAGCCCTTTGGACGCGTCGCCCTTCATCCTGAACGTAAGCGTCACGGGCATTCGCGCGCGAGACCTGATCGCGAGGCTTGACGAGGCGGGCATCTTTGTGTCGTCGAAATCCGCCTGCTGCGCGCCGGCCTCGCCGTCCCGCCCGGTGCTCGCGATGACCGGCGACCGCAGGCGCGCCATGAACACCGTGCGCCTGAGCCTCAGCCACCTGACCACGGAGGACGAAATCGACGAAGCGCTGCGCGCCTTCCGGGCCTGCGCGGCGGAGCTGGAGGCGAGATAGTGGACGCACGGGAGAGAATCGAGCGCAGCATCATCACCACCTACCGCAAGACCATCTGGCGGTCGTTCACCCGCACCCTCAGCCAGTATCGGCTGATCCAGCCCGGCGACCACATCGCCGCCTGCATCTCCGGCGGCAAGGACTCGTTTTTGATGGCCAAGTGCCTGGAGGAGATCCAGCGCCACGGCAACGTCGACTTCAAGCTGTCCTTCCTCGTGATGGACCCCGGCTACCACCCGATGAACCGCCGCCTGATCGAGGAGAACGCCGAACTGATGGGGCTTGACATCCGAATCTTTGAGACGGACATCTTCGACGCGGTGGCCGGGATGGACGACAATCCATGCTACATGTGCGCCCGGATGCGGCGCGGTCACCTGTACAAAAACGCCCAGAAGCTGGGTGCCAACAAGATTGCACTGGGGCACCACTTTGACGACGTGATCGAAACGGTGCTTCTGAGCATGCTCTACGGCGGCGAGATGAAGACCATGATGCCCAAGCTCCGCAGCACAAATTTCCCGGGCATGGAGCTGATCCGCCCGATGTACATGGTGCGGGAGAAGGACATCGTCGCGTGGCGGCAGCTGAACCATCTGACGTTTCTCAACTGCGCCTGCCGCTTCACCGAGAACTGCGCGCTGGGGGATGGCGGCGGCGGCAAACGTGCCGAAGTCAAGGCGCTGATCGCGCAGCTCAAAAAGGTGAACCCGAACGTCGAGATGAACATCTTTCGCTCCTGCCACGATGTAAACCTTGAAACCGTGATCGGATACAGGAAAGACGGCGTCACCCACCCCTTTGACGAGTGGGAGGATTCCGGTGGCTGAGCCGAAGGCAAGAGTTTTAAAGCGCCTCTTTTTGGGGCGCTTTGCGTTTGCTCGAAATGAACACCATAAGTGCATAAATTAATTGAAAAAGACCTGAATATTTTCTGATTGTTTCGCATGCGGCGGGATGTTATAATCGAGATGATGGATTTTACCGGCCGCGCTTCGGCTGCCTGCGCCTTCTTTTACCGAGGAGAAGCTACTTCTGAAGCAACAGTCTTTTTGGAGGTCGCGCAATGTCACAACAAAGGCTGAAGGCGGCACTTGCCGCTTTGATTCTCGTCCTCTGCTTTGGGTGCGGAGCAGCTCGCGCGCAAGGCGGAGCCGTTCGCGCCGGAGACGATCTGGCGGACCTCGTACTCTCCCTGCCGGAGGGGATCGCCACCGAGGAGGACGGCACCGTGCGCCTCATCGTCAGGGGAACGATGAAGATCGGCGTCGGTGTCAGTTCCGGGCACAGCGTCATCTTTGCGTCCTCCGATCGGAAGGTGGCCGTTGTGGGCAGGTCAGGCCTGGTCACGGGCCTTAAAAACGGGCGCGCGGTCATCTCGGTCACGGCGAAGGATTCAAAAGGAGTTGCCCGCGCGAAGCGATTTCTCGCCGTTCGGGTCTACACCCCGCTTGCGAAATTGACTCTACCTTCGGAGGCGCTGGTGTTGACCGGGCAGAAGAAAAAGCTGACGGCGGGGTTTTCGCCGTCCACGGCCAGCGACAAGGCGCTCGCCTGGCGTAGCGAGAACGAATCCGTCGCGGCGGTGGCGCAGGATGGCACGGTGACGGCGGTGGCGCCGGGCACCGCCGCCATCATCGCGACGTCCGGAAGCGGACGAAACGCCTCCTGCGCCGTGCGGGTGGCCGATCCGGCGACGGCGGTTGAAGTCGCCGCGCCAACCGGCGAGGAGTATCTGCACCTCAAAAAACGCCTTCAGCTCCGCGCCACGGTACGTCCGGCGACGGCCTTTGAGGGTGTGACGTGGCGATCCGGCAACACAAAGGTTGCGACGGTGGATGCGAACGGGCGCGCCTACGGCCGGAAGGTGGGCGCGGTCACGGTCTATGCCATCGCAAAGGACGGCACGGGCGTCAAAGGGGCCATCCGCCTTCGGGTGATCACCCCGGTTGCAAGCGTGAAGCTTGCGCCTGCGGAGAAGGTCTTCATAGGCCGCAGTAAAAAGCTGGCGGTGAAGCGCTCGCCGTCCAAGCCCTCGGTCAAAGCGCTGGCATGGCGCAGCAGCGATGAACGCGTGGCCGAGGTTTCGGCGGACGGCACGGTGACCGGCCGCGCGCTGGGGCAGGCCGTCATCACCGCTACGGCGACGGACGGAAGCGGAAAGAGCGCCAGTTGCGTTCTGACGGTCGCGCGGCCGGTGGAGGAAATTTCGGTAAGCCCGGAAAACGGATATGCGTTGGTCTATAAGGGCGAAAAGGTGCGCCTTGTGGCGGGCGTCGCCCCCGAAGACGCGAACGACAAATCGTTAAAATGGTCTTCGTCAAACAGGGCGTGCGCGGTGGTGGACGGGCGCGGGGTGGTCGTGGGCATCCGGCCGGGCAAGGTGAAGATCACAGCCCGGGCGAAGGATGGGAGCGGTACGGCCCAAAGCGTCAACCTCGTCGTCGGCGTGCGGGAAAAGGCCATCAAGCTGAACAAGCGGGACGCGGTTATCTACATAAACGGCGCGAGCGACGCGCTCCGCTCGGTCCGGCTCTCCGCGAAGGCGCTGCCCAGCGGCGCCAGTTACCGCGGGCTGCGCTGGGAGCTTCACGGTACAAGCGTCACGGTGGACGCCGAGACCGGTCTTGTGACGGCGGTACGCGAAGGCTCTTCAACCGTTCAGGCGGTCACCGAAAACAGGCGTTTTGATACCTGCCTCGTTACAGTCTTGCGGCTTCCCGAAGTGCTTTCGATCAGGACGGAGGCGGTGACGCTGGCCTTTGGCCAGCGCTACGATCTGGGCGCGGACGTCGTGACGGACGAGGCCTGCACCGAGAAGGCGCTCACCTGGGCGAGCTCAAATACAAAGGTGGCGGCGGTTACGAAGGATGGCGTCGTGAAGGCGGCGAAGAGCAGGACCGGCACCGCCACCATTAGGGCCCAATCAAAAAACGGCCATTCGGTCATGTGCGTCATTACCGTCGTCAAGGCGCTGCCCAAGCGCGATACGAAGGAAGCGCCGGAGGTGGTGCAGGAGACTGCCACCCCGCCGGAAGATGAGGCTTGGCTGGAAGAAGAGGCCGCGCAGGGGACTGCCGCCACGCCGGAAGAGGCGATCTTGCCGGGAGACGAAATCGAGCGGGAGCCGGACATCGTGCCGGAAGAGGCGGCTTGCCCGGAAGAAGCGGCCGCGCAGGGAAGTGCCATCCAGCCAGAGGAGACGGCCTGGCCGGCAGGCGAAGCCGCGTCGATGGACATCACGAAGGCGTATCCCGAAGGGGCGTAGCCCCGGTGCCTTCGGATCAGTCCACCAACGGGTGTACACGCTCGGGCGGCATCGTGAGAAAGCCCGTGGTTTTGCCCTCCAGGCGCTGGTAGGCTTCGTTTGACAGCTCCCAGCGGATCGGCGCTCGACCGCCGGAGCAGGCGACCATCAGGATGTGGCTGAAAGGGCCTTCGATGTGGTCGGTCAGCGACCAGAAAAGCCGGTTTTCGCCCGCGCCGTCCTCCGCCGGGAGGATCTGCCGGGCCCGGACGCCGACCCACCGCACATCCGCCGGAACGGGATCCAAGGACTTTAGCGTCGCGCTCCAATTCGGCACGAAGAGCAGGTTGTCCCCAGCCTTTTCGGCGCGGGCCAGGTTCTTGCACCCGGTCATCACCGCGGCGGCGCGGGTCATGGGGTGGTCGAACAGGTGCCGCCGTTCGCCCGCGGCGCTCACATGTCCGTCTTCCAATACGGCAATCCGGTCGCACAGCCGAAACGCCTCGTCGCGGTTGTGGGAGACCATGAGCGCGGTACCGGGGAAATCCTTCAAAACATCAAAAACCTCGCGCTCCAGTTGCCAGCGCAGGTGGCTGTCCAGCGCGGAGAAGGGCTCGTCCAGCATGATGAGGCGCGGCTCCGACGCCAGCATCCGCGCCAGCGCCACCCGCTGCCGCTGCCCGCCGGACAGCTGCGAAGGGTATAGGCCGCGCTGCTCTCCGAGGCGCATCCGCTCGATCAGATCCGCCGCCTTGGCGCGGCGGGCGGGTTTTTGCGCCCGGTTCAGGCCGCAGAGGATGTTCTCCTCCACCGTCATGTTGGGGAACAGCGCGTAGTGCTGGAACATCAGCCCCACGCGGCGCTCCCGGGGGGACAGGTTGACGCGCCTTTCCGAGTCGAACAGCACCTCGCCGTCCACCGCAATGCGCCCCGCGTCCGGCGTGACGATGCCCGCGATGGCCTTGAGCGCCATGCTCTTGCCGGAGCCGGACGCGCCCAAGAGCGCGCAGGATTCGTTGCCAGCTTCGAGGACAAGATCCAGCCGGAAGTCCCCCAGCGCTTTTTGGATGCGAACGGACAGCATGCACGCCCTCCTCGTGTTTTCAGGTTCCCCTTCGCTTCTCCAGCAGGTTGACCGCAACCATGACGAAAAGCGAAATGGCCAGGTTGACGCCCACCCAGAAAAAGGCCTCGGCGTCCTGCCCGATCTGCCAGAAGTAGGCCACCGAGGTGGAAATCGTGGCGGTGCGCCCCGCAATGTAGCCGGATACCATGCTGGTCGCGCCGTATTCGCCCAGACCCCTGGCGAAGGAGAGCACCGCGCCGGCCAGGATGGCATCGCGGCAGCCCGGCAGCAGCACCCGCCAGAAGATGAACGTGTCGCTCAGCCCCAGCGTCTGCCCGGCGTGGATCAGGTCCCGGTCAAAGGCGTCGAAGGCCGCGCGCACGGTGCGGTACATCAGCGGGAAGGTGACGACGCTTACCGCAATCACCGACGCCTGCCAGCGCATGGTGATGGTCAGGTCAAACCAGCGCTTCATCAGCGCACCCACGGGCCCCTTGGGTCCCGCCGTGATCAGGATGAAAAAGCCGATGACAGTGGGGGGAAGCACCAGCGGCAGCGTCAGGAGCGTGTCGAGCACGCCCTTGACTACCCTCGGCGCGCGGGCGATGCGGTGGGCCGCCCAGATGCCGCCGAAGAACGTCAAAAGCGTCGAAATCGCCGAAATGCGCAGCGAATTCCAGAGCGGGAACCAGTTCAGGCGGATCACATCCTTTGCGCGAGGCTTTGCGCCGCGCACCCGGAGCGCGGAGGAGAGCGTCTGTCATCGTCGCGTCAGCGCTACGCGCCAGCGAGGGGTATGACGTGCTTAGGGCGGCAATCTCATCAGTCGCAGAGAAGTTCAGTCCACGCGCCCGCGAGGAGCGCGGGAGTTCGGCGGCAACCGCCGGGGGCGAAGGAATTGGGGCGAAACGGGACGAACGTCATCCGATGAATATCGTTTGATACATCCTTTATTGTATAAGCCGCCGCCGCGGCTGTCAAGCGCGCAAAGCGCGGGCTGGGCAATCGCCTGCGAAATTCGGGGGTCGCGGCGCTGTTAAGATGATAGTCCGCGCCGAGGCCCGTTTCCGCAGAGCGTGCGGTCATACTTAAAATCCGCTTTACAGTGCGGCATGGACGGGATACAATGGGAAAAGAAAAAGGGGGCGACCGTCGTGGAAGATTTATTGACGGTTCAGGAGACGGCCGAGCTGCTCCGGATCAACAAAAATACCGTCTATGAAATGATCAAGCGGGGCGAACTTCCGCACTACAAGATCGGCAAGCAGATTCGGGTGCGGCGCGGCGACATCGAATCAAGGCTTGCGCCCGCCGCGGCCCCGGCATCCCCGCCGCCGGAACCCGCCCGCGGCGCGCCCGGCCCCATGATTCTGTGCGGGCAGGACCCATCCCTCGATTTGATCGCCGCCCACTTCAACGGCCTCAGGGGGATGCCGCAAATGCTCCGGTCGCACCAGGGCAGTTACAATGCGCTGGTGGAGTTGTACTCGGGGCGCGCCAGCATCGCCACCGCCCACCTGTGGGATGAAAAGGCCAGCGCGTACAACCTGACCTACATCGAAAAACTGCTGCCTGGCACGAGTGCGGTGGTGATCCGGCTCTTCGGGCGCGCGGTGGGCTTTCTGACCGCGAAGGGCAACCCCAAGGGCATCGGGGAGTGGGTGGACCTCGCGCGGCCGGACGTGAAAATGGTCAACCGGGAAAAGGGCAGCGGCATCCGGGTGCTGGTGGACGAAAAATTCCGAAAATTCGGCATCCCGGCGAACCGGGTTTCGGGCTACGAAACAGAGCGCGGAAACCACGCCGCGGTGGCCATCGCGGTGGCGGCGGGCGACGCGGATGTGGGCGTGGGCATTCAGGCCGCGGCCCGGCAGGTTGCGGGCGTGGACTTTATCCCGATGCAACAGGAGTGGTATGACATGGTGATCCTCGCCGCGCGCAAGGACGACGCGCCCTACCGCGCGGTGATCGATTACGTGTGCTCGGAAGCGTTTATAATAGAGCTGAAGCGGCTCGGCGAATACGACTTTTCGCAGACCGGGCGCATGTTCCGGCTGTAACGGAACGAAAAGAGGGATTCATATGAAAATCAGCGCGAGAAACCAGCTCAAGGGCACGGTGGTTAAGATCGACAGGGGCGCGGTCAACGCGATCGTCACGCTGGACATCGGCGGCGGCAACATGGTATCGGCCACGATTTCGATTAAGTCGGTGGACGAACTCAAGCTGGAGGTGGGCAAAACGGCCTATGCGATCATCAAAGCTACCAGCGTCATGATCGGCGTGGACGACTGAACTCTGATGAAAGTCCAAAATATGAGGGCAGTCAAAAACCGAGGGAAAGAAGGGGCTCAAGGCAAATCATTCTCAATCCCTCGTGCCGTTGGACGGACGATAGTTTTACCAATTTGGCAAAGGACTACGTTGCAAACAAACCAAGTGATTCTATTGCATCAACAAGGAGACCGTCCCAAATTTTGTGTAAACCGTAAGTGGTGGTAGAATAGAAACATCACGGAGGTTTACGAATGGGAAAGAGCAGGATCACGCCAGAGCAGCGGGCGCTGCGGACAAAACTTGGGGA
>JAEYPB010000053.1 GCA_023411175.1 Bacillota bacterium | reverse complement strand
CGACTTTGGGGGGCCGCGCCGGTTCTTTGAAATCTGGCTGCTGTATCAGGCCGCTTCAACCTCGGCCATCTTCTGCGTGATAACGTTTTTCCAATCGTCATAGCTCATGGAGCCAACGATCGCCTTGCCGACGATCTGCCCGTTCTGATCCATGAAGAAGCTGGTGGGATAGGCGGTGATGTAGGCCATCATCTTGCTGTTTATGATATCATCCGGCACCACGTTCACATAGGCTGCCTCGG
This sequence comes from Bacillota bacterium, assembly GCA_023411175.1. GTDB lineage: Bacteria > Bacillota > Clostridia > Christensenellales > Aristaeellaceae > JAEZHK01. The sequence continues at coordinate 5,706 of JAEYPB010000053.1, read as the reverse complement.
ACTTTGTGAGGATCTCCTTGCCGAGCTCCACGTTCTTGTCATAGAGCGCGCCCTTCGAGCCCGCGTCGCCCAGAATGCCCAGCACCTGGAAATCTTCGATCTCCCCGTCCAGCTTTGCCAGATGCGGGATTTCCTCAATGCAGGGCGGACAGAAGGTGCCCCACACGTTGACCATTGTCAGCTTGCTCTTGGAAAAGATGTTGCTGTCCACGGCGTTTCCGTCAAGGTCAACGGTTGAAAACGCGCCGATGATGGTTTCCATGGGCGCGGCAGACGCCTCCGGCGCGGCTTCCTCCGCAGGGGTGGCATCCTCCGGGGCCTGGGTGGCTTCCGCCGAAGGGGCCTCGGTGGGCTCCGCAACCGGCGCGGTCTCCGCAGCCACCACGATGGCTGTCAACACAAGCGCCGCGGCCAGCAAAATGAGGTAAAACTTTTTCATGCTTGTTCCGCCTTTCCTACTCTTTACTGGGTTATACCCGTCACAGAAGGTTTCCAAACACCGCATACTGCATGACGCAGTAGACCGTTCCGGCGGCGCAAATGGCATAGACAGCCCCTTCGCGATAGCGATCTCGCGTCAAGACAGCCAGCATCGGGTACAGCGCATACATCGCCATCAGATACCTCGGAGCGGACAAAAGCCATGTGGGCGAAAAGGACACCCAGGCGTAGACCAGCGCATACGCGCCGTCTGCTGGATGCGCACGCCGCCATGTCGAAAGCATCATCACAAACGCTATGACGATCGAAACGAGCTGCGGGATCCATATGCCCTGCCGCGCGGGGATGCTCGCGTAGTGAAACGCGTTTTCAATCGTGTACTGGAGCGTGTTCCAGACACTGCCCATCGTCTGGCTCCAGTGCTCGCGCTGGTAGATCAGAAACTGAAAGGGATTGCCGGTCACCTGCAGGTTCAGAAGCAGGTATGCGCCAAAGCCCAGCGCGATCAAGGACACCTGCGCCACCCGGGCGAGCACCCGTGCGGGTCTCGGCCTTCCGTCGCCCGCTTCCAGGCGCAGCGCCTCGTAAAACACAGGAATCGCGGTAATCAGACCCTGAATGCGCGATGCGCTGGCCAGCGCGCCGATCAGGACCGCCAGCCAGATGCGGTCCCGGCGCGCAGCAAGCACGGCAAGGAGCGTCAGCATCAGAAAAATTGACTCGCTGTACGGAACGGACAGGTAGAGCGACGTGGGAAAAAGGAGAAGCAGGCGCACCGCGCGCCGGGCCCCGCGGTCGCCGTATTGCGCGCGGGCGAGCTCATAGAGCGCCCAGCAGGAGGCTATGAGAAAGACGTTGGACAAAAAAACGGCGGCCAGAACGGTATCGCCAAAGAACAACGGCCGCAAAACACGCACCGCCAGCGGATAGAGCGGGTAGAAGACGATGTGAAAGCGCGGGTCGCCCTCGTTCACATACCAGTTTTCTGCCAAACCCAGGTAGTGATTGGCGTCCCAGCGCACCCAATAGGCGCCGGGATTTGCAAGATACCCTTCGACCTGCCCTGTCGCGGCGCAGCCGATCAGTCCGATCAGGTACAAAAAAAGGCGCGACACCACGACCCACAGCGCGATCCAGCCCAGAAGCTTCGCGCCGTGAAGCCCGCGCGCGCGCCGAGCCGCGGGTTCGGACGCGCCTTGGAAAACCGGCAAAAAATACCTGAAAAGATAGGCTATAAGCAGCGCGACCGCCGCGAGTGTCGTCACGGCGGGCAGCGTCAGCGCGAGAAATTTTTCAAAAACGTCCATCGATCAGTCCATCCATTCGGGCTTGAGCAATAGGTTCAGCGGCAGCGCCGGAACCTCGAGGGTCAGAGCCTTTAGCACACGGGCTTCTCCGGCGGCGGTGACCACCGGAATGCCGGTGCGCTCCGAGACCTGCGTCAGCACGCGGTGCCCCTCGATCAGGTGCTCCGGCTCGGTCCACGCGCCCAAATTGGCGTTGTTGATCAGCCCGGCGGGCGCGAGCCGCGCTCGGTGCGCGATGCGCTCCATCTGAGCGACGATCTGCCCGGCGTCCTCCGAGAAGGGCCGGAATATGTTCACGACATAGTAAAGGTCGCAGCCGCTTCGGTCAAACCAGGGCTTGTAGCGCCCCAGCGCCGCCGCGCCCGCCTCCTCCCCGCCCGCGTCCAGCACGGCATGCATCGATGGGTCGTCAAAGACGGACTGCACCTCGGCGGGCAGCACCGGAAGATCCACGCCGGTCAGCGCGTAGGGCGGCGCGATCAGCCCGACGCCCTTGTCCCGGAGCGCCGCCTCCTGCTCCGCGCTTCTGAAAAAGGGGTTCACAATGTCAAGATCCGCGACCTTTACCCGAAGTCCCGCGTCCGCCGCCAGAATGGCCAGCGCCATCGCGATCTCGGTCTTGCCGCTGCCGTAGTGTCCGACCACCGCCTTGATCCGGTTCCCGCGCCAGGGTTCAAACTGTGTCATGCGCCGGCATCCCGCTTTCTGCGCTTGCCGCGCTCCACGCTGCGCTGGGTGTAGCCGCTGTGCCAGCCCTCGTCCTCATCCGCGCCGCGCACAGCCCCGGGCTCGTCCCCCGGAAGGAAGGCGGGCCGTTGATAAACGGACGTATCCTGATCGTCGCGCACATCGGGCCGCCTGCGGCGGTGAATCACGACGTCGTCCATCGGGTCCTCGCCCAAATCGTCAAAGAAATCGCCCTCGATGCTGAACGGGTCTTCCGCGTCCGCCGCGCTTTCGCGGCGGCGTGCGAAGAGCTTCTTGCGCGCCGGAGCGCGTCCAGATTTACGGGCAGGCGGCAGGTCGTCGTCCTCATCCGGCTCTTCAGCGGCCTCGCCGTCCGGGTCCGCAGCGGCGGGTTCCGCACCCGCGCCGCGCTTCCCGCGGGCTCCGTAAAGCGCGTCAAAGTTGCCGCCATCGAGATCGCCGTCTTCCTCGACGTCCGGCTCTTCCTCGTAACGGTCGTCGTAATGCCCGCCGTCCCGATCATCGTAGTCCTCGTCGAAGTCGTCCAGCGGCTCTCCGTCGTCAAATTCGTCCAGGTCGTCCGCATACGCATCGGCGCGGCCGCGCCGCGCGCGGGGTCGGCCCATGTCCTCGTAGTGCATCATCAGGTCGTCGTCGTCGATGTCATCCACCTCGTTGTCCAGGAGGATGCGGCGCTTCCGAAACCAAACCCAGTAGGGCCGCCACCGGGCCATCCACACAACCCAGTCGACCAGAACGCCGACGACGATCAGGACCAGCAGGATTTTGATCCAATTCCCGGCAAACCACGAAAGAAAGGATGTGCCGCCGGAGGCACCGGAACCGGACTGAAAGAGGTTGGCAATGGAGCTGGCGATCCAGCGGATCCAGCCCAACATGCCTTTGATGAAAGAATCAGTAAACGCGGTTTGTTGCATAAGTACCCCTTCCTGCCCCCGTTCACGCCATTTGGCAGCCCCTTGCCATTGTACGATGATGCGCGCCCGGTTCCAACGAAAAAACGGTAAACTGCGCGGACAGATTTGGCGCGTTCCGTCAGCTGGCCTTTTCGGTCAGCGTCACGCGAACGGTCGCCGGGTCTACGGTGATGCTCAGATCAGGATAATTGTCTATCGTGACCTGAACGGGCAGATCATACGTACCCGCCCCATAACCGGTCAGATCCACCCAGGCGATCAGGTCGTTCCGGGACAGCGACTGCACCTGAGAGTAGGGGCCGCTGAGCTTGACCTCCAGCCTCGGAGACCTCCAGCTGGCAGAGAGACCATCGCTCAGCCCCGTGAGCGACGCCTCAAGATTGGTATAGCGGCGGGTCTGCACCTGCTCGACGATGTTGACCGTAACCGAGACCTGATCGCTGGATAGATTCTTGATATCCTTGAGCATTGCAATGTTCGCGATCTGGGTGAACGTCCGGTCGGCGCCGGACACGTCCACAGGCTCGATGGCGAGGTGGTCCAGCGTGTCGAGCAGCGACTGGTCCGCCGCGATCATCACCGTATTCGGATTGACGTCCAGCGATTCCAGCGTATAGCCGCGCCGAACGTCTCCCAGCACCGATTCTGCGGGCGTTGCCACCACCTCGATCTGCTTGGTGGGGTAGATGTCCACGGTCACGGTGGCGGAGTTTGTGGAGCGCGAAAGCGCGTAATCGGCCTCCACGGCATCTCCGTGGGCGTCGACCAGGCGCAGCTGCTCTACGCGGCTGCCGGCGGCGGTGCGGCCGGTCACGTCCACATCCACCTCCGCGTAGGACACCTTCTGCACGAGCGAAGTCGGCCCGGAAACCGTGATCTGGGACGGGTTAACCCGGCTGAAGTTGTACCAGTAGCCATCAATGCGGGTGCCTGTGATCACCGGGTTGACGGGCACGTAGCGCTGGTCGAGCTTTTCAACCTCCAGCTCCACCGATTCCGGCCAGACCTGCGTGACAGTGCCGTAGGTAGTGGACGCGCGCAGCCGCACCGTCTGCGTTCCGGTGCCGCGGAGGCTCGACAAATCCAGCTCCACGCTCACATTGTCGGTGGACACCAGCGGAAAGGCAGACTGTGAAACGCGGACGGTCACCCTTGCAGACGAGAGCACGCTGTCCAGGTCCGTGGATAGCGCAAGGAGGCGGCTGGACAGAACCGACTGGCCGCTGACCGTAATGCTCACGCCGGAGAGCGTCTTTTCACGGGTGATCGACGGGTTCGCGTAGAGCACATAGCCCCAGAGCGCCAGCGCGATCACGACGCTCAGGAGTTTAAAGCCGATGTTGTGGGTCAGCCCCTTCCAGATGTGGGGCAGGAGCTTTTTGATGTCCGTCCTATTCACCCTCATGGCCGCCCTCCTTCCGCCGGAAGATCGAGGAGAGCGAGACCGCGTCCGCGGGGGTGAACAGCTCCGTCAGCGTATTGGTGAGCGATTTCGCATCCAGGTGGCGCGTCAGCCGTCCGCCGCGGGCTACGGAAATGATGCCCGTCTCTTCGGATACGATCAGCGCAACGGAGTCGGTGGATTCCGATATGCCGATGGCGGCGCGGTGCCGGGTGCCCAGCTCGCGGCTGATGGAATTGTCGTCCGACAGCTGCAGGATACAGGCGGCAGCCGCGATGCGCATTCCGGAAATGACCATTGCGCCGTCGTGCAGGGGCGTGTTGGGCTCGAACAGGTTTTCAATCAGCGGCTGAGAGACCTCCGCGTCGATGGCGGTGCCGCTGGCGACCACGTCGTTTAGGCCCGTACCCCGCTCGATCACCACCAGCGCGCCCACGCGCCGCTTGGAGAGGTTGACGAGGGCGGCTGTAATCTCCTGCGCCACTTTTTCGGATGTCTTCCCATCCTTCGCGGTGCCAAGGAGCAAGCGCCAGCGGGAGCGCCCCAGCTGATCCAATCCGCGCCGGATCTCCGGCTGAAACAGGATGACCAGAAGCAGCGCGCCGATGTTGAGCATCTGAAGAAGCAGCCAATTGAGGGCGTTGAGCTGCAAAAGCTCCGAAAGCCCCGTGACCAGGATGACGATGAAAACGCCTTTCAGGACGGTGTTCGCCCGCGTGTGCGCCAGCGCCCTGATGAGCTGGTAGACGAGCACCGAAACGATGGTCACATCCAGGATGTTGCGCCAGTCCGGGCGCACAAAAAGGTTCGAGAAGAGCGAGAGAAACTGCTGCCAGAGGCCACTCATGAAGGTCATGGTTTCTCCACGCCCCTTTCAAAATAAATTTACGCGAAGCCCAATGGGTCCGCGCCCGTCCCCGGATGGGGGTAC